>DATNCY010000197.1:0-16843 GCA_035553375.1 Gemmataceae bacterium
ACACTGAACACTATCTCTTCTTTCGTTTGTTCTTACGTTCTTTTGCGCGTTCCTTGGGACTCTTCCGATGTCCGGTGTCACCTTTTTTATTAACTAGCTTGGCTCCTGGCTGGAAAGCGCCCATTTTCCCCATGCCGGTCACCATTTTGATGCGCTCCCAGATGCTCATGGTCGCCATCTTGCGCATGAGGTCGCGCACCGTCTCGAACTGCGTGAGAAACTGCTTAATCTCATGCGGTTCGATGCCGCTGCCGGCCGCGATGCGCCGGCGGCGGTTGATGTCGATAACATCCGGATTACGGCGTTCCTCCTTCGTCATGGAGTCGATCATGCCCTGAATGCGTTTGAGAGCCGTTTCCGGGTCTTCGCCTTCCGGAATCATCTCGCTCATGCCGGGCATGCTGCCGAGCAAGTCTTTCATCGGCCCCATTTTCTGGAGCTGGGCAAACTGCTTGCGGAAGTCGTCGAGCGTGAAGTCGCCCTTTTCGAGCTTTTTCTGCTGCTCCTGCCGCTCCTCTTCCGACAGCTTGGACTGAACATCGGCGACCTTGCTGATGAGCGACATAATGTCGCCCTGGCCGAGAATGCGTTGGGCCATGCCCTCCGGCCGAAACTCTTCCAACCGATCGAGCTTCTCGCCGACGCCGATGAACTTGATCGGTACCTGAGCGACGGACTTGATCGACAACGCGGCACCGCCGCGCGCGTCGCCGTCCATCTTCGTCAGGATGACGCCGTTGAGATCGAGCGCCTCGTTGAACGCCTTGGCACTGTTGACCGCATCCTGGCCGGTCATGGCGTCGCAAACGAGATATACCTGATCCGGCCGGCACTGGCGATCGATTTGCCGCAGTTCATCCATCGGCATTTCGTCGATGTGCAGCCGGCCGGCGGTATCGAGAATGACGGTGTCGAGGAGGTTCTTCTTGGCGTGGGCGATGGCGTTGCGGCAAACATCGACGGGATTGGCGGGACTTTCGCTGTAGACCGGAACGCTAATCTGCTCGCCGAGAACCTTCAGCTGATCGACGGCAGCGGGACGCTGCAAGTCGGCGGCGACGAGCATCGGCTTGCGGCCGCGTTCGCGCAGCGTCAGCGCCAGCTTGCCGGCCGTGGTCGTTTTGCCTTGACCTTGCAGACCGCACAACATGAGGACGGTCGGCCGATCTTTGGCGAAGTGGAACCCCGTATCGACCGGCCCCATAAGGCCGACCAGTTCGTCGTAGACGATCTTAAAGATTTGTTCGCTGGGATCGAGGGTGCGCAGCACTTCCTGACCGACGGAACGCTGCGTGACGCGCTCGATGAAATCGTTGGCGACGGTATAGTTTACGTCGGCGTCGAGGAGAGCTTTGCGTACTTCCTGCATGGCCTCACGGATGTTGGCTTCCGTGATGCGTCCGCGGCCGCGCAGCTTCTTGAGAGCTTCGCTAAGATTGCGTTGAATGCCTTCAAACATAGTTTCACCCCTCCCCTGCCTCGTGCCGGAGGGGAGCCAACGAGCCGCCCAGGCGCAGGCGCGCTCCGAAACGCGGTAAACCGCAAATTATAAGACAAAACGACGATTGTTGCAACGGCGCACGCCGCGCAATTCGTCTGGCGAAATCGGACAGCCCGCGTCCCTGTTCTCGTCGCCGTCGATGTGATTCCAGCACCCGTCGGCCAAAGGTGGTTTTTTCGTGGACTATTTCATTGCCGGCGCTCTCGGCTCATGCTACGCTGCCTCTACTTTCGCCTGCTGTATTTCCCGCCTGTTCTCGATCACGAAAGGATCGGTCATGTCACGCTGGTTCGCCGCTGTTGCTTTCCTGCTATTAGGTACGCCGATTTCATGGAGCGCCGACAATTACAAACTCGGGACCGACTCGCAAGAACAGGCGGATGTGCCTCACGGCAAGGTGACGAAACATTCCTGGACCAGCACGATCTTCCCCGGCACGGTGCGCGAC
Organism: Gemmataceae bacterium; assembly: GCA_035553375.1. GTDB lineage: Bacteria > Planctomycetota > Planctomycetia > Gemmatales > Gemmataceae > JAJPHU01. The sequence continues at coordinate 1,950 of DATNCY010000197.1, forward strand.
TACTGGATTTACGTTCCGGCGCAGTACGATGCGAAAAGTCCCGCGTGTGTCATGGTGTTTCAGGATGGCGGCGGTTACGTCAATCCCAAGGGGCAGTTCCGCACGCCGATCGTTTTTGACAATCTCATTCACAAGAAGGAAATGCCGGTAACAATCGGCATCTTCATCAATCCGGGCACGGTCCCCGCGAGCGACAAGAATAAAGCCGCCCGCAGCAATCGCAGTTTCGAGTACGACACGCTCTCGAATCAGTACGCGAGCTTTTTGGAGAAGGAGATTTTGCCGGAGGTGGCGAAGAACTACAACTTGCGCAAAGACGCGGCCGGCCGAGCGATTGGCGGCATTAGTTCCGGCGGCATCTGCGCCTTCACGGTCGCCTGGGAACGGCCGGATCTCTTCAGCAAGGTGCTGAGTCATGTCGGCAGTTTCACCAACATTCGCGGCGGCCATGTTTATCCGTCGTTGATCCGCAAGACGGAACCGAAACCGATCCGCGTCTTCCTGCAAGACGGTTCCGGCGATTTGAACAATCTGCACGGCAATTGGCCGTTGGCCAACCAGCAAATGGCGTCGGCGCTCCAGTTCGCCAAGTACGATTATCGCTTTGAATACGGTGACGGCGGACACAACGGTAAGCACGGCGGCGCGATCCTGCCGGAGTCGCTGCGCTGGCTGTGGCGCGCGGAGAAGAACACGGACAAGTAGAACGCCTGTTCAAGAGTCTTATGAGAGGGTTATTATTCATTATGCGAAGATTCCTTCCGTTTATCATCTTGGCGGCGGTCGTTTCTCCGGCCGGCGCTCAGGATATGCCGTTGACGATGGTTTTGCTGCCCGGCGAAAACTGGCGATCCGTTCCCGGCGATTTGCCGTTTGTGCATAGCCTGGCAAGCGGCCCAAACGGGGAAGTTTATGTCGCCCATCATGAAGGACGGCAGATCGACCGCATCGACCGTGATGGCAAACTGCACGCTTTCGCTCGTCCCAGTTCCGCTGTTATGGGCATGGCGTTCGCCCCAGACGGACGGCTGTATGCTTGTCAGACCGGCAAAAATCGCATCATCGCCTTGGATGCCAAAGGGAAAGAGAGCGTCCTTATCGAAGACCTGCCAGCCTTCTACTTGGCCGTGACAAGGGATGGCTGGATTTATGCCACCTCGCCCAGCGAAAACGCCATCTATCGCATAGGCAAGGACGGCAAAAAAAAGTGTGTGGAACAGCACATGCCTACAGCCTTGGGGATAACGCTATGGGTCGATCAGGGAACGCTCGTCGCCGGCGACATGGAGGGACGGCACTTGACCGCATTTCGCATCGACAAGGACGGCAATCTCGGCGCCCGTGAGAAATACTACACGCTGCGACGGCGGACAGGAGAAGACGGTTTGGTAGCGGCCATGACCTTGGACAGCGCTCGGCGATTGTATGCGGCCACGCGACTGGGCGTGCAAGTGTTCGATCCTACCGGACGTATGTGCGGCGTATTGCTGCGCCCGGAACCAGCCCCGGTCATCTCCTTGGCGTTCGGCGGCGCGGACATGGATCGCCTTTACATCGTTTGCGGCGGCAAACTGTATGTCCGCAAGACGAAGGCGAAGGGCGTCACGCTTGCGCCGGCCAAATCTCAGTAGCGGAACTGAAGGCCGAAGTTGACCCCCTGCGCCCAGAAATCGGTGTCCTTGAAGGTGAAGTTGGGGCGCGGAGGGCCGGTCATGGAACCGTTGCCGACCAAGGCGTTGAACTCGGTGGGGTTGAGGTTGCGATCGATCTGATCGCCGACGCGGAAGACACTGCTCCAGTAGAGGAACGTGTAGCCGAACGTCAGCCGAATGTGCCGAGTGAGAGCGTAGCCGAGGTTGACGCCGATCTCCGGCACCACGGCGAACTTGGATTGTCCGTAGGAACCGATGTTCGACGGCAGAGCCAGCTGGCCGGCGTCGATCCGGCCGCTTTGTCCGCCCGAGGTTGCATAGGACGACCAACCATTGATGTTGGTTCGTTCGACCGAAGTACCCAGGGAGAGCTTGCCGAGAATGTCCACGAAGAATCGGCCGCGGCTCCAAATCACATCCGTGCCAATCTGACCGCCGTAAAACTGGTTGCTCGTGTGGAAGTGGTCGGCGACCGTGGTCCACAGGGCCGGGCCGTTCGCTCCCGATGAGCCGAAGGTGTCCACTTCCTTCATGCGCAGCGAATCACTCAGGTTCAGAAAGCGAAAGCCACCCAGCAAACTCACCTGATAGGAAGGACCACGGCACAACATGCCGCGCAGGTTGGTGTCGCCGCCCCACAGGTGGCTCGACGCGGCACCGATGATGCTGCCGGATTGCTGGCCGGGGAACGCCACCGGGAAGGCTGCTTCCCGATGGCTGTTGACGTTGTAGTAAGGCCGGGCCAGGAGCGGTATCCCTTGAGAAATGTCGCCGAAGTCAACGGATTGGCTGCCCAGAAAGAAGAACGTGCCATCCATACCGAAGGTTTGATCGCGTGTGAACCAGTAACCGCCGCGGAAGCGTCCGCCGGAGCGAACCTCATCGTTGATGTTGCCGCCAAAAAGGACTTGCGTTCCGGGTTGGCCCAGCGCGCCCGGCATGGCGTCGGTAGGCGATCCGGTTGTTGCGAGGGCAGGCAGTCGATCGCCCTTGGTCCACCACAACAGATAATCCGCGCTCAGCCAAAAGCGGGTAGCGAAGCCATCGATGTCCGTATCGAACCACGGCTGAGGTGGTGGCGGCGGAGACGACGGCGGTGGCGGATCGTTAAAGGGAACCGCGACGGGGACCGGCTGGGTGGGCAGTCCCTCGGCAGGACGAACTATTTGCTTGTCGCCTCCAGGAGGCGCGGAGGAGTTGCCTGTCTGGGCGAAGGCCGCCCCTGATCTAGCCAGGAGGACGATCACGCAACCGAGCAAGACGTGCCTCATGCGCGGACTCTCCTCGTTTCTCCGTCCTGCGATGGTCCAGGGGCGCATCGCCATCGCGCGGATGGTCCCGAAAACGGGTTCGTATCCGAGCGCGGGAAAAAAGTCGAGGCCAGTCCGCCGCTGTCAGCTGGGCTAAATGCACTACCGTTTACGTATCGCGGCCCGAAACGTAAACGGTAGTGGGGCTAAACGAATTGCTGGTGAACTGCCCTGGACATCGTCTCCGCCGTCATGGTATGCGGCCTGCCAACCAACTTCGAGGCTCTGTCAGGACGGTAATGCAGCGAACCATGTTCCACCCGCGAACTGGCGGCCGAGGTACTCTCGGACTGCTGGCGCTCATCCTGCTTGTCGGGTCGGCGCAAGCCGCCCCTTCTCCCTATCTGCCGCGCTATTACCTCGACATCCAACTCGACACCGCGCAGCACACCGCCGTCGTCCACCAGCGCATCGCCTGGACCAATCGCCATCAGCGACAGGCGACCGAGGTGGTCTTGAACGCTCACAGCCATTACCAGTTGCCGGACAAGGATGTGGGCATGACGGCCAAGATTTTCGAGATCTTGCGTATGATGCCCAGCGAATCGCTGGATTTTGAGGGACACGCCCTGAGTGTTCGCAAAGTACGTCTGATGAGCCTAGAGTGGGCGGAAGACACGGAGGAGTTGGGGCAGCCGCGCAAGGTGAAGTATCAGCCCGGCACCGAGACGATCCTGCCACCGCCGCGAACACTGAGGCCGCTCAATCAGGATTTGTCGTTTCACTATCAAGAGGGCAACGATTCGGCCTTGGTTGTGCCGCTGCCTCGGCCCGTGCGACAGGGCGAAACCATCACGCTCGACCTCGAATTCGTCCTGAAACTGCCCAACACGCAGGGCCGATGGGGATACTGGCAAGGCATCACCTTCCTGACCAACTGGCTGCCCGTCCTCGCTTTCTACGATGACAAGGGCTGGCAGCCGACGCCGTATGTCTGCTGGCATCAGCCGTTCTACAACGAGGCCGGATTTTTCACGGTGCGTCTGACGACGGGCGTGGAGCAGCATATCGCTTGCACGGCTCCGGTGCTGGCGGAGCGTGACCTCGGCAACGGTTGGCGTCAGGTGGATTTTGCTCCGTGCTGCGTGCGCGATTTCGCCATCGTGTGCAGCGCCCGCTTCCGCGAGTTCACCGGGCAATGTGGCGACATCAAGATACGCTGCCTCGCCGCTCCCGAAAACGAGCATTACGCGCGTTTCATGGTCGAGAGCGCCAAGGAGGCTCTGACCGTCTACGCGCGCTGGTTCGGCCCCTATCCGTATCCGCAATTCACCATCGTCGAATCGTATTTCGGCTGGAACAGCAACGAATGCGCCGGTCTCATCATGATCGACTCGCGCATCTTCGGCATGCCGCACTTGGCCAAGGCGTTCATCGATTACCTCGTCGCTCAGGCAACCTGTCATCAGTGGTGGTACAACGTCGTCGGCACGCACGGTTACAGTGAAACTTGGATGGACGAAGGATTGGCCACCTACTTCGCCTACCGTCTCATGAAGGTCAAGTATGGTCCCCAGGAAAACCTCGTCAACTACCCCAAGGGTCTGAAATGGCTGCCGAACGTGCGTCGCAGCGATTATCGCTATTTCAACCTGTACGGCACGCTCGCCCGCGGTGAAGCGCAACCTACCGTACAGGACATCCCCAAGTATGGCCACATTGTCGATCTGTATAGCATGTGTTACGAGCGCGGCAGCAAGGTCGTCGGCATGATCGAACACGAGTTGGGCGAGCAGGTTTTTTTCGATTTCATGCGCTTCGTCTATCGCCGTCATGCGTTCGGCATTCTGCGCGTAGCGGACTTCCAGCGCGACCTGGAGGAGTTCACGCACAAGTCCTGGCAGACATTCTTTCAGCACTGGGTCTACGGCGCCGGTATGTCGGACTGGTGCGTCGAGAAAGTCACCGTGCAGCCGCTCAAGAGTTGGCGGGCGCACCGTCCGCCTCCCATCTACCGCAGCGGCAGCGCGATGGTGCGCAGCTGGTTCCGTCCCAAGACACCCTGCAAGGTCACGGTTATCCTGCATCAAAAAGCGGAGTACACCGATCCCACCGTCGTCGGCTTCTGTCTCGACGGCGGCGAGAGCTTTCAGATCCGCGTTCCGGTGATTCCCGAAGCCGGGATGATCGAGACGACGGATCCGCCCGGCTACATGGAGACGCTGGACAACAATCGCGTCAAGGTCGAGGTGGAATTGCCATCGTGGCCGACGCAGATCGCCGTCGATCCCGACCAGATTCTCGTGGATAGCAATCCAGTGAACAATTACTGGAAAACGCGTTTTCGCTTCCGCGCCACGCCGGTGTATACGTTCCTCAATGAGACCGATCTGACCAATGACTACGATCGCTGGAACTTGATCTTCGGTCCGTGGATCTTCGCGCCAACCTATGATAATCCGTGGTTCACCCGTTCGACGCGTTTCGGCGTGCGGGCCGGCGGCTACCGGACGGCCGCTTTCGATGGGGGTGCCTATGCCGCCTACCGCACGGATTACCGCGATTTCGTGGCCGGCGTCGATGCCGTCTTCGATCATTGGCCGTGGCCGCACACCGAGGCCGGTTTCGTTTTCGAGCATCGCCTCGCCGGAACGCTCGACGGTGAGAGTCAGGCCAACCGCGGCGTCGTTTATGGCCGCTACGTCATCGATTACGGCGACAGTTTGTATCTGCCGCCCTTTCAGTACGTCGAGTCATTCGCCACCATTCAGGACGACTTGCTGCCGTTCGCCCGCGAGAGCGTGGTGGGGGCAGACCGCTTCAAGCATCAGGGCATGGGCGGTGTGCATTATCACATCAATTACCTGACGCCGTACTGGAACCCGGAAGGAGGGTTTTCCGCGGACCTGAGTTATGCCGCCGGTCTGGTGCTGCCGGGCGTGAACAACAATAGTACGGAGCCGAACCGTATTTTCGGCATCGACGGCTCGCACCAGCTTCTGGGCCAGGCGACGTATGTACAAGCGGTGCCGGACGGTCTCGGTTGGTTTTCGAGTACGGTGCTGGCGTTCCGTCTCTACGGGGCGTTTGGACTGCCGAACAATGTGCAGTATTTCGCCCTGGGTGGCAGCGAGTTGTTCCGCGGTTTCGATCTGGCTCAGCGTCAGGGCAATTCGCTTTGGGTTGGCAGTGTGGAATGGCGTGTGCCGGTACTTCGCAATCTGAACTGGGCTTTCTTCGATCGCGCCCTGAGCTTACGGGGCATTTACGCGGCGGCCTTTTGCGATGTGGGCGATGTGATGCTGCGCGGCCAATCGATCGGCGGCGTCTCCGAGGCGGTCGGGGCGGGCTTGCGTCTCGATCTCTCCTGGTTCACGTTCGTCGAGCGTACCATTCTCCGTGTTGACGCGGCCAAGACCGTCAACAGTCAGGCTCCCATGCAAATCTGGACCGGCATCGAGCATCCCTTCTAAAGACGAGTGGATAAGCCCCACCGGTCTGCGGCACAAACAAGGGTTTGAGTGTCCCTTGCTTGCGCCGCGGGCTGGTCGTCAAGAAAGCCATATCGCTTCGGGCTTGCCACCATCGGGAGGCCACATGATTGCCAACTCGAAAATCAGCAAATCAAATCGGCGACGAGAAGGGCATTTTTCTTTGCGATTGGTCACATTTACGGTATGGTGATGTATCCGCCCAACCGCATTGGGAGAGAGGCGCAACCCTCCTGCCTGATTCCCACCATCTACCGTCGAGCGAACGTATGAAAGCATTCCTTACCCTATGCTTCGCCATTCTTTTGCCTGGCTCCCTCGTCGCCGCCGAGTCGGTGGATTACGTCCGCGACATCCAACCAATCCTGGCCAAGCACTGCACGTCTTGCCACGGAGCGAAGAAACAGCGATCCAGTCTGCGTCTCGACACCGTCCGCGCCGCCCACATTGGCGGCGATTCCGGCCCGGCCCTCGTGCCCGGCAAGAGCAGCGAAAGCCGGCTCATTCAGGCCGTTATCGGTGCCAAGAACGTAGTCGCCATGCCGCCCAAGAGACCGCGCCTGAGCGCCGGCGATGTCGCTTTGTTGCAAGCGTGGATCGATGGCGGCGCGGCCATCCCGGTCGGTGAAATCGCGGCGCAAGCCGAGCGGCGGCCGAGCAAACATTGGGCTTTCCAGCCGGTGACGCGACCGGCGGAGCCGGCCGTCAAGAACGCGAAGTGGTGCCGCAATCCCATCGATCGCTTCATCCTTGCCCGGTTGGAGAAAGAGGGCATCGCGCCCGCGCCGGAGGCGGATCGCGCCACACTGCTGCGCCGCGTATCCCTGGACCTCATCGGTCTACCGCCCTCGCCGAAAGAGATCGACGATTTCCTGACCGACAAACACCCCGATGCTTATGAGCGCCTCGTCGATCGTCTGCTCGCCAGCCCGCACTACGGCGAGCGCTGGGGCCGGCACTGGCTCGATCTGGCACGCTACGCCGACTCCAACGGCTACAGCATCGATGCCCCGCGTTCCATGTGGAAATACCGCGATTGGGTTCTCGATGCCTTCAACAAGGACATGCCGTTCGATCGCTTCGTCATCGAGCAGCTGGCCGGCGATCTTCTGCCCCATGCGACCCTCGAACAGCGCATCGCCACGGGCTTTCATCGCAACACGCAGATCAACGAGGAAGGCGGCATCGACCTCGAACAATTCCGCGTCGAGGCGATCGTCGATCGCACCAACACGACCGGCACCGTGTTCCTCGGTCTAACCGTCGGTTGCTGTCAGTGTCACGATCACAAGTTCGATCCGCTGGCGCAGCGCGAGTATTACCAGTTATTCGCCTTCTTCAATAGCTGCGACGAGCCGAAACTGGAGTTGCCGACGCCGGAGCAACTTCGCCAACGCCGCGAGGTCGGCAGTCGCATCGCCGCATTAGAGAAGCAACTGAAGACGCTGGACACCGCCACGCCGGAGCGCGTAGCGGCGTGGGAAGGCAGCTTGACGCCCGAAGCGCGGGCGATGCTGCCCGCCAAGGTGCAGACGATTCTTGCCATCGCGCCCAATGGGCGCAGTTTCCGGCAAGAACAGGCCGTCATCACGGCGTATCGTAACAGCGAGCAGGTGCGGCACGTCGTCGGCGGTCTGGGCCAGCCGTTCAACTATCTCGCCGCCGCGCACGTTCAGGCACTGACGGCACGCCAGAACCTGGTAAAACAGATCGCTAAAGTTCGTAAAGGAATGCCAGTCATTCCAACGACACTCGTGCTGAAAGAACGCTCGACGCCGCGCGCCACGTACATTCATCTGGGCGGCGACTTCTTGCGCAAAGGGGCAACCGTGACGCCGGATGTGCCGCGCGTGCTGCCGCCGCTGGCGAAGAAGGAACGCCCTACCCGGCTCGATCTGGCTCACTGGCTCGTTGATCGGCAAAACCCGCTGACGCCGCGCGTGACGATGAATCGCTTCTGGCAGCAGTATTTCGGTGCCGGTCTCGTCGAGACGGAGAACGATTTCGGCACGCAGGGGACGCCACCATCGCATCCGCAATTACTCGATTGGCTGGCGAGTGAGTTCATGGCCCCCTCACCCGAACCCTCTCCCCCTTTAGGGGGAGAGGGCAGGGTGAGGGGGTGGAGTATGAAAGCGCTCCACCGGCTCATCGCTACTTCGGCCACGTATCGGCAGTCGTCGCGGCATCGCCCGGAGCTGGCGACGCTCGACGCTCGCAATCGCCTGCTGGCGCGACAAAATCGACTGCGGCTCGACGCCGAGGTGGTGCGCGATGTGGCTCTGGCGTCGAGTGGATTGCTGACGCGCACGGTCGGCGGTCCCAGCGTCTATCCACCGCAACCCAAGGGCGTGTACGCCTTCACGCAGGTGCCGCGCAATTGGGAGGCAAGCAGCGGTGCCGACCGTTATCGTCGCGGTTTGTATACCTGGTTCTGGCGTTCGGCCCCGCATCCGGATCTTACCGTCTTCGATGCACCCGAAGCGTTGTCCACCTGCACGCGGCGCAATCGCTCCAATACCCCTCTGCAAGCTCTCACATTGCTCAACGATCAGGGTTTTTACGAATTCGCGCAGGCATTGGCGGGACGGATTCTCCGCCAGAGCAAGGACGGCGAGCGTATCGGCTATGCGTTTCGCCTGTGTCTGGGCCGGCAGCCTAGCCCGCGCGAACGGCAAACACTCGAACGCTTGCTCGCGCGGCAGCATGACACCGAACCGCTCGCCGCCTGGACAAGCATCGCTCGCGTCCTGCTCAATCTTGATGAGTTCATCACGCGGGAATAGTCACGTTGGTCGCCGAAGTAAATAAAGAAGTCTTTCCCGTAGAGGCAGTCTTGAGCGAACATCATCATCATCACCATCATCACGACCACGAACACACCGAACCGCCTTCCGATCTGGTGTTGCGCGTCAAGTCGCTGGAATCGCTGCTGGTCGAGAAGGGTCTGGTCGATCCGGCGGCCATCGATCTGCTTATTGACGCCTACGAAACCAAAATCGGCCCACGGAATGGCGCTCGTGTGGTCGCGCGCGCCTGGAGCGATCCGGCCTACAAGAAATGGCTGTTGCAAGATGCCACGGCCGCCATCGCCTCTCTCGACTACACCGGCCGGCAAGGGGAACACATGAAGGTAGTCGAAAACACCGCGAAACGGCATAATCTTGTCGTCTGCACCCTCTGCTCTTGCTATCCCTGGCCCGTACTAGGGCTGCCGCCGGTCTGGTACAAATCCGCCGCCTATCGTGCGCGTGCCGTTGCCGATCCGCGCGGCGTCCTGAAAGAATTCGAGACGGAGTTGGCCGAGGATGTCGAGGTGCGCGTGTGGGACTCGACCTCGGAAGTGCGCTTTCTCGTGCTGCCGGAGCGTCCTGCGGGGACTGATGATTGGAGCGAGGAGCAGTTGTCCGCCCTGGTGACGCGAAACTCCATGATCGGCGTCGAAAAGGCACGCTCGCCGCAAGAGATGGGGAGTAGCGATGAACGGCGGTCATGATCTGGGCGGAATGCACGGACTCGGCCCCATCAATGCCGAACCCGAAGACGCGGAGTCGGTCTTTCACGCGGACTGGGAAAAGCGCGTGTTCGGTCTAGTTCGCACCATTGGAGCGCTGGGGCGTTGGACCAGCGATGCCTCACGCCATGCCCGCGAACGTCAACATCCCGCCGACTACCTGCGGCACAGCTATTATGAAAATTGGCTTGTGGGACTGGAGAAATTGCTGCTGGAAACCGGACTGGTCACGCTTGAGGAATTGGCAACCGGCAAGAGCAAGGAACTGGCCAGCGCGGAGATCCGCAGTCGTCTCCTCAAAGCCGAAGACGTTGCTGCCGTGCTGCCGCGCGGCTCCTCGGCGGCGATGCCAACGGATACCACCCCCCGATTTCAGCCGGGCGATCGAGTGCGAGCCATCAACCGCCATCCGCTCGGCCACACACGCGAACCGCGTTATGTACGTGGTCGCGTCGGGGTGATTCACGAGTATCACGGCGCGCATGTGTTTCCCGATCTCAGCGCCGAGGGCGTGAAGGTGGGCCGGCACCTCTATGGCGTTCGCTTCGAGGCTGCCGAGTTGTGGGGAGAAAACGCCAACGACAACAGCGCGGTTTACGTCGATTTGTGGGAAGACTATTTGGAGCCTGCTTGATGACGCATTCTTCCGTGCCCCTGCACGATCTTCCAGCATTGCCGCGCGACGCCGAAGGTCCGGTCTTCAACGAACCCTGGGAAGCGCATGCCTTCGCGCTGGCGGTGCGTCTGTCCGAGGCCGGTTTTTTTTCCTGGCCTGAGTGGACCGCGTTCCTCACGGAAGCGATTCGAGCGGCGCGACAACAGGGCGATCCGGACTCCGGCCAAACCTACTATCATCATTGGCTCGCGGCCCTGGAACGTCTTTGTATCGAGAAAAGTTTGGTCCGCGATGCGGACATGCAGCGACGCAAGGAGGAATGGCGACGCGCTTACCTCCACACGCCGCACGGTCAACCGATTGAGTTATCAGCGGGCCAGTCGGATGCGAGATGAGTTACTTTCGGGGCGAACGGCCGGCGTCAGCCGGCTGGTGGGAGCCTATACCAGCCGGCTGACGCCGGCCGTTCGCCATTTTTTACCCGCTCACGGAGACCCACCCATGCGCCGCGCCGTTGTCTCGATTGCAACAGGCATCCTCGCTTTGTGCGCCGCCTTCATGCCCTCAAGGACCATTATGGCCGAGCCTCCATTCCCTGAAGTGGCTAAGCTTCCCGCGCAGCCGAATCTGCCCGACCCGCTCGTGATGTTCAACGGCAAGCGCGTCACCAGCAAACAGCAGTGGTTCGACAAACGCCGCCCGGAGTTGAAAGAGTTATTCCAATATTACATGTATGGCTATCTGCTACCGCCGCAGAAAATCAAGGCCAAAGTCGAGTACGAGAACGCCAAGGCGTTCGACGGCAAAGCGACGCTGCGCGACGTGACCATCTCGTTCGGCCCACCCGATACGCCGCCGATTCATTTATTGCTCGTCGTTCCAAACAAACGCAAAGGTCCAGCGCCGGTCTTCATCGGTCTCGCCTTCTGCGGCACCTACGCCTTGGTGAAGGATCCCGCCATTCACATGCCGACCGTGTGGATGTCCGGCGGTCCGGGTATCAAGGACCATCGCGCCACCGAAGCCGGACGCGGTAAACAGATCAACGTATGGGCACTGGAACAATCAATTGATCGTGGCTATGCGGTAGCCGTGTTCTACTGTGGCGATGTCGATCCCGATCGCGCCGATGTGCGCGAGGGGGTCCAACCGCATTTACGCAAGAAGGGGCAGAAGCCTGGTCCGCATGACGGCGGCACCATCGCGGCTTGGGCGTGGGGCGTCCATCGCGTCGTCGATTATCTACACGACCACAAGGATATTGACAATAAAAAGATCGCTGCTGTTGGTCATTCACGTCTCGGTAAAGCGACTCTCTTGGCGGCGGCCTTCGATGAGCGCATCGCCTTGGCCATTCCGCATCAGGCCGGCTGCGGCGGCACCGCGCCCAGTCGCGGCAAAGTTGGCGAATCCGTCAAACAGATCAACGATCACTTCCCGCACTGGTTCGATGCCACCTTCAAGGAGTTCAATGACTGCCCCGATCGACTGCCGTTCGATCAAAATTGTCTCGCCGCGCTGGTCGCGCCGCGGGCGTTGTTGTTCAGCAACGCGGTTAAAGACCAGTGGGCCAATCCGAAAGGACAATTCCAGGTTTTGCAGGCGACCGATCCGGTATATCGCTATCTCGATGCAGGTGGATTGGAAGCGAAGGACATGCCGGAGGTGGGCAAGTTGATCGACAGCAAACTCGGCTATTACATTCGGCCGGGTGCCCATTCGATGACGAAGGCGGACTGGAAGGTATTCCTCGACTTCGCCGATAAGCGGTTCGCCCAGTAGTGTTCAGTGTTCAGTGTTCAGTGTTCAGTGTTCAGTGTTCAGTGTTCAGTGTTCAGTATTGTTCTCACTTCTCAGAAAAGACACAAGATGCGTTAACTGAAAACTGAAAACTGAACACTGAAAACTGAACACTGAAAACTGAAAACTGAACACTACTTCTTCTTCTCTTCCGCGAAAAGAAGTTGCACCTTGTCCTTGGCAACTCTGGTGAGCTTCTTCTTGCCGGTGAGATACTCGATCTGCCATTGATCGCCCGCTTTGTTCAGCAGACGAGCCAGGCGTTTTTTGCCTCTCGTACCCACCTTGACCGGCGGCGGGTCGGCAGGCAAACAGATATGCGCGCGATCCACCGCATCGGTCAGGAAGTACGGTCCCGGCTTACTGTCCCAACCGACGAGATGGACACGATAGTTCCCCGCGTCGTCCTTCTTCAGCAAGCGCGCCTGATACCACTGGTCCTCGACAGCCACCGCCGCGAGATCGGGCGCTACCGTCGTCAACGGTCTGTTAGCCGGTGCCGTCTTCGCTTTGACGAGGAGCGGCATCTCACTCACCCGCACCGCCTTGCCTTCGGGAGCCAACTCCTTGTAACGCAGTGGGACGTAGCGTAACACTTCTTGCAACTCGACGACGCCATCTTTGTTGAAGTCCGCTTTCCCCCACAGAGCCTCGCAGACGGCGATACTCAGGTGGTTGCCCGATGCTTGCTTGGCCCAGCAGGCGCGGAAGACGCTGACGTTCGGCGGCAAAGGCGTGTCCTTGCGACGCGGCTTAACGAAGTCGTCGGCGACGCGGGTTTCGATCACGAGAATGGCCTGACAGGGCAGTTGACCCAGCATTCCGTCGATCTCGCGCCCCCAGAGGATTTGCTTGTCCGCAGTGGCGATGCCCCAGCCAGCCTTCGGGTCGTTGTAAGCCTGCGCGAAGATGGACAGGACCACGAGGTCTCGCCGCGTCGCCTTGCGAGCCAAGCGGGTCAATCCAGTCACGCAGCGCGGATACGTCACCTGCGGGCCGAGAATCATCTGCGTGTCAACGTGGTTGAAGATCGACTTGCCGCCCTCGCGGAACACCGTGGTGAACTCCTCGGCGCAGAAGTCGTAGGAGTGGAGCGTTTCTTTGTTTTCCTTATCGGGAACTTGATCGATGGCGATGCTGAGTACGAGCAGGTTGCCTTTGCGTTGGGTCGTTTGCTCCGCGGCGTGGATCGATCCGAATGAGACCAAGAGGCCAAGCAGGAGACAGCAGGGACGCATGAGGCACCTAACGAAAAGCGATAAGCCTTATCCCCAATCGATGGCACGATTTTACAAGATGGTAGGAGAGGTGCAACGATTATTTTTTCGGCGTGGCAGGAATAACTTGAGCGGAGCCGCGACCGTCAGGGAGCGGTGAACGGCTGCGCTCCCTGACGGTCGCGGCTCGGATTAGTTCCCAGCCTGCACCCAGATCGGCGATGCCCATGCCATTTGGCCATCTTTTTGCAGCACACGCACGTAATAATAACTTGCCTTGTCTCCTTTCTTCGGCGCGGGATCGTCCCAATGAAAGCGCGCTTCGGCACTCTCCTTTTCCGGTCGATGCGTGTGCATCACTTCGCCGTCGCGCAGCACATCTATGCGGTCGAGCGGGCTGGTGCCCAAGACGATTACATCCAGCGAGGGTTTGCCGGTGTGGACCTCATCGCCCATGATGTTCGTGCCCATGCGCACGTCGAGTACGATGTTGTCCGTCGCGGCGTAGCTGTGCCGTTTCTTCAGCGCCTCAACCAATCCCTTGCGGCTGAATTCTTCCGCCAAAATGCAAGCGTAACTGATATGCGTCGAAACGTGATCACTCGACGACTGGAAGCCGAGGCGATAGCCCTTGGCCAAGGCGAGCGATACGAAGCCATCCGGCTTGAATGGACCATGAACGCGATCGCTTTTGGCGCTTACGGTTCGCGGTGCGCCGGGGGCTTCGTAGGACGAATCGAAACCCTGAGCGATTTCGACGACCGGCTCCAGGGCGTCATCGTGTTCGGCCCAATTGGTGCCTTGATCGGTGGCGGAAGTATGCGAGGTGCAGATACCTTCGGTGCGGCGCAGGTAAGCGTACAACTTGCCGGTATCCTCCGCCATCTGCTTGCGAATGGCACGCTGCGGCAACGGCAACGTGCGATGGCCGCGCTCCGTCCACAGAATGTTGCGATGGCCGTTGGGATACGGCACGCTACGCTCGTAGCCGTACAGCGACAGGAAGGCACGCGGAACCGAGTACAGATCGTTGGCCTTTTGCGTGCGCCACCAGGGATATTCCTTGTCGCCGCCCATGTTATGGTCGGTGACCATGATGAAATCGAAGGCGGCAGCATCCAGGCCATAGCGATGCAGATCCATCAGCGAACCATCGCCGCGCCCGTCGTTGGAGATGTCCGTATGACGGTGCATGTCGCCGCGATAGATGCGGTAAGTGTGCGCGCCGGCGGCGATCTTGTAACCGCGAATGCGCGCCACTTGTTCCGCCTCATTCGGATGGATGCGTTTCACGGTCGCGTTCGAGATGGTCAGGTCGCGCAGTCGAGCCTCGGCGGGGCGACCGGCACCAGAC
>DATNCY010000198.1:0-2146 GCA_035553375.1 Gemmataceae bacterium
AGGCATTCAGCATCGTACACGCGATGATGCCCGGCGAGGGTGCGTTCATGAACCACTCGGTGACGTTCGCGTTGGCTGTCGCCCCTTGTTGCTTGAGGCGGCCGATCTCTTTCTGCAGCTCCTCTTCGCCGCGGTAGTGAACTTCGCCGATCGCCTCGGGCGCGTCGAACACCCTGCCTGTCTTCGGGATGCGCTGCATCATCCGTTCGGTGAACTTCGGAAACTCGGCGAACTCCTTGCCGTATGGACGGCTCGACTTGCCACCAAAGCCGCTCCAGCGTTGCGGCACGTAGGTCTGGAATCCGACCCGTCCCTGCTCGCCGTCGTTGGCAATATCAATGCCAACCTCGACCTCTTTCCTTACAATGTGAGCGACACGCTCGGCGGCGACCTCGTCGATCTTCCGGCGATCGATTCTCTTGCCTTCCTCCTGGTCGATCAGCATCGACCCGAGGGGCTCCCCGCGCGGCATGCTTCCGGCGTGGGTGGTGAGAATCCTGTCTGTGCTGAGTTTCATTTGAATAATAACCCCCTGCGCTGCCCATCCTCGGTGGAAAACCGATTGATCCTAGACTATGGTGTTCGCAGCCGCCATGTTTGGCTCCAATAAAAAAGATCAAATCCGGCACGGTCCTGACGACATCAAGGGAGGGCACGAATGGCCTCAAGAATGCGACTTATCCTTTGCGCGAGCGCTGTGGCGCTCACCTCGCAAATGGTAATGGCGGCCCCGGCGGGCGCCGAGAACCGTTTCTCGAAGGTCAATCTCGCCCCGGACAAAAAGGGCGGCATCCAGGACATGCAGGACATCTCGAAATATTGCGGCACCAAGCCGCTCAAGGTCGCCTACTCAGACGGTTGGGGCGGCAACTACTGGCGGCAGATCACCCGCGCGGAGTTCGAGAACGAGGCGGCCAAGTGCCCCAACATCACGGAAGTCCGCTACACCGACGGCGAGTTCAAGGCTGAGAAGCAGATCGCCGACATCAAGGGCCTGATCGCCCAGCATTTCGATGTCATCGTGGTTTTCGCTGACACTGGCGTCGCGCAATTGAAGGTCATGCGTGAGGCGCTGAATGCAGGCGTCGCTGTCGTTCCGTTTACCACCGGCGATGCGCCGTTCGGCGAGATCGGCAAAGACTATCTCACACGCGTTACTGAGACCCAGATCGGCCTCGGCGAGATGCTTGCCCAATGGATGGTCAAGACCCTTGGCGGCAAGGGCAACGTCATCGTGCAGGGCGGCACGCCAGGCAATCCGATGACCAGCTCGCAGGCCGTCGGCTGGCGCAAAGTCTTTGACGCTAACCCGGGGATCAAAGTCCTTGAGGGCCCGGTCGACACCAATTGGGATCCAGCGCTCGCCCAGAAGGTGACGGCAGCTGAGATTGCCAAATACGACAAGATCGATGGCATCATGGCTGAGACCACGGGGCCGATCCGTGCATTCCTCGCAGCTGGCCGGCCGATCCCCGCGTGGGCCGGGCAGGACCTCAATGAGCTGAGCTGCCTGTGGCAGGACAACCACGCGGCCAACCCGACATTCAAGCTGGCGACTGCCAGTGCACACACCTGGCTGGTTCGCCTAGCGCTGCGCAAGGGCCTCGCCGCAGTCAACGGCATGGACAACGACGAGCCCAGCCTGATCGACTTGCCGTTTTCCGAGGACAGCACGTCCTCAGATCCGGCCCTGGCGGTCAAGTGCGACAAAAACCTGCCGCCGACAGCAATTCCCTCGGCGATGGTCTCCGGTGCGAAGATGAAGGCAATCCTGTCCAAGTAATCTGCGCTTTCAGCAGTTGCCGCGATGATACCACCCAGAAGTACGGTTGCGGCCGATCAGCAATCGGAGCGACGGCGGCCGGAGCGAGCCTGGACGAGGCGTGAGTACAAGGGGCGAAAAAAGCCGCTGCACCGGCTGCTGATTGTCTCGATAGCCGCGGTTGTGCTCCTGGCGGGCGGCGGAATAGCTGCCCCCAGCACCGTCTCGGTCAGCGCGATGCAATCGATGCTGCCGTTCTTCGCGATCCTTGCGGTCGCGTCGATCGGCCAGCATCTCGTGATCCAGCAGCGCGGACTCGACCTGTAGGTCGCCGGCATCATGTCGTTTGCGGCAGTCATCGTCTCGGCGCTGCCGAGTTCAGAG
>DATNCY010000199.1:0-10724 GCA_035553375.1 Gemmataceae bacterium
CGGCTCCGAGGCACGCTTGGCTCGTCCGCCGCTGTTGAAGTTGTTCCAGCCAGATTTTCGCCGCCTCCGCGTAGCGTTGCTGACGCTCCAGTTCCTCCACTTCGCGTTCAAGTCTCCTTTGGCCGACGCGGAGTTGCATGACGCGATCCAGGAACGGATCGGGCCACGCCGGATCACTGGACAGCGTGGCGATCTCTTTTTCATAACGCTCGGCGGTGGCGCGATCGCCGTGCCGCCGCGCCAGAGTTGCCAGTTGCGCCGTTGCTGTCTTATGGGCAAACGGACTGGCTTGGGCGATGGTCAGGAAATCCACGGCGGCACGCGGCTCGTCGTGTTCCACGGCAATCAACCCCAAACCGAAAGCGGTTCGAGGGTTGTCCGGGTTTTGCTGCCAGTCGTCGCGAAACAACTGCTCGGCCTCTTGCCATTCTCCCCGCTCCAGAAGCGCCTCCGCCAACGGTAGGCGAAAGGCGGACAAATCCCGCGGCGAAGAATTCGCGGCGGCGCTAACCGCCAGACGAAGCAACGGCAAGGCATGGTCGGGATCGCGCTTCAGAGCGATTCGGCCACGGCCGTACGGCCAACGTGGATCGCCAGGGTCCAGATGGCTGGCTTCCGCGAAGCAGCGATCAGCCTCGCGGTCGAATAGTTGGGCCAATAGCGTCATCCCAAGGCAGCCCCAGGCGTCGGCGGAGTGCGCGTTGTCCAGCACATGTTGCCGCGCGCTCTTGATCGCTTGCTGGACTTCGGCATCTTCAATACCCGTCGGCATGGGTGGATCAACCAGCGTGGCCGCAGACGAGCGATGCCACCACCAAGCCGGGCCCCCGATCATCATCACGAGAATAAAAGCGAACCAGCCCCAGCATCGTCGGCCGCGCTTGGCGATCGAGCTTTGCGGTATCATGGCGCGCGGCCCTCCCCACGACACAGTTTAACCAGCCGGTCAGCGGTGCCGCCGGGGAACAACTCGCGGACGCCATCCGGCCAGGTGACGAGGATCGTCTCGAACCGTGCGGCCGTGCCCAGTCCAAAATGGGCCGTCGGCGAACCACTACAGAGGTAGCTCTCCGCCGCATTGATCGAGCGCAGTTGCTCCCCCTTTCCGGCGCGGACGCGCACCTCCGCGCCGTAGGCGTCGCGTTTCCACTTCGGATCGAACGCCCGCACCTTCAGCCAGTGTCCTCGCTCGGGCGCTATGTTCCGCAACAGGCGAACACGTCCGCCAATGGTGGATACCAGAAGATCCGGCGCGCCGTCGTTGTCGAAGTCGCCGCAAGCCAAACCGCGACCGACGTTCCAGAAACCGCACAACGCCGGGTTCGCCGCCGACCGATCGCGGAATGTCCCCGTGCCGTCGTTGACGAAAAGTTGGTTACGCTCGGCGTAGGTTTCCCAGAAGCCCAGGCCGCTGTCTCGGGCGGGACCGCCGCGAACCACGCGGCCATTGACAACCGCGAGATCGACGACGCCATCGTTGTTGAAATCGGCCAACAACGTACCGAACCCCGTGCCGTGACCGTGGGGAGAGGCCAACCCCGATGGGCGAGTGGCATCGCGAAATTCGCCGCGCGGACCTTGCTTCCAAAGCGTGTTTGTCTCGCTGCCGAGATGGGTGACGAACAAGTCGAGCAAGCCATCGTTGTTGATGTCGCCGAGGGCGATGCCCATGCCGGCGAACGCGCGGCCCATTGCCGTGTAGCCGACGCCGCGCGAGACGGCCTCATCGGCGAAGGTGCCATCGTGACGGTTGATCCACAGGCGGTTTGGCTGGCCGTCGTTGGATACGAAAATGTCTGGCCAACCGTCGCCATCGAAATCCGCGCAGACCACGCCTAGCCCCGGACCAGGCAGCCGACCGAGGCCGGAGGTGAAACTCACGTCCTCGAAGCGCACGCGGGCGGCCGGCTTGCCGTCCGTCGCCTGACTCGATCCGCGATTGTGGAACAACTTGCTGCATGTGCCGGGGAAGGTGTTCGGGCCGCAGTAGTCCCGTTGACCGCCTGGCGAGCGGCATACGTGTTTCCGGTCGTAATCGAGATAGTTGACGACAACGAGATCGAGCCAGCCATCACGATCATAATCGAGAAAAGCGGCGGACATGCCCCACAAGGGATTGATCAGGCCGCACTCGGCGCTGATGTCCTCGAAGCGGCCGTCGCCGAGGTTGAGGAAGAGCTTGATGCCGCCGTACTGTGTCAGCAACACATCAGGCCGACCGTCATTGTTCACGTCCGCGATGGCCACGCCACGGTTGTGCCCGGCCACGTCCAACCCGGACCCGGCGGTCACATCCTGAAACGTCCCACTCGGCAGCTGCCGATACAGCCGATTGACCGACTTCGAGTTCGGGCCGGCATCCTGGAGCAAGTAAATGTCGAGCCAGCCATCGCCATCGAAGTCGAGAAAGGCGCAGCCCGAACCCATGGACTGTGGCATGAAGTAATCGCCGGTCGGCCCCGGGTCGTGAACAAAATCGAGACAGACGCGGTCGCTTATATCCTCGAACCAGGCGGGGCCATCTGCCTTATCGGAAGCGACGGCTATCGCCGTTTGCTCGGTGGAGGCAGAGCAGCCCAGCGAGAGAAGGAGCAGAGCCGACAGAAAGCCGATCCGCAGAGTGGGAGGACAGGGGATCATGAGGTTTCTAAACTCGTTAGCGCGGCGAACCGGCAAAGCAAGAAGTCAATTTTTCGTGACGGTTCCCTTGATGAGATCGATGGTGATCGATTGCGTCGAGTCCGCCGTCACTTCGTAGGTTAGTTTCGAGACTTCCTCATCGTATTTGTCGTTGATTCGGGCGAAGAGTTGGGCGCGATTTTCGCTGCTTGGATCACCCGGATAGGGTTTGAACCGAACGATGATCTTGTACTTGCCGAGAGGGACACCGTGATTGGTCGGACCGTTGACGACGAAGGAGTTATCGCTGCTGGAGATCGTTGCCGAACTGGCGGGGGTGTTCTTCTCCTGCGGCACAAAAAGGATTTTTCCTTGATCGGTGTCGATTAGTTTGATGTGCGAGGGGAGAACGATCGTGCCCTTGACGACGGCGGCTTTTTCGCCGCATCCGGCGAGGACGAGGAGACAAACGGCGGTAAGGGACGAGACCGAACACAATCCACGACGTTGCGGCATGATGACAACCCGACAAGTGGAGAGAATGGAACAGGAACGAAACAGCCAACCGCGCCAGCGAGGATACCCTCGCTGGCGCTTCGGACGCGCAAGGCTGGTGCGAGTCGCCAGCCGGCGCGGAGTCTTCGTTAGTCCACGCCGAGCGGCGAGGAGTTCAAGTAATTGAGGGCGGCGGTCATGGCTGCGGAGCCGGAGAGACTGTAGCTGACCAGATGCACGCTGCCGTCGCACATGACAAAGGGGCAACCGCCGAAGGGCGAACCCCAGTCATTGCCAAAGGGGTCGCCAACCCTGTCTTGCACGACGAGGTTTCCGTTCCGGCCTGTACCGCCGTAGCCTCCCGAGTAGATGCACTCATCCCAGTTGGCACTTGAGGTGTTGCTGTAATACCTGGGGTCCATGGCCTTCTCGCCAGCCAGGATGGTGTTGGCGGTGCCCCTGGCGTTGGTGATCACGGACATAGACACCTTGAAGGCCCAATTATTCTGGAAACTTTTGTTGTTGATCGCGTAGTCGGTGTGTGGCCCCATGATCTTGGGGGAATTGCTGCCACCGGCGTTGGTAGCGTAGGGAGTATGATTGCGCCCCGGACACAGATACGTCTTGATCGGCACAGCCAGGTAGCTGCCCGCTTGTGCCTGGTTGTAGAGATTCTGCTGTTCGACATAGGGAAGGATCTGGAACGCCCAGCACCAGTTGAGACGATTACCGGTGTTGGAGCCGTTGTTGGGCAGTGTGGCGTAGGTGTCGTGGTAGTTGTGGCAGGCGAGACCGATCTGCTTGAGGTTGTTGACGGTCTGGCTGCGTGCGGCGGCGCTACGAACTTTCTGCACGGCCGGCAGGAGCAGGCCAATAAGGATGGCGATGATGGCAATCACCACCAGCAACTCGATCAGCGTGAAACCACGCCCGTGCTTGCGGAAAACGAACCTTGGCACAGAAACCTCACTTTCGACAAAAGAAGGGCAAACAAAATTCAACAAGGGCACAGAGAGGACTGTTCGCGACGATGAGAACATGCTCATCTTTTTCGCGCGCGACTTGCCCGTTGTCAAGAAAAAAAATGATAAAAAATTCATAACCGAGTGCGTCGAGGATCCCGTTTACGTTTCGCGAAACATAAACGGGATCCTCGACGCACGCTCCTTCCCGCGCCGTTGCGCCGCGCTCATCTTGCGGGTGCCGGCGCAGCCTCATAGAATTGATCGTGTGTTCCTCAAACATTCCGCCGAGAAGCGCCCACTCTCCACGAGACTGCCATGCGCGTCTGGTTTCATAATCTCATCGTGGCGATCAAAACAGTCGCTCAGGGCATGTACATCACCCTGTGGTATTTCCTGCAAACCTACCGGCGCAAGACCTTCACCGAGCGCTTCGAGTATCCCGAACTGCCGGTGCCCATCAAGCCGCGCTATCGCGGCTTCCATCGCTTCGACCTGACCACCTGCATCGGCTGCGACAAGTGCGCCCGCGCCTGTCCGGTCGATTGCATCTACATCGAGAAGATCAAGAACCCCGTCGGCAAGGGCTTCCGCGTCAACGGCTTCACCATCGACTACACCAAGTGCATGTTCTGCGCGTTGTGCGTCGATCCCTGTCCGGTCGATTGCATTTTCATGGGTTCGACGCACGATCAGAGCTGTTTCAGCCGCGACGGTTGCATCGTCGATTTCGCCAAGCTGCCGGTCGAGGTCGGCTGGGGGCAGGCCACGCTCAATCCCACGGCGGTGGCCGCCTCCAAGCTCCAGGTTGGCCCCGTCTGGACCAAGCCGCCCGACCCGGCTCCGGCAGCGAAGAAATAAACCGATGGAGAGAGGAGGTAACAGAGATGGCCGCTCCCAAAAGAGGCAAGAAATACTTCACCGTGGCCGAGGCCAACAGCATGTTGCCCCTGGTCCGAGTCATTGTCCGCGACATCAGCGAACTCGCCGGGCAATTGCGCGAGCGACACGATCGCTTGAATGGACTGCGGCCGGGAGAGCGATCGCGCCTAAGCGATGCCCATGACGAGGAACTTCAGCACGCGCAAGCGGAGTTCGAGCAGGGCCAGGCGAAGATGGAAGAGTATGAACACGAATTGAAGAAACTCGGTATCGAGTTGAAGGACTACTTCACTGGCCTCATCGACTTTCCTAGCGTGATGGATGGCCGCGTAGTTTACTTGTGCTGGCGGTTGGGCGAACCCGAGGTTGCCCATTGGCACGAACTGGAAGCAGGCTTCGCGGGACGGCAAAAGCTGGTGCCCGACATTAGCCGTGTTTGACGCTGCGCGTAATTCCGAGCCGCGACCGTGAGGGAGCGGTATTTTCCCGCTCCCTCACGGTCGCGGCTCGGTTTGGAGATGGTTCGCATGACTGCTGTAGCTGCTTATCTTCTGCTATTCTTGGCTGTCGGCATCGGCTTTATCTTCGTCCATCTGATGGCCGGCAAGTTTATCCGACCCAACAAACCGGATGCCTCGAAAAGCACCATTTACGAGTGCGGCGAGCCAACCATCGGCAGCGCCTGGATTCAGTTTGATCTGCGCTTCTACGTTATCGCCCTGCTGTTCGTCATCTTCGACGTGGAAGTGGCCTTCTTCTTTCCTTGGGCGGTGGTCTTCGGCAAGGCCAACGCGGTGGCCGCCGTTGGTCAACCGACCCAGGCCGAACACTTTCATCAGACGGCCGAGCGAGCGATGGAACTGGTTCCGCCTCATCTCCAGTCCGAGCGTGAAATGCAGTTCAAATACCAGCGCCTGAAAAACATCACGCCGGATAACGTGGCCCGCCTCCACGAGTTGAGTGCGAAGAAAAAGGCCGCTTCCGACGGCAGGCTTTCGCAGGCAGAAGAGGGGGAGTTGGAGCCGCTGACCAGTGCGGAGGCGATGGTCACGCGGACGCAGGAGCAGGCGAGTCAACTGGCCTGGCTCGCCCTGCTGGAAATCGCCGTGTTCTTCGGTGTTCTGCTGGTCGGCTTCGCTTACCTGTGGCGGCGCGGTGATCTCGCCTGGGTTCGCAGCCTGGCAGCTGAACACCCCGGTATTGAGCTTGCATCGCCTCTTTCACCGATTCCTCCAGCGCCGATCGTTCGACAGCCCGCGCCGCTGGCCGGTGCGGGTGCGCATTCGTGACTAAATCAAGGAATGGCCAGCCCGCAGCGCCAGCAAGGGATCGTCCCTTGCTGGCGCTACGGGCTGGCCAAAACGGGGGGAGTTTTGACAATGGGATGGCTGGAAGGTCGGTTTGAAGAGAGTGTCGTAACGACTTCGCTGGAGCAGGCCATCAATTGGGCGCGTGAGTCGAGCATGTGGCCGATGACCTTCGGCCTGGCCTGCTGCGCCATCGAGATGATGGCCACCGGCGCCTCGCGCTACGACATCGATCGTTTCGGCGCCGGTGCTTTTCGAGCCACGCCGCGCCAGGCCGATTTGATGATCGTGGCCGGCACCGTCAACTTCAAGATGGCCAGTCGAGTGCGCCGTCTGTACAACCAGATGCCCGATCCGAAGTTCGTCATCGCGATGGGCGCTTGCACCTGCGGCGGCGGACCCTATTACAAGTACGGTTACAACGTCGTCAAGGGCGTCGATTTGGTGGTGCCAGTGGATGTGTATGTGCCTGGCTGTCCGCCACGCCCCGAAGCGCTGCTCGAAGGTCTCATGCGTATCCAGGACAAGGTTCGGGCGATGAAGGATCTGACGAAGGATCAACCGCTGACCGTGCCGATGCCGTCGCGCACCGGCTACACGCTGCTGCCGCCCGAATTGACCGATCCCGATCCGATGAAGGCACTGGAGAAACAGAACGCCTTCGCCAAGAAGAACAAGGAACTCGCCGCCCCCGCCAAGGCATAAGATTTTTCACCACAGAGGCACAGAGACACAGAGAAGAAAACGCCAGAACGTCCGTCTTATTCTTTTGGCATTTTCCTTTTGTCATCTCTGTGCCTCTGTGCCTCTGTGGTTAGATTGGAATTAGGAAGCCAGCATGACCTCCGCCGACATCGTCGCCCTTCTCGAACAGAAATTCGGCTCACGCATCACGTCGAAGAATCTCGAAGCCATTGATCCGTTCATCGTGGTCGATGCCGCCGATCTGTTCGAGGTGTGCCGTTTTCTGAAAGAAGATAGCCGATTGCAGTTCGACCTTCTCAACTGCATCAGCGGCGTCGATTACCTGGAGATGGACCCGAAGAAGGTGGCCAAGGCCGGTTTCGAGCCTCATCTCGAAGTCGTCTATCACCTGTCGAGTTTCCCTCATCGACATCGCTTCGTCCTCAAGGTGATGCTACCGCGCTGGAAGGACAACAAAGTCGGAGAATTGCCGGAAGTGCCCTCGGTTACGTCGCTGTGGCGAACGGCCGACTGGCACGAGCGCGAGGTTTATGATTTGTCCGGCGTGTGGTTCGTCGGCCATCCCGAACTGACGCGCATCTTGCTCGCCGATGATTGGGTGGGGCATCCGCTGAGGAAGGATTACGAATATCCGCTGGAATATCACGGTATCCGCGGGCGCTGATGAATGCGAGATGGAGGCGCTGTTATGGGAACGAAGACACGGTCGGGTTGCCACACCTTCGAGGACTTTTGCGCCCTCATACCCGATGGCCAAAAGGCGGACCTGATCGATGGGGTGATCTACATGGCCTCGCCCGATAATACCGATGCCAATGATCTGTTTGGCTGGCTCTTGGTCCTGATGTATGGTTATGCCGAGGCGAAGAAGTTAGGGCAGGTCTTTGGTTCTCGCGTGGCCTTCAGGCTCAAGGAACGTAATGGACCGGAGCCTGACCTTGCTTTTGTCCTGGCAGAACATGGTGATCGCATCCAACGCGGTTACGTGGAAGGCCCGCCCGATCTGGCGGTGGAGATTGTCTCGCCCGAAAGCGTCGAACGCGACTATGAAGAAAAGCGCCAACAATACCAGAGCGCTGGTGTTCCCGAATACTGGATCATCGACGAAGAGGAGAAGACCATTCTTCTCCTACGTCTGAACGCGCGGGGACGGTATCGAGAAGTCCGTCCGCGTCGCGGAATATTCCACAGCGAAATCCTGCCCGGTTTTCATCTCGATCCGCAATGGCTCTGGAAAGAGCCTCGGCCCTATGCACTTGTGATCGCCCAGCAACTACTCGCCGGCTCTTCCAGCGAATGACCGTTAGGGAAAGGGTATCATGGCCACCGTCGCACCGCCGGATCGCAAACAAGATCAGACCGTCATCGAGTTCGATGTCCGCACCGACGAGATGCTCGTCAACATGGGACCGCAGCATCCCAGCACGCACGGCGTGCTGCGGTTAGTGCTGCGCACCGATGGCGAGGTGATCTCCGAAGTCACGCCGCATCTGGGCTATCTGCATCGCTGCGCCGAGAAGATCGGCGAGAACGTCACGCCCATTCAGTTCATCCCCTACACCGACCGCATGGACTACCTGGCCGGGATGAACATGAACCTGGCCTACTCGCTGGCCGTCGAGAAACTGTGCGGCATGAAATTGCCGGAAAAAGCCAACGTCATCCGCGTCCTTATTGCCGAACTGAACCGCATTGCCAGTCATCTCGTCGGCATGGGCGCTTATGGACTCGATCTTGGCACGTTCAGCCCGTTCCTCTACGCCTTCCGCGAACGCGAAATGATTCTCGATCTTTTCGAGGAAGTCTGCGGCGCGCGTCTGACGTACAGCTACATCACCATCGGCGGCGTTCACGACGATCTGCCGCCCGGATGGGTCGAGCGCTGCCGCGAGTTTCTCAATTACTTGAAGCCGCGCGTGCCGGAGTATCACGCGCTGCTGACGACAAACCACATCTTCGTGCAGCGAACGGCGAACATCGGCAACCTGAGCAAAGAAGTGGCTCTGAGTTACGGCTGCACCGGTCCCATGCTGCGCGGCTCGCTGGATCGTCGCCGAGGCGATCCCGATTGGGATCTGCGCCGCACCGAGCCGTATTGCGGCTATGAGACCTATGATTTCAACGTGGTGGTCCCGCCGTTCGACGATCGTTGGGGTTGGCAAGCCCCGCAGGGAACGGTCGTCGGTGATGCCTGGCACCGCTTCATGGTGCGCATGCTTGAGTTAGTGGAGAGTATCCGCCTCTGCGAGCAGGCGTTGGACCGTTATGCCGGCGCCCAGGGTTCGCATCGCATCGAGATGCCGCGTCATCTGCCGGCTGGCGAAGCCTACGTCGAGACAGAGTGTCCACGCGGTCAGATGGGTTTCTACGTTGTCGGCGCGCCCAACAAGGGTGTCGTGCCGTTGCGTGTGCGCGCCCGGTCATCGAGTTTCTGCAATCTCAGCGTCACCAACGAGATTTGTCGCGGTTGCCTCATCGCCGATGTGCCGGCCATCGTCGGCAGCATTGACATTGTCATGGGAGAGATTGATAGATGACGAAATTTGCCGCAAATTTATTGAAAGCAAACGACTTGTGGTGATTTATAGAAGTGAGAAAAGTGGCAGAATACGGTGCATTTCGCCGGTTACTCGAAGAGGCTTCTTTGAGCCTGCCGAGGCCGAGATCGCCGTCCTCGACGTGCAGCCCGCCGACCGCCATCTGCTGCTCCTCGTCCGGCTACCATCGCAGCGGGCATTGACATGAGCCTGCACATCGTCAGTAAGCTGTTGGGCAAGGATGTCACCGAGAAGACGGCGAGGCAGATGGAGTACCCGTGGAACGGAGAGCCATGAGCATCGTCATTCGGCCAGAATCCACCGCCGACCACGAAGCCATCCGGCACGTCAACCGCCTCGCCTTTGGCCAGAACGCCGAGACAAGCCTCGTGGATGCCCTCCGGGATAGCGGGTACGTCCGGGTGTCGCTGCTTGCCGAGAAGGCGGGCCAGGTCGTCGGCCACATCCTCTTCAGCGACTTGCCGATCATCACGGGGGCCGGGACGGTGCCGGCGCTGGCCCTTGCACCGATGGCGGTCCTGCCTGAATTCCAGAACCAGGGGATCGGCTCGGCGCTGGTGCGCAGTGGGCTAGACGAATGCCGACAGCAGGGGCACAAGATTGTCGTCGTGCTGGGCCACCCGCATTTCTATCCACGGTTCGGATTTTCCCCGGCACTGGCTGCGCACCTTGAGGCTCCATTTTTGGGCAGCGACTCCTTCATGGGGCTGGAGTTGGTGGCCGGGGCGCTGGACGGCGTGGTCGGGTGGGTGCAGTATCCGCCGCCGTTCGGAGCTTGGGTGTGATGTTCGTGCCGGCTTGCTCACGACGAGGGGAGCGAGTTGTGTCCTTTCCCCAACTGAACCGATCATCGTGGATGGCACTTCGCCGTTTGCAGGCTGGGCGCTGACGCCCCGATTCCTCCCTGACCATCGGAAGGTGTGCAACTCGCAATCGGCCAAGGACTTGAGGAAAGTGGGCGCTACTGGACTTGAACCAGTGACCCCCAGCTTGTCGAGCTGGTGCTCTAGCCAACTGAGCTAAGCGCCCTGACAGGGTAAAAAATAGGCGATTGAGGCACCCTCGTCAAGGCCAGACCGCCGTTCATCAGGCATCCACTGATCTGAGGCGATTTCGTGTTTTCACGTTGAAAGCAGCCGCTTATTTTTTCGCGGGAGGTGCTTCCATGCCGTACAGCCGGATCGCCCCATCCGCGA
>DATNCY010000200.1:0-12992 GCA_035553375.1 Gemmataceae bacterium
CTCGCGGGTCGTCAGGTTCCCGAGGACACGCTGCGTTTGCTCGGCGCCTGCCTGGCCTCGAAGACGGATAAGCGACCGGCGAATGCGGCGGCACTGGCCGAGGAACTCGCCCGTCAACTCAAACCCGCGTCGCCACCGAAACCGAAACCGCCGACTCCGTCCATCATCATGCTTCCACCGCTCGCGCCGCCACCCCCTCCAACCGTGGTCACGCCAAAGCCAATCGTCCGACCGAGCCGGTCGTTGCCAAAACAACTCACCAACATCATCGGCATGAAATTCGTGCTAATTCCCGCCGGCACGTTTATCATGGGTTCGCCGGCGGAGGAAACCGGCCGCACTCCCGACGAGGGACCGCAGCATGAAGTGACCATCACCCGGCCATTCTACATCAGCGTCTATCCAGTGACGCAAATGCAATATCAACTCATCATGAGGACCAATTCCAGCCACTTCTCGCGCAGCGGTCGCGGCAAGGACATGGTCAAGGACATGGAACCGCGCAACTTCCCCGTCGAGCGCGTCACCTGGGGCAACGCCGTTGTCTTCTGCCGCCGAATGTCGGAGCGCCCCGAAGAAGCAAAGGATGGCCGCGTGTATCGTTTGCCGACCGAGGCCGAATGGGAATACGCCTGTCGCGCCGATTCGTCTCTGCCGTTCCACCTGGGTGTCTCGCTATCCTCCACGCTGGCGAACTTCGACGGCAACTATCCTTACGGCGGCGCGCCGCGCGGCCCCTATCTGCGGCGACCCTCGGTGGTCGGTTCGTATCCGGCCAATCCCTTCGGCCTGTTCGATTTGCACGGCAATGTTTGGGAATGGTGCCACGATTGGTACGGTGAGCATTACTATCAGGAGAGTCCGGCGGAAAATCCGCAGGGGCCGGCGAGCGGTGATCGTCGCGTGGTGCGCGGCGGTTGTTGGAGCAGTCCCGGCAGCAATTGCCGCACCGCTTACCGCGGCAAACTCGAACCGGGCGATCATTTGTACCGCGTGGGATTTCGGGTAGTGCTGGAAACGTAACGGGCCAGCCTTAGCGATCAACTTTTCCCAAGGAGAGCATCCAAAACCCAACAACCACGAACATGGGGGCCAGGACTGCGAAGATGCCCAAGGATGTCGGTGTCGTGGCAACCGGCTTCTTCAAGGGCATCGGCAAGCACGGCAAGGCGTGCGGTGTCAAGTTCGCCCGAAGGCAGGGGGCGCTCTTCGTAAGCGGCTGGGGCGAGCGTGATCACGCTCGGCGTAAGCCAGGTGGGGTTGGTAGACACAGGGCTGAATGGGTTGCCGAAGATGTCACGCAGCAGGTCAGCTTGACGACATCTCTCACCGTTAAGAATCCATCCCTGAACCACTGGATTCTGAGAACCTTTATATTTTGATGCGGCTCTTCGTGCAATTTCCCGTCTCACATGCCCGGCAACATTCGCCGTTAGACCGCCATAATACACGTCCGTGGTAGACCAAGAGTGGCGACAGAAACTCGCAAGTCTTTTACACTCTACTTCTGTTGCGTCCCAATCTACTTTGCCTGCTGGGGAATCGGCCACCGTTTCAACAAAATCCAGAAGCATTCCCTCATGTCTGTTGAGCCGACGCAACCGGCGACAACATGCAACGGCGAACAACCGCCACTTGCGGGGTACACGATTCGGAAGACGATACCAAGTAGTCCACCAATCTCGGCCCAGAGGTCGTCGGAGATGTCGCAGCATCAACCGAGGGTTGTTGCAGTCCAACCACTCGCTCTCCGTCATTCCGTTCACTCCTTGCCCAAAATCAGGTCCACGATCCAACATCCTCGTACATGCTCCCCCGATTGGCGACAGTCTCACGCTAGATCATAGAGCGGTGAATCCTCCGATCCGTTAATTCATCGATCTCCTTGGCATCGATCAGCCAGGATTGGAGAAGTTCCAATGCTTGATGAAGATCATCGATCGATCCTGCTTCATCCCAAATGCCTCGAAACGAGGATTGTGAAGTGGCAAACTGTATTGGCAGCTTAGCAATCTCACCCCGAAGATGGTAGCCAACCGCATCGCTTTCCAACCAAAAGTCAATCCACCGTTTCCGATGGGAAAAAACATCGTATTCATCTCGGAATGGCGCAATATCAGCATCCTGAGCAGCAGCGAAGCGAAGAAGACGCTCGGCGGCTTCTCGCCTAGATTCTAAGAAATCCATGACACCCTCCCTATCTACCTTGCTTGACGCCCCAATTCGATTATTCGATCCAGATCCACCGGAAAATCCCATCGCCCGTGTGACCCCATATCAAGTTCTTGCCCACGTCGGCAGTAATGTTGTTCTTCTTTAATGTATCAACAATTACCTTCAGAGCAGCTTGATCCTCGCCCCCCACGACGATGATGACTTTCTGTTTGAGAAGGACAACCGGCTGACCTGGAGCAAACCGCCTGGGCGGCGTCACGGTCTGCACGACATGACGATCCCCGAAGACTCGGCGCAGGGCATCCAGGTTGTTGGCTTCATTGCTTGCCTGGGTAGCAATCGTTCCTGGCTTATACTCCTTGAGAACCCAATCCGGATGACTTGGGAGGTCGAACACCGTTCCTTCTGCTCCGCTCCCAATCGGATTTCCCCTCGCCGGTAGTTGGGAATACCCAGGAATCGGTTGCGATGGCATCACGGGAGAGTCCGGCGGAAGATCCGCGAGGTCCGGCGAGCAGTGATCGCCGCATGGTGCGCGGCGGCTACTGGAGCAGTCCCGGCAGCAACTGTTGCACCGCCTACCGCGGCAAATCCCCAGCCTTTACTGAGTATATCGAGCCGAAATCTGTGGTTTCGCTCAACCCTTTTCAGCAATCGAATCCACCACCGCTTGTAACCACGCCTCCATGCTGGGGAACTTGACCGAGCGGTTATCCCAGTCGTGCCAGAAAGATACCAATTGCCCCGGCACGCCTCCAAACTCAGCGGTCAGGTCAAGACAGAGATGATCCCCGCCGCCGTTGCTCAGGAACGGAACCCACCCGCGACTCCACCAGTTCGGTTCCTCAAAATCAGTGCCGATCATGCCATCGAGCGTCTCTTTGATAGAGATCACTTCCTCTATCGGAGTGAACATCCAGTTGTCAGTCAGGTTTGCCGAACAGTCGGCGTCCTGGCCGTTCCGCCACTTGTACAAGTGAAGAAACAGAGGCGGTAGTTTCACCCCCACTTGGGATTGAAATGTGTCGAGGGCTTGTTCACTGACGCCCGGCTGAAGCTGACGGTAGTAATCAGGACGACAACGAGCGAGGTAGCCGTCCAATTGGTCGATCAACTCGTTCATGCGGCACGTCCTCGCTGGACTACAGTTTGACTATTCTCGCCTTCTGGCCGGTTCGAGCCTCGATGTTCTCGCAGATTTCGGACACGATTTGATCGGCTCTCTCCTCTGGTAGAGTACCTGTCTCGAAGACGACCTGAAAGCCGGGGTCTTCATCCGAAAAACTGATTTCCTCCCCTTCGACCTCGATGCGGTTGCTGCCCCAACCGTCGATTCGTTTTGACGGCGTTCGGGCTGGACACAGGATTACAGGGTACTGGTCGAACGGGAACGAAAACCATTCGTCGTCCGTGCGGCGGATCAGGTACTCCAGCATAGCTGGTCGCCTCCCTCTGTGGATGGCTCCAGGACTGACAAAAAGGGTCACGGTGAAGTTGTACCATGTAGCCGCTGGTCTTCCAGCGGATCGTGCAGGTGGCTGTTGTGACAAATATGCTCTGCTCCAGCGTATCATTCTCGTTTCCGCCGGCCAATGCCTTCGCCTATTCGATCTGCACGGCAACGTTTGGGAGTGGTGCCACGATTGGTACGGCGAACACTACTATCAGGAGAGTCCGGCCGATGATCCGTAGGGTCCGGCGAGAGGCGATCGTCGCGTGGCGCGTGGCGGTTGTTGGAGCAGTCCCGGCAGCAATTGTCGCACCGCATGGGCTTTCGGGTAGTGCTGGACGACACTTCACTTTGTCGCCGGTTTTAGCGTCACCGCGCGCAGGTCCATAACCGCCGCCGCAGCCTTTTTCTTCGGCCGCACCGTCAGCGTATACCGTCCTGCCTTGTCGAGGGTCACCGTACCGATGGTGCGGGACTTGAAGTTCTGGAAGTGCCCCGTGTCCTCCACGGTGAACGTCAGCGATCGTTCGCCGATGGACACTTCGACCACGCTGCCGCCTTGCCCCTTGCCGCAGCCTTGCAGCACTTCGACCGTGAACGAACCGGGCCGAGTGATCGTGAATTCCCACGACGCCCAATCTTCTGTGCGCACCCAAAAGCCCAGCGTGTTCTTGTGCGGCAGCGGTTCGTAGCGCAACTGCGTGCCGTGAACCTCCGCCGTTCGCGCCGGCAGCGTAATCGTGCCTCCCGCCGCCTGCGGATTGGGCACATAGTCGGAGTTCGGCTTCATCGTCTTCGCTCCGACTGCTTTCCGCCAGGCGGCGAGCTTTTCGCCCAATTCCTTCACCATCTCCGGCTTGTCCGCACTCAGATTACGAGACTCGCCAAGATCTTTTTTGACATCGTACAGTTCTCGGCGACCGTTCTCGTAGAACTCGATGAGTTTGTAATCGCCGGCGCGAATGGCACCGCCGGGATGGCCGCCTTGATTGCTGTAGTGCGGATAGTGCCAGAACAATGCTTCGCGTTTCAGGGCGTCTCCCTTCATCAGTGACACCAGGCTGACACCATCAGTCTTGCTGTCACTCTTCACCCCGCAGGCGTCGAGGATCGTCGGAAAAAGATCGAAACTGCACACCGGCGCGGCGCTGGTGCTGCCTGGCCGCGTGACCCCTGGGCACCTGACAATCAGCGGCACACGCAGGCCGCCCTCGTAGAGATAGCCCTTGCCCTCACGCAGCGGAGCGTTGATCGTCGCCGGCGTGTTCGGTCCCTCCAGCACGGATAGGCCGCCGTTGTCCGAGGTGAACACAACGAGCGTGCGCTCAGACAATTTCAGTTCATCCAGTTTTTTGAGAATGCGGCCGACACCATCGTCGAGGCTCTCGATCATGGCGGCGTAAGTCGGATTGCCTTGTTGACCGGGCCGGCCGGGCTTGTACTTCGCCACCATGTCGGCCTTCGCGCGAAGAGGAATGTGAACCGTGTAATGCGCGAGGTAGAGAAAGAACGGTTTGGCGCGGTTGCTCTCGATGAACTTCTCGGCTTCCACCGTCAGGCGATCCGTGAGGTATTCGCCTTCCGGCGCACGCTCCAATCCCGGAATGAAGCGGCCATCCTTGCTCTTGAACGGAGCGAAATAACTGCGCGGCGAACCGGCGGCATCGCCGGCGATATTCACATCGAAACCGCGTTGTTGGGGTCCGGCTCCCTTGCCGCCGAGGTGCCATTTACCGATGTGGCCGGTGGCATATCCCGCCGCCTTTAGCGCTGCGGCGAGTGTGATTTCCGAGGATGGCAATTGTTGATTGATGACCGGGCGGAGTAGCTTCTGATCGGGACGATCCGCTCGTCCGGGCAGCCAATCCGTGAGATTGAGCCGTGCGGGATACTTACCGGTCAGCAGGGCGGCGCGCGTCGGCGAACAGATAGAGGCAGCCGCATAAGCATCGGTGAAGCGCATCCCCCGAGCGGCGAGGCGATCGAGGTTCGGCGTCTTGTGGTACTTGCTGCCGTAGCAGCTGAGGTCGGCCCAACCGAGATCGTCGGCGAGAATGACGACGACATTCAGCCGTCCAGGTGGCGTTTTCTCGCCGTCAGCGGCCCGGCCGCATGCCGCGGTACCGACCAGGAGGAGGATCGTTGTCAGGCAAATCACGGCATTTCGCGGGAGCATCTCGCTTTCCTTTCGCGGCAAGGTCGAGTCGGCGAACCGCTCGGTGAGCGGCCTTCGATGGGCAGCAGAGCGCTTCGCTGCCCGTCGCGGCTATACGAGAAGTTATTGGTGGACAAATCTCTTACTATAGACGAGGAGATTACTTCGCCTCGGGCACATCCGTCTGGACGGCCTGTAAAATCTCCTTGCTCTTGTCATCCTGAACAAAGGCGACGACCTTAAGGCGCTTCAGATTCAATGGCCAGTCGTCGCCGGGGAACGGATTGGCCTTGGCGAAGCCGGTCAGGTAATCGTTGAGCGACTTTTTCACGTCGGCGAGGTTGGCGGTGAGCTTTTGCTTTTCGGTCGCTTCCAGCAGGGCGTAGCCCTTGACGCTGCCAATGAAGGAACGCACGACATGATGGTGCAAGCGCTGGCCATTGGGACCAGGATAGCGCACCACCTCCTCAACCAGCGCGAAACGCAACCGCACACGGTCGCCGGTCTTCGTCAGGTCGGCGACCTCGGCCGACACGTTGATCTTGTCACCGGTGCGCTGGACATCCAGTTTGATGCTGGCGCCGGCTTTCTTTTGCAGTACGCCATCGAGTTGCTTGCGCAGCGAGTCGTAACTCTCCTTGCTGCCGCTTGAAGGACCGCCCAGTGGTTCGGTTGGCTTGCCATCGAGAAAGGCCGTCGGCGTGCCCTCGATGTCTTTGCCGTAATATTCCTGCCGCGCCACGCTATCGGTATTGGTCAGCGGATCGGGGCCGGGAATGTGCAGGTGATATTGAAGCACGACGACTTCGCTGGGCTTGTAAGATTTCAGCACGGCATCACAGGCAATGTCGGCGGCCACGCACGGCGGACACTGGGTGCCGGTGAACAACTCCAACAGAACGACGCGCTCACTGTTCCCCTTGCGACGCGGAGCCGCTTCCAGTTTGAACGGGATGGCACGCTTCTCGAACTCCTCATCGAGTCGCTCGTCCAGCTTGGCGATGCGAGCTTTTATCGTCTTGGCCTCGTCGCCCTTGCCGGCCTTGTTCAGCGCTCGCGTCAGGGTCTTCAAGATGGCGGCTTGTTGATCGAGCGAATCCTTCGGCGTCAATTGCTTCTCGGCCTTTTGAGCGTAATCGAGAGCGAGAGGAGTCTTCTCTCCACTGGACAATAGCCCTCTCGCCATCTGCAACGTGGCGTGTAGTTCCATATCGCGGCCATACACCGAGGCGGTTTTGACATACTGATCGGCAAGCGATCGGATCTTGTCCGCCGTCGCTCCCTTGGCGATGGCGATCTGCGCCAGCGCCTCGGTCGCGGCCAGGGCCACGGGTGCATCGGCACGCTTTTTCACCAATGCCTTCAAACCCTCTTCCTGTTTCGCGGCGTCTTTCGCTTCAAGCGCGCGCTCCAGTTCATCGAAGCCGGGACTGTCCTTCTCGGCGTCCTTCGCGGCGGTCTCCGTCTTGTCGGTGCGCTCGAGGATCAATGGTTCGGCATTGCCCGGCGGATGCACGGAACCGAGCAATTTCTTCGCTTTCGCTTCACCCTTGGGAGCATGGGCGATCATCCGCAGCGGAGCGCTGCGTGTTCGTAGCGTGAACCGCAGGGAATTAGCATCGACGGATACATCTTCCAGGGGCGTATCCTTGATCCCGGCCGGCCAGAGAACCTTGATCGCCGGCTTGCCGTCGCCGTCCTCGACCTTGATGATAAGAAGGGTGATCTCCTTGCCTTCGCTGACGGCGGCGACCTTCCAGTTGCCGGCCAACGGGCTTGCCGATCGGACGGCCGGAGTAATAACAGCCAGAGCGAGGGCCGTCGCGATGAGGACCGCCCCTTGTTTCCCGGTAGTGCGCATGACGATCTCCTTGCTTTGCCAGCCCGCAGCACCAGCAAGGGTACTCTTTCCCTTGCTGGCGCTGCGGGCTGGCAGGGTTTTGTCTGTCAGCCCTTACTGTTTTATGACTTCCCAGCGATCCCGTTTTCGCAAAGGAACCCAACATGACCCCCTCCCAAGCATCCGGCAAGCTCGTTTCCCTGTGGCGTTATCCCGTCAAGTCGATGCAGGGTGAGGAACTGAATGCCAGCCTGGTGAGTGAGCGCGGTTTGCTCGGCGATCGGGCCTACGCCCTTGTCGATGCGGCAGACGGCAAAATCGCCAGTGCCAAGAATCCGCGAAAATGGCCGCACCTGTTCGATTTCCGAGCCGGCTACCGCGAACCGCCGCGTTCCGACGCCGCACTGCCGCCGGTGCGGATCACCCTCCCCGATGGCACCCTCACCACCAGCGATCAGCCCGGACTTGCTTCTCTGCTATCGCCGAT
Organism: Gemmataceae bacterium; assembly: GCA_035553375.1. GTDB lineage: Bacteria > Planctomycetota > Planctomycetia > Gemmatales > Gemmataceae > JAJPHU01. The sequence goes on from DATNCY010000200.1 coordinate 8,108, forward strand.
CCTCGGTCGCGCGGTCGCCTTGCACACCGCCGCGCCGGAAAAGCCAGTCCTTGAGGAGTATTGGCCGGACATTGAGGGAATGGATCATCGGGACGCCGTCACCGACGAATCGATGCCGCTGGGCAGTTTTTTCGATCTCGCTCCCATTCACCTGCTGACGACGGCGACGCTGGACCGCCTGCGCGCTCTCTATCCGCCGGGGCGCTTCGAGGTGCGCCGTTTCCGTCCGAATCTCGTGGTGGCCGTAGAAGGGGAACCGCAAGCATTCGTCGAAAAGGACTGGGTTGGTCGGACGCTGCTGCTGGGGTCGGAGGTGCGTTTGCAGATCACACGGCCGTGTGGCCGTTGCGTGATGACGACGCTGCCGCAGGCGGATTTGCCCGGCGACGCCGGCATTTTGCGAACGGCCGTCAAGCACAACGAGGGGAAGGTCGGCGTTTACGCCACCGTACTGCACGGCGGCACGGTTCGTCGCGGCGATGTCGTTCGGCTGGAGTAACCGACCTCATCCGCGTGGGGCCGAGGCGAGATCCTGAACTTCGTGGTAGGGCAGCGTTTTGTCGAAGTGGATACCAACGCAGTATGTTCCATCGGCCAGAGACGCGCACCAACAAACCTTGCCCTGAGCCGTGAGCGGTCGCGCGTGCCAAACGCCCTCCAGACTCAGAGTGATGTCTTGTCCGCGCTCCAGCGGCGACGCAACCACGAGGCGAGCGCCGTCCGCGGACACATCGAGAAGTGTCCGCGCCAGGTTCGTTCCCATACCGCTGATGCCTCGATGACAACGGACCTTGATGGTCCTTTTCGAGACTTGCCGGCGCGTGCGGCGGCGATTGCGATCGGCGGATGGCTGGCTCATGGAGACCTCCTGGATAAACCGTAGGTCACGAACCAGGAGCGAGCAAGCCGCGCTTTCGGAGATGGAGGAGAGAAGTGCGCCCGGCAGGATTTGAACCTGCGACTTTCGGTTTAGGAAACCGACACTCTATCCACTGAGTTACGGGCGCGTCTAACCCTCTCTTTATATCACGCCGGTTCGCCGCAACAATATCGCCTTCACCGTTGGCGCGTCAAAACGAACACAAATGGCGAACGGCCGGCGTAAGCCAGCCGTTCGCCATTATGTCACGACCTTTTAGACAGCGAATGACGCGGTTCGGTTCACTCGTTGGCGGCTTTGGGATCGAGAACGGGTGCCGCCGCTTCCTTATCCACTTTTCCGGGTGGGTGAAGGAGTGCCGGCGGACTGGCGAGCGCGGGAAGAGGCACATCCTCCACGACGCGGACGATAACGCGGAAGCCGAAATCCTTGTGCGGCACGGCGCGGAACGGCTTGAGTACATGGTTCCACTGCGAGTCGAGCCTCGGGTCGGGATCGAAGTCGCTGGCGGCGTTACCGGGATGACAATGACTCTTTGGTTGCATGGCGTTGATGGCGAAAGTCTGGTGCAAACAAAAGCCTCCCGGCGCGACGAGTTGTTCGAGCGGCCCGACGCGATCGTTGACAAGCAGGTTCTGACAACTCACCACCGAATGAGGTTTCAAACACAGATTGAGAATCGGTTGACCGGCCGATTGCACGGTGGCGCAGGCGGGACTTTGATCCGCTGAGCCGCCTTCCGGCTCCGTGGAGTCGAGCGCGCCGATGAGCCAACCGGAGACGACCAAACGCGGCGGATGAATCGTGGCCCGCGTTGGTACAATCTCGAAGTCCTGATTCAAATCGAACTGCATCGAGGCCGACCCTTCCTTGTGCCCGGCCCCCGTGGCCACGGCACCGCGCATCAGAGCCATAATCACGTTCGGCTCCAACTGCGTCACTTGAATGAAGCCGCCGCCCGTTTGGGCGTCTCGGCTCTTCTCCGGAGTAACAATCGCACTCCGCGAACGCAGCAGGATTACATAGGGTGGTTCCGCCGCGACCGCTTTTTCCGAGGCGAACGGAAAACACAGGCTAACGGCGCAAGCGACGAACAATGACATCGCCGACGGTCGGACCATATTGGCTCCTTCTTCTTCGCGGGGCGCCTGCGTCAGGCTTCTATCTCCTCTCCCCATTCCTTCATCGACCGACCAGATAAATCAATTGCAGGAATTTTAACGAATTTTCCGAAAAGAACGGCCGCTCCCCTGCTTGCCGACTCAGGCCCGCCACATGGCATGAAGATTGCGATAATTTTTCTTAAGGAAGTTGGAGAGTTGCCGAAGGGAGCAAATTCACTGGTTTCCGCGCATGGTCCCTGCGATAATTGAGGGGGACGTGTTCACGGTTTTGCAGATGAGTTCCCAAAGACGGTGACAATTTGGGCAGACCGGGAACAGCGAACATTGAGGAGGCACCGGCGTGGCACTTGAGATACTCCTATCGGATTGGCCAACTTGCGGTTGTGTGTTATCCCTCATCATCGCGGCGGGGGCCGCGATCTTTCACGGTCACTCGACGCCGGCCGCGGCGCAGATTCTTCGTTGGTCTGGTCTGGACGTGAGAGGACAGAAATGGGACTCTTCGTGGCACGCCTACCCGCGAATTCGGGGCAAACTACAAGATAATTACATCCAAATGAGTGGATCCGTTCATCGGAATGGATTCGCCGTCTGGAGAGGGTTCGACAGCGCGGGGATGAGGTATGCCTGATTAATGGCGAACAGCTGGCGTAAGCCAGCTGTTCGCTCATAAACGGTCTCACTCTGACGACGCCGCGGAGCGACGACGCGATCCCTTGGAAGGGGTTTCCGGTTCGGTCGCAGGCGTTTCCTCAACCTTGCCGTCCTCTTCCGCACCGCCCGTCGGCGGCAGCATGCCCCGCTTCTCCAGCACCTTACGGCTGATTTCATCCATGAGCGTCGGGTTGTCGCGTAAGAACTGCTTGGCATTCTCACGGCTGTTGCCCAGGCGAATCTCGCCGTAACTGTGCCAACCGCCGCTCTTCTGGATGATCTCGTCCTCGATGCCCAGGTCAATCAGATCGCCCTCGCGACTGATGCCCCGATCGTGCATCAGATCGAACTCGGTTTGCCGAAACGGCGGGGCAACCTTGTTTTTGACCACACGCACCTTGGTCCGGGAGCCGACGGTCACATCGCCGTCCTTGATGCCCGTCACCTTGCGAATGTCCATCCGCACCGAACTGTAGAACTTCAGCGCCAGACCGCCGGAGGTCGTTTCCGGATTGCCGAACATGACGCCGATCTTCAGGCGGAGTTGATTGATGAAGATCATACACGTCTTGGTTCGGGCGATGGTCGGATTGAGAATGCGCAGCGCCTGACTCATGAGGCGAGCCTGAATGCCGACATGCGAATCGCCGATCTCGCCTTCAATCTCAGCCTTGGGCACCAGGGCGGCCACCGAATCGATGACAATCAGGTCCACGGCGTTGGACTTGACCAGCATTTCCGCGATGCGCAGCGCCTCCTCGGCGTAGCTAGGCTGGCTGACCAGCAGACTTTCCAGATCGACACCCAGACGCTTGGCCCAACCCGGATCGAGCGCATGTTCGGCGTCGATGTAAGCGGCGACGCCGCCTTGCTTTTGGGCGTTGGCCACCGCATGCAGGGCCACGGTCGTCTTGCCGCTCGATTCCGGCCCAAAGATTTCGATGATTCGACCGCGCGGCAGACCGCGCCCGCCCAGGGCGATGTCCAGGCTCAACGCCCCGGTTGGAATGCCCTGCACGTCCAGCGCGGAGGCTTCCCCCAGCTGCATGATGGAGCCTTTGCCGATGTCCTTTTCAATCTGGGCCAGGACATTTTTCAATTCCTTGCTCTGCGATGCTTCGGCCATGTTTTTCCCCTCGTGAAATCGATGAATAGCAGCGATGGCTGCCGGCTGTTTCTGATGGACTTGCTTTCCCTCACACATGTACAGATACAGTATAACGGAGGGAGGAAGCCATACCAGCTTAGCAGGGAAAAATCCGCGCACGTCGCTTGCGGCTTAGCGCGGCAAGGCGCTAAGCCGCAAGCGGCATTCTCTTCCATCCGCGTCACTCGTTGTAGATGATGTCGATGGCCAAGCCGGCCGCCAGCAGCAACAGATTGCTGTTCTTCTTCCCCTTCGCCGCATCGTTGAGAGCGATCACGTAGTTGTCGGCCGAGGTGAACAATTCCTTGGCCATGCCCGCCCATTTCTTGCCGACGGTGCCCAACTCCTGGCCGTCGGTCGTCAAGAACTTGAAACTCCAGCCCTTCCAGTCGCCCTTGACCTCGGCGAATTGCTGTTCTTCGGCGTCGTATACCCAGAAACCGCCACCCAGCGACATTATCTTGCTCTTGAACGAGCCGATGACCTGGCCCTCGGCGTCCAAAACCTGCACCTTGGAGCGGAAGAGCGAGAAGGCACGATAGATACTGAACAGCGGCTGGTCCTTGCCCTGCTCGAAGAACGCCACCGTGGTCGGCAACTTCTGTTTGTTCATAAACAGCCGAAGGATATTGACCAAGGTGGACGGTCGCTCCTTGGCGTTGCCAACTTGCTGGTTGGTGTTGGCGTCGAAAATGTCATAGGCGGCCGTCCGCTTGAATAGGCCGGCCTGTTGCTTGACGAGATACGTGTTCACATTCAGCACGAGTGGCTCTCCACAAAGTTGCAGTAACGAGTCGGCCCCGTCGCTCCCCGCGACGTGGCATTCGCCCCCGATGTTCTATGTCCCTAGATATAAGACAGGAATGGCGCGAATCATTTCAAGGAAAATTTCGGAGAAATCTCGGTTCGCGCTTTCTCTTTCTCCCCTCTCCCCTGTACTCATTGGTATCTACACAAGTGGTTTTCGGGTCCGAAGCGTGGATGAGGAAGAGCGTAAAAAGGCATTTGGCGCTCTTCCTCAACCACAAAAGATGCTCTAACTCAGCCTTCTCCGCACTTGTGTAGATACCAATGCCCCTG
>DATNCY010000201.1:0-32872 GCA_035553375.1 Gemmataceae bacterium
GGCAAGAGGTGGCGGCATGGCAGCAGAAACGAAACGCGGCGGTGGTGAAGGTCGATTGGCAATTCACCACCGCCGACGCCCGCGTGAAATTGAAGCGACTCTATCCGACAATCCAGCTGCAATGAACCACTAGTCGCATAATTCCAATTCAGAAGAACGCAAAGGGGTTTACGGCGAGTAATGCCGTAAACCCCTGAAAGGAAAAGTGCCGGAGACAGGACTTGAACCTGCACTGCCGTTTCCAGCAACCAGGCCCTCAACCTGGCGCGTCTGCCAATTCCGCCACTCCGGCGCGAGTGGTACTCCCATACCATATGAGGAGAACCCATCGGAAATCAAGTCCCTCTCCGCACGCCAGCGCGTTTTTTTGAGAGGAGGAATGAGGGAGGAACGCGGTTCCCCTTCTTCCGCCGCGCCTCGGCGCTTGTCTTACTGAGTCCAGCGTAGCCAAATGTCACTGGCGAGCGGGGTCGTGTAAGCGCCCCGAGTGCTTCTCTCGGGGCGCTTACGCGACCCCGCTCGCCAAGCAGTAGCATTCCCTGTGCGGGACTCAGTAGTATCTCGCTTGGGCCGTCCGACGCGGGGCGATCTTGCTTGCTCCTCGCGCGTTCATCTGTTACCTCTGTAGTAGGCCTGCCATCATCGCCCACGCTACCCGCTCAGGCTCCCACCCGATAGCGCCCTGATGCCCAAGGAGGCAGACATCCTCATGACATTCGCCGGCCCTACCCTCCTCGTCGCCTGCGCACTCCTCGCCTCGCCGGCTCTGACCGCGGCGGCTGACTTCGTCGAGGTGACGGCCGATCCCGCTACCGTGCGCCTGCATGGCCCCTCGGCTCGCTATTCCTTGCTGATAACAGGCCAAACCGCTGATGGCCGACTCGTCGATCGCACGAGTGCCGCACGCTTTCAATCGCTCGATGCCCGTGTCGTGCGCGTCACAGGGGCTGGTGTTATCCATGCCGTGACCGACGGAGCAACCACTGTGCGCGTGTTGGTGGAGGGACGCACGTTGAGCATCCCCGTCACGGTGATAGATAGCGCGAAGCCACGCCGCCTCAACTTCGAGAACGACATCGAACCGATCCTGAGTCGCTTCGGTTGCAACTCTTCTGGTTGTCATGGCAAGGCGGAAGGACAAAACGGTTTCAAGCTCTCGGTGTTCGGCTTCGATGCGCCGGCCGACTTCGCCGCGTTGACCAAGGAGTCGCGCGGCCGGCGCGTTTTCCCGGCCGCGCCGGAGCAGAGTTTGCTGCTACGTAAGATGACGGGCCAGATGCCGCATGGCGGCGGTGCCCGGATAGCGGCCAATTCCAGCGATTACGACACCATCCGCGCCTGGATCGCCGCCGGTATGCCGGTCGGCTCGCCGAGCGATCCATCGGTAGCATCGATCCGCGTCGAACCGCGCGAGCGTATCCTCGCTCCGCGCGGCCGGCAGCAATTGCGTGTTGTGGCCCGCTACAGCGATGGCCGTGAAGTCGATGTGACGGCCCACGCCAAGTTTCAGTCGAACAACGACGCCCTGGCGACGGTGCAGCCGAGCGGATTGGTGATGGCCGGCGACGCCCCCGGCGACGCGGCAATCATGGCCGGCTACATGAACGCGGTGGACACGTTCCGTTTGGCGGTGCCGCGTGCCGAGCGCATCGAACACTATCCGGCCGTGCCCGAAAACAACTTCATCGATCGCCTGGTATTCCGCAAGCTCCGCAAACTGAACATTCTGCCTTCTGATCTAGCCGACGACGCCGAATATCTGCGCCGCGTTTATCTCGATGTGATCGGCACCTTACCGACGGCAGCCGAGGCGCACCGTTTTCTCGATGACAAACGGCCTGACCGCCGCGCTCGGCTCGTGGAGGAATTGTTGCACCGGCCGGAGTTCGCCGACTTTTGGGCGTTGCAATGGGCGGATTTATTGCGCGTCGATCGCGCCGCCTTGGGACCGAAGCGCGCCTATGCCTATTACAAATGGATTCACGACAATCTCGCCGCCAATCGGCCGTTCGATGCGTTCGCCCGCGCTCTCGTGACGGCGGAGGGGCCGCTCCGCGAAGTCGCTCCGGCCAACTTCTACAAGGTGGTCGTCAAGCCGGGCCAAACGGCCAGCACACTGGCGCAGGTGTTTCTCGGCATTCGCATCGCCTGCGCCGAGTGCCATCATCATCCGTTCGATCGCTGGAGCCAGGATGACTATTACGGCATGACCGCGTTCTTCAGCGGCGTCGGCGTTCGCAAGAACGGCGGCACGGAAGCGCTCTCCGGCCAAGGTATGGCACAGGCGCGGAACCCGCGTACAGGCGAGGATATTCTCGCTCATCCACTGGATGAAAAGATGCCGGCGAAGCTGACGCCGGGCGATCGGCGGACGCAGTTGGCGGATTGGCTGACGAGTCCGCGCAATCCTTGGTTCGCGCGCAACCTCGCCAACCGCGTGTGGGCGCATTTCCTCGGCCGCGGGATTATCGATCCGGTCGATGATGTGCGCGCGACCAATCCGCCGAGCAATCCCGAACTGCTCGATGCGCTCGGCCAGTATGTCGTCGAGAACAAATACGATTTGCACGCCCTCATTCGCCTTATCACGGCTTCGCGGGTGTATCAGCTCTCGTCGAAGCCGAATGCCACGAATGAGCGCGACGAACAGAATCATTCGCGGGCGCGCTTCAAGCGCATCAGCGCCGAGGTGCTGCTGGATATGGTGTCGCAGACGACCGGCGTTGCCGAGCGCTTCGCCGGTGCGCCGTCCGGCACACGAGCCATCCAATTGTGGGATAGCAAGGTGCCGCACTATTTTCTCAAGGTGTTCGGGCGTCCGCAACGCATCAGCGCGTGTGAGTGCGAGCGCAATCACGAACCGAGTGTCGCCCAGGTGTTGCATCTGCTGAATGCGCCGGAGATTCACGTCAAACTCAGCCATGAAGGCGGCTTCGTGACAAAGTTGGCGAAGCGCCAGCCAGCGGATGGGCCGCTCGTTGAGGAGTTGTATTTGACCTTCTTTAGCCGACGCCCAGAAGAAAAAGAGCGGCAAGCGACGCTATCGTATTTGCAGGAACACAAGGCGAATCGACGCGCGGCGGTGGAAGATTTGGCGTGGAGCATGGTAAATTCGCTGGAGTTTATTTTCAATCATTGATGAGATGAATCATCGGGATTGATCGGAAGGGGAACGGATTATGACGCATCACCAAACTTTCTGTGATGGCATCGCCCGCCGTGATTTCCTGCGACTCGGTGCGGCCGGTGTTTTCGGCATGGGCCTGACGCTGCCGGAGATACTCGCGCGGCAGGCTCACGCCGCCGACAACGGCAACACACCGCGAGATGTATCGCTCATCTATCTGTTTCTGCATGGCGGGTTGAGTACCATCGACACCCTGGACCTCAAACCCGACGCGCCAGCGGAGTTTCGCGGCGAGTTCAAGCCGATCGCTACCAATGTTTCCGGCATCCAGGTTGGCGAACACCTGCCCCAACTCGCCCGGCACATGGACAAACTCGCTCTCATTCGCTCGTTCCGCCATCACAACTCGGACCACGGGCCGGCCGATCACTACATGCTGACCGGCTATTTTCCGCAAGCCGGCTTCAATCCCGGACTCAATCCGAACAATCAGAAGCCCGCTCACGGAGCCATCATCGCGCGCAAACTCGGGCCGCGCGGCTCGGTGCCGCCGTTCGTCTGCCTGCCCAAGATGCATCCCAGCACCGGCTCGGCCTACCTCGGCGCCACCGCCGCCCCGTTCGTCATCGACGCCGATCCCAACGCCCCTGACTTCGCCGTGCCCGATGTGGTGCCGCCGCCCCTCCTCTCAGCGAGCCGGATCGAAGCGCGGAAGAAACTGCTCGCCCAAGTGGACCGCTTTCAGAAGTCCACGGAAGCGAAGGCCAATCAGAGTGCCCGGACGGTCAGCGTCTTTCAGCACAAGGCATTCGATTTGATGACCTCGCCGCAGGCCAAGAAAGCGTTCGACATTCATGCCGAAAACGACAAACTGCGTGACGCCTACGGTCGCAACACGCTCGGTCAATCGTGCCTGATGGCGCGGCGGCTCGTCGAGGCGGGCGTGCGTTGCGTCACCATCGATCACAGCAATTGGGACACACACAACGCCAACTTCGCCACGCTGAAACGACAACTTCTCCCCTGGCTCGATTCCGGCCTCTCGACGCTGCTGCGCGACCTGAGCGAGCGCGGCCTACTCGATAGCACGCTGGTTATCGTGACGGGCGAATTTGGCCGCACGCCGCGCATCAACAAAGACGCCGGCCGCGATCACTGGGGACCGGCGTTCACGGTGGCGCTGGCGGGCGGCGGCATCAAGGGCGGCCGTGTCGTCGGCAAGAGCGACGCGCGCGCCGAGCGTCCGGCCAGCGACCCACATGGCCCCGAAGACCTGTCGGCGACAATTTGCCATCTCATGGGTATCGATCCCAAGGACGAATTTCTTACCCCCGAAGGCCGGCCCGTGGCTCTCGTCAACAACGGCCGCGTCATCGATGATTTACTGTGAGAAAAGACCTAACCACAGAGGCACAGAGACACAGAGAAGACAAACAACAAGCAAGAATCGAAGGTGGAAAATGAATAGGCTCCTCGCGCGTCCGACCAACAACCGTTGGCTTGCGCTGTTCCTTTTGTCTTCTCTGTGTCTCTGTGCCTCTGTGGTTAGGCCTCTCCATGCTAATCCACCAACGGCGTCGTTCATCTTCCCCGCCGGGGGACAGCGCGGCACGACGACGAAAGTGCGGGTCGGCGGATTGTATCTCTACAAAAGCTGCTCCTTCGAGTTGCTGGGAACCGGCGTCGAAGCGAGCAAGCAGTTGCGGAGCATTCGCGGTCGCTGGTTCGAGGGACCGTTGCTGCCGTTGCCGGCTTCGCAGCAAGCGGAAGACTATCCGCGTGACATGGCCGGCGAGATCCGCATCGCTGCCGATGCTTCGCTGGGCGCGCGGCATGCCCGAGTGTGGACTGCCGAAGGTGCCGCGGGCGGATTGCAGTTCATCGTGGGCGATGTGCCGGAGATCGTCGAAGAAGAAATCGACGGTGATCCGATCGCGGTGGATGTGAAGCTGCCAGTGACGATCAATGGCCGCATCTTCCCGCGTGAAGACGTGGACGATTGGACGTTTCACGCTCGCAAGGGACAGAATATCACGGCCGAGGTCTGTGCGGCCCGCATCGGCTCGCCGCTCGATTCGCGGCTCGAAGTGTTCGATTCGCACGGCCAAAAGATTGCCGAGAATGATGACGGGGACAGCGCCGATTCGCGCGTGCGTTTTACCGCCTCAGAAGATGGCAAATATCGCTTGCGTGTTCATGATGTGAATCAGCAGGGAGGGCCAGCCTACGTCTATCGTGTAACGGTCACGGCCGATCGCGTTTCTTCCGCAACGAGCCAGGTGCGTCAGCCGGTGCCTTTGGTCTCGCAGGGTAAGGGCGTGCCTGGTTTTCAGTTGCATCTGGCGAAGGATACCGTGACGCTGCCGCGCGGCGGGCAGGCAAAATTGCATGTCACTGCCGAGAGACAGGGCGGTTTCGCCGGACCCATCACCCTTCGTACCGCCGGATTGCCGGCAGGCGTCACGGCGACAAAAACCACTCTCGCGGCCGGACAGACCGCGATCGACATCACCTTCGCAACCACGGCGTTCGCCTCGCTCGGCACCGCGCATTTGACCGTCGGCGGCGAGGCGTTGATCGACGGCAAGGCGGTGACACGAACCGCGACGTTGCCAGCGGCGCAGGGCGAGCCGGTTGTGGATTCCGTGCTGTTGGCAGTGGCTTTGAGGCCGCCCTTCAAGATCGTCGGCGCCTACGATCTGCGTCTGGCACCGCGTGGCAGCGTGTTCCGGCGTCGCTACAAAATCGAGCGCAATGGCTTTGATGGCCCTCTGGAGGTGAGCCTGGCTGACCACCAAATGCGTCACTTGCAGGGTGTCACCGGCCCAACCCTCACGATTCCGCCGGGCGCGACCGAATTCGAGTATGCCGTGCAATTGCCGCCGTGGATGGAGACGGGCCGAACCGCGCGCGCCTGCATCATGGCCGTCGGCGTGCTTCGGGAAGGCGGGATCGAACGCACGGTTGGCTACAGTTCCGAGGGACAAAACGATCAGGTCATCGCCGTCGTCGAAACCGGCCGCCTCGGTATCGACATCGACCGGCAATCGCTCGCCGCGGCGCGGGGCGGGCAAGCGGCCGTCACAGTCAGGGTCAGCCGAGGCAAGGGTTTGACTGGTCCGGTCAAGCTGGAACTGATTCTGCCCGAACATGTGCGCGGTGTGAGTGCCGAGCCGGTAGTCATTCCGGCGGATCAATCGAAGGCGAGATTGTCCGTGCGGTTCGCTTCCGGCACGCTGGGGCCGTTCAACATGCCGTTGGTTCTGCGGGCGACGCTGAGCGCGGACGCGGGGCCGGTCGTCGCCGAGACGAAACTAGAGATCGTGGCGGAGAAATGACGCCATCACTAGAAGCTGGAACCTCAGGAAGTAGGTCCCGCTTGCCGAGCGGGACCTGTTGGGGCAAGGTCCCGCTCGGCAAGCGGGACCTACTGCATGGCGTTAGGGCCTCTTACGCTGCCAGCGGTCGAGCCGGTTGCTCAAGTTGGCCTTGCGAACCCTGAAGAAAATCGGCCAGGCGATTCAGTCCCTCTTGTAGTCGTCCATCCTCGGTCGCGTAACTGATACGAATGTAGCCGGCACCGCTAGGGCCGAACAACTCACCGGGAGAGACACGCACCTTGCGCTCGCGCAGCAACGCTTCAGCAAAGCATCGTCCACTCACGCCCCGTTCCCAGACAGGAACCCACAGAAAGAAGCCCCCCGCCGGCCAGCACGGATTCAACTCCATAGCGCGTAAACGCTCAAAACCGTAGCGACGGCGCGACTCAAACGCCGCGCGGATCGACTCGAATTCACCTGGGTCCGTGCGCAGTGCGGTCAAGGCGATCTGTTGGCTAATCGTCGGGACGAGCGGAGAGCGCAGAGCCGCCGTGAGCAGACACGGCCGCAGTAAGTGACGATAGGCGGCCAGCCAACCGACGCGCGCCGAGGCCAGCGCGTAGCCCTGGCTGACACTGCCCGCCGTCAGGGTGCGCTGGCGAGCGCGAGGCATGGTGCCGATGCTTATCGGCGAACCTTCTTGCTGATAGCGTTCAAAGGCTCCATCACTGAGGATGAGTACGTCATTGCGATCGGCCCACCAAGCGATTTGTTCGAGGTCTTCCGCAGCGATCACTCCGCCGGTCGGATTGGCCGGTGAGTTCAGCACCAGCAGCCGCGCGCCGTGCAGCGCCCGCGCCAGATGATCGAGCCGAAATCGGGTCCGGCCATTTTCCATCCAGGTAGGCAACCAGTGAATGCGCGCCTGGCGTGTGCCGGCCAGCAGCGAGTACAACGGCGAGCAGGGATCGAACAGAACGACACGGTCGCCGCGATTGACGAAAGCGTCGAGGACGGTCTGCACGGCCCCGAGTACCCCCGCCGTGATAAGCACTTCCCCGGCCGGATTGAACGCCAGACCGTTGTCCGCAAGGAGTTTCTCGGCCACGGCGCTGCGCAACTCGGCCAGGCCCATGAAAGGAGGCCAGCCGCGCCGATCCGCAGGCAGCTTGGTACTGGCGGAAGGCAGCAAGTCAAAACAAGGAAAACCTTGGGTCAGGTCAATCACCTCCGGCCCTTGAGATTCCAGGTTCGCCGCGACCCTGTCTAGTTCCCATAGGGGAGAAGTTAACAGCCGATTGCTGTAATAACGCAGAAAATCCGCTCCGCCGCCCAGACGCCGTTGTACGCCCGGCAGCGCCCGCGCCAGCCCCGTGTGAATGAAGAGCTTGAGCAGTAAGAGAGGTAGTCTCACGGCACCTGCCTCGTGAACTTCGGGTCAAGAACCCTGCCAGGCGTCCATCTCGGTGCGGGGGCATCTTACACGCATCCATCCATTCGTCACAACGCGAACCTGTCTCTGCCTGGTCCGCTGCCGTTTTTACCCCTGCCAGCCCGCAGCGCCAGCAAGGGTTTTGTCCGCAAGCCATTTACAACCAGGATGCTTCCATTCAGACGCTTTCGGCACAGGACATGCAACATCCAAGAGACAGAGGCTCTGTCCTTAAGAAAGAAAGGGTACCATCATGAAACGCACGATGACTTTTGCTCTGTCCGGTCTTCTGGCTTTCGCCGGATTTACTCAGGCCCAGTATTCTCCACCGAGCAGTGGACAAGGCAGTGGGCAGAGACTAATCAACTCCCGTTACGAGTCGCAGGGCAGCCTCAGTCGGTCGCCTTCCTCACCGAACGGCCACCTGGCGCAGGAAAGCTTCTCGGGAAGCACGAACGATCCTGCCTTCGCTCCGCTGGCTTACATCGGACGGCTCTACGTCGATGTGCTTGGGCGGGAGCCGTCGGAGGCGGAATCTCGCTATTGGCTTCAGCGTCTAGACAATCAAACGCGCGCGGAGATCGCCCTGGAATTGCAGCAGCGCCGTCCCGTGCGGTGGATCGGCAATTACGATCCGCGTTATGGCGGAGCCTACGACCCCGGTTATGGTTCTCGTTACTACCCGGATCCGGCCAGTCTGAACTTCCGAGATCCGGGCGGATCGTACTTCAAGAGTCCGTATTTCCCGAATTACCAGTATCGCCGCAACATGCGAGCATTCCCGCTGGGCGCCCGAGGCTAAACGTAAGGTTCTAAAGAATGCCGTTTGTGGCTTAGCGTTGAGATGCGCTAAGCCGCAAGCGGCTCATTTTGTTTGGGTTTCACCAAAATCGGGATGACAAATCACCTGTCGCGCATCCATGAGAAGTTGGCGAAATTGTTCAGCGCTCGAAGTCTTGGCAAGCGGCGGATAGTGGCCTGGATCGAGCGATGTTTCCTCGCCCATGATGAGGCCGAGATAATTGGCCTTGGCCAGGATCTCGACATGCACGAAGGGGCCATTCGACTGCAAAGGGATGCGCGCGAAAATCTCGCGGCGCTGAAGGCGAAAGGGGCAAGCGACATCGTGATAGCGCACGCCGAACAGCATGCGCACCGGAAAGCGCGCCAGATGACGTTTCCAACCCAACCAGCCCGACAATCGTTCGGGGGCTTGCGTGAACAGGACGCGACAACAGATACGCCAGAATAGACCCATTATGCGCCACGGCCACGGCAACGGTTGTCCGCCACGCGATCCCGTCATGAGGTGGACGTGGTCGATTTCAAGGTCCGGCTTACGTGGATCGGCGCGTTTGTGTAGCAATTTGCCCAGGTCCGCCGGCTGATAATGCGGATCGCAGAGCGTGTAGAATAGTAAGGGATGACGAGCGGCCGCCAGCGCGGTGCGCAGGGCCGTTCCCTCTCCTTGCTCCGTCGTCTGTCGAAGGAAGCGCACACGCTGGTAACTCGATGCCAACTTGTCGGCCAACGTCGCGATACCATCTGTATCGGCGTCGTTCACCACAATCACTTCATACTCGCGATCCAATCCGTTGAGGAATGTCACCCAGGCGGCGAGTATCGTTTCCAGATGGTTCGTCTGGTTGTGCGCGAGCAGCACCACGCTGATGGGCTGCGAGGCGATCGGCGGCAAACGAGGAAGTTCCGGCATAATTCGACTAAAAAGGAGAGATTATAGAGCCTATCGCTCTCCGGCAAGATGGGCGGAACCTGGGGCGCGGAGTAAGACGAGCGGATGTTCGTGTTCCCCGTTGGCCAGGTCTGTGTTACGCACCACGTTCTCCAGGCGGACGTTTTGCAAATACTGAGCGCATTCCTTGGCATACTGGGGGGGCGTCACGATATAGTGGGTTCCCGGTTGAAGCAGCCGCGCGTTCAGTTCTCCCCATTGTACGACAATGGCGAGCGGCCGCCCCAGGTGAAAGGCGAGGGGATGAGCCTCGGTGCGGAAAAAGATGATCTCTTCGGGACAGGGAGCCAAATTGCGGACCTGGGCGGCGAAGGCCTGATAATCGCGATACGGCTCGTTCGCGGGCAATTGCCACTCGACACGGACCACCCACAGCAGAGCCATGACGCCCGTCAGCGTGGCGGCACAACGGAGGGCAACCCTGCGCGGTTTGCTCGCCAGGCCTTGCAGCCAGCGCTCGCCGATGCAGCCGAGGAATAGAGCCGCGCCAGGATAAGCCGGCAAAAGATAATCCGCACGCTTGAAGCGCGCGCAGGAAAGGACGAGCAACACGCTGATGAACCAGGTGAACCCGAAGCGAGCCTCGGCGTCGCCGTGCCAGTAACCGCGACGATGCACCCACCACACGGCCGGCGGCAGCAGCAGACTCCAGGGCAGGAAATCGCCAACAAACTGCGGAAGATAGAACCACCAGGGATTCGCGCGCAAACGAGAGCCGCCCAGGCCGCGTTCGATGTTGTGGTGCCACAGGAAGACGTGGAAGAACTCGCCGTGGGTATGGAGGTTGACCCACAAAAACCACGGCAGCGTCAGGACGACCACCAACGGAATTCCCCACCACACGCCCAACTCGCCGAGCGAATTCATCCAGTCACGCCAGCGTTTCGGCGAAGGTAGACCGCGTTCCAGCGCGATGTGAGCAATCATCACCAAAGCCGGCAGGACGAGACCGATCGGCCCCTTGAGCAGTACGCCCGCGGCGATAGCCAGATACGCCAGACTCAAGAGCGACAGCCGAGACCAGCGATCCCGTCCGCGTGCAAGGTAGAAGCCTCCCAGTGCGAGCGTGACGCTGAGTGTCAACGGCATGTCAATTCGGCCAATGCGAGCCAGCCAGGTGAAGTGGACCGCCGTGGCCAGCATGGCCGCCGCCAGAAGCCCAGCCAACGTCCGCCGCTGGCCGCGTCCTAATCCCAACAATACGGCCAGTACACAAAACGACGCTGCACCAGCGGCCGGCAGACGTACCGCCCAGGCATCCACCGTGCCGCCGCGTAAATGAGCAATCGCCGCCACCAGCCAGTAGTACAGGGGAGGTTTTTGCAATTCCAGCCGGCCATCGTACAAATGCGGCAAACCCCAAGTATCGTCATCAAGAATCGTCTGGGCATCCATGCCCGCGCGCGCTTCATGGCTGCTCCACAAATCGCGCGCGGCCAGTCGGTGGAAAAAGAGGAGATAGCAAAGGGCGAGGAGAGCAAGATAGACTAGCCCGGAGCGCCAGCGACGGGGAGTTCGTGCCCCATCGCTGGCGCTCCGGGCTAGTTGAAGACACACACACACGTTGTCATCCTCTCACGCGCACATGCGTTGGTTGTACGCCTCTTGCAAGCGTTGATAGGGTGGGCAACTGGCGAGCAACTCCGCATGCGTGCCGACGGCGGCAATACGGCCATGCTCCAGGACGATGATGCGATGGGCGATTTCCAGCGTATGCAGGCGGTGCGTGATGACGAATGTGGTGCGGCCGACGATGAAGTCCTTCATGGCCCGATGAATCAGCGCCTCGCTCTCGGCATCGGAAGCGCTGGTGAACTCGTCGAGAATCAGAATGCTGGGATTGCGGAGGATGGCGCGTGCCAGGGCGAGACGTTGTTTCTGCCCACCCGACAGTTTGCCGCCGATTTCGCCGACGCGCGTTTGATAACCCTTGGGCTGATTGAGGATGAACTCGTGCGCGAAAGCTTTCTGGGCGGCAGCCTCGACATCTTCCGGCTTGGCTCCGCGCGTCCCGTAGGCGATGTTGTTGTAAATCGTGTCGTCGAACAGAGTCGTGTCCTGCGTGACGACGCCGATTTGCTGGCGCAGACTGCGCAGGTTGACCGTGCGCAGATCGTGTCCATCAATGAGGATGCTGCCGTGATCGGGATCGTAGAAGCGCGGCAGCAGGCCAACCAGCGTCGTCTTACCGCAGCCGTTGGCGCCGACGAGGGCGACGGTCTCGCCGGCACGGATGCCGAGATGAACATCATAGAGGATGGGATGACCGGGTTGGTAGGAGAAACACACATCTCGAAATTCGATGTAATAAGGCCGACTGCGAGCCTTCGAGGAAGAGGCTGTGTCCGCGGCTCCCGCTTGCTCGGTGGCTTGCGTCAGCAGGACGGGACGGGGCAGACGGGGGCCGTCGCTGTTGGCACGCACGCGCGGCCGGCGATCAACGAAATCAAAAATGCGATCCGCCGCCGCGCATCCCGACTGAATGCGCGTGAACACACTCGACAGTTTGCGAACCGGGTCGGCGATGGCCGCCAGCAGGATGTATAATTGTAGAAGCGACTCCGGCTCAAGCGGCTGCTGCGTCATACGCATGCCAAAGAGGTGCGTTTGCTGCTGCAAGACCAGATGACAGCCGGCCAATAGCGCGGCCGCCACCGCCGCGACGCCGAGAACCTCAATAATCGGATCGGCCATCGCGTCGATGTTCACTACCATCATCGCCTTGTGGTAGTAATCTTTCGTCGCCAAACAGAAACGCCGACGCTCATACGGCTCCATCGTGAAGGCTTTGACAACGCGGATGCCCTGAAACGATTCTTGCAGGATCTTGTAGATATTCGACATCCGCTCCAGCAACCGCCGCGTCGCCTGTTTCATAATGCGGCCGACCCGCGCCAAGATGAAGACGGCGACCGGCACCAGAATAAGGAACATCAGCGTCAACTGCCAGCTAATGAAGCAGGCCATGATGACGCACGCCAGGGCGCGGAGCGGTTCGGCGACCACTTTGCCGAATAGGGTCTTGACGCCGGCACCTAGCGATTCCATGTCGTTGGTGAAGCGGGCCATTAACTCACTGGTGCCCTGCTCGCCAAATTGATCGACATCGAGATGAATGACATTACGGTAGAAGCGATTGCGCAAATCGAATAGCGAGAGATTGACGACGCTGCCCACGAGGGATTCCTGGGCAAATTCAAAAAAGCATTTGATGACCACGCCGACAACGACGGCAACGATCACCCAGACGAGGGTATGGAAACAATCCGGGGGCAGGAATCGATAGATGTATTTGCGGAGAACCTGATGCCAATAGAGGCTGCTGCGAGCCGGGCCTAGCTTGGCCTCGACGCGCAACAGGTCGCGGTTGATGTCACGAATTTGTTGTTCGATGAAGCCCGACGAGCCTTTCTGTTCCAGTTCCTGCTTCTTGGCCTCCAACTCCGTGGTGCGTTGCTCGACCTGATGTTGATATTCGTTGACGCTCTTCTCGATCTCCGTAATTCGCTCGTTTACCCAATCGTGCGGACTTTGATTGGTGTGCAGCAGCTTGAGGACAGGGTAAATGGAGGAGAAGTTGGCCCCCCAAAGGACTGCGGCGCACAGGGCACAGATGATCGATAAAACCAGGCGCCGGCGGTACGGCATGGCGTGGCGGAGAGCGCGAAGGAAATTTTTCATGGCAATCACAAAATCAAGACCAGAAGGAAAGGCAGGGGGTCCATCTCGGCGCGGATTCGGGTTTTAGCATAGGACCTCTTCGGGGACAAGGGCGAGTGGAAGGAGGAAGGAACGGGCGGAAGGACAAGGACTCTTTGCAACGGCGCGGAGGATGCAGTACGATTTGAGGAAGATTCACCCCAGCGATTCCGTTGGGGCCAGGTGGGGCTATGGACTACGATCTTATCTGTTCGTGGTTGGGATTGCCGCCGGGAGGGTGGCCGCCCGATCACTACCGTTTGCTGGGCCTTGAACCGGGCGAAGGCAACGCGGAAGTGATCGAACAGCGCGTCCATCAGCGCCTGGATTGCGTCCGTCGCTATCAGATGATGCATCCCGAGCAGGCCACCGAGGCGATGAATCGGCTGGCTCAGGCGTTTATTTGCCTCATGGAGCCGCTCACCAAGAAAGCCTACGATGTTACGCTCGGCGTTGTTCCTCCTGTCGAGCCAACCACGACGGTGCCGCAGTCTCCGCGCCCGGAGACGTTGGACTGGTTGTATACCCAGCCGCCGGTTGCCTTCCCGGTTGAGCCGGCACCCGTCCGTGACAGCGGAACGGCCGCACCCTTTGCGATCCCCACCCCCCCGCCTCTCCCCGCGACCTCTGTCTTGGACTACGCAGCCGCTCCG
This sequence comes from Gemmataceae bacterium, assembly GCA_035553375.1. Lineage (GTDB taxonomy): Bacteria > Planctomycetota > Planctomycetia > Gemmatales > Gemmataceae > JAJPHU01. The sequence goes on from DATNCY010000201.1 coordinate 13,985, forward strand.
CCGCCTGCGCTTCGCTTACCTCCGCCTTTGCCTCCCTTGCCGCTCCCGGTTGAGGCCGACCCCGCTGTTCCACCGCAAGCGATTCCTCTCGCGCCGCCGCCGGTAGTCGTGCCACCTTCCGAGCCGGTGGACTCGGTGCTTGAAGCGGCCCGATCAGGCCCTGCTCGGCGCGGTATCGCCACGAAGCGCGCGCTCTACCATCGCATCGGCCGAACCCGGCATTTGCTCCGCGTTTGGACCGACTTGGGTAAATACATCAGTTCTCCCAAACGCCGCCTCAGCCGCTCCGCCGACGGCCCGGAACTGGTCCGCCTTCTCGATGAATGCACCGTCTTGCTCAAGAAGTTTCCTCCCTTGCTCGGCGAGGCAGGACAACCGGGCTATCTGGTCCTGGCCTTGACGCAGGTGGACACCATCAAAATCTTCCAGAGTTTTTCGCCGCATCAGCGCGAGGCACTCGCGCGCGACTGGCGCGCCGCGATCAAACTGCTGACAGCCCACCGCGATTTTCTGCGCGAAGAAGTACGCGCCCTGCGCCAGCGGCCCTTTCGCCAACGCTTGTTCCTCGCCACTTGGTCGCTCATCGTCGATCAGCCCGGCACGGTACTTTTTCTGCTGGCGCTACTGGCTCTCAATGTTGCGCTCTGGCGGACTTATGCCGAGGCGTTGTGGGAAAAGCTCTTCACACGCTGACGAACGCCGGCTCGCCCTGTTGTCCTGATACAATCCGCAGTTTCGTCGTGAACCCTCCTCTTTTACCCAGCCTTCCTGATCCGCGCATCTTCTCGCGTTGACACCAGACTGTCAGCAAAGCTATCGTTTAATATGTTCTTGTGGATATGTTTTCTTGTAACGCCATGATGTGCGAGCATGAGGGGACACGGTCAACATGGTCGCCACCGGAACCGAGATGCGCGTGCAAGAACTCGCGCAAAATCTTTTCGATCTGATTACGCAGTTCTGCCTGGTGACTCCGCGCAGCCGCCGCCGCGCCGGCGACCTCAAGGAAGTGGAGTTTTTGGCACTGTCTCTGCTCCACCATCATGAAACGCTCATCGTCGGCGACATTCAGCGTCAACTGGGTGTCTTGCCCGCTCAGATGTCGCGGATCATTCGTTCCCTGGAAGCGCGAGAACATCCTCTCATTGCTTGCCGTATCAATCCGCACGACAAGCGCAAGATCGATGTGGCTCTGACGCCGGAAGGCATCGCCGCCTTCCAGGATTACCAGAATTCTCGCATCGGCAGTATCTTCAATCTGATTGGCAAACTCTCGGAAGACGACCTCGACGACTTGCAACGCTTGCTGGCGACGCTCCACGAGATTGTGGGACCACCCACCCTCGGATAATCGCTTACGCTCTGCCAGCCCGCAGCGCCAGCAAGGGAAGCCCCTTGCTGGCGCTGCGGGCTGGCAGAGCGTAGATGCTAGCCTAGCCAATCTCGGCCAAATCCAGCGTTTTACCATAGCGTTCCAGAACTGCCGCGCGCAGGAGCGCATGCTCGGGGCGGCGCAAGCGGGCATCGTCCGCCACCAGCGTGAAGGCGTCCTTGCGCGCCTGGCGAAGCAAATCGCCATCGGCAATCAGATTGCCGATGCGCAATTCTCCAATTCCGTGTTGCCGCGCACCGAAGAACTCGCCGACGCCGCGCAATCGCATGTCCTCTTCGGCCAGGGCGAAACCATCCGTTGTCCGCAAGAACGCGCGCAGACGATCGCGTCCCTCATCACCGGCCGGTTCGGCAAACAAAAAACATTGTCCGGCCACCGGCCCTCGACTGACTCGCCCACGGAGTTGATGCAGCTGCGACAGGCCGAAACGCTCCGCGTGTTCGATCACCAACAGCGTCGCATTGGGTACATCAATGCCAACTTCGATGACCGAGGTACAAACGAGCAGATCGAGTTCACCTTTGCAAAAGCGCTCCATCACGGCCGCCTTTGTCTCGTCGTCCTGCCGTCCATGCAGCAGCCCGACGCGAAAATCGCGGAATGGTCCCACTTGCAACTCGGCATGCGTCTGCGTCGCCGCCTTCACATCGAGCGTGGCCGATTCCTCAACCAAAGGGCAGACGATGTAACCCTGCCGACCTTGTGCCATACCTTCGCGCAGCCGAGTGTAGACGCGCTCGCGTTGTCCGGCCGGCTCCCAGCGCGTCGCCACCGGCTGCCGGCCTGGAGGCAACTCGCGGATGATCGACACATCGAGATCGCCGAACACGGTCAAGGCGGCGGTGCGCGGGATCGGCGTGGCCGTCATGACGAGATAATGCGGATCGACGCCCAGACGCCGGAAGCGTGCCCGCTGGTGAACGCCGAACTTGTGTTGTTCGTCGATGACGACCAGCCCCAACCGAGCGAAGCGCACATCCTCCTGAACCAGCGCTTGCGTGCCCACCACGAGATCGATTTCACCCGCCGCGAGCGCCGCGAGCGCCGCGCGTCTCTCTGCCGGTGTGAGAGCGCCGGTAAGCAGTTGCCGCCGGACCCGACTGTGAGCGAGGTAGCGATCCAACGTGCGCGCGTGCTGGCGAGCGAGGACTTCGGTCGGCGCCATGAGCGCGGCCTGATGCTTGTTGGCCACCGTCACCAGCAGGGCGTAAACGGCGACGGCTGTTTTGCCCGCGCCGACATCCGCCTGCAAGAGCCGCTGCATCGGCTTTTCCACCGCGAGATCGCGGCACACCTCGGCGACGGCGCGGTCCTGATCGGCGGTCAATCGAAACGGAAACAGTCGGCGAATCCGCGCGTCGATAGCGGGACTGCTGATAAGTTGCGGCGCTTTTCCCTCGTCGCGAATCTCACGCCGGCGCAGAGCCAATGCCAGCTGAAGAATCAGGAACTCCTCGTAGACGAAGCGCCGCCGACCGCGTGTCGCCACGGCCAGCGAAGCCGGAAAATGGATGTCGCGCAGCGCTTGCTGATACGTCGGCCAATCGTGCTTGTGGCGCAACACGGCCGGCAACACATCGGCGACATGGGCCGCGTGCAGATCGAGAGCGCGGCCCATGATCGGTCGCAGATGTTCGACGCGCAGATCTTCCGTGAGTGGATAAACCGGCATTACTCCCGGTTCTTCGCCCGTCGCGCCGCCATCAAGGATTTGCACGCGCGGACTGCTCATCTGCCAGTGATCGCGATACCACTTCGGCTTGCCGCTGAAGGAGAGTCGCTGACCATAGCGAAAGCGCTTGGCGGCGAACGATTGATTGAACCAGACGCCTTCGAGACAGTTCTTGCCGTCGTCGCTGAGTACAACACTCACGACCGTCCGGCCATCATTCAGCGACCGGCCCTCAATCTCGACGACCTCGCCCTGCACGGTCTGGATGCTTCCTTCCGACAGGGCGGCGATGGGCCGCACGTCGTTGAGATCCTCATAGGAGCGTGGGAAGTGCAAGAACAGATCGCCGACGGTGCGCAGACCCAGACGGCCAAGCAACTCCAAGCGCGCCTCCGAGATGCCGGGCAGGGTTTCCAGACCGATTTGCAAGGGATTTTGCTCGGACACAGTCGATCTTGCTCGCAAAAGAATTCACGGCGTCGTTCACAGTCCGGCACTTCGTCGGAAGGCATCGAGCGAGTTGGTCGTAATGACTAAGTCCAACCAGGAATCGAGACGTTGTACGTCCACGGTAGCGCGAATGGCGGCTGCCATCTCCGGCGTTGCCCCAGGGGGAAATCGTCCTGCCAAGAAGCGGAGCAATGCCTCGGCCCTTCCCTCGGCCTTTCCCTTGACCTCTCCCTTGGCCTCTCCCATCGCCATCCACTCCAGTACTTGCTGCGATTCAATCACGTTCCACTCCTTCAAAGCTTCTTTCCAAATGGGTCGTCGTTTGGCCGCCTCGGCGAATACCAGAGCCAGACCGCCGTAATCTCCTCGTCGCCGCGCGTCCGTTTCCGTGCTGGCAAGCTCGATCCAGCGCTGGATGATACCCGTTTCCTCTCCGCCGTGCATCAGCGGGATCCACGGTAGCAGGCAACGAGCCGCCGAGCCATTGGCAATGGCATCCAGAAGCGTGGCCGCATCCTCATCGCACAGATTGCGTTCAACCACCTCCAATTGGGTCCGCACACCCGTCCGCCGCAAACTCATGGTCCGCGAGGTACGGCCACGGCCGGTCAGATTGACGATGGCCGCACCCACGGCGAAGCGTTCGCCTCGTCCATTGGTGGGCCGCTTCTCCAGCCAGAGTTGACCCAGATAAACCAACAATCGGCCAAACAATTCGCTATCGGCTTCCAGACAGAACTCGACGGGCAAGGCCCACTCCAACGCGGGATCGGCGTCCCCCAGCCAGGCCACCGTATCGCAGGTTCGTTCCGGATCGCCGGGGAAGGGCAACGTGCGCGTGTCCAGCCAGGTACGGAAACGTAATTCGGCCGCGTCCTCACCCAGCAGCCAGCAAAGGAAACCAACGGCGTCGAGTTTGGCCGCATAGCGACTCGCCTGATCGAAACGGTTGGGCGGCATGGCTTCATTCCCGCAAACTTTATGGATCGGCTAAAAAACGCCATGTCCTAAAGAATCCCCCAAACGAATCGCGGACGCAAGCTTGGCAGAGCATACAAGGAAGCTCTTTGTACTTTCCTCCCACCATCGTTGTAAAAGAGTTGCGCACTGCTGGGTTCGCATCTGCCCGCCGCGCTCAAAAACTGGAACGTCTGATACTCAAAAATGCAATACCAGTAACAAGTTACGCATGATCGCGAAAAAAACATCTTGACAAGATTCTGTTTGGTATCCCACTTGCAATAATTCGGACTGTCAAAGTAACTCTCACGTCGTTCAGGAGAATTGCCATGCAGGTCGAACTCTACTGTCCCCGTTGCTCGTGTTCGTTCGCGGCCTCCCCTGAGACGCCGGCCGCTGAGGTGTTGGACCGCATGGCCGAAGGCGGCCCGTGGTACGCTCTGGGCGACGGTGAGACGTTTGAAGATATGATCTTCTCTACTTTGTTCGCTTGTGGCACGATTCGCTGCACCGACTGCGGCGCTCCTGTCTCCGTCTCGGAGCAGAGCCTAGGGCAGATGACGATGGAAATGCTTGGTAGCTGGTAATCCCTCCCGACCGACCCAGCGCGGCCGTCCGAGATCCCGCCTCGGACGGCCGTTTTTTTGCGCCTTTGCCACTCCGTTATTTGAGCGCGGCGATGATCGCCTCGCTCATCTCGGTCGTCGTTGCCTGACCGCCGAGGTCATGTACCAGCGTGCGCCGTTCGCTCAACACGCGCTCGACCGCCGACAGAATGCGCTGCGCGATCGGCTTCTGTCCTTCGGCGTCGAGCAGATCGATAGCCGGTAACAGCAGCGGCAACGGATTGGCGCGGTTGACGCCCATCGCCTCACGCGGACCACCGTGAAACGATTCGTACACATGCACCTTCTCGCCGACATTGATGCCCGCCGAGGCGCTGACGCCGCCGACGACGCCAGCGCCGAGATCACTGACCAAATCACCGTAGAGATTGCCCATGACAAGGACATCGAATTGCTGCGGTCGAGATACCATTTGCATGCAGCAGTTATCGACGATGATTTCGCGCGCCTGCAAGTCGGGGAAGTCGCGGGCCGCCTTGCGAAATTCTTCCAGAAAGAGACCATCGGCCAACTTCAGGATGTTGGCCTTGTGAACGCACGTCACCGTTTTGCGGCCGGCCGAACGCGCCCACGCGAAGCCGAATTGGAAGAAACGCCGACTCGCCGCCGCCGTCACTACCTTGATGCTCTGCACCACGCCCGGAACAATCTCATGCTCGATGGAGGCGTACAGGTCTTCCGTTAGCTCGCGGATGACGAGCATGTCCACGCCCTGGAAGCGGGCCGGCAGTCCGGGAATGTTTTTTAGCGGACGAACAGAGGCGAACAAGCCAAGCTCGCGGCGGAACTGCACATTGAAGTTCACCTTATCCGGACGCGGGCCGGAGGCCGGTCCCGGCGGCGGCAGCAACGTCGTTTTCAGGACAAGTCCCGTATCGCGCACCGAACGCAGCAAATCCTCGGGAATCGCCGTACCGCCGCGCTCCATCGAGGCCCAGCCGGCAAGATGTTCGTCCCAATCGATGGCGGCGCCGGCCGCACCCAAGATGGACCGCACGGCCGGCACTTGATCGAGTCCAGTGCCGCCGCCCTGAACCAGCGTGACACGTAACGCCATGCTTATACCCTCATCCGAAGGAACGTGACTCCATCGTCAATCTCAACCGCTTCCGGTGATGCACTACAGTTCCGGAGGATTATATTAACTCGGCAGCACTGGCCCCCTTTTCCCTTGCCGTTGCATCGCTCGGATCATCCTCGGTAAGGTAAGCTTAGTCCGCACGCTCCTCGAAGGCTCTGGAGATACTGCCATGTCTCGCCGGCTAAGTCTAGCATTCGCTTGCCTGATCGCTCTTGCGCCTCTGTTTGCCGGAGCCGCCGATTCCAAGAGGACGCGGGCGTCCAAGACCGAGTATTACAAGGGCAAGGTTGTGCCGTTGGCCGACCTTGTGGCCAAGGCCGGCTCGCGTCTCGATCCCGATGCGGCACCACACTGGCTGGCCTTGGTCGGCGACGACGGTAAAATCTATCCACTCGTCAAGGACAGCGGCTCGCGCATGTTTTTCAAGGACGCGGCGCTGTTGAAGCGACCAATGCGTTTGACGGGGCGGCTTCTGCCGGGCAGCCAACTCTTGCGAGTAACGGCCGTTCATAGTTACATCAAGGGTGAACTGCACGAGGTCTACTACTGGTGCGATATTTGCTCGATTCGGCGCAGCGAGAAAAACCTGTGCGAGTGTTGCGGCGGACCGATGGAGTTGCACGAAGATCCACTCGAAAAATGAGTTCGTCCCAACTCGCCACGCGCACCGTCCACTCCGAAAGTACAGCCCACTCCGGCGATTCGTCGCCTGCCTCTTCTGCCGTGTGCATCGAGAAGAAACCGCCGGTTTTTTGTGCAGAACAAGCGACGCGCGACAGGGTAGGGGGGATAGTAGAGTGATTGTCGCTCTGCTCCCGTCATGGAGTTTCTCCCATGCCCAACGATGCCAAGCTCGGCCTGGTTGTTGGTGTGAGTCTGGTCATCGTCGTCGCGGTGTTCTTTTTCCGCAAGGACGCCCCCGCGCTCGATCCGGCGGCCGCTACCATCGTCAAACCCGCCTCGGACGTAGCTCGGCCATCCCTCCCGGTTAGCAATAGCCGCACTGTTCAGGCCAAGGCCACGGCCCACGCATCCACAGGCGAGGCCGACGACCAATAGCGCTACTAGCCCACAGCGCCAGCAAGGGAAGCCCTTGCTGGCGCTGCGGGTTGGCAAGAATCCATTTACGGCAACCACTCGCGGGGCAAAAATGGCCGGGCCAGTGTGTAAACAGCAAGGGCGACGCCGGCCGTGACGGTCATGCCGAATAGCAAAAGGGTCAGCCAGGCGCCGCCCGGCGCGGCCGGTTCGGGAGTCAGCGGAGGAGAGGAAGCCAGCGCGAGAGCGGGACGGGACGGAGCCGACGAACGCGGCATGGCAGGCTGAGCCAACGGAACCGTCGGGTTAAGCGTGGAAGAACGCGGCGGATTGGCGATCGGCGGCGCGGCCGTTGGCTTGCGCGCCGGTTTGACCGGCGTGCCGCCGGTTGATGGAACACTCGCGGAGCGAGTGCGATCTGACTCGCTCCGCGAACGTGGTTCCGACTCGCTCCGCGAGTCGGAACCACTCGGTTCCTCACGCAGCGGGTAGACCTTCAGCGCTTCCATCGATCCACCCAGAGGCAGCGTCGGCTCGTCGCGCAGTTCAATTAGCGGTGCCGTCTGAGGCACGGCGTTGGGGATCGTCGCCTCCGAGTTGCCGCGCACACCCTGCAACAAACCCTCGGCCGTCTCCGGCGGATAGTTCACCTGCAAGTCGTGGATATAAATCTGGATATTGGTAGATTGCAGCGCCTGCGAGAACGAACTGAACGGCTTGAGCATGTGATGCGGATTGCCTTGCAGCAATCGTTGACGCAGGCGTTCGGCCTCTTCGGGCTTGCCTGCGGAGAACGCCGCCTCCGCGGCCAAAATCAGAAAGCGATCGCGCATCGCCGCCTGGCCTTGCCGCTCGTACCAGTCGGCCAATTCCTTGTACACCTGTAGCGTGGCCAGAGTATCCATGACAGCGCCCTCCCGATGGGACTTGCGATCCATCTCCTTACAATACCACAGGGGCAAGCGCCACCAAGTGCGAAAGTTCCAGGAGGGCGGACATGGCGATTGACGGGCAGGGACCGCTGGCAGGGATTCGTGTTCTGGACGCCTCGCGGGTATTGGCCGGGCCGTTTTGCGGTCAGGTGTTGGGCGATCTGGGAGCGGAGGTGCTGAAGATCGAACGCCCCGGCAGCGGCGACGAGACGCGCGGCTGGGGACCGCCATTCGCCGGCGCGTTGAGCGCCTACTTCCTCTCGTGTAACCGCAACAAGCGCGGTCTCACGCTCGATCTGGCTCATCCCGAAGGGCAGCGCTTGTTTCACGAGTTGGCGCGGCGAAGCGATGTGGTGCTGGAGAATTTCCGGGCCGATAGCGCCGATCATCTCGGCCTGAGTCCGATCCAATTGCACGCGGAGCATCCTCGCTTGGTGATCTGCTCGATCTCTGGCTTTGGCCGTACCGGTCCGCTGCGTGATGTGCCGGGCTACGATTTCGCCATCCAGGCGCTGAGCGGTTTGATGAGCATTACGGGGCCGGTGGAGGGACCACCGTGCAAGGTCGGCGTCGCCGTGACGGATGTGCTGACGGGGTTGTATGCCGCCGTCGCGGTGTTGGCGTGTTTGCAAGCGCGCACCCGTTCCGGGCATGGCTACGCGATCGACCTGGCTTTGCTTGATTGTGCCATCGCCGGGCAAGTTAACGTGGTGCAGGCGTACTTGACCAGTGGTGTATTGCCGGCGCGGCAGGGCAACGCTCACTTGCAGATTGTGCCGTATCAACTCTTCGCCACGGCCGATAGCTGGCTGGTGCTGGCGGTCGGCAACGATGGACAATGGCAACGCTTCTGCCGAGCAACCGGCCGCGACGACCTTGCCGGCGATGCCCGCTTCACGACAAATGCGCAGCGCGTGCGCAATCGTGAGGTTCTCGTTCCGCTGGTCGAAGCGCTGATGCGCACGCGGACCACGAAGGATTGGGAGGAATTGCTGCGCGCCGCCGAGGTGCCGCATGCGCCGGTATGGAGTTATGCCGATCTCTTCGCGCATCCGGAAATGGCCGAGCGTCTGCGTCTCGTCGTGCGCGATCCAGAGGGGCAGCCAGTGGACCTTATCGCCTCGCCCTTCCACATCAGCGGCGCGACGCTGCCCGAAGCGACCTCGCCGCCTACACCCGGACAACATACCGACGAAGTGCTAACGCAACTGCTGGGATTGACGGCCGAGCAACTGCATGTATTGCGACAAAAAGGAGTTGTTTAATCGTCTTATCGTGAATAATCGGGATTGGATTCGGCGGCGCGGAGAGACTCCGTGCGGAGGTGTTCGACATCCGCAGCAGCCAGTTCGCGCGACGCGGCCAACCAGGATTCCGTTTTGTCCTCCTTATCTTCCTTGTCTTTCTTCTTCTTCCACTCCGCCTTGAATTGGATCGTGGCTTCGAGATAGCCCCGCGAGCAGGAAGAGCAGGAGAAAAGTTTGACTTCGGCATCCTCGCCAGGCGGATCGTGGAGCAAACTGCCGGCGACATCTATCCTCGCCTGACCGAGAGCGTGAAGCAATATCCTCAGCCCACCCAGGCACAGTCTTTTCAAGCTAATCTCATCCATGTAGCATTCGCAATCTTCACAGAACTTGGCCGCACGGACTTGTTCGGTCGCGGCGATGCCGGCCGAGAACGCGGCGATGCCTCCGCCGAGGACGGCGACAATGGCCGCGATGAGATCGGAATAGTCCGTCATGCCGCGTTCGGCGAGAAGCGGTTTGCCAACAACGTAATAGAGAACCCAGGCGATGGCTATCGCCAACACACTGGAGAGAACGGAGAGAATGGCAGCCGCTCGTATATTGCGGTTCTTGCCCCACCGACCAAACTGCGTCGTACACAAAGCCGACATCCAGCCGGCGACAACGAAAGTGCCGGCCGCAACTGCCAAGGCGAGTATCCCGCCCACGACGACCGCGAAGCACCAAATGAAGCCGCAGAACACCATCAGCGCGATGAGATAGCCGACCAGCACGACAAGCGTGCCGCCGAGGGTTGCCACAAGCCCGCCGGCGAGCAAGCCGGCACCAACACCGACCACGGAGCCGACAATCATGAGCAAAAGAGCTTTAGCCGGCAGTACGCCGCTAGGCTGATAGGCCGAGGGAACCGCTGGAATCTCCTCCTTCCAGTGTTGAAGGAACCGGGTCGCCATCGCCTCATCTTCGACCTGGCGCTCGAATACTTCGTCCGGATCGATCCCTTGTTCCCGCGCGAAAAGGTACGCCGTGCGCGATGGGCCGGACGGCTCCGCGTTTACTGGGAGAACATCGCCAACTGGCTGCGGACTCGCCGGGAGAACAGCGAGGATCGCGTCTTTCGCCAGGGGCGGCGCGGGCTTCGTCGTCACTCCTTCATTGGGCGGACGCACGGAAAAGACTTTTTGACACGAAGGACACGACAGTTTCTTGCCCGATGACCCCGGATCACATTGCAACAGCACTCCGCAGCCCGGACACTTGACGCGTATCACCACGACACTTCTCCGCGTGATTGGCTACTACCGCATCCCACGCTGCTTTATGCGATAGGCCCGGCGAGCCGAGCCGGATTACTAACAAGTGCCGCTCGGCTCGCGGCACCTACCCAATGCGTGTGCCGCTCTGGTAGGTCCGGCGAGCCGAGCCGGACAGTTGATGCCAGTAGGTCCGGCGAGCCGAGCCGGACTTTTTGCATAGTGCCGCTCGGCTCGCGGCACCTACAGCAGCGCCGCGATGGGTTCGCCGAAGTAGACGTGATGAGGGCGATCCAGGGTATCATGCCACATGGTCGTGGCCGGGATGCCGAGCGAGTGGTAGATCGTCGCTCCCATGTTCTCCGGCGTGTGCGGTTCCGAGGCCGGATGACCGCCGCTTTTATCCGACGAACCAACGACTCGACCGCCCTGCACGCCGCCGCCGGCGAAGAACACCGTTTGCACCGCGCCCCAGTGATCGCGGCCCGGCAGTTTGTAGAACTGCGACAACCGCGAAATCTTCGGCGTTCGGCCGAACTCGCCGGCCATGACAATCAATGTGCTGTCCAGCAAACCGCTTTCGTGCAAATCATCGAGCAGGGCTGACAACGCCCTGTCAGTCGGTGGAAACAGTTTGTCTTTCAAATGCGGAAAAATGTTGCCGTGCGTGTCCCATGTCTCGTTGTTGCCGAGGTTCACCTGTACCATGTTGACGCCGGACTCGATCAGCCGCCGCGCCATCAACAGCGACCAGCCGAAGACATTGCGGCCATAGCGGTCCTGGGTGCGCGGATCGGCGTGCGTGACATCGAATGCCTGGCGAACACGCGGTTGCGTCAACAGCGATACCGCCGTTTGGCGATGGTGATCGAAGCCGGCGCTGGCGTCGAGAGTGCGCCGCTGTTGATCGATGTGTTTGAGAAGGTCGAGACGGCCACCGAGGCGACCGGCGTCGAGTCCCTCCGGTAGCGACAAACTGGGAGCCTGGAAGATTTTCTTTTTGTTGGCCGCGCGCGGGCGCTGCTGATGATCGAATTCGTATTCGGGATAAGCGCCGTAGGCGCGCGGATCGAAGGGCGATGCCTCAATGAACCACGGATCGCGCTGCGGCCCCATGATGCCGGCGAACTGGCCGGGAATGACGCGGCCGATATTGTGGATGAGTCGTTCGGGCAGGACGGCGGCCGGCGGCAGATTGTTGCGCGGTCGGGTCATGGCTCCGGCGATGGCGGCGATGCACGGCCAATCGCTCGGTCGCGGCGTGCCGGCGTTGAATCCCGGCGGCAGCGGCGAACGGCCGCTGAGCATTATCATGTGGCCGGCCGAGTGATCGTTGGTCCGATGCGTCAGCGAGCGAACGATCGACCATCGATGGCTGCGCTGGGCCAGACGCGGCAGATGTTCGCAGATGCGCAGTCCCGTGGTGCGCGTGGCGATGGTGCCAAATTCGCCGCGAATGTCGGCGGGCGCATCGGGTTTCGGATCGAAGCTATCGATTTGCGATAGGCCACCGGAGAGAAAAATATAGATGACGCTGCGGGCCTTGTGGGGACGGACAGGAGCGGCGCTGGCTTGCAAGGCCGCGATGTGATTCATGCCTAGACCGAGAAGCCCAATGCCTCCCGCTTGCAGAGCCGTGCGACGGGTGCAGGACGGATGCTGAAAGCGCTGTGTCGAGAGACGCATCGGAATTTCTCCGGGATCATCCTCAATCTCTCTTTGAACCTCCTCTTACCGTAGCCGGTTTCGACGCTGTTTTCCATCAAATCTCGTTGTCCGACACGTTCCCGTGTAGCCGCGACGCGCGGCGGAGCGCGTTTACTTTCGCGAAACGCCAAGCGTCGCGGCTACACAAAGTTACGAATGCGCGTGCGCTTCGCCGTGGCGACAGGGCGAAACGATGGCCTGTGCCGGCGTCGGCGTCCAATCTTCCGGCAGCGGACTATCGCAATGGAAGCAAAGAACCTTGCCGGGAAAGCGCGAACTGGTCCCATGCACGTAATGTCCGTGCCGGTGCAGCGTGCCCATGATTTTACGTGGACATTCGCGGGCCAACTGGAGCCAGGCTTCGTCTTGACTCATGACGCTTCTCCTTGTGCGATGCGGACGGAAAACGAACCGAGAGCCGAACGCCGCGCGCACCCTGGCGCCGACGCCGAGGAGCGCGGAAATTTCAGCAACACGAACAGGGTAAATGGGAAAATCAGGGACCGTGGACCATGACGGCTTCACCGGAAACTCAAGGGCGTGAGTGGTGTCGAATTCAAGTGTACCGTCGTTCTCCAGCAAGTCCACGAGAGTATTGATCCGCAATGCTCAGAGGCGATTCCGTGCGCCCTTTTACTCGTTAGCTTCCTTAGTTCCTAACACATTCCCCTCTCTACTCCGCGCCGGCATCGCCCCGCGACTTCGTGCTGACTTTGCCGATTGTTCTTGCTACAGGGATGAGCTGACCTGGACACTCATGCGAGGCAATTGATATGAGCGGGCGGAGAGCCGCTGGTCGGAAAATGGAGAGACGAAGATGAGCAAGGGGGATAGGAATTTTATCCCCCGCTGGCGGCGTAGGCGTTTTGGTCGAAAGATCGATCATCAACTTCGTGAGGGGCAAGGGACTGCGGATGAGGTTCGACCGCAAGCATTCGGCGAGGGCCGTTCTGCTGGTGCTGTCCTTTGCGATGGTCGCCGCGTCCGCCGTGCGCGGACAAGGCGACGGCGATCTGTTGCCGCAACCGAAAAAGGTTCCCACGCCCTCCCCCACACCGAGCGCGGTGAAAGTTGAGCCGTGGCCGGCATGGCTGCCACGCTACGATGTCGGCATGGACCTCGATCTCGCGAACCATTGCGCCCGCGCGATTCTGCGCGCCACCTGGACCAACCCTCAGTCCGTCGCCACAAAGGAACTCATCTTCAACGCGCATTCGCGCTACGTCATTCCGAACGCCGACATCGGTTTGACCGCGAAGACTCTCGAATTGCTGCGGCTGGCTCCCGGCGACGCGATGGGCGTCAAGAATCCATCCTGCGACATCCATCGCATCACCTTGCCGAGTCCATCCGGCCCTCCTGTTGTTCTCAACTTCCGCTACGAGGGCGACACCAAGACAACCTTGGTCGTGCCGCTGCCTCGCGCGGTCGGTCCTGGTGAATCGGTGACGGTGACGATTGAGTTGACCATGCACTTACCACCCAAGCAAGGTCGTTGGGGACAGTGGGAGGGCGTCACCACGCTGAGTAACTGGCTGCCGGTGTTCGCCTACTATGGACCGCGTAAGGCGAACAAGATGGCGAAGTGGCCAGGCGATAAGCCGGCCCCGAAGGAACCGGCCGTGTTCGCCTCGTCTGCCGGCCAACCTGTTGCCCCGGCAGCTTGCGCGTGGCAGCCGACGCCGTTTTTGCCGTGGCATCAACCGTTCTTCAACGAGGCGGCTCATTATCGCGTCCGCGCCACGCTGCCGGCCGATCAGCAAATCGCCTGCACCGGCAGCATCGTCGCCCGCCGTCGCCTCGGCGACGATCGGCAACAGGTGGACATTCTCGCTCCCGGTGTGCGCGATTTCGCTTTCCTGTGCAGCGCACGCTATCGCGTCTTTGATGGCTTTGTGCCCACGCCGGTCAAGGCTAACCCCCTCACCCCCAACCCCTCTCCCCCAAGTACAGGGGAGAGGGGAGAAAGAGGACTCACCCCCAACTCCTCTCCCCCGAGTACAGGGGAGAGGGGAGACAAACCTGCACCGCAGGGCGTGCGCATTCGCATCCTCGCCTTCCCCGAACACGAACATTATGCGCGCGAGATGGTGCAGATCGCTACCAAAGCCATCGCTGCCTACAGCAAGTGGTTCGGTCCGTATCCGTGGCCGGAATTCACCATCGCCGAGGCATTTTTCGGCTGGAACGGCAACGAGTGTTCCACGCTCGTCATGATCGACTCGCGCATCTTCGGCATGCCGCATTTGGCCGGCAATTTCGTCGATTACCTCGTCTCGCACGAAATCTGTCATCAGTGGTGGTACAACCAAGTAGGCACCAACGGCTTCCGCGAGACGTGGATGGATGAGGGATTGGCCACCTATTTCAGCCATCGCCTGCTCAACGAGAAGGTCGGCAAAAACAACAACATGATGACCTATCCGCGCGGCCTGGGCTGGCTACCCAACATCCCGCGCGAAACCTATCGCTCCTATGGTTTGTATGGCACCCTGGCTCGCGGCGACAACGGGCCGGTCATCCAGCCGATGTCCGGTTATGGCCATGTCGTCAACCTGTTCAGCCTGGCCTACGATAAAGGCTCGCGCATCGTCGGTCTGATTGAGGATCGTCTCGGCCCCACCGTGTTTCTCGACTTCATGCGGGGCGTCTTCCACCGCTATCGCTATCGCATCCTGCGCGTCGCGGACTTCCAGCATGAACTGGAAGCCTACACCGGCCAATCGTGGGAGGAATTCTTTCAGAATTGGTTGTACGGCCCCGGCCTGACCGATTGGTGCATCGAGAAGGTGAAAGTTCAAGCACCGCCGAAATGCGTGAAGGACGGTCCCGTTTACGTTTCGCCGCGAAACGTAAACGGGATGGCGCTTGCGCCGGCCGTTCGCCGCGATCCGCGCTCGACACGCGTCGTGGTGTTCTTGAACCAGAAGGCCGACATTAACGAACAAACCGTTGTCGGCGTCGCGCTCCCCGGTCAACAAGGCTTTCCGATCCGCATTCCTATCCTGCCGCGAGCGGAAGCCTACGATTGGGACGAACCGCCGGCGCACATCGAGCCGCTGGGCAACAACCGTGTGCGCGTCGAGATGGATCTCGCCGCGGCACCGGCACAGATTGCCGTCGATCCCGATCAAATCCTCGTCGATCGCAATCCGGTGAATAATCTCTGGAAACCGAAGATCCGCTATCGGGTCACGCCGATCTATACGTTCCTCGAAGAAACGGACATCACCACGGCCTACGATCGCTGGAATGTGATTGTCGGCCCGTGGATTTACGGCACCGCCTACTACGACGCCTGGTACACGCGAACGACGGCGACCATGGTTGGCTTTCGCGCCGGCCTCTATCGCACACAAGCGTTCACGGGCGGCGTGTATGCGGGTTATCGCACCGATTACCGCGATGTGGTGGCGGGCGTCGATGGTCTGTTCGACCACTGGCCCGATAGTCATTTTCAAATTGGCTTCGACGTGGAGCAGCGGCTGGCGCAATTTTTACCCGGCCAGCTCGACGCCAAGCGCGGGGTGCTGTTTGGCCGTTACATCTTCAAGTATGGCTCAAGCCTATATCTACCGCCGATGGAGTTCCTGGAGTCGTTCGTCACCTACCAGGACAACTTCCTGCCGTTCGACAACAACCCCACCATCCAGGGCGTGCGTTTCAACCGCACGGCGACGGCCGGCTTCCATTATCGCAAGGATTATCTGACGCCCTATTGGAATCCCGAAGGCGGTTTTCGTTACGATTTGTGGTATGAAGGCGGCGCGGCGCTGGAGCCGCAAAACGTCGGCATGCAGAAAGTATCCACTCAACTTTCGTTCGTCCAATCGTTCCCCGACTTCTCGAACCGCGTGGCGGGCATCCCATGGTTGTCCGATCCGCTGAGCTGGCTGGGGCAATCGCGGATCGCCTTGCGGGCCTACGGCGGCACGAGCCAGCCGGCCCGCGGCGAGTTCTTCAGCATGGGTGGCAGCATGTATTTCCGCGGCTTCGACCTGGCTCAGCGTCAGGGCAGCACACTCTGGGTTTGCAGTGCGGAATGGCGCCTCCCGGTCGCGCGCAATTTGCACCTCGACGCCTGCGATCATGTCTTCAGCTTGCACAATATCGATGTGGTGCCGTTCTACGATGTGGGCAACATCTACAACAGTGGCCACTCCTTCGGTCCCACCGCCCACGCCGCCGGCACCAGTTTCCGCTTCGACGTATCGTGGTTCGGTTTCGTCGAGCGCACGCTGCTCCGCTTCGACATCGCCAAGGCGCTGAGCGTCAGTTCCCCCGTGCAATTCTGGTTCGGCGTGGGGGTTCCCTTCTAAAACGAATGCAGAATGCAGAATGCAGAATGCAGAATGAAAACCCGATGTCTTTCATTCTGCATTCTGCATTCTGCACTCTGCATTTATTTGCTGGGTAACACGGCGATCGAGCCGGTTTCGGAGACGTAGATGATGTTGCCGTTTTCTTCGTCTTTGTAGACCTCGATGCCGTATTTCTTGGTGTCCTTGTTGAAGTCGTACTCGTTGAACTTGCGCGACTTGAGGTTGAAACCGTGCATCCAGGTTGGCGCCTTGACCTTGTTATCGGCGGCGCGGACGAACGGCAGGTGCGGCGCCAAGAACAGGCCGACCAGGAAGCACACCAGAGCGATGAAGGGGATTTGCACTCGTTTGGACATGTTAAACCTCTTTGAAAGACAGCGCGAGACACTAGCGGGACATTCCCACACGGCAAAAGGACGATTCAGCCACAGATGGCTAACGGCACCGGTAGGGTGTACAGAGAAGGGTAGCGATTGAGGCGGGGTTGTCCACGCTCGCCGCTTGTATCGTTAATGATCGCTGGGACCGTCCGGCAGTGGGTGCGAGCCACGATGATCGGACAGCAGCCGCGCCTCGAACGACAGGGGACGAGGCATAAAAAATGCGGCGGCGAGCGAGCGCAGACCCGCCCATAGCGCCTCTCGGGGGGGCGAAGTTTTCGCTGTCTCCGCCGGAACCGGGAGCGACTCGGCTACACGTCGAGCTTCGACGCGATCGAGAATGCGCTGAACTTTGCCTTTGCTGAAAGGCGAACCCGTCGCCGGAAGAGCCGCGACGCTCTCGGCGATCATTTCGCGCAGTCGGGACTCGACGGGTTCGGCGGCCTCATCGGCCAACCGATTGTAGACGCGATCGAGGATGCGATGAACCTTGTCCCTGCTGAAGGGTTGGGCGGCCGGTTCGCCGGCATAGTCTTCGGAGGACGGAGCCGACTCCTCGACGTGGTCGGAGAGGAGGGGCGCGACTTCGGCGAGCAAATCGTGCATCCGCCGGTTTTCCGTGTTGTCCAACATCGCTGCTGGCCTCCCCTGCTTATCGGCCCGATCCGGTCAGGATGTGTCCGCGCTTCTGCATCTCACGGCGAATCTTCTTTTCGATCCGCAGACGTTTGACGCGCACCAGGCCCGAGGAAACGCCCAGTTCTTTCGCCAGAGTAGCCGCCCATGCTTCTGCTCCGTCCGCGTTGGCGTAGGCGCCGATGATGCGGCGCTCCTCGTCGGGTAAGTCTCGAAGGATGTCGAGGAGGTCTTGCTGTTCGACGCGGAGAGGCGTGACGGCTCCGTCCTCAGCATCGTCGTCGTGGAAGACGGCGAAGCCGGTGACATCGGCGGAGCATTCGAGATCCTTGGCCTTGTAGCCCTTGCTCTTGCGAACGTCTTCGGCCTTGCTTTTGGCGAGGATGTGGAACCAGTTGTGCAAAGACGCGCGGCGAGGATCGTACTTGTGGCGATCTTTCCACAGTTGATAAAGCGCCTCAGCCAGAACGTCCTCGAAGTCTTGATGCTGAAAGAAGGGATAGCATTTCCGCAGCCGCGCTTCCGTGGCGGGGCCGAACGATTGCAGGATGTCCCGCAGGACCGTTTCGTCGTTGCGCTGGAGCCGGTCGGCGAAGGCCGACTGGACTGGATCGGGAATCGTCTGGGTCGTCGCTGACATCGCGTGTTGCCCTTCGTGTGTGCGATTCTCTGCCCTAAGAACCACGCTGGGTTGCTCCGCCGCCCAGCCTGCAAACGGTCTGGTCCCGCGCCCGGGACGATCGATGTCGGAGTTTGCTCCCTCCCTCAGCCTGAGTGAATCGTTTCGAGAACCTTCGTCTCTCTACTAAATACGACGCCCTGTTACACCTTTTCTCTCCTGTAACGCCTGATCGTACCTCCTGGTGTGAGAACGTCAATCCTCCCCTAACCCCGAGTGCGAATGTCCAACGACGAAGAAGAGACCCCGCGCGTGCAGCGCTGGGGCGATTGGCTATGCCGCGCCGCGACGGGCGATCGTCTCGCTTTCGTCCGGCTCGCGGCCGAACTGACACCGTACCTGCTGGCTCGCTTGCGGACGTGTTCCCACACCCGCGCGCTGTTCCGTATTCCCGATGATGTCGAGGACGCGGTGCATGATACGCTGCTCGTCGTCTGGCAGAAGCGAACGACGTTCGATCTGCGCGGCCACGCCATCGCCTGGCTGTGGATCATCGGCCGCAACTGCGC
>DATNCY010000202.1:0-3236 GCA_035553375.1 Gemmataceae bacterium
GACCGGCAGATCAAATACTTCGTTCTACTTGACTGGTCTGGCGACAAGGTCATCGGCATCCGCGACTTCGTCTCTGCCCGCTACGTCATGGAAGGAGCGACGATCAGCCTATTGGCCGCTGGATAACCTGCTGGGCGCGTACGTCCGCATGGCGCAAGTCCGTTGGCTGCGCGGGCCCTGGCGCGAAGCGGACATGGACAGCGACCCGCCAAGCCCGGCAACGCTGCCGCCGAGCAGCTTGCTGCCACAGCCTTCGCTCGCAGCACAGACCTCGACGTTGAGTTCGCCACGCCCTGCCCAGATTAGAGACCCTCGGTCCCTTTCCGACGGCCCACGGCGCGAACCCCTGCCTGTCCATTCCGGGCGGCGTTCTCATAGTGTTCGATGAGCTCGACGGCGGCCCAGCACAGTGTCGCCCACGAGATGCCGAGGCACCATCCCGCGATCACGTCAGTGGGGTAGTGCATGCCGAGGTAAATCCGCGAGACGCCGACAAGAAAGGCCAGCAGGATCGCCAGGCCGATGAAATATGATCGAAGGCCTCGACTTGGGATGGATTTGGCGAGAAGCACACCCAGCGTGAGATAGACCACGGCCGACATCGTTGCGTGTCCACTTGGGAAGCTGGCGGTAAAGACGTGTGTGGAAGCCTCGACGTCCGGCCTGTGACGGTTGAACACCATCTTCAACACGTTCGACAGCATGGTCCCCAGCACTACTGACGTGACCAGAAACACGGCCTCATGCAGGCGCCGGCTGAACAGCAGGTAGCCGGCGCTGGCGATGACGATAAAACCAAGGACGGCGAAGCTGCCCAGGGAGGTGAAATCGCGCACGGCATCCTGCAGCCAGATCGGCCCGGCAATCTGCCTCACATCACCGTTCAAACGGAACAGCAGGGTAACGGCGGTGTCGAACCGCGTGGTCTCGCCCTCAATGACCTGATCGGCCACAAAGCCAAAGGCGCCGACAAGGATTGCCACCAGGGCCAGAGAGGAGGCCAATGCAACGCGAGAGTTTGTTCCTTTGCCAAGTTGCATGGCGACGCTACCCTTCCACTGGCTGACGATGAAGCGGCTCGACGAGGAGGTCTTCCCGTGTAGACCACCGGCGGTCGCGAGACTCGCGCACCCTTACTTCGATGGTCTCGCCGCCGATATCGATGACGTTGTATGCGTTGGGCTCACCGCGCAAGCGGGTCGAAATCGTCGAGGAGGCCTGCGCCACAAGGATGGACGCTGCGGCCGCCTGGCGCGGACCCGGCGGGACTCCCTCCCGTATTTCATTGGGACTGTGACGGCGAACGTAAGACAGATGGAAATGGCCTGAGAGGACCAGCCGCACGCCTAGAGCCTGGAACGCCTTCAGGGCCGCTTCTGCCTTGCGCACGGGTTGCATGGCAACAGCCGGCTGGACCTCCGGTTCGAGCAACGGGTGATGGGCGACAACCACGCGCACGGCACCCGGGGAGGCTCGCTCAAAAGTGGCCGCGAGCCGCGTGAGCTGTGCGCTGCTGATCGAGCCATGCGCCCAGTTCAGCTCGAAGCGAGCCCGCCGCGACGTCTTGAGGCCCGCAACGGCGACGCCGCCCATCTCGACAAACGGCTCGGGGTCCGCCGCAATGTAGCGCTGATAGAGGCTGTAGGGCGTCAGCAGCCGACGAACGATGTTGACCGCTGGTACATCGTGGTTGCCGGGAACAGCGAAAACCGGAGCGGTGAGGAGGTCAAGAAACGCGCGGGCCTGGCCGAATTCCTCGGCCGTGCCGCGCTGGGTGAAATCACCGCTGGCCACCACCAGATCAGGCGATTGACTGTCAATCTCCGCTGCGAGACCGGCGGCCAAAGCTGCGTCGTGGTGGCCGAAATGCAAGTCGGAGATGTGCACGATCCGCATCGGCGCGGGTCTCCTAGGTGGATGCGGTGTCGGGTGCGGTCTCCACCGCCGGGGGGACGGCAAGGACAGACAGCGCCAGCGGTCTTACTTTGAAGCGCAAGGGCGTCTCGAGAAGTTCCACCTCGCCGTCGATCATAGCTGCAATTGTTGGTTTCTTGGCGTTGATTGTCACCGAGCGGACGGTTTCAATGCTGAGTGCGTCGTCGTCCTGCCAGCGGCCGGCAATCATCTCGGCAGATAGCCTGAGCACATCGCCTATGGTCAGCCGCCTCAGCACGTAGAGAGTAAGCGTGCCGGAATCGAGCCGCTCGCGGCTGAAGATTTTGCCGAACCCCTGCTGGTACGCATTGTTGGCCACGGCGACGGCATGAACGCGCTCGATCCGATCTTCCGTATCGCGTGAGGTAATTGACACTGCCGTTCGGCGGGCATTGCCGACGCGATGGATGAAATATTGTGCGAATCTCAGGACGACCCCGATATCGTGGATGCCCCGCACTTTCTCCCGCGCCGCGGCGATCGATGGGATGACACCGACGACGACCTTGTGGACAAAGGTACGGCCGTTGACCGCGCCGACATCGATCCGGATGGGCCGCATGCCGTCAAGTCCGGCAATCGCTTGGTCGAGGTCGAGAGGTATTTTGAGATCGCGGGCCAGTAGATTGGCGCTGCCGAGCGGCAGCACCGCGAGAGTTTTCCCTGAGCCAACTAACGCGCCGGCCAGCGCAGTCGCCGTCCCGTCGCCGCCGGCGGAGACAAGGACCTCTGCATCGCTTGCTATCGCTGCTGCGAGCCGTTCCTTGAAGCCGGCCGCTTCATCGGCATCGATGGTTACATCATGTCCATGCGCTTTGAAGCGCGCCTTGAGCGTTTCGGCCGTGAGGCCGAGCGCCATTGCCGCACCGGAATTGGGATTGAGAATGACATGATAACGCCGACCCGCGCCTGGCTCGGGGGTGGCAGACAGCGCCGCCTCGGTCGCACTCGCCATGTTGCTAATGGGCCGGCTCCTGCTCGATCGGGGCCGATCGCGTGCTGCAAAGCCTCTCGCCCACTTCGGCAAGCTCCTCCGCCGCCGGCGGACTCTGCTTTGCCACGACGACAATTGTCGCGTCGAACCTCTCGAGATGGACGAGACTCTTGGTGGAGGCGCTGGTCTTTTGCCTGGAGCGGGTGCGAAGCCGAGAGGCCTCCTCATGCCATCTACTGATGTTCGGGGCAAAATGCTGGGGCGTAACGGGCATGTCTTGCAGGTCGGTAATCTGAACTCCTGACGGTCAGAATGCGCGGCAATCTAAGGCGTTGCGTGAGGCGCGTTTATTGTTCGGGGCCGCCGA
>DATNCY010000203.1:0-6191 GCA_035553375.1 Gemmataceae bacterium
CGCTCCGCTGCGCGTCGCGGCTAAACGGGAAGCACAGGGTTCCAGTCATGGTTGATATTCTGCTTTCCCAGCCGGGAACCTGTTTCTTTCCTGTTTTCGTGTTGCTCATGCTCGCCTGGGCCATCTGGACGAGACGGAGCGGCCCTCTGAATTGCGGCAATGTTCCTCCGATCGTCTCGGACGATTGGAGGTATCACTATCGAGCCAACCTTGGGCATGGCCTGGTCGAACGGTATGCTTCGTGGCCGACCGTCATGGCCGCGCTCCCCTCGCCCCTGCGCGGTTTGCACGCTGCTTGCGCGGCGGACTACCGCGCGATCTTCGAGAGAATGAAGGATCAGATCAAGAAATCCTAACGAACCCGTTTACGTTTCGCGGTTCGTTTACGTTTCGCGGCGACATAGCCGCGAAACGTAAACGGGATTGCAACCCCTACTTTTTAAGCCGGGATTTGACGAAGCGTTGCAGATGAAACCACGCCGCCGTGCCGTTCTTGTGTTCCAGGCAATGCTCGGCCTCTTGCAGATGCCAGAAAAACGCTCGCTCGTCCGCGCCCTGACGGCGTATTTTCTGCTGCTGAAGCTGCCCCTCCGCGTCCGTCTGTAAGGGCGCGTCCCACACGCTGATTGATTCGTTCCAGTTGGTTCCGGCCAAGCGCGTGCCGTCGGGATGGAAGACGACGCGGGCATTGAACGGCGGATCGCGGTAGCGCTGAGGCGCGCCGCGTAGCGTCAGCACTTCCACGCCCGTTTCCGCGTCCCACATCTTGATGAGATCCCGACTGGCACCGGCCAACCGTTTCCCGTCCGGACTGAAGGCCAGATCGCACAACAGAGCCGGAGCCGCCAGGCTCAGCAGTGGTTTGCGCTTATCACCATGAGGGATTAACAATCTATCCATATCCCATATATGGACTTCCACATCGTTGATGCCGGCGCTGGCCAGTCGCCGTCCATCTGGACGGAAGGCGAGGGCCGTTACCTTGCTCATGTGAGCGCTCAGAGGAGGAATGGCTTCGCGCTCGGTCGCCCAGTCAAACACGCGAACTTTATCGTCATTGCCGGCCGCCAGCCAGCGTCCGTCCGGGCTGAACATCAAGGTAAACACCCGACCGGCGCCACTCATCGCGGCGAGGGGTTCGCCGGTGACGGCATCCCATACCTTGATCTCGAAAGGCTTGTCGTCGGGCTTGTCATCGCAGGCGCAGGTGGCCAGGTAACGGCCGTCCGTGCTGAATCGAAGGCAGAAGACGGGCAAACGATGGCCCCGGCAGACGAGTAACTCCGCTCCCGTCTCGACATCCCACAGGCGCACCAGGCTGCGATCCGCGCGGTCGCGCGCCGCCAGACGGCGTCCGCCTGCTCCCAAGGCCGCCAGTACGCCGGCGGGATTTACCGGTTCGGCGCTGATGGGCAACAAATGCCGGATGCGCGGGACACCCGAAGTCGCGTCCCAGATTTGCAACTCGCCGTCCACCGTCACGGACACCAAACGCCGGCCGTCCTCGTGGAAGGCCAAACTCTCCACGTCTCGACTCGTCCGCGCCAGCGTGGCGTATTCCGGATGGCGCGTGAGATCCCAAACCTTGACTTCCTTCTTGGCCGGGCTGCACGAGACGAGACGCTGACCGTCCGGACTGAACCGCACGCTTTCGACCACCGCCGTGTGGCCGCGGAAGGTGATCCGCCCCATGCCGGATTCCACGTCCCAAACGCGCACCGTTTTATCCGTGCCGCCGTAGGCGAAATAACGGCTATCCGGGCTGAAAGCCAGGCTCAGAATGGCGCCCGTACGGCCGGTCAGACTCTGCGGCGCCATCGTTCCTTTGGGAAATCCGCCCGGCGTTTCCTTCGTTTGCTCCAGGTTCCAGATTTTGAGATTGCCATTGTTGCCCGCCGAGACGAGCAGTTTGCCATCGGGGCTGAACGCCACGCCGTAGACGGCGCTTTTGTGCCCTTGCAGACTGCGTTCTTGTCTGCCGGTTGTGACATTCCAGATCCGAACCGCGTTATCCTCGCCGCCGGAGGCGAGCAGCGGCAGCGTCGGATGAAACGCCAGGCAGTGGAATCCGTCGCCCTGCGACGTGCTTACCACTTGCTTCATCGTTCCTTTGTCCGCGTCCCAGAATTTGATCTTTCCGCGCTCTCCCGAGTCCGAAGAAGCAACCGCCGCCGCGGCCACGGTCTTGCCATCCGGGCTGAAAGCCAGGCCGGCAACGCGACAATGGGCGATCGAGTCCTGCCACACTTCTCGATAGGTTCGGGTGTCCCAAACCATGACCCGACCATCGGCGCTGCCCAGCACAAGCCGCTTGCCGTCCGGCCGAAAGGCGATGCGATGGAACGGCAAGGGCAGCGTCCGTTCGTGGAGCAACTCGCCATTGACGGCATCCCAGAGACGAAATTCCCCGCAATCGCCTTCTTTGTCCGGCAGCGATCGAACGACCGAGGCGATGGTTCCTCCCCTGGGGTGGAAGGCCACGCTTCCTTCAGGCCCCTCTCGCTGGTGGGCGAAGGCAAAAAGCTCCGGCCGGTAAAGCGTCTGCAAATAATACCACTCCCAGCCGCGACGATCCTGGTGATCTTTCTTCGGGATACAGTCTTTCAAGCTGCGCAAAGCTCCAGGCAAATCGTTGACGCGCCATTGCAACTGGCTCTGGGCGATCTGGCTGTAATAGAGGGCGGTGCGGGCCTGCCGGGTCTGAGACTCTTTCTGGTTTCTCTCCCAGACGGCAACCCGCCATTGATAGGTCACGCCAACGAAGCCGAGCAGGGTGACAACGAGGATCCCCGCCACCATCGCGGCGGAGGCGGGACGGCGGTAGGCCCATTTCCAGCCGCGCTCGGCAAGACCGACCGGCCGAGCCTCGATCGGATCGCCGCGGCGGACCCGGCGCAGATCGTCGGCCAGCGCCGTGGCGCTGGCATAACGGCGTGCGGGGTCTTTTTCGAGACATTTCAGACAGATTGTCTCCACATCGCGCGGCAGCTTCGGCCGTAACCGGCGAGGGCGCACCGGCTCCTCGTGCAGCACTTGCAGCAGAGTATCCAGCGAGGTTGCGCCCTTGAACGGCGGCCGGCCCGTCAACATCTCATAGAGGATCGCACCCAGGGCGTACACATCCGTGGCGGGACCGATTTCCCGCGCATGGACATCGGCTTGCTCGGGAGCCATGTAACTGGGCGTGCCCAGCACCTCGCCGGAGTGCGAGCGTGTCGCTTCCTCATCCACGCGCTTCGCCAAACCGAAATCGGTGATCTTCGGCACATACGATGTATCGAGCGTGAGCGGCAAAGGACGGTTTGCCGTGTCCGTCCCTTCGTCTTTCGCGCTGAGCAGGATATTGGCGGGTTTGAGATCGCGATGGATGATGCCGCACTGATGGGCATACGCCATCGTGCGGGCCAGCGTCTCGATCAACGGCAAAATCGCCGGCAACGGCTGCGGATCGCCGCGCAAGCGCTGAGCCAGACTGCCTTGCTCGACGTATTCGAGGGCGATGTAGGGCCATCCCGCGGCGTTGCCGATGTCGAAAACTTGCACGATGTTCGGATGGTGCAACCGTGCGACCGCCGACGCTTCCTGACGGAACCGCGCCAGGTCTTTCGGTCCCGCGTGAGCGCCGGCCAAAATCATTTTGAGCGCGACCAGCCGATCGAGCGCCACATGCCGGGCTTTGTAAACGACCCCCATACCGCCCCGGCCCAACTCGCCGAGAATCTCGTATCCCGCGACAGCGGGAGGTTCTTGCAAGGAAGGCTCCTCGTGAGGCTTCGCGGACGATGCCATCCGCGAAGGCGAGGAAGGACTGGACAATTTAAGCTGCGCCAGGAAAGCCCTCAGCGAGCCGGAGTCCGCTGCCGGGCTATTGTCCGGCTCGGCTCGTGGCGGCTGCGAAATGGGATGCAATGCGCCGGTCGGCTCGGTCAAGCGTTCCAGGGCCGCCTGGCAGCGCTCGCAGGAACTGACGTGCCGCGTCACGGCGCGCTGCCGAACATCACCGAGTTCCTCTTCGAGAAATTGCTCCAGTTCCCGTGCCGTTGGGCAATGGTTCATGATGCTTCCTCATCCCGGCCTTCCAGTTTGGCCACCTCCGCCGACAACATCTTTTGCACGCGCCGTTTGGCGACGAACACCTGCGCCACTTGCATCGGGATGCGCTCGGCGGCTTGCGCGCCGGCCAACCCTTCCAGAGCGGTCAGCCGAAACGCCTCCCAGGTTTGTGGGGCGACGCGCAAACGCACGCGAGCGATCGCTTCCTCAAGCAGTTCGCGATCGAATTCCGCTTCCAGGTGTTGCACCAGATCGTCGCGAGCTTCGACGCTGTGCAGCATGTCGGCGACCTGACTGTCGCCGCTGCCTCGGCCGGGACGCTGCCGGCTTTCGAGAAAATCGCTCCAGGCGTGATGCGTCAACGTCTTGAGCCAGGCCCGGAAGCTGCGCGACGGATCGTACTGAAAGGTCCGCATTTTGTCGGACAATTTTAGTAGTACATTTTGCGTGACATCCTGCGCGTCGGCCTCCTGCAAGCTCCACTTGCGACACCACGTAAAAATCTTCGTGCCGTAGTGTTCGACGAATTCCGCCCAGATCGTTTGATTCGTCGGATCGCGCCGCAATCGTCCCAGCAAGGTCACGCGAGTTCCGGAATCGTTTCGCCGATCCATTCTCATTACCCCTCAGGAGTGCTGAATCTGGCACCGGACGCCGCTTCTCTGAACCGCAGTCTCTAGTTTAGCAGGCTCACAGCGCCGACAAGAGGCGTGAACACCATGAATTGCCAGCCCGCAGCGCCAGCAAGGGAGTGTCCCTTGCTGGCGCTGCGGGCTGGCAAAAAATTGAGGATGAAAACGAGGCGGACGCCGCAAGAAAGGACAAGATCCCCGCCGCCGATGGCGGATTCGGCGGCGGGAGAAGAGAGAACATCGGAGGAAACGCCTTCTTCGTTCGGTCGGCTCAGCAACCGCAGCAGACAGGAGTATTGTTCATCATCACGCAGCAGGTGCAACCGGCCTTCATCATGCAGTTCATGCAGTCGCAGCACGCCTGAATCATCTCGCAGCACTTGCTATCGCCGGAAACGCACGTCAGGCACATGCCCTTGTCGGTCATCTCGCACTTGCACAGGCCCATCGTGAGGTTGCAGCAGCAAACCATCATGCCGTTCATGGTCATGCAGCAGCTGCACATGCCGCCTTGCAGCATCGTGCAAAGATTCTGCATCATGCTGCACGCCATTTTGTCGTCACAGCTGCAAGTGATCTTCATGCCGCCCTGACACTTCTCGAACTTCAGCGTGCAGCGCGGCACCATCATCCAGTTGGCCGGCATCGTTCCGGTGCCGCCCAGGACAGGCGTTCCCATGCCGGTCGCACCCAGGCCCGTCATGGCGGTTCGTTCCATCATCATACTCGTCATATCCAGCACTCCTTTTCTCGGTGAATCACGCGCTGCGGTCCACCCCATCGGCGACAGCAGGGATCATCCTTGGAAGTCACTTCGCAAAGCATAGCGATTCCTCTTCGCCTCTGGCAACAGTCCTTGTCGCCTTCTCAAAGTCTTGTGGACTACTCTGTTAAGTGAATATCACTCATCCGGTAAACATGACGGATTGCGTCCTGACTTTCTCATCGCGCGGAAAAAGGCACTTGCGAATGGTCAGAAAGACGATAATATTGATAACGATGCAGATGATTCAACAACCTGACCTGTACTCTCTGTTTTAGGAACCTCATTCATGCACCATCATCGTTTCCTCGATTTGGAGGAATTCGCACCGCTTCCGGCCGTCGCAACGCCTTCCCCGGCGAGCGCCTTCCTGGTGTGTCCCCTGGTGCTGTCGCAAGGCGGAATGGGGCTGCCCTGTCCGTGGCAGCAAATCTATCAGCTGGCCTACGAGCGAGCGCAGGCCGTGGTGCGTCCTTCGCGGTTGGAGCGTCTTCAAGCGGTATCGTGGAACTGATAACTTTTTGACCAGCCCGCAGCGCCAGCAAGGGATTCCAGTAGATCCAAGTTGCAGCTGATGAGACAAGACAAACGCATGTTCCCTCAAGAGAATAACTTCTGTCACGATTTCATTCCTGGAGGGAAGCATGCGCAACCACCACTATACCATCACCTCACGCCAAGTCCACGACTATGCCCTCGATCGACTCCAGGCAGCCCTACGCCTGCGCGATCATGGCCCCAAG
>DATNCY010000204.1:0-20419 GCA_035553375.1 Gemmataceae bacterium
GCGAACGATTGGCGAAGTACAATCAATTGCTGCGCATCGAGGAGGAGATGCCTCGCTTCGCGGAAAATCTGAAATCCGAAATCCGAAATCCGAAAGAAATCCAAAATCCGAATAGCTAAACTCAAAACTTTCTGCCATCGAATTGACGATTTGGATTTCCTTCGGATTTCGGATTTCGGATTTGGAGTTTGATATGTTACCCCGCGAAGTTATTCGCCAGATACGCCGTCTGCAACTGAAGGCGCGCCGCGCTGTCGAGGATTTGCTCGGTGGCGAATATCACTCCATTTTCAAGGGCACGGGCATCGCCTTCGAGGAAGTGCGCGAGTATCAACCCGGCGACGATATTCGCACCATCGATTGGAACGTCACCGCCCGCATGGGCCATCCGTTCATCAAGCGTTTCATTGAGGAACGCGAGCTGACCGTTATGATCGTAGTCGATTGCAGCGGCAGCCATCAATTCGGCACCCGCACGCAGCAGAAGCGCGAAGTCGCTGCCGAGTTGGCCGCCGTGCTTGCCTTCAGTGCCATCAGCAACAACGACCGCGTCGGACTGGTGCAGTTCACCGACCGCATCGAGCGCTTTTTGCTGCCGCGCAAGGGCACACGCCACGTCCTGCGGCTCATCCGCGATGTGCTGTTTTATCAGCCCGAACATCGCGGCACCTCGCTGCGTGAAGGACTCGACTTCCTCAACCGCGTGCTGCACCGGCGCACCATCGTCTTTCTTTTAAGCGACTTTTTGGATCGCGATTTTGAGTCATCATTCAAACGCACCGGCCGGCGGCACGACTTCATCGCCATTCGCATCAGCGATCCGCGCGAGGAGGATCTGCCGGCCGTGGGACTGCTCGAACTGGAGGACGCCGAGACGGGCGAACGATTGCTGCTGGATACCAACAGCGCGGCGGTGCGCGACGCCTTCCGTGCGGCGGCCGAGCAGCGGCGGACGACGCTGCGGCAAATGGCTCGTCAGTCGCGCGTTGATCTCATCGAAGTCTCGACCGCCGGCGGTCATCTCGACGCCCTCATTCGCTTTTTCCGGCTGCGCGAACGCCGTTTGAGGAGACGTTGAGCATGATCGCGCGCGCGAGTCGCGTTACGGCGAGCCTAATGGTTCTTCTGTTTGGCACGCTGCTGTTCGCGCAATTCACATTCCCGCCGCAGAAGCGCGGCGGCATGGAAGCGCGGTTAACCGTGGCGGCGGATCACGCTACAGAGTCTGGGCGCGGCGAGGTGACGCTGACGCTGACGGTGAAGGGACCGGCCACGCTCGATGTCGAGGAACCGCATCTCAGCGATGTCACGGCCTCGTGGAAAGAGGAACGGCTCACGCGCACGCGGAACGTCGAGAAAGAGCAGGCAACCTGGCGTCAGCTCATCCGCTTGAAGCAGGTCAAGCCGGGCGCGGAGATGCCGCCGGATGTGTCGGTGCGCTTTCGCGCGGGACCAATGGAAACATGGGAAAAGGCCGAATGGGTCGATATTCTCAAGCAAGAGCGCGATGTACCGCCGCCGCCCGAACCGCCAACACCGCCTCCCTCATGGCTGCGGCGCTGGCGGTTTCCGCTTCTTCTGGGGATTGGGATTCTGTTGTTGGGAGCGTGGATGGTGATGCGATGGTGCGGCCGGCAGACGCCGCCGCTGACGCCGGATCAGTGCGCCCTACGCGAACTGGCACGCATTGAGGAAACGCTGCTGTCCGAGCAAGGAGATGCCGAGGTCTTTCATACGCAACTCTCGCACGTCATCCGCCATTACCTCGCGGAGCGCTTTGGGCTGCACGCACTCGAGCAGACTACTGCGGAGTTTCTCGAAACCATCCAGCAACTTCCGCAGTTGTCGGCGCGACAGCAGGCGCTGTTGCGCGATTTATTCGAGCGCTGTGATCTCGCCAAGTTCGCCCGCGCCAATACGTCGCCGGAGCAATGCCAGCGAACGGCCGAGACGGCCCGCGAACTGGTGCGGCAGACAACGCCCTAACCGAGTTTACGTTTCGCGCGAAACGTAAATCCCCGCTCTCTTACGATCGCGGCTCGGTTAGTCGTGGAAAACGCGGTTGCGCAATGGTTTCCGTTTGGGAGGTTCGGCGAAGCCATCACCCTCTCGGTAAGTGGCCCAATCTGGATAAAGTCCGGGCGACTCTTCGGACGAAATAGTTTCTGGCGAATCACGGTGACAAGAGAGAATGGGTAAATGGCAGGCGTCAAGCCGAGAAGTCATTCCCTCCTCTCCTTATCCCTTTTCAAAACGTGTGGATTCTTTCTCCGGCCGAGCGGCCCGCGATGCGCTCGGCGACGGAGTTGATGCAAGGAGAATTGGACCATGACTCGTGGCGGTAAAGTACTCAGTGTGATGCTGGTCGCGCTGTTAGGTTTGTGGGGGTGCGCCAAGGGGCCGGTAGGCCACTCCACCGCGCAGACGGAGCGCATCCACACACTGGAGACAAAGTGTTCCAAATTGGAGGATGATTATCGATCGGTGGCCAGTGCGCGCGATCATGCACGGAAGCAGGTGGCCGCCCTCGAAGCCGAACGAGGACGATTGCAAAAAGATCTGGCCGAGAAGCAAGTCGTCCTCAGGGAACGCGATACGCTGCGCCAACAGGTGGCGAGCCGCACTAACGAACGCGATACCCTGCAACAACGCTGCGATCGTCTCAAGAAGGGTTTGCAGAATCTGCTGGGACAAGATGACGCCATGCTGCCGGCGCCGGCCCCAACCTCGACCTCGACAAGCAGCATGCCCACCACGCTGGGCGCGCAATTATAAACTCATCCCTCGCCGCTGAGAGGTACTAACAATTTGACCCGCCCGCAGCGCCAGCAAGGGACTTCCCTTGCTGGCGCTGCGGGCGGGCAATTTCTATTGCTCCGTTTAGCGCACCGGCGGATCGATGATGGCTTTGCGCTTCAGTTCCGTCACGATGCTTTTCATCTCACTCTGGAACACCGAGTTCCGCAGCTTGTCGCGGATTTCTTTCTGCACTTTACTATCAAACGGAATCGGTCCGGCGTACTCGCGCTTAACTAGGCGGACGACGTGGAAGCCTGTCTTGCATTCGACGATTTCAATATCGCCATCGTGCATGCGGAAAAGAACCTCTTCGGCCTCGGGCGGGAATACCTTCCCGCGTATGCGTCCTTCGCCGTCGCCCTTGCGGAATCGGCCACTGGTGCCGTTGTCGAACTCGGCGGACAGTTTGACGAAGTCCTCGCCCTGGCGGACGCGGCGGAGCAGCGACTCGGCGAATTCGCGGGCGGCCGCGCGCGAAGCGTGCGGGGCCTCATTGATGAGAATGTCCTGCCAGTGGACGCTATCGGGTTGCGTGTACTCCTCGCGGTGGCTGGTGTAGTAGTCGGCAATCTCGGTGTGGCCGACATGACTGAGGTGCGGTTCGATACGGCTGCGGAGGTACTCCATGGCCATGAAATTACGCTCCCACCAGCGCTTCATCACATCCAAGGACATACCGCCCTGTTGCATGAAAGCGGCAAACTCCTCTCGGTTTTCGATGTGGTTGTGATCCATGAGCGGCTTCAGCCAGCGCTTCTCGAACTCCTCGTCGGCTATTTTTCTAAGTTGCTGGATGAACTTGGCTCCTTGTGGTCCGCCCCGTTCCAGCTTGGCGAGGGCGTCCTGGAGGAGAACTTCCCGATCAATGAGGACTTCGAGGGCTTGTTTGAGGATCTCCTGACGCTCCTTGGGGGAGCGTGCGCCGGCCAACTGCTGATAGCAGGACATGCGCACCTCTTCCTCAAGAATCGGATCGCCGTTGACGACGGCGCGGATGGTGGCGGTAGGATTGGCGTTGGATGCTTCCGCCGGTTTCTCCACCGGCTGACTGATAAGACAGACGGCGGATGTCGTGTGCGCCCCAGCCACATCGGGCTTCTGCGAACGGGTCACATCCGGCCGTTCTTCCGCAACGGCCGTCCTGGCGGCGACCGTCGGGGCGGGCGGAAGCGGCACCGGCCCTGAAGGCAAGGCCGACAAGGTCGGCGATCTTGCCATGCAGCCGCCAATCGCCAGGGCAATCGCGACCCAGACCCGTGCCAGCCGATCACGCCATGTCATTATGCTCGTCTCCGACCAGGACTCGGGACCGCCTCGTCCGAGACGGCGAAATATACCGAGCGCGCGGCGCCGTGCAAGAGGGGTTTACGCGCGAGGTCTTTGCCGCTTGCGGCTTAGTGACTGTCCCATAAGCCCCTCTCCCTCGGTACTCCGGGGGAGAGGGGTTGGGGTGAGGGGGCGAGAAGCCTGCGAAAAATGCACCCCTCACCCCAACCCCTCTCCCCCGGAGTACAGGGGAGAGGGGAGCTTACGGGACAGACTCTTAGCGCTGCCAAGAAGCGCTAAGCCGCAAGCGGCAAACGCAACGTGGTAAATCTTGCAGGTCGTGCGGAGCGAGGTTAGCCAGGTAAGCTCGCGGAAGCCGGACAATGGGCGATCTCGGTGTTTCTCAGCCGGTCCAACGGTCGAATCCATGGGGTGGGAGACCGGATAATAACCGGCAGGAAGCAACGAGCCTAGCTCCGTCATCTCCCCTCCGAAGTCGCGGCGTAGATCGCGCCAGTCACCGGGGAGTACACACCCGAAGTCAGGGAGGACCACTCGCATGAGACATCGATGGCTTCGCAGTCTAGCCCTGTCACTGGGTTTCCTGGTGATGGGCCGCGCGGGAGTGCTTGTCACGCCCGCGATTCACGCCGAGACGCCGGCACCGATCATTCAACCGTGGCCCTCGGTCGCGCCGGCCTCGACGGCCGCGCCGACACTGGATGCCGCGCCGGAACCCGCAGCCAAACCGCAACCGGCTGTCACCGATCCCACGCCGGCGGCGAGCCTGGATCGCCCGGTGGCCATCCGGGATAAGGCGAACGTGGCCGATGGCGAGGTCCAGCCCACGGGACTGTTTTCCGGCCGAAACAATGAGACGATCGCCAATAGTCCCGCCACGAATTTCATCTCGGCCCGGCCGCTGCCCGTCGGCATTCCCGCGCAGAGCAGTCCTGCTCCGCTGCCGTCCGGCACCTTCTCGGCAAGCCCTCCGCCACCGGACGTGCCCTACAGTTGGCAGCAACCGCCCACCACGACGCCCGCGCCGCAAGGTTCGTCCTCCAGCCCTCTGCTTCCGATGCCGAGTGCTATGCCGACGCCGTTGTCTTCCGGCGGCCCCACCGGAATCATGGGAGGACCGATCGGCAATCCCGTGAGCGATGGCTGCATGGCCAATGGCTGTTGCGCGGATGGTTGCTGTGCGCCGGGTTGCTGCTCGCTGGATGGGTGCGGGGCCGGTTGCGGCGATGGCTGCGGCTGCGGTTGGGGCGGCTGCGGAAATGGCTGTTGCTTCGGCAACCGCTGGTATGTCTCGGCCGAGTACCTGCTATGGTTCATCCGTGGCCAGCCGTTGCCGGCGCTGTTGACCTCGGGTTCCGTCAACGATAACCCACCCGGCGCGCTCGGCCAACCGGGAACCACGGTCCTGTTGGGTAACAATACCTCCAACTACAACCCGCTGTCTGGTTTTCGCATCCGCGGCGGCTGGTGGCTCAACGATAGCCACACCCTAGGTATCGACCTCGGCGGCTTCATGCTCAGCGAAGGGGTCAATCGCTTCTCGGCGTCTTCGACGGGATCGCCCTTCCTGGCGCGACCGTTCACCAACGCCCTGACGGGAGCGCAAGACATTGAGGCCGTGGCCACGCCTAACGGACTGAGCGGTGCTTTTTCCTCCGTCAACACCAGCCAGTTGTGGGGAGGTCAGGCCAACCTGCGCAGCAACCTGTGCTGCGGCTGCAACTGGTTCATTGATGGATTGGCCGGTTTCCGCTACCTGGGCCTGCACGATTCGCTGCGAGCGCAAGAAAATCTGGCCGTCATCAGCTCGCAGAATCCGAATCTGCCGGTCGGCTCGACGTTCGTGGTCACCGATCGCTTCAGTACGCAGAACAACTTTTACGGCGGGCAGATTGGCGGTATCGGCGAGTATCGCATCGGCCGTTGGAGCGTCGATCTGCGCACGACAGTGGCCTTTGGCGTGACGCAGCAGTCGGTGGACATCTCCGGCACGACGTTGACGCAGGCACCGGGCCTGGCGCCGCAACTGTCGCAGGGAGGCCTGCTGGCGCAGTCGTCGAATATCGGCCATCATACGCACGATCAGTTCAGTGTTGTCCCGGAAATCGGCATCAACCTCGGATACCAGTTCACCAACCATATCCGCGGCTTCGTGGGCTACAACTTCTTGTATTGGAGCAGCGTGGCTCGGGCCGGCAATCAGGTTGATCCGGTCGTCAATCCGAACCTGCTGCCGCCATCGCAGCCGGGCGGCCCCGCACGGCCGACCTTCGAGCCTCACGGCTCCGACTTCTGGGCGCAGGGCATCAACTTCGGACTCGACATCCGCTGGTGAGCATCCAGAAAGGGAGAAGAGGAGAAAGGGAGAAGGGGAGAAAAAATACAGCTGATGTTAGCTGTATTTTTTCTCCCCTTCTCCCTTTCTCCTCTTCGCGGCAAGATCGTCGCGCGCCGCAGGATCGCTACACTCCCTGCCTCACGCGGTCTCATTGTCTTGCATCTTCTCATTGCGATCCGCTCGCGACGCCGATGAAATCCGTACTTATTCAGACGCACACCCCGATTTACACCTCCTCCCGTTGTCAGGCGACATTCCGGATCTTCGGAATCGTCTGTTGTTTCCACACCTTGCAGGAGGATTTCTCGATATGTTTGATTCCCTGTTCCGATTTTTGGGCCGCTCCAACGGCCGCCGAAAACCAAAACAGCGCGTGGTGCCGAACCTGGAAGCGCTCGAAGATCGCTGGGTGCCTTCCGCCGCCAACGGCGCCGCGAGCCTCCAGGCACTGCTGGGCAGCAACTTCAGCACGTCGGGCACTCCGATCTCCGTTGTCACGCAGACGAACGACGTCACGCCTCCCAATCAAGGCCCGGTCATTTTTTCCCCGGCTCCCCCGACGACCCTGGGAACGCAGACGCAACAGGTCAGCGCCACCTTCAGCGCCTTCAAAACCGGGGGCAGCGAATCGCAGACCGTGGCCAAGTTCGACCCCTCGCTGGGACAACTAACCGGCATCCAGATCATCCTTGATGGCACGCTGACCAGCGACGTCAAGGTCGAGAACCTCGACGGCGCACCGAGCGATGTCAACGCCCAAGTCAACGGCAACCTGACGTTGCAAGGGCCGGGGTTCAATCCGCTGTCGGTCACGCCCAGCATCAACGAGAGTACCACCCTCTCCGCTTACGATGGCACCCTCGATTACGGTGGAACCAGCGGCCACGACTTCGGCGATCAGTCGGCCCAGGCGTCGAAGACCATTACCCTGGCGGCCAGTGAGAACGATTTGGCTGCCTGGATCGGCAGCGGCACCGTCTCGCTGACCGAGACTGCGCAGTCGTCCTCGATGCTGAGCGGGTCGGGCAACGAGCAAGCGCATCTCTGCGCCGAAGGTTCCGGCAACGTGAAGGTGATCTACTCGTACACCCCCGCGCCACCGGCGCCGAGTAGCCCGCCGCCGGTCAGCCCGCCGCCCTGTGATAATCCGCCGCCGAACAGCCCGCCGCCGAACAGCCCGCCGCCGGTTATCACGCCGCCGCCGAGTAGCCCACCGCCGGTCGTCACGCCGCCACCGAGTAATCCGCCGCCCGCCAGCCCGCCGACGACTTGCACGCCGCCATCCGGTCCCGGATCGCTGACCGGCATCGTCTACGTCGATGCGGGTCATTCCGGTCATTACGTCCAGGCGGATACCGGCGTGCCGAATGTACAGGTGAACCTGAATGGTACGACGCTCACGGGCCAGACGGTGAGCCTGACGACAACGACGGCCGCGAACGGTTCGTACAGCTTCACCAATTTGCAACCGGGCATCTATTCGCTGACGGATCAGCAGCCCTCCCAGTACCTGCCCGGCACGGAGACCCTCGGTAGCCTCGGCGGGGCGATCGTGGGCAATCAAATGATCGTGGCGATGCCGCAAGGCGGAGACGGAATGTGTTACGACTTCGGCGAACTACCGCCGCCGCCAGTGACGAATAGCCCGCCGCCAATCGTCTCACCGCCGCCCTGTGAGAATCCACCGCCGAACAGCCCGCCGCCGGTCAGCCCACCACCGGTTAGCCCGCCGCCGGTCAGTCCGCCGCCGGTGAGCCCGCCGCCGGTCAGCCCACCACCGGTGAGTCCACCACCGGTTAGCCCGCCGCCGCCGGTCAGCCCACCGCCGGTGAGTCCGCCTATTCCCAATTCGCCGCCGCCGATCAGCCCGCCGCCGGTTAGCCCGCCGCCGTCGGATCCGCCGGTGGACCCGCCAGCGGACCCACCGGCGGACCCACCCATTCCGTTTATTCCATCGCCCAGTAAACGCTTCCTCCTTGGCGATGGTTGGCAGTCGCTGGGATAAACGATCCGCCGTCCGAGCCGCTTGCGGCTTAGCGCTGCTGGAACGCTAAGCCGCAAGCGACTCGGAGTACGCCGCCCTTGACGAATGGGAGGGCTTATTCGACCTGTGCGGAGATTTTCGCCCGCTGGCGCGCATTGGCCTATTTTCCGGCCGGCGCGGAGTGAGGAGAACGATGGCGGAGCGCCGAATAAAAGACGTGACGGTTAACAGACCCTCGCAAGGACGCATCGCGACGTGAAGAAGCCTCAGGGAAGAGAGGGTGATACCATGACCAAGAGGAACACCTGGAGCGTCGCCGCCCTGGTCGTCCCATTGTTGTTCGTTGGCGTTGGCCTCGCCGAAGATCCTTGGCAGGCCGTCAGCAGCATCCCGCCGTCTCCCGATACGGAGCGTGCGGCGACGCTCGGTTGCCCGCGCTCGCTATCCACCGGGACGCCGGCGCACGAGTCCAGCGCGAGCAGATCGAGCGAGTTCCTCGGTCAGGGCGTCGCCCCGGTATCGTTCAATGAGCCGTCGCAGCAGTCGGTCCTGCCGCCGCCTCCCGATCCGCCGCCGACATTGCACACAGCCAATCAGCCGCCGGACGCCGCGCCGCCGCCAACCTCCGGCCCCATGCCGGCTCCGCCGCCGCCGGGCGATGTTCCGGTCAATCAGGGCATCATCATCGATAAGCCCTTGCAGCATTCGTTCTGGGACAAGTGCAAGGGCTATTTCACCCAAGGCGGCGAGCGTGCCAGCGCCTCCGGCCACTGTCTTTTCCAGAGCGATCACTGTTTCGACTACTTCGCCTCGCCGGTCACCAACCCGTTTTTGTTCGAGGATCCGCGGGCGTTGACAGAGATCAAGCCCTTGTTCATCTACCAGGGTGCGCCGCGCGGCAATCCGATTTTCCACGGCGGCAACGCCGAATACTATGGCCTGCAAGCGCGTCTGGCCGTCACGGAACGGCTGTCGTTGACCATCAATGAGTTAGGCTTCCTGACACTCAACCCCTTCAATTCCGCGGCTGGGCCGCCCGGCCAGTTCAGCCAAAGCACCGGCTTCTCCGAGATCACTCTCGGACCGAAGTACACCTTCTTGCGCTCGGAGGAATGGAAGACGGTGATGGCCGGCGGCGTACTCTTTCAGATTCCGGCCGGTTCGCCGAAGGTGTTCCAGAACACCGGCACGCTTGGCGTAGTGCCCTACCTATCGGCGGCGAAGAACTTTGGTCTGCCGGCCGGCTGGGGCAGCGTCAACCTGATGGGCAACACCGGCTACTCGTTCTCGGTGGATCGGCAGCGCTCGGAGTACTTCTACCTGAACGCGCACATCGACTACAACATTGCCAACACCAATAAATTCTTCCCCTTTTTGGAGTTCAATTATTTCCATTACACGCAAGGTGGCCAGGCCAACAACCCCGGCTTTGGCTTCGAGGGGTTGGATCTGGTCAATTTCGGCTCGCATAACGTCGGCGGCCGCGATTTCCTGGCCATCTCGCCCGGCTTGCGTTTCAAGCTCAACGAACACATCCAGGCCGGTGCCGCCGTCAGTTTTCCGCTGCTGAAGCAAAAGGAACTCAACGACTACCGGCTGACGTTCGACATTATCTTCCGGTATTAGAGACACGAACCTTTTGGCCAGCCCGCCGCGCCAGCAAGGGAATCTTTGCCAGCCCGCAGCGCCAGCAAGGGTGTCTTTGCCAGCCCGCCGCGCCAGCAAGGGACTTCCCTTGCTGGCGCTGCGGGCTGGCAAGTCATTCGGTTCGTGCCTCTAAGCGGCCACGCGACAAGCGGCGAAATTCATTGCGATCCGTTACGGCGTCGGATACAACCGGACGAGGGCGGGACTGCTAGTCCTTTTTTCGCGCCTCGCAAGGTTTTCCGGAGCCGTTCGCTCATGCTCGCTAAACTGAACACCTTCGCCTTGGTCGGCATCGATGCAATCCCGGTCGAGGCCGAGGTCGATGTTTCCACGGGGTTGCCCAAAACGGTTTTGGTCGGCCTGCCGGAAATGGCGGTCAAGGAGAGTGTTCATCGCATCGAGCGTGCCCTGGCCAATCTCGGCTATTCCCGCCATCCCGGCCGCACGGTCATCAATCTTGCTCCCGCTGACCTCAAGAAGGACGCGGGTGGTTTCGATCTGCCGATCGCCCTCGCTCTGCTGGTGGCGACTGGCCAATTGTTGCCCGATCAGTTGAAGGATTTTGCTACGGTGGGCGAGCTGGCCCTGGATGGCAGCGTCCGTCCGATCAAGGGTGCGCTATCGATGGCGATGGCCGCGGCGAAACGCGGCATTCCGAAATTGCTGGTCCCCGTCGCCAGTGCGCGTGAGGCGGCAGTGGTCAAGGCGGTGGCCATCTACGGGGTCAACACGTTGGCCGAGGCGGTCGGCATTCTGTCGGATCAGCTGCCCGCTGAGCCGGTGGTCGGCGGCATTGAGGAACTGTTCGCCCAGCTCAACACCTACGATGTGGACTTCACCGACGTTCGTGGGCAAGAGTTCGCCAAGCGTGCCTTGGTGGTCGCCGCCAGCGGAGGGCATAATGTCCTGATGCTCGGATCGCCTGGCACCGGCAAGTCGATGCTGGCGCAGCGTCTGCCGACGATCCTGCCGCCGCTGACGCCGGTTGAAAGCCTGGAGACGACGCGCATCTACTCGGCGATGGGCCGTCTACCTGCCGATGAACCGCTGCTGAAGCGCCGCCCCTTCCGCACGCCGCACCACACCATCAGCGACGCCGGCATGGTCGGCGGCGGCACCGTCCCTTCGCCGGGCGAAATTAGTTTGGCCCATCACGGCGTGCTATTTCTCGACGAGTTACCGGAGTTCCATCGTCGCAGTTTGGAAGTGCTGCGTCAGCCGCTGGAAGCAGGCCAAGTCACTATCTCACGGGCGCTGCACTCGACGACCTTCCCCGCCCGTTTCGTGCTGGTGGCCGCGATGAACCCTTGTCCGTGCGGCTACCTCGGCGATCCGCGCCATCAATGCAAATGCTCGCCGGTGCAAATCGAACGCTACATGGCGCGCATCAGCGGCCCGCTCATGGACCGTATCGACATGCACATCGAAGTGCCGTCCGTGCCGTTTCAGGAGTTATCCGCCAGCGCCGACGGCACCTCCAGTGCCGTGATGCGCGAGCAGGTCAGCAAGGCGCGGTCGGTGCAGCGCACGCGCTTCGGCACCGACAACGCCACGCTCAACAGCCGCATGAGTACCCGGCAACTGCGACGCCATTGCGGGCTGGACGACGAGGGCAAGCAGTTGTTGAAGACGGCGATGGACGAACTGGGCCTCTCGGCGCGGGCGCACGATCGCATCTTGCGTGTGGCGCGGACCATCGCGGACTTGGAAGGCAGCGAACACATCAAGGCGGCGCACGTCATTGAGGCGATCAGTTATCGTAGTCTGGATCGCAAGCTGTGGACTCGGTAAATGCGGCGTGGTGAATGGAGGGAATTACCGACTAACCATTTGATATGGAAGAGGTTATGTAGAGCGTCACCAATTTCGCCATATCGAGTGCCTGGGGCGAGGCCGCAACGCGGCGTGGCGGAATAAGGGTACTATCTCCAAAACAGGGTACTAAATGAGGTACTATCTTTCAGCGCCGTCGCGCTCCCGCATGTAAAAAAATGGTGACGCTCTACACAAGTTTATAATAACAAACCACTTACGTGTAAATTGCGTACGCGCTCGCGTTTGTGTAATAGGACAACTCCACGAGCATCCGTAACCATCTTCGCATCGGCAACTCGGAACCTCCGTTCTCCTCGCTCCAGAAAATGCTTGTGCTACTTCCGCGATACGTTAAGATGACCACGCCAAGCCGCCATTCTTCGCTGCAAGGACTTGCCATGCCACGCATCCCACGCCGCCATCTGTGGACCGACGCTGCCTGCTACCATATCCTCAATCGCGGCCACAACCGCACCGCCATCTTCGCCGACGACGAAGACCGCATCGTCTTCCTGAGTCTACTTGCCCGCTATCGACAACGCTACGCCTTCCGGCTCTTCCATTACTGCCTGATGTCCAACCACTTTCATTTACTGCTGCAACTGCAATCTCCTCGCCAACTCTCGACGTTCATGGCCGGCTTGCTGCGGGCTTACGTCCATCATTGCCACCGCCGCCATCAGTTCGTCGGCCACCTTTGGCAAGGTCGATTCAAGAGTCCGGTTATCCAGAAAGACGATTATTGGCTCAGTTGCGGACGCTACATTGAACGCAATCCGGTAGAGGCGGGTCTGGTGGCCGAGCCGTGGCAATATCGCTGGTCCAGCGCGGCGTGCTA
The DNA here is from genome assembly GCA_035553375.1 of Gemmataceae bacterium. GTDB lineage: Bacteria > Planctomycetota > Planctomycetia > Gemmatales > Gemmataceae > JAJPHU01. Next base: position 12,709 of record DATNCY010000204.1, read on the forward strand.
TGCCTGGGGAACGGCCGATTCGCTGGTGGAGGAGAATCCATGTTACCAGGAGCTGGCGGTCGGCAAAGTGGATCAACAGCGGCTTTGGCGTGCGTTTCTGGTAGCGGAGGATGAACGAGAGGACGAAGTGCGGCGAGGCGACTGGGCGGTGGGCGATGCGCGTTTTCGCGATCGTATGGGAGAAGTCCGTGGCCGGCCACTACGCCGTCGCGGTCGGCCACGGAAATCGAATAGCCGTTCGTAAGAAATATCGACGCAACTATTTCGTGAAAAACGAGTTGTGTAGAGCGTCACCATTTTTCGCCATTTTTCGTTTTTGTGGCGCGGGCAGCCGCAAGAAAGCCTATAATGACGCCATCAATACCATGTTGCGCAAGGAGATCCGCGCGAGCTTGCGGCGATTGGATCAGCGGCGTTAGCCCTTCCTCCTGGCGAGACCATCATGCTTTCGCATCCTCGATTGCCGATTTCGTTGCTGGGTCTTCTCCTGACGGGTGCTTTCGTCTGCGCCGCCGACGAGCCGCGCTACGCCGGTAAACCGCTGGCGTTCTGGCTGGAGGAACTCAAAAGCGATGATCCACTCATCCGCGAGGAAGCCATTGCGGTGCTGGCCGACGCGGGGCCGGCGGCGCGCGCGGCCGTGCCAAGACTGGAGACGCTTCTGAAGGACCAACAGCGTAGCGTGCGCACTCAGGCGGCACTCGCGCTGTGGCGCATCGCCGGGCAGACGAAGCCAGCGATCACGGCGTTGACCGAGGCGGTGCGCGATCCCGCCACACCCAATCGCGCGGAAATGCTCGGCAAACTGAGCGAGTTCGGCAGCGCGGCAGCCAGCAGCGCACCCGCCGTCGTCGAGTTCATCCGCGATGCGAATCCGGTCGTGCGCACGCAAGCCGTCATGGCGATGCAGCGATTCGGTGCAACGGCCGTGCCCTCGATTCTGCCTCTGCTCGATCATGCGGATCGTCGTGTTCGCCGATCCGCATGCCACGCACTCGGCCTACTGGGTCCGTCCGCCAAGGATGCCGTGCCGAAACTGGCCGCCCTCTTGAAAGACGCCGATGAGGAAGTCCGCCAAGAATCTCTCGCCACGCTTGGTCGTATCGGCAGTACGGCGCGCTCGGCCGCGCCAACGCTGCTCGAATGGACGCGCGACAAAAATCCCCATGTCCGCGCCGCCGGCTTGAAGGGCCTTCAAGAGATATTCGCGGATCCCAAACTGGCACGACCGGCGGCGCTGGATGGACTCGAAGACGAAGATCCGCTTGTCCGCGTCCGGGCCGTCATACTGCTATGGCGCATCGCCCCGAAGCACGCCGATATTTTGCCGCACACTCTCGAACTCCTCAAGCAGCCGGTCGGCCGAATCGAACTGCTGACTCTGCTCGGCCAGCTGGGGCCGAGCGCCGCTCGGGCCGTGCCGGTATTGACGAAGCTGCTGGCCGATCACGATTTCCAGGTGCGCCGCCAGGCCATTCAGGCGCTGGGCCAGATGGGACGCGCGGCCCGCTCCGCAGCCCCTGCGCTGACCGAACTGCTTCGCCCCGCCGATTTCGCCACTCGGCAGACTATTGTGATGGCGCTGCGAGCCATCGGCGGCGATGAGCGGATGGTGCCCATCGTTCTCGAAGTGGCTAAACAGGACATGAGTACGCGCATGGTGTGTCTGCCGCTGTTGGCCAGCCTCGGCCCCAAGGCCAGCGCCGCCACGCCCTGGCTGGTCACGGAACTACGCCGCCCGCCGTCCTACGTGACGGTGCAAATGGCCGAGACGTTGCACAAGATCGACCCCGAACGCGCCCGCAAGGAGGCCGTGCCGGTGTTGCAAACCATGCTCAAGCCCACCGCTCCGTGGCGCGTGTATGCGGCCATGACGCTGCGCCGGCTCAAGCCGGACAGCGACGAGGCACTGGATACGCTCATCGAATGCGTCACCGGAAAGGACTTCAACGCTCGCCAGCAAGCCTGTCAATTTCTGGGCACGCTGGGGAAATCGGCTCGTAAGGCCGCCCCCGCGCTGCGGCAAGCGCTGCGCGATCCCGCGATTCCCCATCGCGTCGCCGCCGCTTCCTCACTGTGGCAAATCACCGGCGAAACCAAGACGACGGTGCCGGTGTTGCTGGAAGCGCTGAAGCCATCCTCCGTCAACTACGCGCGCTACCAGGCCGCGCTGCATCTAGGCGAGATGGGACCACCTATCAAAACGATGGCCCTGCCCACCCTCCAGAAATTCCGCAACGATCCCGATTTGTTTGTTCGCAACAGCGTTTTCCAGGCCATTCAGCGAATCGATGGCACCGCCAACAAGCCGAACATGCCGTGAGGTATCCATGTGTATGCGAACTCGTCTTTTGTCACTGGTCCTTCTGGGCGTGTGCGGCGCGTCGTTCGCGGCGGAGCCGGCGCGCGACCGCTTCGGTGATCCGCTGCCGGAAGGAGCCATCGCACGCATGGGTAGCATGCGCTTCCGCGATGATAAGATCATCGTCGAGGCCGTTTTCTCGGCCGATGGCAAGACGCTGGCGACCACCGGCGATGGTCTTTCCATCTGCTTCTGGGACTCGGCCACCGGCAAACAAGTGCGGCGCGTGCCGGTTAAAACGCCCGGTTCAACCGGACAGGTTCACTTTAGCGCCGACGGCAAGACGCTGGTTCGGGGCGGCTACGATGGTATCATTCGCTTCGTCGATGTCGCCACGGGAGTCGAACAAAAGACGCTGATTCATCCGCAACGCACCTACGTGCGAGCGCTGGATCTCTCGCGCGACGGCAAAACCCTCGTTGCGATTCATCAAGGATCGGTCATCGTCTGGGATGTGGCGACGGGCAAACAACTTCATGAGATCAAGGGATTGCAAAACGCGCCCTTGCCTCCGGGCGGATTGATCGCTTTGACGCCGGACGGCAAGCAATTCATCATGCCGCACGCGGACGGTTCGCTGCATCTGGTCGAGGTCGCTTCCGGCAAGGAGGTCCGCGCTCTGGAGATGCCGGCGGTTCGGCCGGGCACGCCGCCAACGCTGCGCGTGCAGCGCCTGGCCATTTCACCGGACGGTCGCTATGTGGCCTTCGGCGGCTACTCCGGTCCCGCCGTCCTTTGCGAACTGGCGACCGGCAAGCGCGTGCGCGAACTGCCCGCCACGCTCAACAGTGTCGCGGGTCTGGCGTTCACCCCTAACAGCCGCTTTCTCGCCGTGAGTACCTACCAGGGCGTTTATGTTTTCGGCGTCCTCTCCGGCAAGAAGTTACGCCACTTTCCGACGGCATTTAGGGGCGGCACCATGCGCAACACGCTGGTCTTCTCGCCGGACGGCCGAACGCTGGCCGCGCTGGGATCGAGTTACAGCATCCGTCTATGGGATATGGCCTCCGACCGTGAGTTGCATCCCTCCGTTGGCCATGAGACCGTGGTTCAGTCGCTGGTGTTTCTCGCCGATGGTAAGCGTCTGGCCTCCAGCGCCAACAATGGACATCTCCTCGTCTGGGATGTGGCGACCAGCCGCGACATTGCTCGCCGCGACGTTTACTTCTATCCGAACACGCTGAGCGTGGCCGAGGATGGCCGGACGTTGCGCTTTCTCACCAACGATCGATCGGTCCATCGGTGGGAACCCGTCAGCAACCGTTATGAGCAGGGCGTTGCCGCCGTCGCGCTGCCGGGTGGTCCTCAGCCGGTACTCTCACCCGATGGCCGAAGTTTGGCCGCGTCCGCGCCCGATCGCAAGATTTATCTGTACGATTTCGGATCGAGCAAGGGACCACGGACGCTCATGCAAACGCAAAACTGGAACGCCCAGCTTCGCTTCTCGCCGGATAGCCGCCGACTGCTGACGACCGATTCGGACAACACGCTGCGTCTATGGGATTGCGCCACCGCCAAGCAAGTGCGCGAACTGAAATCCGCGGGTCCCATGCGCGGCATGGTCTCACACGTAGCCTTTTTCCACGATGGCCGCAGCATGGCACTGTTTGATGGTCAGCTGCATATCCGCGAAATCGCCAGCGGTGGCGAGCGTTTGCCCCCGCAGCCCTCCGGCGCGCTGACCGCTCTGGCCGTTTCGCCGGACGGCCGATTTCTGGCGCAGGGCCACTACGACGGCAGCATCTCGATTCGCGGAACCGCCACCGGCAAAGATCTCGCTCAGCTGCGCGGGCCGCAGGGCATCATTCACACACTGGCTTTCAGCCCCGATAGCCGTCTGCTCGCTTCCGGCGGCGCCAACGGCACCATCCTTGTCTGGAAACTGCCGGACAGCGATGGCTTACCGGCCACCCTGAAAGCGGAAGCAGCCGCTTCGTTGTGGCAAGCGCTCGCGGACACCGACGCCGTCAATGCCAATCGCGCGCTCGGTGGCCTGGCCGCCGCGCCGGCTCAGGCCGTTCCGCTCATCAAGGAACGCTTCCGCGCCACCCCTCCGCGCGTCGATCCCAAGCGGCTGGCGCGTCTCATCGCCAATCTGGACGATGACGTTTTCAAGGTGCGCGAGAAGGCCACCCGCGAATTGGCCGAAGCCGGCTCTGACGCCGCCGACGCTCTCCGTAAGGCTCTGGCGAACGATCCCTCGGTGGAGGCTAAAGGCCGCATAGAAGGTCTGCTCAATCGCCTGGACAAGGGCGGCTCCTCCGAACATCTGCGCCACCTGCGCGCCATCGAAGTGCTGGAACGCATTGGCACGCCGGCGGCGAAGGATGTGCTGCGTGAATTGGCCGGTAAGCCGCTGTCGGAGGAACTGGGCGAGGAAATTCGCGCGAGCCGGCGGCGCATGGGCGAACGTCCGTGATGCGCTTTGCGACCGCTCCGAGGGGCACGAACAGCATGAGATAGGCCCCGCTTGCCGAGCGGGGCCTGGACGCCACAGGTGCCGCTTGCCGAGCGGCACCTACCGCATTTCGGCGGAGATAACCTGTTTACAAGAGGAGGTGAAGCATCATGCCAATCTCGCCGATCATCCGCGACGTGTTTGGCCATTTTCAGAACCTCAATCTTTTGGCTCTGCTGTTCGATTTGCATCAGGATCGAACGGCCCGCCAAGCGTGGTCGAGCGGTACCTTGCTCTGCCCGGTGGCCCACGGTCTGCCTGCCGGATTACAGGTGCAACAGTTGACCGTGCTGGGGCAGATGGCCCAGCTGGGGCACGGCTGCGATTTCGCTGCCCGCCATCTCGGAGCCGATCCGGCTGCGGTGCTGCGCTTTGTGCGCTCTTGGGACGCCGACGCTTTCAGCCGCGGCTGGCTGTGCCAGCAGCTTTTCGAGTTGTGGCAGGAACGTCTTGAGGATGCCGAGGCCGTGCAGGAGTTGTTGCACAGCGGCTGTGCGCTCCAGGAGGCGGCGCCGGCGACGGCGGAATCAAACGAAAAATAACCGTGCGCCGTGGCGGTCTCGTGGGCACCATAAAGCAGAATCGTCTTCCGTGTGCCCGATTCGAGGGTTGTCGCCATGTCTTCGCCGGCCGGATCAATCTTGCACCATCTCCGCCGCTTGGCTCCGCCAGCTTCCGACGCCGCGCTGCTGACGCGCTGGAGGGACCAGCGCGATGAGGCCGCCTTCGCGGCTCTGGTGACGCGTCATGGACCGATGGTTCTGGGCGTTTGTCGCCGTGTGTTGGGCGATGTGCAACATGCCGAAGACACTTTCCAAGCCACGTTTCTCGTTCTCGCACGCAAGGCAAACCGCGTGCGCCGGCCGGAAGCGCTGGCGAGTTTCCTCTATGGCGTCGCTCTCCGGGTGGCGCGCAAGGCACGCGGAACGGCGGCTCACCGCTTGCGGTTTCGCGCCAAGCCGCAAGCGACTTCCGAGCCGGTCGATCCGCATCTCGATCCACTCGATGTACTCAGCGGCCGCGAACTGCTGGCGTTGATTGATCAGGAAGTGGCGCGCTTGCCGGAAGTGTATCGATTACCACTCTTGTTGTGCCTGCTGCAAGGGCGAACCGTCGAGGAGGCGGCGCGGCTGCTCGGTTGGAGCATCGGTTCGCTGCGCGGCCGGCTGGCGCGTGGCCGCGAACGATTGCGTGAACGACTGACGCGACGCGGCGTGGGATTGTCCGCGGGAACGCTCGTGCTGCTGGCTCCCGCCGTGGTTTCCGAGCGTTTGCTGGCCGATTGTGTCCGTAATCTCGCTGTACCTGCTTCTGCCGCAGTCAATGCTCTGGCGAGGTCGGTGCCGGTTCTGAAAATGAAGATGGTTTGTTTGGGCCTTCTCGTTGTGGCGGCGGTTGGCTTGGGAACAGGCTTGCCATTGCTCCGCGCTCCACAGATGGAGACACCGAACGCCGTCACTCCGGCCGCGCCGTCGCAAGCGAAGAACGAACCGCGCCGTGATCGCTACGGCGATCCGTTGCCGCCGGGAGCCAGCGCACGTCTGGGAACGCTGCGCTTCCGCGCTCCCGGTGAAGTCGCAGCGTTGGCGTTCGCTCCCGATGGCAAGACCATCGCCGTGTCCTCGCGCGGGGGGCTGTTCCTCATGGACGCCGCCAGCGGCAAACGACTTCGCCGCCTCCCCTCCGCGACTCCCGATTGGCTGCCCGAAGCTCCCATCGTCTTTTCGGCGGACGGCAAACGGCTGATCGGTCGAGGACACAAGATCGCCGGCTCCTCCGCCTTGCCGGTGGTGCGCGTCTGGGAGTTGGTCGGCGAACGCGAGCCACGCGAGTACGATATTGGACTATGGGTGCTTTGGGTGGGATGGTCGGTCGAGGGTCAACCGCTGGCCATCCGCGCCGAAGAAGGGACGCTGCATTTGCACGATTTGGCCGCGGGCCGATCGCGCCGCTTCGCCTGCAAGGAACCCCGCAAATATCCATCGGGTTTCATCAGCCGCGATCCTCCGGTCGCCTGCTCGCCCGTCGCGAAAGCGCTGGCCGTCGTGGACGACAAGAACGTGGTTCACGTCTGGGATACCACCACTGGCCGCGAGCGCTGCACCTTCCAGCCCAAAGGAGAGAGTTTTTACTCGCTGACCTTTTCGCCGAATGGTCGTCGGTTGCTTACCATCAGTCCGAAGGCCGTGCAGATGTGGGACGTGGCGACGGCCAAGGCGCTGTACACCACGAACACGACCCGGACTTTTGGCCATGCGGTTTTCTCGTCGGACGGCAACACGCTGGCCATTGGCAATGCCTGGGATCGCATTGAGTTCTGGGACGGGGTGACGGGTCAGGAGCGCGGCCACACACAAGATAAAGATGCCTTCAGCGAGGCCATTGCCCTGTCCGCCGATGGCAAACGGCTAGTCACTTCCACGAGATACGGCAGCGCGCTCCATCTTTGGGATGTTGCCAGCGGCAAAAGGAAGGCCGAGCCGATAGGACACACGAATCGTCCTTCCGGGACGTTCTCGCCTGATGGCCGGCGCGTGGCGACCCGCGGTAGCATGGACGGCACCTTCCGTATATGGGATGCGCGAAGCGGCGAACAACTCATCCAGCTTTCGTCACGGGGCGCGGCGGGCGATTGCGCTTTCTCACCCGACGGTCGATCCCTTTTCGCCTCCGGCTCCTCCGGCTCGCCGACGGTCTACGACGCGGCGACCGGAAAACGGCAGCACGTCTTGCCGCTCGACGATCCGGATCGACCGGACACGGTCCAGTCGGTCAGTTCCATGCACCTATCCGATGATGGTAAATCGTTGGTTGCATTCAGCTATTACTATCCCAAGAAAGACGGTGCCGGCCCGCGCTACGGCGACACGTTGATAACCGGCTGGGACACA
>DATNCY010000205.1:0-10930 GCA_035553375.1 Gemmataceae bacterium
CAGGTGAATAACTGGAGCATGACCAGTCCTAGGCTCAGATCGGCGAAGTCGAAGAGCGCGATCAGCGGTAGATAGATAAACAGCATCGCGCTCCATAGCCACGGACGCAACCGAGGCACCAGCGCCAGCGGCGCGAAAGCGAGTTCGAGCGTGAGCGCGGTTCCCATCCCCACGCGAGATAGCGTGGTGCCATCGCCCCACGAGGGGCTGACGAGTTTCATATAACCGTTGTAGCTGTAACCCAGCGCCAGTACGATCCATGCTGCGGCGAAGAGGACCGGCAACATACGCCATCCGCCGCCTGGATCGATTCGCCCCCGCGCCGCCCAGGAACCATACGGCGCCGGTGGCAGAAACACATGCGCCAGCAGGAGCCAGCCAGCGAAGAGAATGTCCGCGTTGACGACGAGCGAACCGCGGCCCAACAGAACCGTCCCAATGCAACACAGTCCCAAAGCCGCCACGCGATCATACAAGCCAATGCCGAAAAGCAGGCTCAACACGACAGCGAGTGCCCGAAGTGCTGCCGCTAGTCCGGTTGATTCCGGCAGGGTGCGGAGGAAATGCACGCCGAGACACAGAGCGAAGACAACTCGGAAAAGACTGTATTGGCCACCCGTCCATCCGTTTTTCATCGATCCACAACCTCCCCGATGACCGACGGCTCAAGTATCTTTGAGGGGCACGAACACCATGAATTGCCAGCCCGCAGCGCCAGCAAGGGATTCCCTTGCTCGCGCTGCGGGCTAGCCAAAAGGTTCGTGCCTCTAAGCGGCCCATAGAGTCGCAAGCGACAAACTTTCACCGCATCCATTGTAAGACTTGCCGATTAGCGGATGCTCCTCCCAAAAAAATGCAAGCCGGCCACAATGACTCTATCGCGCAAGCGGCGTGAAATCCCACAGTTGCAATCGAAATGATGACCTGGCTCATTGCTTCTTCGTTCTCGGCACTGGAATTGCTTTGAAGGAATAATGCAAGACGCGGAACGGGCGATTTCTCGCGTCCCATCGGAGATGGGACAGACTTGAGCAGGCAAGGAGGCGAGCCATGAAACGCTATGGATTACTACTGACGACCGTGGGCATGCTGCTGCTGACCGGCTGGGTATTGCACAAGACGAATCGGTTTTCGCGAGACGCCGCGCCCGCGCGTTCGAGTCACGCCAAGATCGCAAACCCCCTGGAGACTCCCACGGGCCGGCGCTATCGCCAGAATCAACCGCATCACTGGCGCTACTGTCTGTTACAAAATTGAGGACTCCACCGCCTCCCTCTGCGCGATTCCGTATTTTGATTGACAGTCTCTTCCGGGCGCGCTAGGTTGCCTTTCTGGATGAGGCTGGCGTGATTCGCTTCGGAGAAGGCATGTTCGGCATTGGCACTCCCTTGTTTGTGGCTCTCGGTCTGGGCGGCTTTCTCGTCCTCATCGGCGCAGGTACGTTCTTATTCCAGGCTAGCTGCGCTTTGGCCGATGTGGCCGAACGCGGCTACTTTCGCTCGCTGCCCATCTATTTGACGGCCGTCGTTGTCTGTCTGCCGTTGACCATCGTGTTGGTCTGGTTCGCCGGTCGATACGACACCGATCCCAATGACTCGTTCGGCAGCATGCGCATCGTCGCTCTGATCGTGTCGCTTTTCGTGTCTTGGCTGTTGTCGGCGGGGATTTACATCCTATTTCTTTCCGCATCACTCAAGAAGGGATTGCTGATTGCCGGCATCGAGTTGGTGCTGCTGAGCTTGTTGGCCATGTTCGTTTCCGCAATCGTGTTGGTGATCCTGGCCCTGGTCCAGATCATCAGTCGGCCGCCGCCGGTCAAAACGGGACTGGTGCCCATCCCTATCGTTGAGGCCGTAGCGCCGGCTCTCCTGCCATGATCCTCGAAGGTATTGTCACCACGGTTTCCGCCGCAAGCGAGGTCAACATCGCTCCGATGGGACCGCATGTTGAAGTCGATGTCGCCACCGGCGAACTGACGCGCTTCGTCCTGCGTCCCTTCCGCACCGCCCAGACGTATGCCAATCTCAAACACCACGGCGAAGGCGTCTTGCATGTCACCGATGATGTGCTTCTCCTGGCACGGTCGGCCCTGGGTGTACTCGATCCCTTACCGGCGCTGCGGCCGGCGACAAAGGTGCGGGGTTGGGTACTTGCTGATGCCTGCCGTTTCCATGAATTCCGCGTTCTCTCTTGTGACGACACGGAGGAGCGGGTTCGCCTAGAGGTGGAGGTCGTCCACACCGGACGGTTGCGCGATTTCTTCGGCTTCAACCGCGCTAAACACGCCGTCGTCGAGGCCGCCATCCTGGCGACACGCACCGCCTTCCTGCCCCTGGACGAAATCGAGGTCGAGTATCGTAAGTTGGCGGTCCTCGTCGAGAAAACAGGTGGTCCTCAAGAGCATGCCGCCTTTGCATTTCTTCGGGAACACCTGCAACGAATCGCGGAGCAAAACCGCTGAGTTCTTCGCGCTGCAGGCGTGGGTTTACGTTTCGCGCGAAGCGCCAAGCCGCAGTTACACGAGACGTTATTCTTTAGCGTGCCTTATGCGCCGGACCAGGAGCGCCGCCACCTGGAGTGATCGGTTTCAAGGTGGGGGCGGCGGTGTCCGCCTTGATCTTCGAGCTTTCGCCGGAACGATTACAAGCCGTCCCGATCGAGGTCAGCAAGAGGACCGCCATCGTCCAAGCAATCCGCGCGCGTAACATCAGGGAGTCCCTTTCAAGGTTCAATCGTTGAAGTCAACCGACACACCATCCTGAAATCCACTCAAATACACATACGCGTTGAAGTCGATCGCCGTGGAGATGTGCCGCACGGAGCCATCGGCAAAGGCGGCGTTCACGATGTTGCCGGTGTGCGCGCTACCGAACATGGCATAACCACTTTGATTGGGATCGCTCGCTTGCTGATAATTGAGTGGATTGCCCCAACCCGTATAGTTAAAGCCGCAGGACCAACTCGCTCCCGACCAGCCATCCGAGAGGCCGCCCGAACCGCCCCAATTAATGACTCCGCCAATGTATTCCAGGAAAAACAGGGTATTGCTGGTTCCATCCGTGGCGCGGACAAGCGTATTCGCCGACTGATAGGTGAATAGCCCCCCGTACTGGGGAAATTGGCTTGGCGCGTAATAGCCGCCCACACCTAGATAGTTACTACGCCCCATGACGATAGCGCCTGGATTGGCGGTGAACACATGGTCCGGTCCCGGAGCCGTGGCGGGATAATCTTGCCCTGGCACGCCATAATCGACGCCAAGGAGTACGGTAACGTATTGAGTCGGCGAAGGAGCGGAAGGACAAAGGAAGTTCTTGATGGTCCCTTCGGTACCGTAGAGAGCGGGCGGGCGGGGGACGGTACTCGCTCCCGTGCTGGGCGGAGTGTTCAGCGGATTTTGATAGTACAGCGTATAAGCGGGGGCGAAGGAAAAAGTTTGAAACCGCGCTTGCTGTTCAATGAAGGGTAGCAAGTAAACCAATACGCCGACATCCTGCCTATCGGCTCCCGGCGGGAGAACGCCCAGGCTCGATTCGTAGTTATGGGCAGCCAAGGCGATCTGGTGGAGGTTGTTGGAGCATGTCATGCGCGCGGCCGCTTCGCGCACTTTTTGCACGGCCGGTAGTAACAGCCCAATCAAGATAGCGATGATGGCGATCACCACCAGCAGTTCAATCAACGTGAACCCCATCCGGCGACGAGATGGAACCATGACTTCTCCTCAACATCGTGGAGAAAGAACCCCTCGACAGCGGTCGCGGCACGAAGCATCAATCAATACGATAACGCGAGAGAACCTCGTCCTCTCTCACTCGTCCAGCAGGAAAACGATCTCTCGATCGGCAAGGAGGGATACCGAATCGTCGTTGGGTCTCGGCGAGTCGAGCGGAGACGAAGAATGTTTTATGCTACTGGATCGCTTTTCGCCACCACAAGAACAAAACCATTGAATCTTCCTTCTTCCTTCTTTCGCGAATGGTTCATGGATCAGTTTTGAGGGACAATTCGGCCTCCGCCATTGCAGCCGAGGTAAATGGCTCTCGCGGACTCGTTGGGCGAAAGGGTGGGCGCGATGATTTCCGTGCAAGCTTATAGCCGATTGCACCTTGGTGTATTGAGGCCGGAAGGGGAAGCGGCCGCACCCCTTGAACGGACCTCCGCGCGCTGGTTCGGCGGGGTCGGCCTGATGATCGAGCGACCGGGACTGCGCGTGCGGGTACGGCCGGCGTCCTCGTGGTCGGCCACAGGACCGCTCGCCGAGCGTGCCCTGACCTTCGCTCGGCGTTTCGCGCAGAACATCCAGCAGGAGGAGGGCCATCGAGACGTGCCGCCCCGCCAGTTGTCGATCGAGCAGATCGCGCCTCAGCACGCTGGCCTTGGCACCGGTACACAACTGGGTCTGGCCATCGCTCAAGCGCTGGCCGTCTCCTGGGAACTGGATTGCGACATACGAACGCTGGCTCACCGAGTCGGTCGGGGGCTGCGTTCGGCCCTGGGAGCGCACGGCTTCGAGCAGGGGGGCTTGCTGGTCGAGTCCGGCAAAAACTCCGCGGATCGGCTCGCTCCTCTCGTGGCTCGTCTGCCCTTCCCCGAATCGTGGCGCGTGGTATTGATCCTGCCCTCCACGGACGAGATGAACATCGGTCTGCATGGCGTTCGTGAAGTGGAGGCCTTCGCGCAGTTGGCCGCTCGCCCGGCCGCGGCCAATCAGACGGATATTTTGTGTCGCTTAGTTTTGCTGGGTTTATTGCCCGCCGTGGTGGAGCGCGACGTGGACGCATTCGGTGAAGCGCTATACGAATTCAACGCGCGGGTGGGCGAAGCGTTCGCGCCGGTGCAAGGTGGCGTATACGCTAGCGCGCGCATCACGGAATTGGTCGCTTTCGTGCGCGGCCAGGGTGTCCGGGGGGTCGGACAAAGCTCGTGGGGTCCGACGGTGTTTGCTGTCGTCGCCGACGAGGACCGAGCGGAATGCCTCGCCGCCCAGCTGCGTAATCACTGCGTCCTGGAAGAAACCACTGTGTTGGTGACGCCCGCCTGCAATCACGGGGCGCTGCTCGAACGGGAACACGAAGAAATTCTCGTGTAGCTGCGACGCGCAGGGGAGCATGGGTTTACGTTTCGCGCGAAACGTAAACCCATGCTCCCCTGCGCGTCGCGGCTACACTTGGAACTTGATTTTAGACAACCTTTTATATTCCTTGCTGGTAATACATCCCTCAGAGTCTGTCCTAGAAGCCCCTCTCCCCTGTACTCGGGGGAGAGGGGAGCTTCTGGGACAGACTCTCAGTCCGTCAACTTGTGGATGTATACCGTGCCCGTGAAGTCGCCGGAGAGAACCGTCTTACCGTCCGGCGACAGGGCGACGGCCGTGACGATGGAGCCAGCCTTAAGTTCTTTCTTGATGGTGCCGTCATCGAGATCGAGTACGCGGGTTACGCCGCCGAAGCCGCCGGCCACGCCGAGGTTGTTCTCCGAACCGAAGGCGATGGCATCCGTATCACCGAATTGTTGCGGCGCGATGTCTTTCAACTCCGTCCCCATGTCCATGTCGTAGACGCGAACGGCGGCCTCGTGGAAGGTGCCCAACACACGCTTGAAGTCGGACGACACCGCGATGCACTTGGACATTTTCGGAGCAATCGTGAACGTGGTTAGCGGGCGTTTCGCTTCCAGATCCCAGGTACGGAAGAGGCGATCCTCACACCAGGAGAGAACGTGCTTGCAATCCGGCCCGAAGAATACATGATGCACCTCGCCGGGATGCTGCAAGGTGATCGCGAGGGATTTCTTGTCGGTCGGATCCACCATCAAGAACTTGTCGGTGGCATGGTCGTAGATGCGAACGATTCCAAGGGTTTGTCTCGGGAAGCCTCTTCCGATTTCCGCTTTCCCGGCCAGGGCAACCTGGATGTCCTTCTCGGCCGTGAAGCCGGCGCCGACGATCTTGTACTGAATTCCTTGCAAAACCGGAGGCGTCACCACCACAGGCTTACCACCACCATCTGTATCCCAGGCTACAAGTTGGTTGGCGTTGAACGCGATCACCCGCGAGCCGTCCTCGGACATCAGGCAATGCTGAATGGAACCGGCCAACTGGAACCGCCGCACCGGCTTGCGGGTGGCCAATTCCCAGTAATCCAGTTGCGGACTCCGGTCGGCGAAGCTGAAGAAATGCTTGCCGTCCGGCGCGAAGATCAGCCCCTTGACCGCCGAACTGTAAGGCTTATACGACTTGTCCGCCTCGCGTGGTCCATCTTTTTTTGGCCGGGGCTTGATGTCGAACGGATTATCTACTCCTGGATTGCGAATCGGATCGCCTCCCGGATTGAGATCCAGGCGAGGATTTCTCCTTCCCACGTTGGGATTGCCGCTTCCATTGGGATTGACGATGCGGGGGGGATCGGTGCGCGGAGGCGTGTTGACGGCATTCTGAAGCGGGTTGTTGTTGTTCTGAACGACCTCCGGTGTGTCCTGCTTCTTGACGACGACAACAATGCCGATGATGGCGATGGCGAGCAGGGCCAGCAGTCCGACGCCGCCGCCGATGAGCCAGGGCAGCATTGAGGATCGAGCGGCCGGTTGCTCCTCCTCATCGCGATCACCATCGTGAAAGACGGTGTCGTCATCATCCTCGCGGACAACCCGAACGCGCACAGCCGGCTCGTCGTCTATTTCGGTGTGGTCCGATGGCGGCTCCTGTTCCAACTCCTCGATGAGATCCACAACGGACAGGGCCGAGGGAGGCCGTTCGTCGGGACTCTTGGCCAACAGATCCATGATGAGCTTGGACAGGCGCGGCGAAATCGCGGGGTTGAGTTTGCGCGGCGCCTTGGGCGTCTCGGTGGCGACGGCGACGAGGGTGGACACGGTATCCGCGCCCTTGAAAGGCATCTGCCCCGTGGCCATGCGGTAGAACACGCAGCCGAGGCTGAACAAATCGCACCGTGTGTCCACCGGCTTGCCGGCACCCTGTTCGGGAGCCATGTAAGCGGGCGTGCCGATGATCGCTCCCTGCTGGGTCAGCTTCGAGTCGCCTTGTGCCGATCGCGCCAGTCCGAAGTCGAGAATCTTGACCCGCCCCTTCTCGCCCTCCAACCAGATGTTGGCCGGCTTGATGTCGCGGTGAATCATGTTGCGTTCGTGGGCGGCGGCCAATCCCTCGGCAGCCTCCTTGGCGATGCGCAGCGCCTCGGAGATGGGCAACGTACGTTCGCGCTTGAGGCGGTCTTCGAGCGCTTCGCCGCGCAGGAAGGGCATGGCGATGAAGGGCACGCCGCGATCCTCGTCCACCTGAAAGATGGCAACGATGTGATCGTGTTCGATGGCCGCGGCGGCGCGTGCCTCAAGCATGAAGCGTTCCTTGTTGCTGCCGCTGGCGGCCAGGGCGGGCAGCATGGCCTTGAGCGCCACGAGACGATTCAGCCGTGGGTCTTCAGCCTGGAAGACGACGCCCATGCCGCCGGCACCCAGCACTTTCAGAACGCGGTACGAGCCGAGCCGGCCGATTTCATCACCCGCTTCCGGCGGTGCCAGAAAATCGTACAACTCAGCGTCAGCATTCTTCACGGCGGAAGGGGTGGGAACCGGCGTGTTGCCCTTTTTCAGTCCGGTATTGCCGCGTGGGACGGCGGGCAGGATGGTCTTGGGATCGCGGTCGGTGTCGAGGGAGGGCGGCAGAACAGTCTTGGCGTCTGTCTCGGAGTAGTTGTCTGCGCCGGCGTGTTCGGTCCTCTCGCGGGCCGCGTCGGCGACGCTGGGCACCGTCATGGGCTGCTGACAATGAGGACAACGCCCCTTGCGACCAGCGAGTTCATCCTTGACCTTGAGACTTTTGCCGCACCCCGAACAGAGGAAGGCGATCATGAATAGACTCCGCTTACTGCCAGGAGGCTCCTTCCGCGAGTCCGGAGGAGCCGGTTCGGTAATAGTCCCGTACCCCACCTTACTAGACGGTCGAGAGTGAGAAATCGACCGTGAGAAATCGAAAAAATAAGAGTCGTAGAGGAGAGACAGGGAGATTATCCCAGAATCGGGGAGGGAATCAAGGAGAGGTTGGGCGATGGAAGAAAGGGCCAAGGTGCTTCGGACCTCGCCAGCCCGCGGCGCAAGCAAGGGTAAGCCGATCCCTTGCTTGCGCTGCGGGCTGGCAGGAAATCCTCAGTTCTCCTTCACGTCGAAACAAAGCAGCACGTCCTGATCTCGCATGTACAATCGGCCGCCGGCGATCACGGGATGCGGCCAGGCTTTTTTCCCGCTGCGATCGGGTTGTTCAAATCGGCTTAACTCCTTGTAACGACCCGGCATGGCCTCGACCAGGGCGGTCGGCCCGTCTTCGCTGCGCACGTACAGCCGGCCGTCAGCCGCCGCGATCGATCCCTTGCCGACCGAGCGATTCTGCCATTTTGTTTCGCCGGTCTTGAAGTCGATGCACACCAATCCGCTGTTGCTGGTGCCGTAGACGTAGCCGCCCACGCGCACCACGCCGCCATGATGGTTGGCCAGATCCTGGATGTGATAGACCTCTTTCGTAGTGATACGGCCATCGCTGGCGGTCAACTTGACGAGGGCGCTGCCGCTCGTCGCCGAACGTCCCCGGCCGGCCGCGGAGACAAACACACAGTCGTCATGGAAGAGAGGCGTGGTACAATTAGTAATGCCTTTGACGCCCTCATAACGCCACAATAGTTTGCCATCCTTGGCGGAGACGCCCACCAGACCGCCGTGGAGAAACTGGATGTACTGCTTGACATTGCCGACGGTGGCCACGATAGGCGAAGCGTAGGCGGCCGTGTTGCCCGTCATTGCATTGCGTCCGCCGGCGGCCTCTCCCTTCGGCACCGGTGCCTGCCAGATCATCGCGCCGTTCTTTTTGTTGAGGGCCAGCAGGGTCGCCTTGTCGCCGCCAGGCGTGCAGACCAGCACGTCGCCATCGATCAAGGGTGATTCGGCGTAGGCCCAGATGCCCGGCTTGCCGCCGAACTCCGTGCGAAGGTTTTTCTTCCAACGCACTTCGCCCGTGGCAACATCCAGACAAGCCAGGTCGCCATCGGAGCCGAGTACATAGACGGTATCACCCTCGACCGTCGGCGTGGAGCGCGAACCCGGATAGGGCGGCCTTTGATTGGGATTACCGACTTTACCGATCTTCTTCGACCAAATTTTCTTGCGATCCTTGGCACTCAGCGCCAGGACGAATTCATCGTCGGTGCCGCGATTGCTAATCAGGAAAATCTTTCCGCCGGCGACGGAAGGCGTCGAGTAACCGTTGCCGATGTCGCTGGCTTTCCACAGCAATTTGGGTCCATCCTTGGGCCACTCCTTGAGCAGTCCTGTCTCGGGGGAGACGCCCGTTCGATCCGGTCCCATCCAGGCGGGCCAATCACCGACCACCGCCTTGAGTTGAGCGTGTGCCGCGCCGGGCGTCGTCAGAGCGGCCGCCAGCAACAGCGTCATCGTTCGTGAGGAGAGCATCGTCAGACTCCTTCGACAGAAAGTAAGGGCGTGGCACCACGGCGGAGCCGAACCCCGCTTGCAGGTTTGAACCCCGACATCGCGCCGGTGTCTCGTTCGAGTCGAGATCGCGGCGGCATTGGCATCGAGGAGTACAATCCCATAAGCTTCCTACCTCCGAAGATGTCTTGCTTCGCCCCTTTGAAATGGAAGGCCGATGACTGATCCGGCGGATCTGCTGTTCTGGCTTTGTCTGTCCGCCCTGGCAGCGGGAGCGATCAATTCCGTGGCGGGCGGTGGAACCTTGTTGACGTTCCCTGCCTTGCTGGCCGCGCTCGCGGGACTGGGACCGGCCGAGGCTGCGGTGGTCGCCAACGCCACCAGCACTGTGGCCCTTGTGCCCGGTTCGCTCGCCGGGGCCTGGGGCTACCGCCGTGAGATGCGACAGGTCCGGCGCTGGACGCTTCTGCTCATCAGTCCCAGTCTTCTCGGCGGCATCGTCGGATCGCTACTGGTCACTTATCTCGATCCGAAATTCTTCAAGGCTCTTGTGCCTTGGCTCATCCTGACGGCGGCGCTGCTGTTCATGGTCCAGCCAACTCTGACGAAGTTCGCGCAGCACAAGCCGCACGCGGCTCCTTCACGCCGAACGATCGCGGCGGTCCTGCTATTTCAGTTTCTCGTGGCCATCTATGGCGGCTATTTCGGAGCGGGCATCGGTATTCTGATGCTCAGCGCCCTGGCCTTGATGGGGCTGCCCGGCGTCCATCAGATGAATGCCGTCAAGACGTTCCTGGGCTTTTGCATCAACGGCGTTTCCGTGGTGATTTTCGTCGCCGCGGACAAGGTCGCCTGGCGCTACGCCTTGGTCATGGCGGGGTCCGCCGTGGTGGGCGGCTATCTGGGAGCGCGCGTTGCGCGCCACATTCGTCCGCGCTTCGTCCGCTGGTTCATCATTGCCACGGGGTTGGGTTTGGCAGCCTTATACTTTTACAAGCAATTCTTCGCCATTGGACGGACGTGAAAATCCCGGCAGTCGGGTGCGCAACGATGCCGAATTCATCGCTACGAACGACGCCGTCGGCTACGAGGACGGCGAACGGTGCCCCATCCTCTTGCGAGGCGACAGGCAATTCATAACAAAAGCAATATGAGTATTACCACCATCGTTTTCGATTTCGGCAACGTACTCGGTTTCTTCAGTCACCACCAAGCCGCCGAGCAGTTGGCCGCGTACACTCCTTTGTCGGTCAATGAGATCCTGAACCTCTATCTCGATCAGCAGCTGGAGGATGATTTCGAGTCTGGCCGAATCAGCCTCGCCGATTTCCGCGCGAAAGTGCGCCAGCGCTGCGGCGTGACGTGTAGCAACGAGCAACTCGATGCGGCGATCGCGGATATGTTCACGCCCAACGAAGCGGTTTGCCAGCTGATACCGGCGCTAAAGCCGCGCTATCGGTTGTTGCTGTTGAGCAAT
>DATNCY010000206.1:0-29467 GCA_035553375.1 Gemmataceae bacterium
CGAGATGACGCTCGGACAAGCGATCTCCACCAACATCACCCCCGCCGGCATCATCGCGGCGTTCGGCGTTCCGGTGCCGATGGCCGGTGCCGCTACCGGGATATTTTCAACGCTCGGCGGCCTCCCGGTGCTTACGCTCACCAGTGCCACCGTAAACATGGGCAACACGCTCAGTTTTCAATTCGGCTCGACCTTGACCGTCGGCAGCGGCTATAAGCTGGAGGCGCACAACAGCCCCGCCACATGGAAGCTGACCCCTGGGACGGGGATAATGGCGCTGTTGTACGCGGGGATAAACCTCGCGGATGCGCTCGTGCCGGCCATCTTGCCCGTGAATTACAAAAACACCATGAGCAACATCGCGGTCACGGCCGGCACGATGGGCGCCCTGGAATTGATTTTGAACATCTGGACCATTTTCGAGACCTACTACGCCGGCATCGCCACGGCGAAGCACGCCGCCGCGGAGGCGGCTACCGCGGCCGCGATCAAAACGCTCCAGGGAGATGCGGACTACGCCAAGACGAGCATATCGGATTTGGCGACCGATATCGTACTGCTGGCCGGCGTGACGGCGGCCGAGGCATCGGCGATCACCAAAGTGTGCGATTCGATCTACACCATCGACACCCCGCAAATCGTGCTTCGCAGCAATCCTGCTGTCGCGTCCGTATCCCCCTCTCAGATCAAGCTGTCGGCATTGGGGAACGCGGCAGCGACGGGAGAAGTCACCATCGAGGCGAAAACCAAGACCCATGTCAACGGCGGCGCAGCAGCTTATCTGAACCTGGAGTCGATCGCGCCCACGAACGGCACCATCGTTCTGGATTGCGGCGCGCTGGGCAAGCTCTCCTTACAATCCGGGCTGACTCAGCAACCTAACGCCATCTTGTTGGAACCCGACAATGGCATCACGATCGCCTCGCTGCTCAAGGTGATGTTGGATGTCCTCGGAAACAGTATCCTCATCGATCCGGATGGGATCGCCCTTGTGGCCGGAGACAGTTCCATTACCATGACCGCCGAGGGGATAATCCTCAATTGCGGAGGAAACGGCATCCAGATCACGCCCGAGGGCGTTACGATCACCGGGACGACGGTCGGCGTCAATGCCACCACCTTGGACCTCGTCGGCACTTCCTTGGACATCACCGGCAGCACCGTCACCGTGGTTGGCCCCGAGATTAATATCGGCTAATTCAGATAGGTAAAGGCGCCTTCGATGAGTGCGGCAGAAGTGAATCCGAACCTTTTGCGGACGGCGACGGACATCGGCCGGCCAATCCACCTCAGTTCCAAGGCGCGCGCGCTGTTGGCGGATGGTCAAACTCCCATCGCCTATCTGCGTCTATTGGTGGAACAGGGCCACTACCTCGACGCCCTTCCCTTCCTGGCTCACGGCATGCTCCCGCGTGAGGCGGTCTGGTGGGCTTGCCTGTGCGCTCGCCATGCGGCGGGAGAAACCATGCCGCCGAACGAACGCGCGGCCCTGTTCGCGGCTCTCGCCTGGGTGATTGAGCCGAGCGCGGCCAACCAGCAAGCGGCCCGAACCGCCGGTCACGAAGCAACCTTCAAGACGCCGGCCGGCTGCGCGGCGCAGTCGGCGTATTGGAACGGCGCCGCCAACGTCGTGGCGGCGGCGCGGATGACGGCCGCCAGTGTCTTGCTCGCCGCCGCGCGCGTCCCGACGCCGGATCGATCCTGGACCTATCGCCAATTCATCGCCTTGGCGCTCGATGTGGATTGCGGCCTGAATACCTGGCGCGAGAAAGGATCGGAAAAGACTCCATGATAGATCCCGAAAAGATGCAATTGCTGGCCCGCTTCATGGAGCAATATCACAACTTGCTCCAAAGCGCGCAAGAGGCGACACCGGATCCGAAGATGCGGCAGGAACTCCAGGAGTTACAATCCTTCCTGCGCGATACCCACGCCCAAGCTCAGGACGAGGCGAAAAAATTCAACAGCACCGTGGAGGCGGAAACCGCGGAGTTGAAGCAAACGCAAGACAAGGCGGAAAAGGAGATCGCCGAGGCCGCTGCCCTGCGACAAAAGAAACTCGAAGAATTGGCCGCCCGCCAGATCAAGCTTCGCGAGATCGATCCGTTGCTCGACAAGAAAATCCATAGCGCCTTGCTGAATGACTTCGGCAACCGCGACTGGCAACAACCCCGCGCGGCGACGGAAAAACTCAGAGGATTCAAGGAGGTATGGCAAGACTGGCCCACCGTCGCCGCCCCTCCGCAAGAGACAGCCAGCCCTGCGGAGGAGACGCTCCCCGATGGAGCCCGCCCTTTCGCGCGGTTGATCGATCCTCAGCAGGGAGAGGAGTTGCGGCAAATACTCCTGGCCGAGTTCCAGCAAGGGCCGAGCCAATCTCGGCCGTCCGAATCGCCGCGCGAGGTTTGGCAGGATTGGCCCGAAGGATGAGCCGGCTATTTAGACCAGCCCGCAGCGCCAGCAAGGGAGATTGTGTCCCTTGCTGGCGCTGCGGGCTGGCAATTCATCCTGGTAGTGCCGCTTAGGGAATTAGTACCGTCGGCGCGCCGGAGGCCACGGCGGTAGTGACGGGAACGCCGGTTTCGGGGTTAGCGCCCACGACGGTACTGGTGACGCGCGTTGCCGGCCGGCCCTCGAAAATCACGATGGGACTGCCCACCGTGACGGTGCCGACGCAGGCAGAGCCGGCGACCGCATCGCCCATGCACGAGGCCGGCATGCCCGCGATCAAGATGGTCGGGGCGCCGGGTCCGGTGATGACATCGCCGGTGGCCGTCACGTCGGTCAAGCGCGAAGCGGGGAATGGCATGGTTAGCGTGCCTCCTCGCAATTGAGGCGGATGGTCGCTCCGTCCATGTGAATGTCGGAATCGGTTCGCACGCGCAATTCGCGGCTGGTGATGCACACTTCCTCGGCCGCGTTGACTTCAAATCGGCGACAGTTGAGGGCGATGGTTTCCGGTGATTCCAGTTCCAGACGCGCTCCGCGCAACCGCACCACCGGCCCTGTCTCGGTCAAGGTGATGTGTACCTCCATCTCTCCATCCGGCGAGCGGACTTCCAATTCCTCGCGGCCATCCCGCACTTGCACGATCACCGAGCGCCCCGACGGCAGAAGTCGTTCCGCCGCGTTTTCCGTGATGCAATTCAGAAGGGGGTTCATCGTTCGTTCTCCTGAGAATGTGGTCCCTGGAACATAGTCCCGGCCCGCGAGCGTTGTCAAGACGCGCGGGAGACTCCATCAGAAGCGCCAGCGAAATTCGGTGCGATACAGCTGCCGAGGATAAGTCGGCTCGGTGACGGCGAAGGCGGCTCCGACACCAATATCGACGCGATTGCAGATGACCAACCGCAGACCAGGCCCCATGCTGACGAACGTATAAGCGCCGCCCTTCTGAAACGGTCCCAGGATCGGATCGGTGAACGAGCCGGTTTGGAACGATAAGCCGTTGTATTCCAGCGTGCCGATCAGCGGCACATCCGGCATGATCCGCCACAGCACATGGTTGAGGCTCAGATGGTGTTGCAGGATGGAGCCTTGATAATTCGGATCGCCGCCGATCGGAATCCACTCGCCGATCTGTCCTTGCAGGTACGTTTCCGGCCCCAGCTTCAGCGCCATCAGCACAGACGGCTCCAGGGTAACGTGTCCGTTGCTCAGTCCTTTGGCCGAACTGCCGATCGGAATGTAGGTGCGAAACTGGAAGGTAAATTGCAACAATTCGCAGTCGAAAAGGAGCGATTTGGTGCCGAGGTTCATGTTGCCGAAACCGGCGGCGAACGGATCGAAGTTCGGATTGATGGACAGATAGGGAATCTCCGTGAAAAAGCTGAATTTCTTGATGGCGACTTCGGTGTAGAGCGAGAGTTGATTGTAATTAAGCCCGCCTTCGCCGAGGTGCGGCGCAACGGGCGATGGCCCTCGTCCTTTGCCGTCGGCGCGTGCCCAGAAGTATTCGGCGCGGTCGGGGAACTGCAAACCCAGGCCGGAATCATAGCGAACGCGCGTCTGGCTTATGGGTCGAGCCGGGTCGGTGAAAAAGCTCGAATTGGCGGCGGCTATCCAGCGCGGTTCGTAGCACGGATCGGGACAGCACAGACATTCGTACAACGCGCCCATGAAACGCCCGACGTGCGTGGTGGCGTTGCAGGAATAACAGGGATTGCGCCCTGGAATGCAACCACAGCCTCCGATACCACAGGCGCAAGCATCCGCCGGCGGGGCGGGGCGAACATCCGATGCGCCCGCGCCTCCGCCGCAACTGGCGCAACCGCCCACCGGCAGCCCCGATTCGAGCGCGGGCGGTGCGAAAAGCGGCACGGGCGCGGCCGGTTCGGGAACGAGAAACGTCGGTCCCGGAGGTGCGGCGGGCGGTCCGGGTTCGACAGGAACAGGCGGCGGCAGTATCGGTTCAACAGGCACGGGCGGAGGCGGTCCCGGTTCGGGCAAAACAAGCGGGGGCGGACTGGGCGCGCCGTTGGGGATCAGCGTGGGCGGCGGCAGTTGCGGCGAACCAAACCGTGTTCGCAGGAGTTTTTGAAACTTCTCCTCGTCTCCCAGCGCCGGCGACGCCTTCGCGGTCGGGGAAGGAACAGGCGAAGCAACGGTGGTTAGCGGAGACTCGGAAGGTCCGGCAACCTTGGCAGGAGGAGACGCCGACATGGTCTGTACGTTCGGCGAGCCAAATGAGATCTTGTTCCAGAGATCCGGCGAATTGATCTGCCCCTTATCCGGTTGGGCTATCGGAGCGGAAGGAGGCACGGCCGTCTCCGCTGCGGGAGCCTGCCCGCGAACCAGCGCGGCGCAGCCGATCAGCCAGCCCAACAGCGGTAGCAGTGCCAGCAATCGCGCCGGGCGGCGTCGATTCCAACGCCACCAAGCTGGCACGATCATCATGCCGCTGCTCCTCACGAAATGCTCCCTCTAGAACGGGTGCCGGCCTCAAGATCCCTCTTCACCCGGCAGGGCGAAGGGCGGAAGGTTCGCGCGGAGATGAGGTCGCGCGGCTTGCCGATAGGGGAAAAGACGGGACAACCCGTTATCGACGAAAAGAGACGCCAACTTTAACGATTGATAGATTTGTATCGATTCGAGAGGCTGCCCGCGAAATCGTTAAATCCATCGCAACTTCTCAAGCCGCATACGAAGAGGAGCCGATCTCCGAAGAATGGGCGTTCGCGTGTCCGCATGCTGAGCTAATAGTCGATCGCTCGTTCGGGCGCTTCGCCCTAAGGCCGGCTGCTTGGGAGGGACAAATCGAGATGACGAACTGGAAAACAATCGTCGCGGCGGGATTCTTGGCCGTGCTGCCATCCGGCGTGAACGCCCAACTACCGGCAACGCCTCCGGTGGGCGTGCCGCTGGGTGGGCCTGCGGCTGGCGGGTTCGGCGCGCCCGTCGCGGGCGGGGCGGTTCCGGCGGTCCCCGCTGCTCCCACCAAGAACTTGTGGAGTTTCCTCTTCCCTTCGCAGGCACAGAAAGCCACGTTCAAACAGTGTCTATGCTCAACGCAGTTCGGCCAGATGCTCACCAGTTCCGTACAGCCGCTCAGCATGCTCAGCGGTGGAATCGTTTCCGGATGCTGTCCGCCGCCCAACGCGGCAGACCCCGCTGGTCTGGCGCAGCCGCCCACCAGCGCCGAGGGTGCGGCGGCGCGCATCAAGCAAAGCGAGGCGGACGCTGCGGCGCGGCGCGCCGCCGTTCGCTACCTGGGCACCGCCGATTGCCATCGTTGGCCGGAAGCGGAAGCCGCCCTCATCAACGCCCTCCGAGCCGACCCCAACGAATGCGTTCGCTGGCAAGCGGCCATGTCATTGGGCAGCGGTTGCTGCTGCACGAAACGAATCATCAAGGCTCTGACCTTGACGGTTTCTTGCAGCAACGAAGACGGCAACCCCGTCGAGACATCGTGGCGAGTCAAGGGGGCGGCCTGCGCGGCGCTGCAACATTGCGTATCGTGTTACCGCGACCTGCCGCCGCCGGTCCCCGATGCGGGCAGGCCGGAAGCGCCTCCGCCTCCCGCACGACCGGAAGCGCCGGGGGTGCCGCTTGGCCCGTTTCAGGCGAAAGCCCCCGTTAATCCCGATCGTCAGGAAATGGCCCGCATCGTCGAGGATGCCCGCCGGGCGCTAGTTCGCGCCGCCGCGCAATCCCCGAACGCCGGCCATTTACCCACCGGCAATCACAGCATGTATCACGTCGTCGCCAACGCAGCCGTTCCAGAGGCGACCCCTTCGCTCTTCCGTCCCCCTGTGGAAACCGCGCCTCCACCGCTTCTGACGGAGCAGCCCGCAGGTGCGGCACTCCAGCCGTCTCGGCTGCCCGCGACCGGCCAGCGCGATCTCTATCATTTGTTCATTCACACAAGCCGACCCGATGGCGTCGCGGCGCAGACGAACTTCGTCCCTTCGCCCGCCAGCAGCAACCGCTGAG
The DNA here is from genome assembly GCA_035553375.1 of Gemmataceae bacterium. Classification (GTDB taxonomy): domain Bacteria; phylum Planctomycetota; class Planctomycetia; order Gemmatales; family Gemmataceae; genus JAJPHU01. The sequence continues at coordinate 6,433 of DATNCY010000206.1, forward strand.
CATCAGCGTAGGTGCCGCGAGCCGAGCGGCACTTCTCCGTGTCCGGCTCGGCTCGCCGGACCTACCAGTAGGTGCCGCGAGCCGAGCGGCACTCTGAAGTCAAAAAGTCCGGCTCGGCTCGCCGGACCTACCAGTAGGTGCCGCGAGCCGAGCGGCACGGCTTGAGTAGGTGCCGCGAGCCGAGCGGCACGCATTGAGGCAAAGTCCGGCTCGGCTCGCCGGACCTACCGCATTCTGTTACAGCTTCTAAAGTGGCAAGGTCCATGCAATTCGCGATCATTCATTCCGAGAGGGAACGATGAAATCGACGGTCGATGAAATCCGTCAACGCTTCGATGCAGACGTGGAGCGATTCTCGAACCTGGAAACCGGCCAGTCGGCCACGGTCGATGCACCGCTGGCGCTGACCCGGATCGCCCAAGCAGCCGCCGCGACCACGCCGCTCGCGCGCCACGTTCTCGACGTTGGCTGCGGTGCCGGTAATTACACCCTCAAATTGCTGGAGTGTCTTCCCAACCTCGATGTCACGCTGATCGACCTGAGCCGGCCGATGCTCGAACGTGCCGCGCAGCGCGTGAAGCCGGCGACCGCCGGCCACATCACGACTTTGCAAGGCGACATTCGAGAGATTGATCTTGCGGACGAATCGTTTGATCTCATTTTGGCGGCGGCCGTCTTGCATCACCTGCGCGCCGACGCGGAATGGCGGCAAGTTTTCACGGCGTTTCATCGTGCCTTGCGTCCCGGCGGCTCGGTGTGGATCTTCGATTTGGTCGAGAGCTCCATTCCGGCAGTTCAAGGACTAATGCGACAGCAATACGGCGAATATCTGACTTCGCTCAAGGATGAAACTTATCGCGATCATGTGTTTGCCTACATCGAAAAGGAAGATACGCCCCGTCCGCTCCTGTTTCAGCTGGACATGCTGCGTCAAGTCGGCTTCAATCAAGTCGAAGTTTTGCACAAAAACATGTGCTTCGCGGCGTTCGGCGCGGTGAAGAGCTAGGAGCAACTATGCGAAAGCGAATCGAGTTGGTTTGGATCGCCCTTGTCGCGGCCTTGCCCTTCGTTGCCCCTGTGCGGGCCTCCGATTGGCCGCAGTTTCGCGGACCCAACTGCTCCGGCCGCGCCGCCACCGATGCTCATCTGCCCGCCAAGATTGGTCCGAACAAAAACGTGCTATGGAAGACGGCTCTGCCGCCGGGCCACTCTTCCCCCATCATCGTCGGCGACCGCATCTACCTAACCGCCGTGCGCGAAAAACGGCTGTTCACCCTCGCCCTGGATCGCAAGCTCGGCCGGGTGCTGTGGGAGACGGAAGCGCCCGCGCGAACATTGGAGCAAGTCCATCGCATCGGCAGCCACGCCCAGCCCACGCCCGCCGCTGACGGCGAGCGCGTCATCAGTTTCTTCGGCTCGTGTGGCCTATTCTGCTACGACCGGGGTGGCAAACGGATTTGGCATCGTCCGATGGGGCCATTCAAAAACGACTTTGGAGCCGGCAGTTCGCCCGTTCTCGTCGGCGACCGCGTGATTCTCGGTCAAGACCACGATCAAGGCTCCTTCCTCATGGCTCTCGACAAGCGCACCGGTGAGACGATTTGGAAGACGGATCGCTCCGAGTTCCTGCGCGGCTACTGCACGCCGGTCATTTGGGACAATGCCGGTAGCAAACAAATCGTGGTGGCCGGAACCCTTCGCGTTGTCGGCTACGATCTGGAAACCGGCAAGGAAATATGGACGGTTCGTGGCGTCGCACGCACCATCTGCATGACGCCGGTGATTGGCGAGGATGGCCGACTGTACGCGGCGGGCTGGTCGGCGGGCGGAGACGCCGGCGCGCGGATTGAAGTCGAGCCGTTCGACAAGGTCATCAAGCGGGTGGACAAGAATGGCAATGGCAAACTAGAGACCGCCGAACTAACCACTGGCCCGATCGCGGAGCGCTTCACGCAAGTGGACGTGGACAAGGATGGCGCGATCACGCGCGCGGAGTACGAGCGGTTCCGAGGATTGTTCCAGCAGGGGCGCAACGTGGTGCTGTCGATTCGGCCGGGCGGCAAGGGAGACATCACCGATTCGCATGTCGTGTGGAAAAACACCAAGCAAGTGCCCTTCTGTGCCTCGCCGCTGTCCTATGGCGGACTCATCTACACGGTCAAGGACAACGGGTTTCTCGCCTGTCTCGACGGCAAGACCGGCGAGTTGGTCAAACGCGACCGGGTGCCCGGCGGCGGCAATTATTACAGTTCGCCGGTAGCGGGCGATGGCAAGATTTATCTGCTGGACGATCGCGGCCGGCTGACGGTGGTACAGGCCGGACGCGATTGGCGCGTGCTGGCTACCAGTGACTTTGAGGAAGACGGATATGCAACGCCGGCCCTCGTGGATGGGCGAATCTATCTGCGCACCGCCGGACATCTGTACTGTTTCGGGATGACGGAAGGGAAATAACCTCACTAGCCCGGAGCGCCAGCGACGGGAAGTGGAAACCCGTCGCTGGCGCTCCAGGCTCGTTATTCGCTTTCGCCCAGGCAATACAGCATTTCCTGACGCGGCCCCTTACCCGAATCGACAACCCGCATGTAAATGCGACTACCGCAAATGGTCGGCGTAGCGAGAACCTCGCCTCCCAGTTGATTCTCGGCAACGAGCGTGAACGCTTGCGGCGTGGCCTTGAAGATGAACGTGCGCCCGGCCTCATTGGTAGCGAACACATGCTCGCCAACCAGCACGAGCGAGGCGCTAAACGTACCGCCGAGACGCCCTTTCCACACTTCTTCTCCGTTGGCGCATTTCCAGCATACGGCGATCCCGCCATCCTGCACGGCGTAAAGGTATCCGTCGCGCACAATCATCGATGGCACATACACGCGCGTCTTGTTCTCCCAAACAATCTTGCCGGAACCATCGGCGCGCACGGCCGAAACGTGGTTCTTCGGATAGCCGCCGCTGGTGAAGATGAGTTGGCCGTCCGTCACCGTGGAGGTAACGCATTCGGTGGTGGAGCCTTTGGCCTCCCACAATTTTTTGCCGCTGAGCGGATCGAAGCCGGCGACGACATCGCAGCCGGTCATCAGCATTTGCTCGCGATCGGCCACGTTCAGAATGATCGGCGAGGCGTAGTTGGGCAGCTTCGGTCGCTCCTGCTTCCAGACGATCTCACCGCTAACGCGGTCGAGGCCGGCGATGGTTCCTCCGCCCTTGTTGTCGGCGGACACAATCACCAGCGACCGATAGACGGCTGGCGAAGAACCAAACCCCTGATGCAGCACGTAGTCCGCGACCTTCGTCTGCCAGAGTTGCTTGCCCTCGCGGCTCAGGGCGGTGGTGTAGATCGCTCCCGCGTGCAGAAAGTTAATGAAAATGCGCTGACCATCGCAGGCCACGGTGGAAGAGGCCAGCGAGCTTTTGCCATTGCCCTTCTTCGCGAAGCCGCCGTGATGGACTTCGGTTTGCCACAACTGTTTGCCGGTTTGCCGATGATAGCACAGCACGGATTGACTTTGGCGTTCGCGGTCGGCCGTGGCCAGGAACACCTGATCGCCCACCACGGTCGGCGAACCATGACCGCGACCGGGAACCGGCGTTTTCCACAAGACGTTTTGCGACGCGCTCCACTTAAGGGGCGGCTTCTGCTTGGCATCGGCAACGCCGTTGCGGTTCGGCCCGCGCCACCACGGCCAATCCGTGGCGGCCAGGGTGACTTGATCCGCGACCGTTTCTTTCCGCCGTTCTTCTGCCCCAATCGGGGCAAGCGCGACAGGAATCAGCCACAGCATGGGAAACGCGAACAGGAATCGCTGCATAGGGTTCACCTTAATCCATTTACGGCCGGCGTGGGCAACTTCGCCAACGGGCCGAGCGCCAGCGTCGTGACTTGATCGATGGGATAGCGCTCAAGCACCTGCCGAATGGCCGGCAGCGTGACCGACTCGTAAGCGCGCAAATCATCGTCCACCGAGCGGTACTCGTGCTGGTAGGTCCAGCTCATGCCGATGGCCATCATGCGGCCCTTGGGCCGCTCACTGCCGCGCACCACCCGCGAGAGAATCTTGTTGCGTGCCTGGTTCAACTCCTCCTCGGTGATGCCGCCTTGTTGCACTTCGCGCAGCACCTTGAGTACGATTGCCAGATCGCGCTCGGCCTGCTCCGGTTCGCCGCTGAACGACGTGTAAAATGCGCCCGCGCCTTCGTACTCGTGGAAGCTACAATCCGCGGAGTCGGCCAAGCCCGGATCGACCAGCGCCCAGTACAACCGGCTGCCCGAATCGTCGCCGATGGCCATGCTCAGCAAATCGGCCGCGTGACGCAACGGCGAATCAGCCGGCGGCCCGGAAGCCATCAGGATGACGTGTTCCTGCATCACCTTTTCTTTCGTCATCACCTCGAAACGCCCGGAGCCGCGCGTCTCGCGCACGCCCTCGCGCCCGATCGAACCCTTCTCCCAATGGCCACAATTTTTCTCGATAATATCCACGAAGCGGGCCCAATCGAGATTGCCCGCCGCCGCGACCATGATGTTCGGCGCGACGTAGCGGCGCTGGAAATAGGCGTGCATCTGCGCGCGGGTCAGCGTGGTAATGCTCGCCGGCGTGCCGAGGATGCTGTTGCCCAGTTTGTGTTCGGCGAAATAAACGCGCTTGGCGTTATCGTAGGCCGACCACATGGGCTGGTCCTCGTACATGCCGATCTCCTCAATGATGACTTTCTTTTCCATGTCGAAGTCTTCTTCGCGGAGACTGGGCCGGAGGATGTCGGCGAGCAAATCCACGGCCTGCGGCAGATACTCGGGCAAAACGGCAGCGTGGAAGACGGTGTTCTCCTCGCTGGTGAAGGCGTTGTAATCGGCGCCGATCTTGTCGAAGTCGCGGTTGACATCCAGGGCGGTGCGGCGCGGCGTGCCCTTGAAGACCATGTGTTCGAGGAAGTGCGTTACGCCGCATTCGTCGAGCGTCTCATCGCGCGCGCCGGTGTGGACGAAAAACCCCAGCGCCGTCGAACGCGCCGAGGGACTCGTCTCGCCGATAATTTGCAGGCCGTTGGCCAGCTGATGGCTGTGAAAGGGCATCGCATCTCCAAAAATCATATAGCCCCCGGCTTGCCGGGGGAGAGATTCTCCCCCGGCAAGCCGGGGGCTATGGGGTCATACGTATTCGAGTGGTTTCGGTCCCAGAGTGACAATGGTGAAATCGCCGGGCGGACAACGGCGCACATGTTTGCCGATGCTCTCCGGCGTCAGGCCATCAATGGCCGCCTGAATTTCGTCGAAGCTGCGCACGCGGCCCAGATAGTACCAGTCGGACGCCAGCGACAACGCCCGGCCGCCGGTGGATTCCTGCTGCATGATGAGCGATGACTTCAACCCGGCCCGCACGCGCTCGACTTCCTCAGCCTCCACGCCTTCCGGCAGGCGGCGCAGCTCGCGCAGCAGCACATCGAGCGTGCGCTGGGCACGCTCATTGCGCGAGCCGGCGTAGCAAATGACGCGGGCGCGATCCTTCAACGTCTGATAGGTCGCCCATACTGAGTAGCACAGTCCTTCCTTCTCGCGGATTTCCGTGAACAGACGCGAACTCATATTGCCGGACAGGACGTTGACGGCCCCCAGGGCGGCGTAGTAATCGGCATCCCCGATCGGCACGCTGTCATAGGCGACGCCGATTTGTGTCTGCTCCAAATCCTTGGTGATATGGGCGCGATTGTCCGGTTGCGGCGCGCAGCGGATGGCGGCTTCGGCGTTGCCGCTCCAATCGCCGAACAATCGGCCAACCTGATCGAGCAGCGATCGCCATTCGATATTACCGGCCACCGAGAGAATGATGCCGGCGGGATGGAACAGCCGGCGATGTTGCCGGCGAACGCGCTCGCCGGTGAGGTTGCTGATGCCTTCGGCGTTGCCGCGATGGTCGTTGCTCAGCGGCGCGGGATAGTAGTGTTTGCGTAGCTCAACGAGTACCTTGGCGCGTGGCTCATCTTCGAGGCCGCGCAGGTCTTGCAGAGCCAGCGCCTTGACGGCATCCACTTCCTGATCGGGCAGATGAGGGCGGCGCAGGATGTCGGCGTAAATCTCCAGGGCAGCCGGGATATTCCGCGCCACGGTAGCGCCCCAGAAGCGTGTGTGCATCAAACCGACGCTCTCGCTGCGATCGAGGCCGAGATTGTCGAGGGCGAGCGTCAGCGCGCGGCTATCGCGCGAACCGGCGCCGCGGGTGATGAGGTCGGCGAGTACGGCGGCGATGCCAAGCTGGTTGGGCGGATCGTAGACGCAACCGGCCGGCACCAGGAAATTGAGGGTCGCCGAACGCACATGTTCCATGCGTTCGGCCAACAGGGTCAGTCCATTGGGGAACGTATGTTGATAGACTTCAGGCTGCACATGTACCTCAAAGCAACAAGAATTGCCAGCCCGCAGCGCCAGCAAGGGAAATCCCTTGCTGGCGCTGCGGGCTGGCAGAATCGTCTCAAAATCCGCGCCAGTCCGGCACGGCCTTATAGAGCGTCTTCGCGCGACGGAAACCCAGGCGGCGATAGAGCCGGATGGCCGTATCGTTCTGAGCCGTCACTTCGAGCAGACCGCGGCCCAGTCCCGCCTGACAGAAGCCGTGCAGCGCTTGCAATAACAGCGCCTCACCCAGTCCCCGGCCGCGCCAGCCGGGGAGGATACCCAGATTCTGAATCGATCCCAGGCCGCTGCGCTCGCGCATGCCCTGCACGGTGCCACACGGTCCAACCGGACCCATGAGCAGCCAGGTCGCCTCCGGCAGAAAACCGCGCTTGCGACTCATCTCAATCATCAGACAGAGCGAACCCTGTCGATCGCCCAGGCTCGGGAAAACGCGAGCGTCAATTTCTTGCTGGAAACAACCGAACAGAACCTCGGCATGTACATCGAGCAGATCGCCGCGCCAGCCGACGAAGTCGAATCCCTCGGGCAGTTGTGGCGACGGCAACTCACGCAGGTCGGTTTCCATCTTGTAGCGTTTGAAGTAGGAGATCGACGCCACCGTCGCCATTGTATTCCTCCCACCCGTGCGCCGCTTGCGGTTTCGCGCTGAGCCGGCCGCGGCTACCTCGTGGAATGAATTGATTCTAGCAAGGGGCGCGGCAGGGGTCAAAGCATCCGTTCGGGAACGCTAAGTTGGTAGGCCCCGCTTGCCGAGCGGGGCCTTGTACCATCAGGTGCCGCTCGGCAAGCGGCACCTACCCTTTTGGCGTGTCTCACGTCAAGGAAATAACTCAACCCTTGACGCCCAGCCAGACAGAGTTTATCTCTGATCTTGCCCCGACAATCCACAATCCACCAGCTATGGATGCCACTCATGTCCTCGCCAGCCAACACGAATATCACCAGCGTCCTCAAGGAAACGCGCTCGTTTCCACCACCGCCGGCTTTCGCCGCCGCCGCGCACATCAAGAACGTCGCCGATTACGAACAGCTCTGGCAGCGCGCCAAGGATGATCCGCAAGGTTTCTGGGCCGAGCAAGCCGAATCCTTGCAGTGGATGCGCCGCTGGGACAAGGTTCTCGTGTGGAATGAGCCGCACGTCCAATGGTTCGCGGGCGGTCAACTCAACGCCAGCGCCAACTGCATCGATCGGCATCTCGATGGGCCGCGCCGCAACAAGGCCGCCATCATCTGGGAAGGCGAGCCGGGCGATAGCCGGGTGCTGACCTATCAGATGCTTCACCATGAAGTGTGCAAGTTCGCCAACGTCCTTAAGGGATTGGGAATTCAGGCCGGCGATCGCGTGACGCTGTATATGCCGATGATCCCGGAGTTGGCCATCGCCATGCTGGCCTGCGCACGCATCGGCGCGACGCACAGTATCATCTTCGGCGGCTTCAGCGCCGAAGCCGTCGCCGACCGCAACAATGATGCGAAAGCGAAACTCGTCATCACCGCCGACGGTGGTTGGCGACGCGGCAAAGTCGTGCCGCTCAAGCACAACGTCGATCAAGCGCTGACCAAGTCGCCGACCGTCGAGAAGTGCGTCGTTTTCAATCGTTGCAATCAACAAGTGGACATGAAAGCAGGCCGCGATCTGTGGTGGCACGATCTGATGGCCGACGCCAGCGCCGACTGTCCCCCGGTGCCGCTCGACAGCGAGCATCCGCTGTACATTCTTTACACCAGTGGCTCGACGGGCAAACCCAAGGGCGTGTTGCACACGACAGCGGGCTATTTGCTCGGCACCGCGCTGACGCATAAGTGGGTCTTCGATCTGCGTGAAGAGGACACGTACTGGTGTACCGCCGACATCGGCTGGGTGACGGGACACAGTTACATCGTCTACGGCCCGCTGTGCAACGGAGCCACCTCGGTCATGTACGAGGGAGCGCCGAACCATCCGCGTGAGGATCGTTTTTGGTCGATCATCGAGAAATATCGCGTTAGCCTGTTCTATACGGCGCCGACGGCGATCCGCGCCTTCATCAAGTGGGGCGATCAGTGGCCGGCGCAGCACGATTTATCGAGTCTGCGTCTGCTCGGTTCGGTCGGCGAACCGATCAACCCGGAAGCCTGGATGTGGTATCACGAACACATTGGCAAACAGCGCTGTCCCATCGTCGATACATGGTGGCAGACGGAGACGGGTATGATAATGATCGCGCCGCTGCCGGGAGCCATCGCCACGAAACCGGGTTCGGCGACGCGGCCATTTCCCGGTATCGTCGCCGACATCGTGGACAAGCAAGGGCGCTCTTTACCGGCAAATCAGGGTGGTTTGCTGGTCATTCGCCAGCCGTGGCCGGCCATGATGCGCACCATCTACGGCGACGATGAGCGTTATCGCCAGCAATACTGGAGCCAGATTCCGCACTGCTATTTCACCGCCGACGGCGCGCGCCGCGATGAGGAGGGTTACTATTGGATCATGGGCCGCGTCGATGACGTGATTAACGTCGCCGGCCATCGCCTCAGCACGATGGAGATCGAGAGCGCCCTGGTGCATCACGGCAAGGTCGCCGAGGCCGCCGTGGTCGGCCAGCCCGATGAGATCAAGGGCGAGGGCATCGCCTGTTTCGTGACGCTCAAGGGCGGCATCGAACCAGTGGAGGAACTCAAAAAAGAACTGCGCGAACACGTCGCCAAGGAAATTGGCGCACTGGCGCGGCCGGATACGATTCGTTTCACGAAGGATCTGCCCAAGACGCGCTCGGGCAAGATCATGCGGCGGCTGTTGCGTGACATCGCCAGCGGCAAGGAGACGACCGGCGACACGACGACGTTGGAGGATTACTCGGTGATGGCCAAACTGCGCGAGAAAGATGAATAAATGCGGCAATTTACTCCTTGTCGCCTCGCTTCAGCACATGGTGCAAGCGTTCCCATGCTGAGGCGAAGGCGACGGGGTTTCCCTCGCGGCGTTTCGTTCCCGACGCCGTCGTTTGCGACCTGGGCCTGCCGGAGATGAACGGCTACGAGGTAGCCCGCATCTTGCGAACGGATCCGGCCACCGCTGCGGCACTGCTGATCTGCGTCTCGGGCTACGGTCAGGAACAGGATCGACGCCAGGCCCACGAAGCTGGCTTCGACCACTATCTCGTCAAGCCGGCGGAAATCGCCGAGGTTCACAGGTTGCTGATGAATAGCGAGGACTCGCCAGCCCGACGCGCGAGCCAGGGAATAAGTTAGCCGCCCTTTCTCAGCGACAGCTTTTGATACTGCTGCCATCCCGAGGAATCGGTTCCTCACCGGGTTCGGCTCCCGGCGGCGTGAGCCGCCAGAGTGGGCCGCTTACACTTCGCTCATAGCCCATCTCAAAAAGCGGCCGTGGTTCCTTGGGATACAGATGGCTGATGCTCGGCGGCGCTCCATGATAATCCTGGGGCAGAGCGAGCAGGTGAAAATGCATCCCGCAGACCGCACAGAACGAATAGAGATGGTCGATATCCGCACGGGTGAGGGCTTCAAAGATCGCGGCGACCGAGGGACCGACGCGGCAGAGCGCTCGCTTGGGAACCGGTGTCGGATCAGAGTACAGTTTCCGGCTGGCCAGCACATAAAGGTTCGAGCCGGCCAACCAGCCAGGCCGGACGGCAGCGCCGGGTGCTGGCCAGCCGGGGAGTTGCCCGAAACGTACAAACGCCATCCCGACCGAGCCGGCGTCGCAATGTTGTTCGTGGTAACAGTGGCCATCGACCTCGATGTCGAACTCGACCGGCGGGACGGCGCCGGGCCAGGACACGGCGGCTAGCAGCACCTTGCGGACAAGATCGCCGGCATCGGGCCGGCCGCTCGACGCGATGGCGCCGACATCCCAGATCACCAGTCGCTTCGTCTCCAGATTCATGGTGCCGACGAAAAAGCGGCGTCCCTCGGCGTGGGCCTGTCGCAGTTCGGCCACGAAACAATCGTTGAACACCCTCTGGATGAGCCGCTCCGCCGGCTTGGCCGAGCCGAACGCCCCATCGCAGAGCATGCAACGCAGTGGCCGGAATTGAATCAGGTCCGAGGTGTTCAGCGTCAGGATCAAGTGTTGGAGTTCGGCATCGTGCTTCGAGCCGAGAAAGGCATACGCGCCAATCAAGGATCCGCTACTGATGCCCGTCACCACATCGAACTGGGGGCGCGTACCGGACTCGGACCATCCTACCAGCGTTCCCGCAGTGAATGGCGCGCCTGCCACCCCACCCGATAGCGCGAGAACCTGAAGCGGTCGAGAACCGGCGGGAGGGGCTTGCGCCAGCACGTTCATCGAAGCCGCCAGCCCCTCGGCGACCGGCGTCTCCACGGACGGATAGCACTCCCGCGCGTGGCATGGGGCGTCGGATAGGGGCGGAACTTCTCGGTGGCGGCATGTTCCGCAACCGCAAAGACCTGTGCCGGCGAGGATAAGGATCACCACGCCTCGGACGAGAGAGGCGAGGAGACGGAGCGATGAACCCATCTCTCCCATTTCTCCCTTCCTGACGGAGCAAACGGCTCAACTCGCACAATCGTGCCAAGGCGATTATGATCTTGTTCGGCTGTGCAGAGCAACGACTTGAACGGACCCGCGGATGAATTTCGCCCTTGAAAACATTGGATGTGACTTTATAATTCGTTTGGATGAGGTGAGGAGGCAGCTTCTTTCCTCTCTTGCGGGTGTAGCTCAGTGGTAGAGCGCCACGTTGCCAACGTGGCTGTCGTGGGTTCGAGCCCCATCACCCGCTTTTTAAGTCAAACCCTAGTAATAAGTTACGATGTGCGATTTGGAGAGCCAGCCCGCAACACCAGCAAGGGACTCCCTTGCTGGTGTTGCGGGCTGGCTGGCTTTTGGTAGGTCCTCTCAACTCAGGCGGCCACCTCCGGGATCTCGATATGCACCGGCGCCGACTTGTGAATGAGGTACAGAGGAATCCGTCTTGTGCTACCGTTGGCCGCGTCGTCGAGCAGCAGATGATCGTGGCCCATCTCAACGACTGTCAACCCCGCTTCGCCCTCGCCCGGCGGGTTGAGCAGCACACCGTAGTGCAACTCCTTGACGACGATAGTTTGGCCAATTTGCAGGCTTTTGGGGTCAATGACCATCCTTGGTCCTTTCATGGGGTAGTTGTCACCTTGGCTGTCTGCCTTGTGCATTCAGCCCTCTCGGGGGCGCTCATCATGTTCAAGTGGGCCAGCGGGGTCAAGGGGGTTATGGTCGGCCGGCTGCTCCCGCTCATTCGTTTCCTCGCAATGCAGAATGGAAGACAAGGCGATTTTCATTCTGCATTGGACTAAGCTCCGCTGCGGGTCGCGGCTGAACGGAGTCCCAACGTCTGGAGGTGCATTGCACGCCAACGCCCTCTGCTGCTATACTCCGCCACCGCGTCTCTCCGAAGGACCGGAGAACGCCAGAGGCCGTGGTTTATCCCGGCTTCGTCCGCGCCGGACTTTTCCCCGAAGGAGTGGGGTTTCGGATTGAACATGCCACGCAAGTCGCTCGGGTTCTGCGGTATCCTGTTGGGATTGGCCGCGCTTGGCTGCGGTCAGGACGAGAAGTTGACGCCGGTTCACGGTCAGATTTTCTACCACAATCAACCGTTGTCCGGCGGCACCATCGTTTTCACGCCCGACCCCGACCGCGGCGGACACGGTCCGTTGGCTTGCGGCGAAGTCGGTCCGGATGGCCGTTACACCCTCCATACCGGCGATACGGCGGGAGCTATCCCCGGTTGGCATCGCATCACCGTCGCCCCGCCTTCTCCCGCTGCATCGCCTGGCCAGACGGCCTCGCCGACACCCATACTCGATCTGCCACGCAAATACAGTGATCCCGAACAATCCGGCTTGCTCCGCGAAATCAAGGCGGGCAAGATCATCGAGCAGGACTTCCATCTGGAATAAGGAAGAGGGAGCGAATGAACGCCATCATGCGCGGCCTGGTGCGGGCAGTGGCCGAGACCTTCACGCTGCCCGGCCCGATTCTGGAGATCGGCTCGTATCAGGTGGAGGGACAGGAAACCGTCGCCGATTTGCGCACGCTATTCCCCGGTCGTCTCTACCTGGGCATGGACGTTCGCACCGGTCGCGGCGTCGATGTACGGGGCAGCGTCGAATCGCTGCCCTTCGCCGACGGATCGATCGGTACCATTTTGGCCGTCAGCACACTCGAACATGTGCCGCGTTTCTGGCGTGCCTTCGACGAGATGCACCGTGTACTGCGGCCGGACGGCGCCTTACTTCTCGCCTGTCCGTTTTATTTCCACCTGCACGCGCATCCTCACGATTATTGGCGTTTCACGCCGGAGGCGCTGGAGCTTCTGCTGGCACCGTATCCAAGCAAGATCATCGGCTGGCACGGTCCGCAGACCCGGCCGGCCAACGTCTGGAGCCTGGCTTTCCGTGAAGGTCGGCCGCCGATTGAAGCCGACGAATTCCGTCTCTATCAGACTCGTTTGAATCATCATGCGCGCATGCCGTTGCCCTGGCGTCGCTACCTACGTTACCAGCTTGGCCGGCTGCTGTGCGGCGGCGGTCCCTTCTCGCCTTACCTGGAGCGCGAACAGGTGGACAACAAATGCGTCAATCGATCCGCCGCTTGACCGCTATCCGCTGTCCGCCGTCCGCTCTCCGCTCTCCGCTATCCGCTGTCCGAGGTTAAGGGGTAAAGAGATGTCCATACTTCCGATTCAGGTTCCGATCGCGGAGAGCGGAGAGCGGAGAGCGGAGAGCGGACAGCGGACAGCGGACAGCGGACAGCGGACAGCGGACAGCGGATTTGATGTGAGTGTGTGCATCGTCAACTGGAACTGCCGGGCGCATCTACACGCCTGTCTACAATCGTTGCGCGTGGCGGCGGAAGAAGTGTCTCTGGAAGTCCTCGTCGTCGATAATGGCTCCAGCGATGGAGCGGCCGACATGACGGCGGAGCTATTTCCGGAGGTCGTGTTGATTCGCAATCGCGACAACCTCGGCTTCTCACGCGGCAACAATCAGGCCGCCCAACAAGCGCGCGGCCATTATCTCTTCTTCCTGAATAATGACACCGTCGTGCCCCCCGGAGCGCTGCGCCGTCTGCTTGACTATGCCCGCGCTCATCCCCACGTCGGCATCATCGGCCCGCAGCTGCGCGACGAGCATGGCCAAACGCAACTCTCGTGTCGTTCTTGTCCGTCGGTGGGAGCGCTCTTGCATCGCATCACCTGGCTGCGCTGGACGGGCTTGTTTCGCCGCGAATATCGGCGCTATCGCGGTCGCGACATTGGCGATCCCACAACGCCCCGGTTGGCCGAGATTCTCATGGGCGCGGCCCTGTTCATGCCGCGCGGCGTCTTCCGCGCGTGTGGACCGTGGGATGAGGATTACACGTTCGGCGGTGAAGATATTGACCTGTGTGCGCGCGTTGGCCGTCACTACGACGTGATCTATCATCCGGCCATCGAGATCATGCACTTCGGGCGCGTCAGCAGTCGCCAGCACGTCGGTTATTCTTACTCGCACACTCTGATTGGCGTCACACGCTTTCTGCGCAAGCGCAGCTGTTCGCCGACGGGGCTGCTCATTTACAAAGCAGCTCTCACGATTGATGCTCCGCTGCAATGGTTCGGCCACGCCTTCCGCTACGGCTGGCGACGCCTGCGCGGGCAACCCCTCCGCGCCGCCAAAAGCCGGCTCATCCTGCGCGGCCTCAAGCATTTTCTCACACGAGGACTGACAACGCTCTGGCGCGTGTGAATAGAATTTGCCAGCCCGCAGCGCCAGCAAGGGAATCCCTTGCTGGCGCTGCGGGCTGGCAAGAAACATGTTAATCCACTTGCATGCTTTCGCTGAGTTTCCCCAGCGCTTCGCTCTCAATCTGACGGACGCGCTCGCGTGTCAGGCCAAGACGTTCACCAATCTCCTTGAGGGTTTTCGGCTCCTCGTCATCCAGGCCGAAGCGCATGCGCAACACGGTCGCCTCGCGCTTGTCCATCTTGTCAAGCAGATCGAGAACGTGATGCAGATCGTCCGCCTCGACCATCTCCGTGTCGGGCGTCTTGGTGTGGCCGTCCATCAGCATTTCATCGAGCGACCAACCGGAATCGGCCTGATCGGTCTGCGGGGCCGAATTGTAAACGCGGATGGCCTTCTTGATGATATTCAGCTTCTTTTTCGGCAGATTCAGACTGCGGGCCACCTCTTCCTGGCTCGGCGGCCGGCCGAGTTCTTCCTGCAATTTGGCGGTAGCGCGACGCCACTTGGCCAGCAGTTCGACCATGTACGCCGGGATGCGGATGGTCTTGGCCGTGTTCACCAGGGCGCGTTTGATCGACTGTTTGATCCAATAGCTGGCGTAGGTGCTGAAGCGCGTGTTCATGGAGGGATCGAATCCCTCGACGGCGCGCAACAGGCCAAGGTTGCCTTCCTCAATGAGGTCTTGCAGGCCCAGCCCCTTGCCGGTGTAGCTGCGGGCGATGTTCACTACCAGCCGTAAGTTGGCGCGAACCATGCGATCGCGTGCTTCGCTGTCGCCATCCTCGATGCGATAAGCGAGCTGCTTTTCTTCCTCGGCGTTGAGGAGGGGCGTTTCATTGATCTCGCGGAGATACGTTTCCAGCGGCGACTGGACCGAATCATTCCGTAGACGGCGCGGTCGTGTCATGGGGAGTTTTCCAGCGCGATAAGGGTGACCCAGTCTACAGCAGCAACTTTAGGTCAAGTTTTGGCCGATGCAAAAAATGGCTACATTTTCCATGGCAGCACGATTTTTCGCTAGGAGCGTAATCCGTTGCTCCCTCGCCCAAGTTATCGTCCTTGCCGCCGACTTCGCTGGATAACTCGGCAAGCCAGGCGAGCGCGCGACCGCGAAAGTTCCCGGCATGAGACGAGCAATCGATGGGATCGCTCCGCCCTCCACTTTCCCTATGTCACCATCAGCCCGCACAATCGTTGCAACCGTCAACGCAAACGCCTCCCGATCCAACCTCGACCGCGACTGACACTCATGTGTCAAAACGAAACCAGCCCGCGGCGCGAGCAAGAGATTCCCTTGCTCGCGTCGCGGGCTGGTAAATGCAACCCTTGCTTGCGCCGCGGACGATTTACTCCGGTTTCTCTTCCGGCGTCGCTTCGGGCATGCTGAACAGCTGACCGCCGCCGGAGCCGGTGCCGCCGCGCAACTCGCGCTTCGTTCCGGCCGCCTTGCTCTCGGCCGTCTCTTCGCCGGCCTCGGCTTCCGCGGCCTCTTCCGGACTCCAGTTCAGGCGCTTGCGGCTCAGGCCGATCTTGCGATCAGCCGCGTCCACCCGCAGAATCTTGACCTCAATTTCATCGCCGACCTTGACGACATCCTCGGGACTCTCGACCTTCTGATCGGCCAATTCCGAAATGTGCAACAGACCCTCCAGGCCCGTCTCTAACTCGACGAACACGCCGAAGTTCGTCAGCTTTGTCACCTTGCCCTTCTTGATCTCGCCGGCCTGATAGCGACCGGGAATGTCGCTCTCCCACGGATCATTGGTCATCTGCTTCAGGCCCAGGGCGATGCGCTTGCGCTCCTGATCGACGTTGAGGACCATGCACGTCACCTTGTCGCCCTTGCTGATGACCTCGCTGGGATGGGCCACCTTGCGCACATGGCTCATGTCGCTGACGTGCAGCAAACCATCGATGCCTTCCTCGATTTCGATGAAAGCGCCGTAATTGGTGAGGTTGCGAACTGCGCCGCTGATGATGGTTCCCTGCGGATAGCGTTCGGCAACCTTATCCCAAGGATTGGGCTGTACTTGCTTCATGCCCAGCGAGATTTCTTGCTTGTCCTTGTTGATGTTGAGGACTTGCACTTCAATTTGATCGCCGATGGAAACCAATTCGCTGGGATGGTTGATGCGCTTGGTCCAGCTCATCTCGCTGATGTGAACCAGTCCTTCGATGCCCGGTTCCAGTTTGACGAAGGCACCGTAGCTCATGACGTTGACCACTTCGCCGGTGTGCTTGCTGTCCACCGGATACTTGTCGGCGACGTTAGCCCACGGGCTGGCCGTCTTGTGCTTGAGGCTCAGAGCGATCTTCTCACGGTCCTTGTCCACTTGCAGGATATACACCTCAAGCTGCTGATCGATGTGGACCACCTCATGCGGATTGTTGACCCGGCCCCAACTCATGTCGGTGATGTGCAGCAGGCCATCAATGCCGCCCAGATCGACGAAAGCGCCGAACTCGGCGATGTTCTTGACGACGCCCTTGCGAATTTGCCCGACCTCGATTTCGCCCAGGAGCTTTTTCTTCATCTCCTCGCGCTGATCTTCGAGCAACTTGCGGCGACTGACGACGATATTGCGGCGTGCCTCGTCGATTTTGAGGATTTTGCATTCGATGGTCTTGTTGATGTACTCGCCGATGTCGGGCGGCCGACGAATGTCCACTTGCGAGGCCGGCAGGAAGACGTTGACGCCAAGGTTGACGAGCAAACCACCCTTGATTTTGCGCGTCACCAGACCGGAAACGACATCGCCTTCCTTGTGCTTGGCGATGACATCTTCCCATTCTTTCTGGCGTTTGGCCTTGCGATAGCTCAGCACGATGGCCCCGCCCTCATCCTCGACGGCATCGAGCAGAACCTGAATTTCCTCGCCGATTCGCGGCGGATGAACCTTGTCGTCGCCCTCGTCGTACCACTCCTGCAAGGAGATGATCCCCTCGCTCTTGTAGCCGACATCGACGACGACATCATCGCCGACGATGTTGACGACGCGGCCCTTGACGAGCCGATTGATCTCGAATTCTTGTTCTTCGGGCGGCAGCCATTCATGTTCGTCGGCGCCTGTTTCCTCAACGGTGAACACGTCGCGAAGTTCCTGCGCCAGTTCGGTGTCGGACAGATCGTACTGACGAAGCAAATTACGATTGACCATAGAACCAGACATCCTCTCCGCCGGTCTCGCCGTGGACGGATGGCCTCCGAAATCAGACTTTCCAGCCTGACGTAGTAAGGAAACCGCCGATCATGAAGGTTATTGGCAAGACAGGCGATCTGCTAAAACGATAGAGGTTAGGTGTTTCCAGCCCGCCACCCTGACGGGCATCCGGGAAACAATCAATGCGGCATTATAGAAGATGCTGGAACGGAACGCCAGGGTTCGCGGCGGAAAGCGAGCCGAATGCGCTGTCGGTGGTCCTTTCCGTTTCAGGAGATGCGCTCAGGTTCCAAAACACTTATCCCAACACCCTCCTTCTTTTCCAGGCTTGCCGACTTTCGCAACCGCAGTTCTCCCCATTTTTACCCCACTAGGGATGGCGGATCGGAAAACTCGGCGAGATTGCGCAAAACCTCCGGCGCGGCGTGGCTGCAAACGAATTGCGCGGAGACAATCACTACATCGCCCTGGACCACATGCGGCATCGCTCTATCGCGCTAGATCAGTCGGCGACGAAGTGATTCTCTCGACCATCGAGAAGTTTCGCTTGAAGAAAGACGCCGGCGAATCGGAGCCTCCGAAGTTATCGGAGCGGTCCAACGTGTTCGTCCTCGCCGATGAAGCACACCGCTCGCAGTACGGTTTCGGCGATGGCTTCGCTCGCTATCTGCGCGAAGCGCTGCCAACGCTCGGCGCATCGGTTTCACCGGCACGCCGATCAGTTTCGGCGGCTCCGGCGTTTCTGCGCGATTTGATCCATGACGTGGTACGCGCCATCAAGAACAACTTGAAGATGGATTGGACGCAAGAGCATCGCCACGACGTATTGGCCGAGATGCGCTCGGCGATTCGCCGCGTGCTGCGCAAGCGCGGCGTCCGCGAGGAGGACTTCGATCCGTTCGTGGATGGCATCTTGACGCAAGCGCGTGCCACGTTCGCCGATTGGCCGCGAGCGGCGTGATCGCTCGGCCCTGCGACATCGCCAATGGAGTGCGCGAACCGTGCTGTGTTGCGGAGGTGCCGGTATAATCACTTGGTTAACTCCACGATCGCTGGTAGGAACAAACATGAACGCATCCCCCATCATTATTGAGGCCACGCTCCAACCGGACGGGCTAACCCTCCAGTTGGATAACAAACTCACTCTGCCGCCCGGTCGAGTCACGCTGACGGTGCGACCCGCAGGGCCGAAGCCTGGCCCGACGATGCTGGAGGTGTTGGACCGCATCCATCGGGACCAGCAGCAAGGAGGGCGCAAGTCGATGACGGAGGAAGAGATGGCCGCTGAGATCGCCCAGAGGCGAATCGAGGATGAAGAATACGAACAGCGATGGCGCGACATCTGGGGGCAGACGGGCGACAAGACCGACGCTGCTTAAGTAGCTTTCCCGACATCTCTATTAGACGATCATCATTATTGAGAGCGCCGCCGCACGGCGAAAGCACGCTTCTCTGCCGAAATGGATATAATGTAGAAATGGGTTGTATTCTATTCCCGGAGTACACCGAACTCACTGGAAAGCCCCCGATGGAAAACGAGAACCGATCCTTGCTCAGGTTAGGCTGGACAGTTACCGTCTCGTCGCTTCTGCCCATCCTCAGCCTTTGGGTATGCTACCAGCAATTACGCATTAACCAATTGGAACACAGGGAGTGGCTACAGCAACGAGAAGACAAAGAAAGTTTTTCTGCAGATGTGGTCATCGATGAAGACAGAATGGTTTATACGACTTTACGGATTTCGGATTGCCAAGGTATCCATATCATCAAGCAGGCTCCGATGACGATGAAGGAATGGAAAGAACAAAAGAAGCAACTGCATATCGAGCCCCGTCTCCTCACTGTCACAAGTGATTACTCAAAACTTGGAGCGAAAAAGAGCGGTACTTCAGTCAGAAGTGAATCGAACCCTCTGGCGACCCGTTCCATTCAGGTATCACGAGATTGATCAGTCTCGCCTGGTATCCTTTGGTACTGCCCCAACACACATCGGTAGGCTGGGCGGTTGCTGTTGTTCCGGCGTGTTGCCAGTATGAACAATCCCTGATTCACCATCGCCGCCAATGCCGAAAGATACACGGAGACTCCGCGCGATGTGGCCTACGGACCTCGCAGGGACTAGACGGGCGAGGTAAACTGTATGTGTGAACAGTTGGCCGTGGGATTCACATCCGGGAGTCGCCCATGACGCAGACCATGCAACGCGATTTGTTTACTCCTGAGGCGGCAGCGGCCGGGCAGACGACCGGCTTATTCGCGGACATCGTCTTCGATCGGCCGCTCGATCACGCCTTCACCTACGCCGTCGGCGAAGAGTTGCGCGAGCGCATCGCCGTCGGCAAGCGCGTGCGCGCGCCGTTTGGACGCGGCGACAAGGCGACCATCGGCTATTGTGTGCGTCTGAGCGAGACGCCGCCGGAACGACGAGTCAAGGAACTCGTCGGCGTACTCGATGAGGAAGCGCTGTTGACCGACAATCTGCTACGGCTGACGCGCTGGATGGCGGATTATTACTTGTGCGGTTGGGGGCAGGTTCTCGGTGCCGTCGTGCCGGCCGGGGCGCGCGACAAGGCCGGCACACGCACGCTGACCTTCGTGGAAGCGATCGCGGAAGCCGAATTGCCTCCCCCTCACCCCAACCCCTCTCCCCCGAGTACAGGGGAGAGGGGCTTTCCGAAAACTCCCCTCTCCCCTGTACTCGGGGGAGAGGGGCAAGGGGTGAGGGGGGGCGAGTTGACCGCCAAACAGGCCGCCGTACTCGAACTGCTGCGCAAAGCCGGTAAGGCAATTGAACTGCGACAGTTGACGCGGCAAGCCAAGTGCGGGCCGGGGCCGGTCGAGGCGTTGGTACTCAAGGGATTGGCGCGGCGAGTGGCGCGGCGCATCGATCAGTTCGTCGATAGCACCCACGAGGAAGCAACGCCGGCTGGTCCCCTCACCCTGAGCGAAGATCAAGTCGGCGCATGGAACACGCTGGAGCCGGCCTTGAAACAGGGCGGATTCCATGCGTTTCTGCTGCATGGCGTCACCGGCAGCGGCAAGACCGAGATTTATCTGCGCGCCATTGAGGAGGTGATGCGTCAGGGCAAGGAAACGCTGGTGATGGTGCCGGAGATCAGTTTGACGCCGCAGACGATCCAGCGTTTTCGCGGTCGCTGCGGCGAGGTGGCCGTGTTGCACAGTCATCTCGGCAACGCCGAGCGCGGCGGACATTGGCGGCGCGTGGCGGCGGGACACGCGCACGTTATCGTCGGCGCACGCAGCGCCGTGTTCGCTCCGGCGAAGAAGTTGGGCCTCATCGTCATCGATGAGGAACATGAAAATACGTTCAAGCAAGAAACCACACCGCGCTATCATGGCCGCGATGTGGCCGTCATGCGTGCGCGACTGGAGAACATCCCGATTATCCTCGGCTCGGCGACGCCTTCGCTGGAAAGCTGGCACAATGCCCAGCGCGGCCAATACACGCTTCTCACGCTGCCGCAGCGCGTCCTCGAACGGCCGATGCCGCAGGTGGGGCTGATTGATCTGCGCCATCAGCCGCCGCGCAAGGGCCGGCCCTCGGCCATCAGCGATGGACTCGAACACGCCATGCGAACGGCACTCAAGGGCGGCGGGCAAGTGATGCTATTGCTCAATCGCCGCGGCTTTTCGACGCATGTGCATTGTCCCTCGTGCGGCCACGTCGAATCGTGCCGCTTTTGCGATCTGGCGCTGACGTACCACAAAGAGCGCGACATCATGCTCTGCCATTACTGCGGCTACGAGCAGGAGCCGCAGCGGAATTGCCCCTTGTGCGGTCAGTCGGCGGTGCGCTATCACGGACTGGGCACGGAGAAATTGCAAGTCGAGATTGAGGAGCGTTTCCCCGGCTATGTCGTGCGGCGCATGGACAGCGATACGATGCGCAAACCGGGCAGTCATGCCCGCGTATTGTCGGCGTTTCGGCGCGGCCTCATTCACA
Organism: Gemmataceae bacterium; assembly: GCA_035553375.1. Classification (GTDB taxonomy): domain Bacteria; phylum Planctomycetota; class Planctomycetia; order Gemmatales; family Gemmataceae; genus JAJPHU01. The sequence goes on from DATNCY010000206.1 coordinate 27,704, forward strand.
TTCTGCTCGGCACGCAGATGATCGCCAAAGGGCTGGATTTTCCGAATGTGACGCTCGTTGGCGTGGTGAACGCGGATCTCGGTTTGCATGTGCCGGATTTCCGCTCGGCGGAGCGGACGTTTCAACTGTTGTCGCAGGTGGCCGGACGCACGGGACGCGGAGCGGCCGGCGGCCGCGTCCTCGTGCAGACGTTCACGCCCGAACATCCGTGCATCGCCTTGGCCGCGACGCACGATTACGCCGGCTTCGTGGCGGCGGAAATGGCGCATCGACGCGCGCACAATTATCCGCCGTATCAACGACTGGCGCGCATCATCGTCCGCAGCCGCGATCAGCAGGCGGCCAGCGCCTTCGCCGACCAACTTGCCGATGCCTTTCAGCGGACGCTGCAAACGCTGGCGGCGCCATCCGAAGTGCGGATGCTTGGGCCAGCCGAGGCGCCGGTCTTTCGGCTCAAGGGTTATTATCGTTTCCATTTCCAATTGCAATCGCCCAGTCCGGGCGTGCTGCATCAGGTGCTTCGCGCCGTGCTGCCGGCGCAGCGCACGCCGGCCGGCGTGGAATTCACGCTCGATATCGACCCCTTCAACATGCTGTGAGTCGGCGAGCCGGAAATCATGTGGTAGTGTTCCTGTGGGACCGAGCGCGAATCCCACGGGAGCAATCACATGAAGCAGCGTTGGTTTCCGATCGTGGCGATGGGGCTGGCATTAGGCATGTTGGCGATGTCCGCTCGTCGCGGCGGTGCGCAATGGCCGGTCGGCATGGGTTTTCGCGGTCCTGGAGTTGGCACCCCCGGAGCCGGTGGCTTGGGGATGCGTGGCGGCGGCTATTCCCCCTTGGTGATCGCACCCTTTCAGGGTGGATACAACCAAAACGGTTATGGGCCGAACGCCGCATCCATCCCGAGCGCGGCGTATTTTACCTATGGCAATACCAGCTACACGACGGAGTCGCCCTCACCGATCCCGGTCTATAGTCCAAGGCAGGCGTATGCGCCCTTGCCGCCGCCCACATTCTTGACCGCGTTGCTACAAGTGCAGACGCCGCCGGATGCCGAGGTTTGGCTGGAGGGCCAGAAGATGCGCAGCACCGGCATGATGCGTCACTTCCGCTCGCCGCCGCTCAACCCCGCCAAAGGCTACATCTACGAGGTGCGTCTTCGTTGGCAGTTCGACGGCAAACCCATTGAGGATGTTCGCCACGTTGCCATCCGCGCCGGTGCCACGGTCTTCGTTGATTTCACCCACCTCGCCGCACCCGCGCCAAAACCGGCTGCGCCTGCCGAGTCGTCGCAACCAACGGCGGCCACGGACAAACCCACGCGCTGACCTTCGCCGTGCTGGTTCGCCTCATCCTCTGCTGTCGATTATCGTGGATAGCGCTTGTTGCGCGGCGACGCTTGCGAACGTAACCACCAGATACGAGCATGCTATCATCGGGAGAGAAGGCGAGCGAACTCACCGCGTCGCTATGTCCTTGAATTCTGGCGATCTCTCGTAATGTCGTTACATCCCACAATTTTAGTTCGGTATACTTGAGGAATACTTGGCTCCCTCCTCCGGAGGCCAACACCTTGCCGTCGTGACTAAACGTCACCATAACGAGAGGGTATTGGATGTCCTTTACTGACAACTGCGCTCGAAACTAAACTTTCCGTTGGCGTTTATAATAGGAGGCATGAAGCAGCCCCATGATTGGCGCGAATGGCGTCGCCTTCGGGCGTGGTACTTGTTCCAGCAAGGCTGGACCGAGCGTGAGATT
>DATNCY010000207.1:0-34697 GCA_035553375.1 Gemmataceae bacterium
TGGTTTTCGGGTCCGAAGCGTGGATGAGGAAGAGCGTAAAAAGGCATTTGGCGCTCTTCCTCAACCACAAAAGATGCTCTAACTCAGCCTTCTCCGCACTTGTGTAGATACCAATGCCCCCGAGTACAGGGGAGAGGGGAGTTAGGGACAGGCAAAGGAGAACAGGATTCACGAAGCCGGTTGAGGAGATTGTTCGCTATTCGCTACGATAGATAAGGAGGCCCGTGCCTGAATCGGCGAGGAGGTCATCATGCGTGCCTGGCGTCTGCTGTCCTTGCTTCTTCCACTTATTGCCTTCGGCTGCTCGACCAAGGCGGCCCCGGAGCCGCTGTGGATCGGTCAGCTGTTGCCGCTTGAGGGACCAAACCGCACAATCGGTCAGCACGCCCGTCAGGGCGTCGAGCAGGCCGTCGCCGAGTCGCGCGCGGCCGAGCAGACCGTCGCCGGTCATCCGCTCGCCGTCCTGCATGTCGATAGCCGTGGCGATCCCGCGACGGTACAGGCCGAGACCGTGCGCCTGCTCACGGTCAACCGAGCGTCCGCTCTCATGGCCGATTTCGACGCGACGCTGACGGAGCGCTTACTGCGCGAGAATCATTCGTATGGGGTGCCCGTGGTGGTGCCTGGTGCGTTGCCGGGGGCCGCCGATGCGAAGGCGGTCGTTTCTCTGGGTGTGCCTCCGGCGGTGCGCGGCCGACTGCTGGCCCAGTACGCTTCCGTGGATTTGCATCTGCATCGCGCCGCTGTCTTGACGGACAGCCGCCATCCGATCGCCTCCGCCTTGGCCGCCGCCTTCATCAAAGCCTGGCCGCGTAAGGGCGATAGCAGCATCGAGGAATGGACCTACACCACCGTCGCCGAGCGTGATGAACGCATCACGCGTCTGATTCAGGCCGCTCCGACGGTCGTTTTGCTGGCCTGTCCGTTGTCCGATCTCCGCGCGCTCCGCCCTCGGTTGGCCACCGCTCTTCCCAAGGCTCCGTTGCTCCACGGCGGCGAAGATGGCGGCGTTTCGCCGCTGCAAGCCGAACTGGAAACGCATGCCGACATCTACCTGGCCACCGCCTACAGTGCCGATCACCTGACCGAGTCTGGCCGCGACTTCGCACGCCGCTATGAGGAGCGTTTCCACGAGTCGCCCGATCTCTATGCTGCCCAGACCTATGACGCGACCCGTCTGCTGTTCGACGCCATGCAGCGAGCCGGCAATGCCAGCAAGGAAGCTCTGGTAAAAGAAATATCTCACTTGGAGCAGTTCGACAGCGTGACGGGGCCGGTGCGCTGGAAGGATCGCCAGCCGCGCCGTCGCGTCTTCCTCATCGCCCTGAAGAACAATCGAGCAAAGGTCGTTCGGACAATCGAGCCGGACGACAATTGACCTGCCCTTCCTCGTCGTGCCCGAAGCGGATACAATGAAGGAGTGTTGGGAACCGGCAATTCTCACAAACAAGGGGGCGACTTGGTATCGACCGGGTAAGTTGAGGTGCAGATGGCGTGTCGTGGTTGACTAGATGGCCACGTAAAAATCTAGTCGCACAATTAACTGCTGAACCGCAGTTGACTCTGGCGGCCTAATAACGGCTGCCCCGTGTCCGGGAGCTTCGCCTGAGAGGTCTCGGCTCGGTTGCCAAATCAGGCTCGCGGTCACCAGAAGGCGGTCTTTCGGGACCGACTGTACCGGCGGCGGTGACAGCTAGATTTACAGCTGGTTAGTCTTTCGGACATCCCGCTTGTCGGAGATCCGAAGGACGAACGTGCCAAGCGAAGCCGCAAGGCTTCGGCTCGACAAAAAAAGATGAGCTACACACGTAGAAGTTTGCACTGAGATGCCACGGGACCGGGGTTCAATTCCCCGCGCCTCCACTTTCTCTCACAAGAAGCCCTTCGGCACCGCTGTCGAAGGGCTTCTTCCTTTCGTCTCGTTGTTTCCGCCCTCCCCACCCGGTACAATCCCTATACTTCCCGAGCGTTCGTTCCTGCCATTATTGGGAGATGCCACGGTGAAATATCGCTATTTACTCCCTCTTCTTTGTTGCTCTCTCGTGTTCGCGATCCCGCCTGCGCGGGCGGCGGATGCCTTCCCTCTCGTCGATGGAGATCGCGTCGTGTTGGTTGGCAGCACGCTCATCGAACGCGAGCAGCGTTACGGCTACTGGGAGACGGCTCTGACGCGGCGTTATCCCGATAAGTCCATCACCTTCCGCAATCTCGGCTGGAGCGGCGACACGGTGTTCGGCGATGCTCGCGCCGGCTTCGGTAGCACCGCCGATGGCTTCCGCCAACTAAAAGAACACGTCCTCGCCCTCAAACCAACGGTCCTTATCATCGGCTACGGCACGAATGAATCGTTCGCGGGACCAAAGGGATTGCCGCACTTCGTCAAGGGCTTGGAGACGCTGCTGGATACGTTCGCCCCAACAAAGGCACGCATCATTTTGCTCTCTCCATTGAAGCAGGAAAACCTTGGCCAGCCGCTGCCCGATCCGAAGGAGCAGAACGAGAACCTGCGCCTGTACGCCGACGCCATCCGCGACACGGCGAAGAAGCGCGACCATCTCTTTGTCGATCTGTACGACCAACTCGGCAAGGAGAAGAAACACCTGACCGACAATGGCATCCATCTGACTCCCTGGGGTTACTGGCGTTCCGCACCGGTCCTCGAAGACGGTCTTGGTTTACCCACGGTGGCAGACATCAAGATCAACCCACCCCCGCTAACGAATGACGGAAATACCATCACGGCGCATCGCAGCCGGGTAACGGCCCCGATGCTCCCTCTCCCACCTCAACCGTCCGACAGCGTGCCCTCTCCGCTTGCTGCCGCCGGCTTCGTAGTACGTGTCAAGGGACTGTCAGCGGAGGAATACATACTCAACATTGACGGCAAACCCGTCGCCCAAGCGCCCGCGAAGGACTGGGCCAAGGGGGTGGCCATTTCTAAGGGGCCGGACTTCGAGCGAGCCGAGCGCCTTCGGCAAACCATCATCGCCAAGAATCGCCTTTATTTCTACCGCTGGCGTCCGGAAAACGTGACGTATCTGTTCGGCTTTCGCAAGCACGAACAGGGACAGAACGCTCGTGAAATCCCGCAGTTCGATCCCCTGATCGCCGAGAAGGAGAAAGAAATCGCCAAGCTGCGCGTGCCGGTCGGCCATACCTATGAACTAAAAGCGACCAAGAAAAAGTAAGAGGCACGAACCTTTTGGCCAGCCCGCAGCGCCAGCAAGGGAAGTCCCTTGCTGGCGCTGCGGGCTGGCCAAAAGGTTCGTGCCTCTAAGCGCGCCGCGCCAAGCACTCTTGTAAATTCCCGTTAACATTCAGGACAATGTTTATCTCCTGTGTTAACGGGGTTTACACTCGGGATCGTTCACGCCGCCTCTTAAGGACGTGCGCCGATACGAATAAATACATATCCATCTTAGTTTTACGGCAATTCTCGCCTCGCCTGAACTGCTCGCATACGGCGTCATCGGCCGAAAAAACGCTCTGGCATCTCCTTTGCTTTAATCACAATCGTTCCCACGAACGAAATCTGTTTCGGTGTCATCTTCCTCCCCTCGACTCGGAACATTGTCCGTCGTCCAACACCCATCCACGGAACAGGGGATTGCATCATGTGCGGCATCATCGGATATGTGGGCTATCGAGAAGCAGAGCCAGTCCTGGTTGAGGGACTGCGACGGCTGGAGTATCGCGGCTATGACAGCGCCGGCGTGGCGACACTGACCGGCTCGCATCTGCACGTCCGCAAACGCGCCGGCCGCATCGCCGAGTTGGCCGCGCATCTGACGCAGCAACCGGCTCCCGGTCGCGTCGGCATCGGCCACACGCGCTGGGCCACCCACGGCGCACCGACCGACCGCAATGCCCATCCGCACGTCGGCGGCAACGGCCGCGTCGTCGTCGTCCATAACGGCGTCATCGAGAATTACACCACCCTCAAGAGTGAGTTGCAGGAAGAGGGGGTCGTCTTCCATAGCGATACCGATACTGAGGTCATCGCCCACCTTATCGCTCGCCATCTCGATGGCGATTTGACCGAGGCCGTGATGCGCGTCCTGCCGCTGCTCAAAGGCACTTACGGCATCGCCGCCTTGAGCCTCGATGAGCCAAACATTCTGGTCGGCGCTCGTCTGGGCAGCCCGCTGGTGCTTGGACTCAGCGAAGGCGAGTGTTTTCTGGCCAGCGATCCGACCGCCCTGGCCGGCTACGCCGACAAGGTGGTTTATCTCGACGATCAGCAAGTGTGCGTGCTGGCCCCCGAATACTGGCGCATCCTCAATCGGCAGCGTGTGGCCATCGAAGCATCCATCCACACACTGGAAACGACGACGAGCGACATCGATTCGGGCGAGTATGAACACTTCATGCTCAAGGAGATTTACGAGCAGCCCGAAGCGCTGGAGAACGCCTTGCGCGGCCGGCTCGACGATGTCGAAGGCTGTGCCCACTTCGGCGGTTTGAACATCGATCCGCAGCGACTGCGTCAGGTGGAACGCATCATTCTGACGGCGTGCGGCACGAGCTATCACGCGGCGCTGGTCGGTGAATATCTCTTTGAGGAATTCGCCCGCATCCCCGTCGAGGTCGAATACGCCAGCGAGTTCCGCTATCGCAATCCGCCTATCGACAAGAACACCATCGTCATCGCTCTGACGCAATCGGGCGAGACGGCCGACACGCTGGCGGCCGTGCGTGAGTCCAAGCGCAAGGGTCATCCGACATTGGCACTCTGCAATGTGGTCGGTTCGAGCATTGCACGCGAGGCCGACGGCGGCGTCTACCTTCACGCCGGTCCCGAAATCGGCGTGGCCAGCACCAAGGCATTCACCAATCAGGTTGCCGTCCTTGCCATGCTCGCCCTCTACCTCGGACGCACCCGCCACTTATCGAGCCTGCAAGGTCTTCGCATGGTCAAGGAATTGCAAGCCATGCCGGACCTCCTCCGCCGCACGCTCGACTGCCACGAGCAGGTGAAACGCATCGCGGAAAAATATGTGGATGTGAGAAACATTCTCTATCTGGGCCGGCAATATCTCTTCCCGGCGGCGCTGGAGGGCGCTCTGAAGTTGAAGGAGATCAGCTACATCCACGCCGAGGGCTATCCGGCCGCCGAGATGAAGCACGGCCCCATTGCTCTGGTCGATGCGGACACGCCGACGGTCTTCCTCATTCCGCGCGGCGGCGTCTACGAGAAGGTGCTGAGCAACCTCGAAGAGATCAAGGCGCGCGGCGGTCCGGTCATCGCCGTGGCGACCGAGGGCGACACGGCGACAGCCGGCCGGGCCGACGACGTGATTTACATCCCCGAAACCCCCGACTATCTGCAACCGCTCGTGTCCGTGGTGCCGCTGCAATTGCTGGCCTATCACATCGCGCTCTTGCGCGGCTGCGATGTGGACAAGCCGCGCAACCTGGCCAAGAGCGTCACGGTGGAGTGATTACCAGCCCGCAGCGCAAGCAAGGGAACCCTTGCTTGCGCTGCGGGCTAGCGAGAAGAGGAGAGAATCCCATGCGTATTTGCATATTTGAAGATGCGGGCGTGAACAGCCTGCAACCGTTGACATCGACCCGGCCAGCGTTCGAGCTTCGTTGTGGCGCCGCTTCGCTGCTGGAACGACAGGAACGCATCACGCCGGCTCCTGCGACCGCAGCCCTCGTGCGCTCCGAATTGGCCGACCTGTGCCGGCGGAATCATCCCCATCTGAAGGTCAATGCGGAGGACTGGATCGAGGAGATCGCCGGTCGGGAACTCGTCACGCTGGTCAATGCACGCTGGCTGGCGCTGGGCGAGGACATGGTCCTACCGAGTACCACGGCGATTGGTCTGGTGGGCGAGCAGGTTGCCTATGTGGTCGTGCCGGCGGAGAAGATTCGTGGTCTGACGCTGGGCAATCTATCATGGCGGTTGGCCGAGTGGCGGGGCACCCTGCCGCAGCGAACGGCCGGCGGACGCATGATCGATTATCCGTGGGATCTGATCGAACACAACGGCGCGGCCCTGGCCGACGATTATCAGCACTGGTGGAAGGCAGGCGTGCCGGAGGCGCGGGACGTCAGCCTCAGCGGTCCCGCCGAGCGCTGCCTGATCGCGCACACGGCCCACATCGAGCCGATGGTTCACATCAATACGACCCATGGGCCGGTGCTTATCGACAAGGGCGCGGTGGTCCACGCCTTCAGCCGCCTTGAGGGACCGTGCTATATCGGCGTCGAAACGCGCGTGCAGAGCGCTCGCATCCACGGCGGCAGCATCGGGCCGCAATGTCGCATCGGCGGCGAGATCGAAGCCAGTATCGTTCACGGCCATAGCAACAAGGCGCACGATGGTTTCCTGGGACACTCGTATATCGGTGAATGGGTCAACCTCGGCGCCGGCACGCAAACGAGCGATCTACGAACCGATTACGGCCCCATTCGCATGATGGTCAATGGCCAGATGATCGATACGGGCCTGATGAAAATCGGCTCCTTCATCGGCGATCATACCAAGACCAGTATGAACACGCTGTTCAACACCGGCACGCTGATTGGCGCCTTCACTCAGTTGCTGACCTCCGGCGAACTACTGCCGCGCGTCGTGCCGTCGTTCTGTCGTTATGGACGCGGCCGACTGCACGAACGCAACGGTTTACGCGAGATGTTCGCCACGGCGGCGACCGTGATGGCGCGACGCCGGCATGAATGGAGCGAAATACACTCGGAATTGTTCTTCAATTTGTTCGACCAAACCGCGTCCGAGCGGCGGCAAGTTCTCCGCGACGGCGAGCAGGGGCGTCTGCGCCGCGTCGTCTGAGACGTTGCCCATGTCCACCGATGAACACAGTGGAGGGACGGAAGATTCAGGCGGGAAAAAGACCATTACTTTAATGATGGCTCCACGGGCCCTGCCTGACTTCGGTCTCTCGCTGTGTTCATCGGTGGGCATCGCCATACCGAATCGAAAGTATCAACTAGCGGCACTAACTTTATGGGCGAACGGCCGGCATAAGCCGGCCGTTCGCCCTGTTGTTTTTGCCCTGCACCAGCCGGCTTACGCCGGCCGTTGCCCTGTTGTTCGCGCGGTCTTTTTTCCTTTTGTTACTTGGCAGGCGTTCGGGGTAGACTAGCATTTGGAGGGTTTTCGTCGGTCAGGATGACTTCCTCGTTTCAAATGGCGGCGCGGGCGCTTTTTCTACCCGGCACGGCACAATATCCCCAAAGCAGGCCAAGCCATGGACCGCGGCGATCGAATACGTCAGATCATTGATGAACTCCGCAAAAATAAAGCAGATCCGAGCGAGGAGCGGATTGCGCAACTCATCGCGGAGAATCCAGACTTGGCACCCGAACTGGAACAGGAACTGAGGAGCCTTACCCCGTTTGAATGCCCTGTCGCCACGCCGGACGACTCACCAGCTAACCCGTTACCAGCCCACCTCGCCGTTCGATACGACGACGATGTGGCTCTGGGTGCGCGGATCGGTCCTTACAAGCTCCTGCAAAAGCTGGGAGAAGGCGGCATGGGCGTGGTCTACCACGCGATGCAGATAGACGGCGTTCGCCGCGATGTGGCGCTGAAGCTCATCCGCGCAGGTATGGACTCCACGGAGGTTCTGACCCGATTCGAGCAGGAACGGCAAGCGCTGGCGATGATGAACCATCCCAACATCGCCAAAGTTCTCGATGCGGGCGTCACCTGTGCAGGCCGGCCCTTTTTCGTCATGGAACTGATCAAAGGCATCCCCATCAGCAAGTACTGCGACCAGGAGCGTCTGACGCCGAGGGAGCGGCTGGAACTATTCGTGCCCGTCTGCCAGGCGGTGCAACATGCCCACCAGAAGGGAATCATCCACCGCGACTTGAAATCGTCCAACGTGTTGATCGCCCTGGAGGATGGCCGGGCGCAGCCCAAGGTGATCGACTTTGGCGTCGCCAAGGCAACGGGTCCAAAGCTGACGGAGAACACGCTCTTCACCGAACTGGGGAGGATCATCGGCACGATCGAGTGCATGGCCCCAGAGCAGGCGGAATTGACCAACCTCGACATCGACACGCGAGCCGACGTTTATTCGCTCGGCGTGCTGCTCTACCAATTGTTGACGGGTAGCACCCCCTTCCCTCACTTGCAGTTGCACAGCGCCACGTATACGGAAATGTTGCGGATAATCCGGGAGGACGAACCCTCCAGGCCCAGCACCAAGCTGTCGTCATCGAGGGAACTGCCGGCAATCGCCTTCAAGCGGAACCTGGAGCCGAAGCGCTTGACGAAAATGGTGCGCGGCGAGTTGGACTGGATCGTGATGAAATGCCTGGAAAAAGTGCGCGGCCGGCGCTACGAAACGGCCAACGGCTTGTGCCGAGATATTCAGCACTACCTGAAGGATGAGCCGGTGGAAGCACGGCCTCCGTCGCGGCTGTACCTGCTGGGCAAATTCCTGCGCCGGCACAAAGTGGGACTTGGGTTTTTCACGCTCGCGCTCGCCACGGCCCTTCTGGTGATTTGGCTCCGCTACGACACCGTGGCCAAGGAACGGGACTTGACTCAATCGCACAACGCGTCGTTGGCCATCGAGCGAGACTTAACCCGATCCCAACGCGACGAGGCCATCCGCCAGGAAGGGATCGCCAAGGAAATGGCGGAGGAGGCCAAGGAAAGCCTGCGACTGGCTCAGTCCGTCATGGCCCAGTTCGCCGTCACCCTGCAAAGTCCGCTTGCCCAGGGGTATATTCAGGCGGCTTCGCGGAAGGAAGAACAGCAAGTGGCCGGCCAACTCCAGGCAGAGGCTCCCGGTCTGGCCGGACTGGTTCCCCTTCGGGCGGAGCGGGCACGGACCTCGGGGAGACTGGGCGAGTTTCTCGCCGAGAGCGGTCCCACGCCCGAAGCCGTGCGCCAATTTGAAGAAGTCCGGGCCATGCTTGAGCCACTTGTTAAGAAACAGCCGGAGGTAGCCGCCTATCAGCGCGCCTTGGCCACCACTTATAACAATCTCGGCAGTCTGTACCGCGATGAGGGACGAGCGGCCCCGGCGGAGAAGGCGTATCGACGGGCAATGGAGATTCGCCAGCGGTTAATCCAGGCCGATCCCAAGGACATCGATAGTCGAGAGGGTTTAGCCGGGGCCGAGGGCAATTTGGCGATCCTCTACGAATACACCGGGCGGCTGAAGGAGGCCCTGGCCGCCTACCGTCGCACGATGAATGCCTTTGAGGCGCTCGTCGCCGCCCGTCCCGAGGCGGCCGACGCTCACACGGGGCTGGCCACGACCTGCGGCAACCTGGGCGTCCTGCTCCATCACCTCGGCCAACTGGACGAGGCCGAGAGTATCTACACGAAGGGATTGACCGTCCGCCGCGAACTGGTACGCCAACATCCTCACGAGATACGCTATCGCCAGCACGTCGCGGTCAGCCTCGGCAACTTGGCCAACCTGTATCTGGATGTCGGCCGCCTCAAGGAAGCGGCGGATGCCTACGGAAAAGCCATCGAACTGCAACGGAAGCTCGTCGAAGATCATCCGTTCGTGACGGCCTACGTCTACGAATTGGCTCAGAGCCTCAACAATCTCAGCATCTTCCACGCCGAAACGGGCTGGGCCAGCAAAGCGGAGGCGCCGCTGCGCGAGGCCGTGCGGCTGCGCGAGCGCCTGGCAAGCGACAACCCCAGCGTCGATAAGTACCGCTACGACTTGGCCGGAGGATACAACAACCTCGGCCTGTTGTGCAGTTCCCTCGGCAAGACGACAGAGGCGGAGGAGTTGTACCAGAAGGCTCTGGGGCGTGCCGAGCAGCTGACGAAGGAGCGGCCGGAACGCCGGGCTTACGCCCAACAACTGTCCCAACTGGAGACGAACCGAGCCAACCTCTTCGCCAAAACCGGACGCCCCGACAAGGCCGGCCCCTGCTACCGGAAGGCTTTCGACCTGCGCAAGAAGCTGGCCGACGACCACCCAAACATTCCCGAGTATCAGGTTGAGTTGGCCCAGAGCCACAACAACTTCGGCACCTTCCACGACGCTGTCGGTGACGCGGACAAAGCCGAACAGGCGTATCGCGCCGCATCGCGGATCTATCAGCGGCTTGTGAAAACCTACCCGATGGTGCCCGAGTATCGCCGTCTGTTGGCCAACAGTTCCAACAACCTGGGTGTCTTTCACTACAAGGCCGGCCGAATGGACGAGGCCGAGACGGCCTACAAACAGGCGCTCGAATGCCGTCGCGAATTGACCCTCCAGACGCCTGCGGCGCGGACCTATCAGCATGATCTCGCCAAGAGCCACAACAACCTGGCACTCCTCTATGCCCGGACGCGGCGGCCGGACAAGGCCGAGCAATCCTTCCGGGAGGCCATTCGCATCGGCGAGGAACTTGGCTCCAAGGGAGCGACCGCCGAGGATCGGGCCACGCTGGCGTGGGGTCATGGCAACCTCGGCGTACTCTATTCGCAGTTGAAGCAGACCACCGACGCGGAGGCCAGCTACCGGCGGGCCATCGATCTCTTCAAGGAGTTGAGCCGCCAGCAGCCCGACGTTCCCGGTTTCGCCGTCAGCCTCGGCCTGCACACGCTCAACCTGGCGCGGCTCCTGCGCGACCATGCCGGGCCGGAGCCGTCCCTGAGTTGGTACGGTAAGGGGATCGACATTCTTGAACCGCTGCTTCAGAAGGGCGGGAAAAATATGATGGCGCGGGTTCAGTTGCGCAAGGCGTACAGCGGCCGTGCCAACGCCCTGATCGAGTTGAAACGCTACAAGGAATCTCTACCCGATTGGGATCGGGCGATCGAGTTGGAGCAGGGACCGTTCGTGTTTGCGTTGCGGCTGGACCGAGCGACGACCTGGTCTCAAGTGGGCGAACACGCCAAGGCGGCGAGCGAGGCCGACAACTTGGCGACCCAGGTGAAAGTCGGCGGCCCGCTGCTCCTTTACGGGGCGGCGACCGTCTATGCCGGCGCGTTTTCCGCCGTTCGCAAAGACACGATCTTGGATAAGGCCGATCGGGACAAAGTTGCCGAACGCTATGCCGTTCGCGCGGTCGAACTGCTAGGCCAAGCTCACGTCAGCGGGTTCTTCAAGAACACCGCTGCGGTTGATCGACTGAGAACGGACGACCGGTTGGCTCCGCTCCGATCGCGCACCGACTTCCAGAAATTGATGGCGACAGTGAGACACTAGTCCTTCGGCTTCATCCCGCTCCTGAGTGGTCAGCGGCTGGCCGGATTCCTGGCGGTCGAGAAGTGTCTGCAAGCGGGCGGCGACAGCGTCCGGCAACTGGAATCGGACCAGATCGGCGGGCAGATCAACTTCAAGGGTCAAGGTCATGGAAACCGCCGTATGCGGTAAACATAACTATTGTACCATCCCGTTCGCACGGTCAATCGCGTAGCTGGCCGAATCTGCGCACGCCGCACAGCTAGGATTGTTCGCTGGGTCAATGAAATCTCACGGCACTTCTCTGTCAAGCGAAATCCCTAAGCGAATGAATTGCCGGTTCGCAGCGCGAAAACGCGAGTGGGGGCTTGAAATCCATCGTCCGAACCGCCAATCTAGCCAAGATTACTTTGCCGATCTCGACTCAAGCGGAGCCGATGCGATGGCGGAGCCGACCAGCATCACCACAACGTCCCCGTCTCCTGCCGGCGTCTCCGGCGCGGAGACGCCCAAGCACGAACCCTATGTACCCGATGCGGCAAACATGCACGAATTCACCTGGCAAGCCGTCTTGCTCGGTGCGGGGTTGGGCATTCTCTTCGGCGCGTCCTCGTTGTATCTGCTGCTCAAGGTCGGTATGACCGTCTCGGCATCAGTGCCCATCGCGGTGCTATCGATCACGCTGTTTCGTGCCTTTTCGCAAGCGTTCGGGTTTCGCCGCGCGACGATTCTGGAAAACAACATCGTGCAGACAACCGGCTCGGCCGGCGAGTCGATCGCTTTCGGTGTCGGTGTCACCATGCCGGCCTTGCTGCTGCTCGGCTTCGAGATGCACTGGATTCGCGTGATGACCGTGTCCGTGCTAGGCGGCTTGCTCGGCGTTTTGATGATGATTCCGCTGCGCCGCGCCTTCATCGTCAAGCAACATGGCAAACTGCCGTACCCAGAGGGAACTGCCTGCGCCGAGGTTCTAGTTGCCGGTGAGAAGGGCGGAGCGACGGCGCGTATGGTCTTCATCGGTTTCGGCATTGCCGCCCTGCATAAGTTTCTCACCAAGGCTTGCAAGCTGTGGTCGGATGAACCATCGCAACATTTGTACGGTCACGCCAAAAACGGCGTTCAATACGGTCTGCCCGGTGCGGAAATCAGCGGCGAACTGGCTCCGGAACTGCTGGGGGTAGGCTACCTGATTGGCCCGCGCATCGCCTCGCTAATGATCGCGGGAGCGATGCTGTCGTACTTCGTACTCGGCCCGCTTATCGCCACCTTCGGTGAGAAGTTGACCGTCCCCGTATCGCCGGCCGAAAAGACGTTGATCGGCGACATGGACCCTGGTGCGTTGAAGGCCAATTACCTGCGCTACATCGGCGCGGGCGCGGTCGCTGCCGGCGGCATTATCAGCATGATGCGAGCGCTGCCATTGATTTTTAGTTCCATCGTCTCCGGCTTGCGCGATCTGCGCGCCACCCGCACTGGCGGCGTGCAAGCCGTCGCCCGCACCGAACGCGATCTATCGATGTACGTCGTGCTGTTTGGCAGTCTCGGCCTCGTCCTCATTATGATGTGCATTCCGGCCCTCGGACTGGGACTTAGTCTTCAAGGGTTGCTCGGCGCGCTGATGATCCTGCTGTTCGGTTTCTTGTTCGTCACGGTATCGTCACGTTTGACCGGCGAAGTCGGTTCGTCGTCGAATCCAATCTCCGGCATGACCATCGCCACGTTATTGATGACATGCTTGATCTTCCTTGTCCTCGGTAAAACGGGCCATCTGGCCATGCTCACGGCGTTATCGGTGGCGGCCGTGGTGTGCATTGCTTCTTCCAACGGCGGCACGACGTCGCAGGATCTCAAGACCGGCTACCTGGTCGGTGCCACGCCGAGTAAGCAACAGCTGGCTATTCTGGTAGGCGCGTTGACTTCCGCCGTGGTAATCGGCGGTACCATGCTTGCCCTCGACGCGGCCGGCACGCACTACACCAACAAGAAGAAGAATCTGCCGGATCATAAACTCGTGGTGGACGCCGATGCGCCGCTGCAACGCGCCGGCAAGCCGCACGAGGACGATCCCAACGAATATCGCATCGTCCACGTCCGCAAGGACGACAGCATCAATCCCAATGTCAAGCCGGGCCGCTATTTGGTGGATGCGGAAGGCAATCCGAAGTATCTCACCGATGTGCCGATCAATCGGCAAGTGCCGGAGATGGACAACGGCCAGAAGGCACCGGAACCGTTCGCGGCCCCACAACCGCAGTTGTTCGCCCTGATTATCGAGGGCATTCTCGGCGGCAAACTGGAATGGAGGCTGGTCGTCATCGGCGTCTTGATCGCCCTGGCGATGGAGCTGGCCGGCGTGGCGGCGCTGCCGTTCGCGGTCGGCATGTATTTGCCGCTGAGCGCGTCGTCGCCGATCTTTGTCGGTGGGATGCTGCGCTGGCTATCGGATCGTCTTCGCGGCAAATCATCCTCGGAGGCCGAGTCCGAAACCAGTCCCGGCGTGTTGCTGTCGAGTGGTTACATCGCCGGCGGAACTCTGTGCGGATTAGTCATCGCCTTCTTCGTGTTTCTGCCGGATCGCTTCAACAAGGCACTCGATCTAAGCCGGCTCCTTGGCGCAACCGATCCGCGCATCATGGCTCTGGTGATGTTCCTGATACTCGCGGCCATCTTGCTGTGGGTGGGGCTGCGCAAGACGTCCAGACCGCCCACATAGCCCCCGGCTTGCCGGGGGGAAAACGACTACCCCCGGCAAGCCGGGGGCTATGTGATGATGACGACCCATTGAGAGAGGATTCCTACCATGAAGTGTCTGTTATTGATGATCCTGGCCACGACGGCCGTGCTGCTTGTCGCCGCGCCCGCCGTCTTCGGCGATGAGGGCATGTGGCTATTCACCAATCCGCCGCGCGATCAACTCAAAAAACGCTACGATTTCGACGTGACGCAAGGTTGGCTCGATCACGTCCAAAAATCGTCGGTACGTTTCAACAGCGGCGGTTCCGGTTCCTTCGTGTCGGCTAATGGCCTGGTGATGACCAATCATCACGTCGGGGCCGATTGTCTGCAAAAGATGGGCGACGAAAAGCACAATTACTACCGCGACGGTTTCCACGCCCGCACGCAGGCCGACGAACGCAAGTGTGACGATCTGGAACTGAACGTCCTCATCAGCATTGAAGACGTGACCGAGCGCGTGAAGGCGGCCGTCAAGCCGAGCATGTCGGCGGCCAAAGCGTTCGCCGCACGCCGCGCCATCATGGCCGAGATTGAGAAGGAATCGCTCGACAAAACCAAGCTGCGTAGCGATGTCATCACGCTCTATCAAGGCGGACAATATCACCTTTACCGATTCAAAAAGTACACGGATGTTCGCCTCGTGTTCGCTCCCGAACAGCAGATTGCCTTTTTCGGCGGCGATGCGGACAACTTCGAGTATCCGCGCTACGATCTCGACGTGTGTTTCTTCCGTGTCTACGAGAACGACAAGCCGGTGAAGATCGACCACTATCTGAAGTGGAGCAAGGCCGGCGCGAAGAAGGATGAACTGGTATTCGTCTCCGGTCATCCCGGCCGCACCGATCGCCTGGCCACGCTGGCCGAGTTGGACTACCTGCGCAATACCGGCTTTCCGTTCCTGATGCAGCGGCTCAATCGCTGGGAGGTGCTGCTGACGGCGTTCAGCGGTCGCAGCGAGGAGAACGCACGGCAAGCCAAGGAATTGCTGTTCGGTGTGCAGAACAGCCGTAAGGCGCGTCTGGGCGGCCTGGCCGCGCTGCTCGATCCGCAGCTGATGGCGCGTAAGAAAGAACAAGAGGCCAAGCTGCGTGCCAAGGCCGCCGAACCGGATGCCGAAGCGAGTAATGATTCCCTCAAGAATGCCCGTACCGCCTGGGATCGCATCGCCAAGGCGCAGAAGGTTCGCGCGGCCAACATCCACAAATACACGATGCTCGAAGGCGGCGCGGGCTTCAATAGCCAGCTGTTCGTCCTCGCACGCACGCTGCTCCGCGCCGCCGAAGAGCGACCGAAACCGAGCAATCAGCGTCTCCGTGAGTTCCGCGAATCGAATCTCGAATCGCTGAAATTCCAGCTATTTTCCACGGCTCCTCTCTACAACGATTACGAAAAGGTCAAGCTGACCGATGGCCTGACGTTCCTCGTCGCCGAAATGGGCTACGACAATCCGCTGGTGCAAAAGGTGCTGGCCGGCAAGTCGCCCTCGGATCGCGCTTACGAATTGGTCAAGGGCACCAAGGTAAAGAGTGTGAAGGAACGCAAGAAACTCTACGAAGGCGGGAAAAAGGCTATTGAGGATGCCAATGATCCGATGATTGAGTTAGCCCGGCTCGTCGATCCCGAGGCGCGGGCGGTGCGCAAGACGATGGAGAGCGAGGTTGAAGAATTGCAGCGCCAGGCTTACGGCGACATCGCCAAAGTCAAGTTTGCTCTGGAGGGCACCAGCACCTATCCCGATGCCACGTTTACGCTGCGATTGGCGTTCGGTCAGGTCAAGGGATACCAGGAGGACGGCAAACAGGTGCCGTTCGAGACGACGATTGCCGGCCTGTACAAGCGGGCGAAAGAGATGAACAATCAAAAGCCGTTCGATTTGCCGCCGCGCTGGGTCGAGAAAAAGGACAAGCTGAATCTTAAAACGCCGTTGAACTTTGTCTGCACAGCCGACATCATCGGCGGCAACTCCGGTAGTCCGGTCATCAACCGGCAAGCCGAGGTCGTGGGCTTAATTTTCGATGGCAACATCCAGTCGCTGGCGCTCGATTTCGCCTACAGCGATGAGGTGGCCCGCGCGGTGTCGGTGCATTCGGCCGGCATCGTCGAGGCGTTGCGCAAGGTCTACGACGCCGAGGAATTGGCCGATGAACTGACGGGACGAAGGAAGTAACACCAGGGCGAGCGGGGTCGCGTAAGCGCCCCGAGTGCTTACTCACTCGGGGCGCTTACGCGGCCCCGCTCGCCACATTCATTTTCTCCACGATCCATATTCTTGCTCGAAACGCTCCACGCTGCAAAAGAGGGCCACGAAAATCGGCTTGATTATTCCACCGTACACGAGGAAAACCGCCGCGAAGGTCAGGGGCAAAAATATCACGGCTACCAGTAGGAAAACCGTGAAAACCATTGCGAGTACATCCGCCATTGTCTCCTGCCAGGGAGGCGAGACCAGATGGCGGATTAGCTCGAACCCGGCGAAGATAAAGGACAGTACGGAGCCTACCACAAATCCTACAACCGCTCCCCGCCGTCCCCATCGACCGGCGACACCGCGCGTGAGCCGCAAGCCTCGCACCTTCCGGCTAATGTCGGCCACGGTCACATCGAAGGATCGGTCGCATGACGTGCAGACGGTCCCATCCTGAACCGTCGCTCCACAATTCTGACAGCGCCCCATAAAGACCCCGTTCTCCGCAAGTCGTATCACCATCTTGTCACTTCGACACGGCTAATCGTCTTCACGCCGGATGCCGAAACGCTTATCGAGTTGCGAAAACACCTGATCCTCCGTCGTGATGATTTTATCCGAAGGCTCCGCGTCGGCGGTGGGCTGTTGGCCCAGCGATTCCGTCTTCATCAGGGGGGCATGAGGCGGGCGTTCGTGAAGCACACCTTTTTGATCCACTCGCGAAGCGAGTGGATCGATCATTAACTCCAATGCCGTCGCAATGGCCCCAAATGGGATGGCCAGCAGTGCGGCAAGAGGGACGCCACAACCGGCGGCAAGAATGAGATTGCCAAACAAATCAAATGGATGTTCCCAGATTCGATGATTCGTGAAGCCGTCGATCACGGTGAAAATGATGGGAAGGAAGAACCCAAAGATCGCGCCGATTTCGGCAGGGTAAGGATGCCCAGAACCACGACGCCGGCAGCGACGGAGGTTGACGCCGATCACCCCGAAAACAACGGCGAGTGCCACACCGCATAGAATCGGCTGCGCCAGCGAGCCGTGGAAATTGACGGTCCCACAACCGAGACCGAAAACGAAGCCGAACAACGCCCACACCCACGGCGATTGGGCTTGCTTTCGTAAGTTTGGCAGACTCTTCAGCGACAACCAACGAATGCGCATCGGGCGCGGGGATTCATTCAATTCATCGGAGACATTCTCGGCCAATGTCGGCTGAAGACGCGCCGGCGCAGGCATCGCACAACACGGACAACTCAAGACTTCGTCCTTGGCGTGAGCCGCACAGCGACGACAAATCCACATGGCCATCTCCCCCTCATCGCTTGATCGTCTTCGGCACCGGATCGGTGGCGAATGGCCAATCCGCCGGCTGATACTTGATGGCCAAATAGGGCGTCTCGACGCGGCGCTGCTTCTCGGCCTTGCTCGTCATCACCGCATCGAGGATGCCCGTCGTCAGCAGCGTGCGCTCGACCGGATATGGTGCGTGGCCGGTTTGCATCATCGAATCGATGGCCTTGACGAGATAGGCGAAGTGAGCGAACGGATCGGGTTGTTGCAAATAAAACTGTGTGGATACCGGCTTGTCTTGCCCCTTGAGTTGTCCGGCGAAGGTGAAGCCGCCACCGTCGCCCTCGTGAATCCAGCCGTTGGGCATGCCGACTGCCGCTTGAAAACCATCGCGATATTCGATGAGGAACACACCCGCATCCTTCGCCTTCGCCGTTGCCTCGCGGATGTCGGCCTTCGCATGTGCCGGCACTCGTGCCAATGCCGCCTCCAACAACGTCTTCGACCAACGGCCTTTGTCGAGCGCTTCCCACATCGCTTTGCCTTGCAGACATTGCACGGCCTTGACGCCGGTTTCGCCGCCCTTGCGGCGCTCGGCCATGCACTGCAAACCCTCCAGGGCGTGGAAGCCGTAGCCCTCGAATGGGCCGTAGCCCACCTGCACCGCCTCGACAAGCAGGCAATTCTTCGGCAGTTTCAATTCCGGCCGACGCCATGCCAGCGGCACCGAGGAGCCGGCCAGGAACGGGAAAAACAATTCGCGTGCCTTGTCGTACATCCATTTGGCGTCGGTCCATGTCGCCGACAAGTGCTTGTCATTGAAGACGGGAACCGTCTTCTTCGATTTCTCGAAGACCTTGCATACTTCCTCGAAGAAACGCCGACGCGGATAGAGGATTTGTCCCTTGGCGTTCTTGGGATAATTGCCGTGTTCGCCGATGCACAATACCCCATCGACGGCCAATTGTTTGCCGCCGAGCGTCAACGCGCCTTCGATGGTGGGATAGATCGTGAAGCCGTGTTTTTTCGCCAGATCGCGGCTCATGTCCTTGGCCGGCGTTTGATCGACGTACAGCGACACCAGTTTCATGTTCGGCCCCGCGCCGCCATCGTAGTTGTAGCCTTCGAGGATCTTGCCCACGATGACATCGGCGTGCGACCAGCGGCGATATTCGGTGACGACGGCGGCGACTTTTTTGGTTTGATTCATGGGATGATTCCTCTTGCCAGCCCGCAGCGCCAGCAAGGGATTCCCTTGCTGGCGCTGCGGGCTGGCAAACTCATTTCTCGACGGGATGTAACTTCGGGAAACCTTTCGACACCATCGTCTCGAACGCATCGCCAATCTTACGCACCATGCGCACGCTGGCGCCCTCGTTCGCCTCAATCAACTTCATGCCCTTCTCGGGACCAAGCACGGCAGCAACCTTCGTCAGACTATCGGATTCAATGCCTTTCCGTGCCACCACGGTGACACTCATTCGGCCCAGCAAGCCAATGCCCGTTCGCGGATCGACAATGTGCGAATAGCGATTACCGTCGATCTCGACGAACTGCTCGGCGTCGCCGGACGTGGACACGGCGGCATCGTGCAGAATGAGCCGGCCGGCGTCCTTCTCGCCGGGCAGTCGGGCAATGGCGATCTTCCAACCCTCCGCGCCGGGCGGCGGACCGCTGACGGCAATGTCGCCGCCGGCGGCGACGAGCGCGCGATCGAGGCGGTGCTTTTTCAGCACGGCCAGCGCTTCGTCGGCGGAGTAGCCCTTGGCGATGCCGCCGAGATCGAGAAGCATACCGGGTTTGAGCAACTGTACCGTGCGCTTTTTCTCGTCCAGGCGGATGTTTCGCCAGCCGACGAGCGTGCGGGCCTCGGCAAGTTTTTTCGCATCGGGCAGTTTCTTCCGCTTGCGCGCCTCGCGCCAGAGCTTGACCACGGGGCCGACCGTCACATCGAACGCGCCGCCGGATTGGCGGGACACTTCTTGCGCACGGGATAAAACAACAAAGAGATCCGCGCTGACCGGCACGGGCGGTCCGCCGGCCTTGGCGCACAGACGCATCAATTCACTGGTTTCCTGATAGTCGCTCATGATACCATTCAGGGACTCGATGCGAGTGAAAGCGTCCTTGGCGGCCTTGTGAGCCGTGTCGTTGTCCGGCGCATAGACAATGATCTGGAATTGCGTGCCCATGTGCGGTTCGGTGAAACGAAAGCGTGACAGCGATGGTTCCGCTCCGCCGAGCAGCAGGACGGCGAGAATTCCGAACAAGTGCGGACGCATGGCGTGGACCCTCAATAAATTCGGCGAGCGGGGTTGCGTAAGCGCCCCGAGGATGGTCACTCGGGGCGCTTACGCGAGAGAAAGCTCGCCAATCTCTGATTTTGTGGAGCTTAACACAGATGCGGCGATTGATACAGTTTTCCGTGGCGGCCGGCGTGGGTGTGCTGATGCTGGCGCTCTGGCGGTTGGGCGAAAGTCCCGAAGGCGGGCCGGTTCGCGCGGAACCGCCGGCCATGAAACACAAGTCTTATAAGCAAACCATCCCCGACACGAAGACCACCTTCGAGATGATCGCCATTCCCGGCGGCACCTACAAGATGGGCAGCCCGGCCGGCGAGAAGGATCGCAAGGACGACGAGGGACCGCAGCATCCCGTCGCGATTCGGCCCTTCTGGATGGGCAAGTGCGAAGTAACGTGGGACGAGTTCGATCTTTTCTGGCGTGCGCATCCGGGACAGAAAGAAGACAAAGAACCGGAGAATCCCAAGAACGCCGACGCCGTCACGCGGCCGACGCCGCCCTACGCCGACGAGACATTCAAGAAGGGACGCGAGGGCAAGCCGGTGTTGTGCATCACGCAGCATACCGCCATGCAGTATTGCCGTTGGCTGTCGGTCAAGACCGGCAAGATCTATCGTCTGCCGACCGAGGCCGAGTGGGAGTACGCTTGTCGAGCGGGTACGACAACGGCCTACTCGTTCGGCGATGATCCCAAGAAACTCGGCGAGTATGCCTGGTTCGCGGACAATGCGGATGAAAAAACACACACGGTCGGCACGAAAAAGCCGAACCCGTGGGGTCTGCACGATATGTACGGCAACGTCTGCGAGTGGTGTCTCGATCACTACGACGCCAAATACTATAGCCGGTTTCCGCTGGACAAGCCGACGCTGTCGCCGGTGTTGTTGCCGACCGAGAAACGGTTCCCGCATGTGACGCGCGGCGGCTCGTGGGGCGACGAGGCCAAGGATTGCCGTAGCGCGGCTCGCTTGTCCTCGGAGTTGGACTGGATGAAGCAAGATCCGCAGCGGCCGCGCAGTATCTGGTGGTTGACCGATGCCGATTTTGTCGGTTTTCGAGTTGTGCGGCCCGTTGAAGAACAGGACAATTTGAAGGGACTGCGTTCCAAGATCACGCGACAAAGCCCGGTAGATTGACATCATGAGCGCTGGGGCGCCGGCGATGGGGCTGTCCCGTCGCTGGCGCTCCGGGCTGGTAACACGAACCCAGGAGAGATTTGCCATGAGCAGTAGCGACACGAATCGAGACAGCGCCTCGCGGCGTGATTTCCTCAAGGCGACGACGGTGGCGGCCGGCGCCGCCTTGGTCAGCAACCTGGTGCCGGCGGTCCACGCGGCCGGCAGCGATCAAATCAAGGTCGGCGTCATCGGCTGCGGCGGTCGCGGTAGCGGCGCCGCCGATAACGTCTTGCACGCCGCCAAGAACGTCAGCATCGTCGCGCTGGGCGATGTCTTCAAGTTTCAGGTAGATGGTCTCCGCAATCGTCTCACGAACCTGGGCAAAAGCGACGCCATCAAGCAGAAGGGCAACAGCGTTGATGTCGAAGGACGTTGCTTCGTCGGTCTCGACGCCTACAAGCAGGTGATTGACAGCGGTGCCAACTACATCATCTTGGCCACGACGCCCGGATTTCGACCGATCCATCTGCAAGCGGCCGTCGCCGCCGGCAAGAACATCTTCACCGAGAAGCCCGTCGGCGTCGATGGTCCCGGCATTCGCAAGGTGTTGGAAGCCGCGGAGGAAGCTCAGAAGAAGGGACTGCACATCGTCGCCGGCACGCAGCGCCGCCATCAACGCCTCTATGTGGAGACGATGAAGCGCATTCACGATGGCGCTATTGGCGACATTGTCGCCGGCCGCGATTACTGGATGCAGGGACTTCTCTGGCAGCGTATCAGCGAATTGCCCAAGCATCCCGAGATCACTACCGAGGTCGGCAAGCAAATCTTCAACTGGTACAACCATACCTGGCTGTGCGGCGATCATATCGTCGAGCAGCATGTGCATAACATCGACGTGCTGAACTGGGCAATCGGCGCGCATCCCGAAAGCGCCGTCGGCATGGGCTTCCGCACGCGCACCGATCCGCGTTTCGGCCACATCTACGACTTCTTTGCCATCGATTACAAGTTCCCCAAGGATGTGCATACGCTGAGCATGTGCCGGCAGATTAGCAATTGCGCCAGCGAAATCGGCGAATACATGGTCGGCACCAAGGGCACCTGTCACACGGCGGATCGCCATACCTACCTGATCGACGGCAAGCCACTGTTCACGCGCAAAGAATTGAAGGAACAACCCGATCCCTACGTGCAGGAACACACCGACTTGATCGAGAGCATTCGCTCCGGCAAGCCGATCAACGAATTGAAGCGCGTGGCCGAGAGTACGCTGACGGCCATCATGGGCCGCATGTCGGCATACACCGGCAAGCAAGTTAGTTGGGAACAGGCGCTCAACTCGAAGGAGGACACGATGCCCAAGGATTTGACTTGGGATATGCAGTTGTCCGAAGCGCCGGTAGCCATCCCCGGCAAGACACCGTTGATTTGATGACTGCGGCATTCGACGAGTCGAGCGTCAGAAAAATGGTGACGAAAAACCCGCGGGCCGGTAATTCTCTCCTGAGAGGAGAGAACCACCGGCCCACGGGTTCCAGACTTCAGTATTCCAGCTGTCGCATTCTCAAAGACGCCGCGCGCCCAGCGGACGATAAATGCGTTGTCCTTGTTGGTTGATGCTCGGCACATAACCGTTGCAATCGGTTCGGCCCAAAACATCGTCGCCGCCCTCGACGGGTCGGCCAGCCATGGCCGAATAAAGTTCCCGGGTTGTCAAACCCGCTTTCCGCCCGCGATTGATCAGAACCTGATAATGGGTATTAAGGCTCATGGGTGATGCCTCTGTTCTGTGTGGATTTTCCAACTCCAACCGCCTCCTTGCTACCTCGGATACAATCCTTTCAACCTCTTCAGTCTACATAATAAGCACATCTCATGCCGGAACTCGCATGCGACAGGTGGCAAACGAAATGTTTGACGCAATAACTTGCAAACAAAGAAGTTGTGTAGGCGAGGATAAAGGCGGACATCTTATCTATCGGCATATTGCGTTAACAAAATGAAGCCTCTGTTTCGGAATGGAACAAAAAGACGTTCATTTCTCATACAGAGTCCGCTGACGGCAAATCTTGATTAGCAAGGGAGTTAGGTCCGCCGATTCAGGGCGAGGAGACAAATCTCTCATCGTAGATGAGGAGATCGCGGTCGGGCCAGTGCTTGGCACGGGCGACCTCCGGCCAAAATCGGCGGTAGAGGATGCGCACACATAGACGGGTCAGAGTTGGTGGAAACTCGAAGGTCATCTCCTCGATCTTTCCAGGCACAAGGCGCGTATCGGGCGGCGGATCGGGAGCAGCGAGCCAGAACGGCGTCGGACTGTGGCCATCGAAGTCGCGTAGCACGCGGGCATAAAGGCGTCCCGGTTGGCCGGCCAGTTCGAGACCAGCCAACGCCGGCAACCTTGGTCCCGACAACGCTGCCAGTGTCCGGCCATCCGCACCTTGTCCCTCGGCAACGAGAACCAGATGACGATCGATGAATCCGGTCGGCAGACGATGACCAACGCCTTCGGCTCTTACGCGCACCCGCGCCCGAACGCCGCCCGCGCTGCGCTCAAATGTCGCCGATACCTTCACGGCGCGGCGCAACATTGTCTCCTGGCTTTCGTCGAAGAAGCGATGGTTGCTCAACGCGCGTGGATCGCGTTCGATGCCGCCGTGACCAGGAGCCATGTTCGTCATGCGGCCGGTTGGCTTCATATGGCAATCCTGACATTGTTTGCCCTCACGACGCGCGGGACTCACTTGCCACTCGGAAAACGTGCTGTAGACGTGGACGCCGAAGACGACGCCTTCGTGACACGAGGCACAATAGCGGCTATCACGATACAGCGGCGAATAGGCGTCCTCGTTGCGGTCCACATCGTCGAGAGCGCCGAAGAACAGTTGGCCGTCGGCTGGACGTAGGAGACGCAAGTTGAATCGGCCATGCGTCAGCCCGAGAGGACCGTTGGCGACGGCGGCTATTTTGTGGCAATAATCGCAGTGGACGCCCTGCGATGCCACGCCCTTGACCTGCCGCAGATCGTATTTCGTGGACGCGGGCGCATGGCAGGAGGCGCAGACGCCGCCGCCATCGGGATATTGCGTGAGGAGTCCCCAACCAACGCCGGGCTTGCCGTTCCAGTCGGTGCCTTCATAGAGATTGCGGAAATGCCGGCCCGTGACCGAATGAGCGTGGCCGCTGCTCGACCATTCGCGGTAAATCTCAGCGTGACAATTGGCGCAGTTGTGAATCGTGGCATCGTTCGGAGTAGGATCGACCCATTCGTAGGTGGGATTGTCTTCGGCCGGCAAGCGCGTCAGTTGGATCGCCAGCGGCGATGCGGTTGAGCGCACGCCGCCGATGAAGTAGCCTTCTTTCCACACCGTCACGCGCCGTCCCGATGGGGCATACGGCAGATGAAAGCGACCGTGGGCATCTGTTCGCGTGATGGTTTCCGTGCCCTTGAAACGCACCCGCGCCCCAGTGATCGGTCCTTCGTCTGTGAGGACGCGACCTTCGACGCCAGGCGATGTTGTTCGGGGAAGCGCAAGCCACGCCAGCCCAATGAGTGAGGCGAGCAGCACGGCCAGCGTCAATCCCGGTGACAAGCGCATGTCAGCATTCCGTCCACAACCCCACAAACCCGGAGCGCCAGCGATGGGGTGAAGCCCCCGTCGCTGGCGCTCCGGGCTTGTCTAATGTAGCAGATGGCGGCGCTCAGCGATGCCGATTCCAGTCCAGCGCCAGAAACGCGAACGCCAACCGTGTAAACGGCAATAACAGCACAATGCCAAGTACGAGCGTTGACAAGGCGGCCATGTTCCTCGGAAGCAGCCAATACAGGACGCCGAATAGGCCGCCGGCCAGAGCGATCCAGATCAGAATCGCCCAGCGAAGAGCGCTTGACGGAACCAGATCGCGGCGGCGCAGAATACGTAGCGACCATCCCGCCGCCAAGCCTTTCAGGGCAACGGCGAGGGCCGCGAGCCACGGCAGAAGATCGGCGAAGGTCTGCCAGTATTCGGGAGATTTCGCCAACCAGTGGCCAAACCCGATCAAGGCGATGAAACTTCCGAAGCCCAACAGTGCGCCCAGCGTGGCCCAGCCGCGTCTAATCATTCCCAGCCAAAGACTCTCGACCATCCGCAGCCAGGTCAGCACAATCGACCCGGCGATGAGCAGTGCCAGGCCAATCCAGAAGGGGCCGGGCGGATGACGCTGACGCAGGACGTCGAACGACGCCATCATCTCGGCGGCCTTGCCGCCGAGTGCGAACCAGAGGAGTACAGCGAGAAGAAGTACGCCCCAACTGGCCAGCGTGCTAAGAGCCGCCGTCTCGAACTTAACGCGGACCAACATCGCCGTGGAGATTGGCCGCGTAGCCAGGAACGACGACAGCGGCCGCGTCCGATCGCGTCCGGGCAACCTGCCTATCTCCAGTCCGCACGCCGAGGCCATAAGGAGTGGCCACCACAGTAGGCCGACCAGCGCCAGCCATAGGCCGTCAATCTCCTGGAGAAGCGGCGGTAGAATGGGAGATCCGCTCGGGCCAACCAACTCGTAAGCTTGAGCGAACCACGGAATCATCGGCAGACAGAGCAGGAAATAGCCCGCCGTTAGGAGAGGAAAGCCGAATCCGCAGCGCCGCCACTCGAACCACAGTTGCGCCCGCGCCGGCGATACGAACGGGCGGCCAACGGTCACGGCGGAGGTCCAGCGCAGCCACGTCGGCCATCCCGGCCACTCCCAATGTGGCACATCGCCGCGACGCGCACGGGAGACGCCGAAGGCAGCCGTCAGATACGCGGCCGGCAGCTGGATAGCGAGCAATCCATAGACGAGCGCTTCGTCGATGCCGAACTTTTCCAGCAAGAGTTGCGGCACGATGACGCTGGCACCGATCAAGGGGCCTACGATGAAGAGTCGCAGGCCCGGCAGGGGAAACGGCGACCAGACGAGCGCCTGCAACCAAGCCAGAATGACGACGAACATGAGGGCGGGCAACCAGATCAGCACGGCGTGGTCGATGCCCGCAGGCCGCAATACTCCGCAGGACAGTGTCAACCAGGCCAAAGCCAGCAGCGATATTCCCCACAACATCGGCCAGCCGACCAGCGACCACGTTCGCAGCGGCAAGGTCCGCAGTCGAGCGGGGAAGCCGGACTCGCGGCTTTCCAGGCGAGCATCCAGACCAATCGACAGGATGCCCACCAGATAGCCGAAGACGGCGGCACAAGGCATCCCGAATACAAAGGGGAGAATGGCAGGAGAGAAGGACGCGACCGGCAGGGTATTGGTCAAGATCAGCATGAGCAGCCAATAGCCGGCGCACAGACTCAAGCCGAGGCGATGGCGCGTCCAGATCATCCAGCCGAATGCCAGAGAGGGAAACATGATTTCACTCCGCTTGGGCCATCGCGCTGGGCCGACTCATGCGCGCGACAAAGACCGCATCCAATCCGACGCCGTGTTCCTCGACGATCCGCGCGCCACTCGCGGACACCGCCGCCCGCACTTCGTCGATGGGACCGTGACAAACAGCTGTCCACTCGTGGCCGGCCCCCTCCCAGGCCAATGCGCCGGCCAGCGCCGGTGGTTGCGAGCGCGCTTGCTCGAAACGCAGCGTCAGCCGGCGGTGGCTTGCCTGAATATCATTCATCGCCGCCGACAACACGATGCGGCCCTTGTCGATCATGGCCACATAATCGGCCACGCGCTCCATTTCATCGAGCAGATGCGACGAGAACAACACCGTGCGCCCCTCGTCGGCAATGATGCGCACGATCGCGCCGAGAATGTCGCGCCGCACCAGCGGATCGAGTCCCGATGACGGTTCATCCAACACCAGGAGTTCGGGACGATACGCCAGAGCGACAAGCAATCCCGCCCGCGCCTGCTGCCCCTTGGACAGCGTGCCGATGCGTGCCCCCGCTTCCAGTCCGAACGATTGGCGCAACTCCTCCGCGTAATCGTCGCGCCAGCCCGGATAAAAGGCTCGGGTATAGCGGATCAACTCCGCCACTGTCATCCACGCCGGCAGATCGTTCTCTTCAGAGAGATAGCCGATCCGCGATAGGACATTAACCGGATCGGCCACGGGATCGCGCTCGAAAACGCGCACACTTCCCGTCTCGGTACGCAGCAGACCGAGTACATGTTTGATGAGCGTCGTTTTGCCGGAACCGTTGACGCCGACCAGCCCGAAGACGCAGCCGCGCGGCACACTCAGACAGATGTTGTTCAGGGCGATGGTTGCGCCGAAGCGCCGTGTCACGCCCTGCATGTCGATGACAATTGGCGAGGAACCCGTGGCGATCATTGGCGTGAATCTCCCGGAGAGGGCGGTTAAAGCGACTTATCGCGCTGGCGGAGCAAGTCGATTATTTCATCCGTGCCGACATTGAGTTGACGCGCTTCGACGAGCAAGGCGTCGATGCGCTCCGTCAGAATTTTGAGGCGTTCGCGGCGAGCCAACGGCGAACCGGCATCGGAAACATAGGTGCCTGTCGTGCTTCGCTTGGCGACGACGCCGGCCGTCTCCAACTCGCGATAGGCCCGCGCGACCGTGTTGGGATTGATGACCAACTGCTCGGCCAGGGCGCGGATCGGCGGCAGTTCCTCGCCCGCTTTCAATCGTCCCGACGCGACCAGATATTTCACCTGATTGACAATCTGCAAGTACGTCGGCACCCTATCCTGGTGCGTAAGGTGAATTTGCACGAGATGTCTCCGCGATCCGGCGGATAGTCGCCTTGATTTATTGTATTATTACAATGATACAACGAGGCGGCGAAGTGTCAAGAGGATTTTCGCGTGGCTTGGCGTTTCGCGCGACACGCCAAGCCACGCGCCACTGTTACACAAACGATTTTTTGCAGGGTTCCTACTCAAACAATACGGCTTCGGCCACAAGTCCGGGACCGAAACCAAGCGCCACGCACGGCAAGGGCGCACGCTGATGGCGCAGTTGATTGACGATGAACAGAACGGTAGGCGAGGACATGTTGCCGTGCGTGGCGAACACCTCACGGGCGGCGGCGAGTTTGTCCTCACCAAGTCCGAGCGACTCCGCCGTGGCATCAAGGATACGGGGACCGCCGGGGTGGATGGCCCAGGAGCCGACCGTCTCGATGCTCAGTCGGCGTCGCTCAAGCCAGCTTTGCAGCCACGGGCGCAGGTGTTCGCGGATCAGCCCCGGCACACGCTTTGACAGCGTCATCTCGAAACCGTGATCGCCAATGGTCCAACTCATCGCCTGCCGCGAATCGGGTAAGAGGCAGGAGCCGGTGGCCGATACACGCCAAGCGCCGGAAGGCGCAAGCGTGTCATGTACACCGATGACGGCAGCGGCACCGTCGGCGAAGATGGCGTTGGCGATGATCCTCTGCGGATCCCAACCGTAGTGATAATGCAGCGCGCACAGTTCGACGGCGCAAACGAGGACGCGGGCGTCTGGCTCCGAATCGGCGAAGGCGCGGGCGACGCGCAGCCCGTTGAGCGCGCCGTGACAACCCATGAAACCGACATGCGTTCGCTGCACGGTCGGAGCCATGCCCAGTTCGTGGATCAATTCGTAGTCCACGCCGGGCGCGTGAAAGCCCGTGCAAGAAACAGTGACGAGGTGGCTGATGTCGGCCGCGGTCAGACTCGACTGATGCAGCGCCTGCCACGCGGCGTGCAAAGCGAGGGGAGAGGCGTCGGCGACGTAGCGATCCATGCGCTGGGCAGTTGTCGGCCCATGGTCGTCGTCGCGTCCAGTCGGCAAGAAGATTGATTGCGAGAACGTGGTGCCGTGGAGGATGTCATCGATCACAGGTTGGCCGAAGGACAGGTGGCGCGAGCGAATGCCGGTGTGGTCGTACATCAGGGGCAGCCAGGTTTCCTGTTCTTTCGTTCGACAGCAGACGGCGCGGGCGATCTGGGTGGCCTCGACTTGCGTGATGCTCGCGGGCGGCACGGCGGTCCCCAGGCCAAGTATGGCGAAGCTCATGCGATGATCCTTGCAGCGAGGGAGCGTCCCTCCTGGAATGAGTCCGTTCGTCCCGTTTTTGTTCCCGGCGAGGGCAACGCCTCACGCCGTGGGTCAAATGATCTTGTCTCTGGGCTGGCAGAACGATGTCAGGGCGGCGATGGTGGCGCGGGTCGCTTCTTCGATGCGCGCCTCCCAGTTCGGCTCATCGGGTTTGAACGGGAAGAGAATGCCGCGCGAACTGTTGACGATCGCGCCGAGACCATCGGCGCGGAACGCCGGCGCGACATCGGCGGCGGTACCGCCCTGAGCGCCGAAACCAGGCACCAGGAAAATTACCTCCGGCATCAGATGCCGCAGCGCCGCCAACTCGGCTGGGTATGTCGCGCCGACGACCGCGCCCACATCGCCCAGGCCGCAAGCGCCGAGGTTCTCGCGCGACCATGCCGCCACTGCCTCGCCAACATGTTGATACAGAGGGCGGCCCGACGATGCCCCGGAAGAGACGAGCAAATCCTGAAATTGGCCGGCTCCCGGATTGCTGGTTCGCACCAGCACGAACACGCCGGCCGAGACGCGGCGGGCGCTCTCCAGGAACGGCTCGACGGCATCGCGGCCGAGGTAGGGATTGATCGTCAGGGCGTCGGCTTCCCACACCGGATGAATGCGGCCGGCGAAGCGCGTGCCGGCAAACGCGGCATCGGCGTAGGCGGTCGCCGTTGAAGCGATGTCGTTGCGTTTGCTGTCGAGAATCGTCAGCAAGCCGAGGTCACGGGCCTTGCGCAACAGGCGCTGGAGCGCCGCCAATCCATCTGGGCCGCACGCCTCGAAAAAAGCGCTCTGCGGTTTGACGACCGGAACCAGCGGCGCGACAATGTCGAGTACCCGACTGCAAAACTCCTCGAAGGCGGCAGCGGCTGAAGCCAGTGTCGCTCCGCCGTGACGATCGCGCACGCTCGCCGGCAGCGATTCCCAGCGCGGATCGAGACCGACGCACACGGCATTGTTCCGGGCGCGAATGGCGGCGCAGAGACGATCGGCGAAGTGCTTCATGCGGACGGCCTCCCTGAACCAGCCG
This sequence comes from Gemmataceae bacterium, assembly GCA_035553375.1. Classification (GTDB taxonomy): domain Bacteria; phylum Planctomycetota; class Planctomycetia; order Gemmatales; family Gemmataceae; genus JAJPHU01. The sequence goes on from DATNCY010000207.1 coordinate 29,800, forward strand.
GCAGCGCCAGCGACGGATTTTCTCCTCCGTCATTGCTGCTGCCGCCGGCCTGTTGCGTCGTGTTGTACCAGTCGAGCGTGCGCTGCAAGCCCTCGCGGACGCCGACGCGTGGCTGCCAATCTAGTTGCGTGCGTGCCTTGGCGATGCTGAAGCGCGTCGAGCGACCAATCAGCGCCACGGCATAGCGTGTCATGTGGGGCGGACGGCGCAGGCGGATGATCCGGCCAACCAGTTCCGACAGAAACCCACCGCCGAATGCCATCCAGTACGGAAAGTGCCAGCGGATGCGCGGCCGGCCCACCATGTCGGACAGCAAATCGAGGAAATCCTGTTGGCGGATCTCGCCTTCGCTGGCCAGGTTATATGCCTGGCCCTTCGCTCGGGGATGGTTCGCAGCCCGGATGGCGCCTTCGGCCACGTCGCCAGCGTAGACGATGTTCAGCAGGTTGTCGCCCTTGCCGAGAATCCCCACCCGCCCGGCCATCAGCGCCGTCAGGACACGCGGCAACGACGTGCGGTCGCGCGGACCATAGATCCAACTCGGACGAACGATCGTCAGATCGCCGGGATACTGCCGGCACAGTTCCTCGGCCCGCACCTTGGCTTGGCAGTAGTAATCCCACACCCACAGATTTTGGCCGAGCGATTCGTCCTCGGTGAACTTTTCCGGGCGGATGTGCGGATGGCCGTAAGCGATGATCGAGCTGACGTGCAGAACGCGACCAACGCCAGCGGTGCGGCAGGCATCGAGCAAGTTGGCCGTGGCGTCGATGATCTCGCGCTGGAAGACCCGCCACGGTCCCCAGTCGCCGACGCGGGCGGCGCAGTGATAAACCACGTCCGCGCCTTCGATAGCTCGGCGCAGGCTGTTCGGTTCGGTCAGATCGCCAACCGCCAACTCGACGCCGAGTTGACGGAGAAAAGTCGTGTCGCTGCTCGGCCGCACCAAGGCACGCACCCGCTCGCCGCACGCCACCAGCTGTTCGGCAAGATGGCTGCCAAGTAGGCCCGTCGCTCCTGTCACCACATTCAACCTGGCTGTCAACCGTCATCCTCCGTGTTGGGAGTTCCTATCGGCGAGCATTTTATTGTAGCAACCTCAATGCCATTCGCGCTCAACGGAAGCGCGAGAGTCCCTTGCTGGCGCTGCGGGCTGGTCAGATGGACGCCTTCGCGAAAGGCCAACCGCCGATTTGCCGCGACCAGAGCAGGAAGGCAGCGACGCCGGCCAACAGCGTCAACACGCTCAGACCGACGAACTCGCTGCCGGAGGTCGCGAAGACGTACAGCCAACCGGCCAGCGCCAGACCGCACGGCAGCGGAGCGAACCAGATACGGAAGGGGCGCGGCCGATCCGGTTGCCGGCGGCGTAGCAGGAACACGCCGACAATTTGGCCGATGAACTGCACGAGGATGCGCGTCGTGATGAGGGCGCTGATGACGTTTTGTAGATCGAAGAAACTCCAGAACAACGTCAGCCCGCCCACGAGCAGCAACGAGACATGTGGGATACGATGTCGCGGATGGACATGGCCGACCGCCTGGAAAAAGTGTCCGGCTCGCGCCGCTCCATAAGGGATGCGCGAATAGCCCAGCAGACCACCGAAGGCCGAGCCGAAGCAACTGGCCATGAGCAATAGCGTGACGAGTTGCACGGCCCACGGCCCATGAATGCGCCCCATGAAATCCGCCGGCAGACTGTACTGGTCGTCCCACTGTTGGCGTGCCGCCAGCGCCTCGGACGCCGGCACGACGCCCAGCATCGCCAGATGCACCCCGACGAACAGCACGCAGACGAGAACGGCGCTAAGCAGGATGGCGCGCGGGATGGTTCGCCCTGGATCGCGCACTTCTTCACCGACATAGCAGATATTGTAATATCCTAAATACGAATACAAGGCGAGGCTCATCACCGCGCCGAGCTTGATCGCCATATTGTCCGGCCACCACTCACCGAAATCGAACGCCCGCGCCGCATCAAAGTGCAAGAAGCCTTCCACGCCAATCCAGGCAATGACACCCAGGACACCCAGCCATAACACGACCGTAAGCCGGCCGAGGATCGCGACGCGGCGATAGAGCAAAACGAGAATGACCAACCCGATCGCCATGCAGCCCAGGCGGACGGGGCTGATGGTCAGGTCCAGTTTTTGTGTCTCCGACAGAATAATCTTCCGGGTGTGTTCGTGGTTATACGTCCGCAATTCGGGACTGAGCGATTGCGAGAAGGAGTCCATGGCGATGAGGCCGGAGGCGATTTCGAGCGGCCCGCTGAGAAGGAATTGCCAGATGAAAAGGAAGGCCATCAGCCGGCCCCAACGCTCACGGCCGTAGCATTCCAGCAGATACAGATACGAGCCGCCCGAACCAGGCAGTGCCGCGCCCAATTCGCTCCATACCAGACTGTCGGCGAGAACGAGTAAGCCGGCGGCCAGCCAGCCGAGCAGGGCATATGGCCCCGGCAAGACTTCGAGCATCAGCGGGATGGTGATGAACACACCGGCGCCGATAATCGTGGTCATGTTCAGGGCCGTCGCCTGCAACAGGCCGAAATGCCGTTGCAACTCGCTTTTATCGTTGTCGCCCACATGATCTCCTCTGGGGGCACGCTTAGGACGACGGGCAAACCCCTTAACTGCTAGCCCGCAGCGCAAGCAAGGGAACGGCTTCCCCCTTGCTTGCGCTGCGGGCAGGCAGGGTTTGCCCCGTCGTCCTAAGACACTATACGCAAGGAGAATCGCGAGCAATCGCTTTTGTCGGCACTTCCGGCTGATTGTTCCCAGCTTTGCGGAGTGGGATTTCTTCGCAAGTCCTTGACCGCGCGACCTCCGATGTGGGACAATCCCTATCTCGTCCGAGGCGTGCGAATTGGAGGCGTATCCCGTTCCTCCAACAAGAGGAGACCTCATGTTGTCCCACGCCATTGCCTGTCCGCAATGTCGGGCGGCGCTGCGTTCGTCCCGGCCGGTGCCGGAACACAAACGACTTCGCTGTCCCCAGTGCGGCGCCACATTCACGACTCCGAACAACCCGGCCAGCGCTGCCACTCCGCCGCCGCTGCCGCTCACCCTGTCGAGCGATCCCTCCATGACCGAGGTATCGTCTGGTTCTCGGCTGTGGGTGCCGGCCCTGTTCGCGGGCATGTTCATCGTGGGCGGCCTGGCGGTTGCCGGCGTCTACCTGGCTCAGCCGCGGCCGCCGGCACCACAACCGCCGCCGACTCTCGTCGAGGAACCGAAGCCGCCACGCGAAGACGAGGACAAACGACAGGCCGACGAGAAGCAGTTGGCCGAACAACGCCGCAAACTCGACGAGGAACGCCGTCAACTCGAAGAGGATAAGAAACTTCTCGATTTCGCTCGGCGAATGCGCAAGGCGGAAGAGGCTCTGAAGGAGAAGAATTTTGCCGAAGCCGAGAAAGGCTACCGCGACGCGCTGAAATTGTATCCCGACAATGCGGATGCTAAAAGCGGCTTGCTCGCGGCCAAAACGTCGGCGCTGGCGGCGGAAGCGGTGACGACCCACACCAAGGAAGAGCGGCAAAAGCGCGAGACGGAAATCGCTCGCCTGATGGAGCAGGGCAAGGCCGCGATGGGGCAGAAGGAATTCGCGGCCGCCGTCCGCGCCTTCACCATCGCCAAGCAGTTGGCTCCCGACGATGGCGCGGTCGGCAAGGCGCTGGACGACGCGCTGGCGGCGGCCGACGCCGACGCCGGTGAGAAGAAGAAACTCGCCGACTACCAGAGGCACATGGACGCCGGCCGGTTGGCCATGACCGCGCAGCGTTTCGAGGATGCGGTGAGCGAGTTTCAGGCCGCGTTGAAGATTCTGCCCGGCGATCGAACCGCCGGCCTCAATCTGAAGACAGCCCAAAACCGCCTCGCCGCCGGCGCGGACCTGGCGAAGCGTCAGGACGCCTACGCCGATCTGATGCAGCGTGCCCAGGCCGCGCTCAATGCGAAGCGACCCGATCAGGCCGCGCCGCTCTTGAAAGAGGCATCGAAGCTATTTCCCGACGACAAGAATACGCGGAAAATGCTCAAGGCCGCGATGCTGGACGCGGCCACGGCACAGGCGGAGTACAATCGGCTCTTGGCCTTGGGCGACGCGGCCATGACTCGGCAGCGTTTCGAGGAGGCGAATCGGCTGTACACTCAGGCCGGCCAGACGTTGCCGGGCGATGCGGAGGCGGCCGGCAGAGCGCAGGCGGCGGCCAACGCCGTCACCAACCGGCAAGCCGCGCTCGTGGCCTATCAGCGGTTCATGGCGCAAGGAACTCTCAACCTGGAGAATTTACGCTACCCCGCCGCGATCCGCAATTTTCAGGAGGCGCTGCGTGTGGTGCCAGGCGACGCCAACGCCTTACAGGGATTGGCCGACGCGCGGGCCGCCGTCGTCGTGCTGAATCGCCAGCGCGTGCTGTTCGACGCGCTCTTGCTGAAGGGCACTGCGGCCTTGCAACAACTCCAGTTCGGTCCGGCCATCGCCGCTTACACGGAAGCGCTGCAAGTGGTGCCCAACGATCCGCGGGCGTTGGTTGGTTTGACGAAGGCACGCTATGGTCAGGCCATGGTTCAAGGGCGGGTCGCGCTGGCGGCCAATCGTCAGCAGCAGGCCATCCTCGCTTTCGAGTTGGCACTACAACAAGCGCCCGGCGATCCCACGGCGATGGCCCTTCTCACGCAGGCCCGCATCCGCAGGAAATAAGGAGTGGTCCACGAAGCTCGGCAACACCTGGAAGGCATTCGTGGACAATTCCTAGTGGTTCATTGCAGCTGGATTGTCGGATAGAGTCGCTTCAATTTCACGCGGGCGTCGGCGGTGGTGAATTGCCAATCGACCTTCACCACCGCCGCGTTTCGTTTCTGCTGCCATGCCGCCACCTCTTGCCGCAGCGT
>DATNCY010000208.1:0-12647 GCA_035553375.1 Gemmataceae bacterium
AATCTCACGCTCGGTCCAGCCTTGCTGGAACAAGTACCACGCCCGAAGGCGACGCCATTCGCGCCAATCATGGGGCTGCTTCATGCCTCCTATTATAAACGCCAACGGAAAGTTTAGTTTCGAGCGCAGTTGTCAGTAAAGAATCAATTTCAAAACCTCTGGTGCCCTATTTTGGATTTTGAGATTCTTCTTTCGGTTTTTTTCGGATTTCGGATTTCGGATTTCGGATTTTAGCGCAGCAGTGTGATGGGTTCCACCAACCGCAGCGAGCGCAGCGCGGCCAAGCCGGAGAGCAGAGCCATTGCCATCGTCAGCGCGTTGCCGGCCGCGAACAGCCACGGCGGCAACAGTACCCGCGCGCCGGCGAAATTGGCGCACGCCCCCAGTGTGAAGATCACCGGCACCGCCAGAGCGACGCCAAAGAGTCCAACCCAGAACGATTGCGCCAGCACCATCGCTCCCATGCGCCAGCGTGGGATACCCAAAGCACGCAGGACGGCGTATTCACGTAGCGAGGCGGCTGTCGCCGCGTACAATGTCTGGCTGGTGACGACCAGGCCGACGAGCAGCGCCAACGCCGCCGTGCAACCCATGCCGATGCCGGCATTCGTCTGCGTCAGCCAATACATGCGAGTACGCAAGGAAAAATCCTCGCTGGTGAACGCCGACAGATCGTGGTACTGACGATGCAGCCGCTCGACTAATGCGCCGGCCTCCTCGGGGTTGCGACAGCGAGCCAGCAGATACATCGTGTCGTGCGGCTTCTCCTGAAATAAAGGTAAAATCATGCGCGCGGTGCGCAGCGAACAGAAGACATAAGGGCCGCCGACGCTCTTGAAACCATGCACCAAACCAACGACCGAGACGCGATGGCCATAAATCTCGGCCACATCGCCGACACCCCGAATACCGAGACGCTCCAATTCGGATTCATCCACGACCACTGCGCCCGGTTCCGTCAGGTCGGTGCGCATTTGCGGTGTCAAATCGGTCAGAGCGCCCAACGAGTGTTCGCCCAGATGCGAGCCGATGATGCAACAAACTTCCGATCCGCCGGATGGTTTGTGCCAGTAACCAAAGCTGAATAGGTACACTTCTGTTTGCTCAACATCCGGCTGGCTGGCAACGCGCGACTCCCACATTTCCGGGATGGGGTGGGCCAACTCCAGACTCAGCACGTCCCGCGAGGCCACCCATACGTCGGCGCGCGTCCGATCGATGGGCACCGATAGAACCGACAAGGTTCCCATTAGCAAGCCCCATTGCAAGATGTTGAGCTGCGCGCAAAAAGCGACGGCCAGGATAGCCGGCAGATAACGGCCGCGCTCACGACCGATGAAAAGCAGAGAATAAGGGATTCTCACGATGTTTTTGGAGCGTCTGAGGTATCGACTGGCGATCTTTTGTAATTGTACCTCCGTATAGAATATAGTTGCAAGGAAGCGTGCGATTTTTCGCCTTCGCCATTACCGAAGCTGTCCCTACAACCTTCGCGCAATCCGATTGTAGGAGGCGGACGGTACTTCTCCTGCGATGGCGCATCGGAATAAATGTCTAATGGAACGATATTTGTTACGCTTTAATTAGCCGCCTCAACAGCCGAAGAATGGCATAGACTGACAACGGGATGTCTCTGCCACTCACGGTGTCACGCCGGGCCGCGAGTGTCTCTCGCCCGCGAAGTGGATGGTTACGATCCGGCGTCCGCGTTTGGTTGATGAATTGCTGTGAGCAGAGAGAACCATGATCGACAATCATACCAATGGCCATTCCCGGAAGTCTCCTCACGTCCTCGCCAACACGCCGACTCCGAATGAGCCTATCGCATTGATCGGCATCGGTTGCCGTCTCCCCGGTGAGGCGAACGGCCCCGATGCTTTCTGGCAGGTTCTGGCCAACGGAGTGGACGCTATCACGGAGGTGTCGCCGGAACGCTGGAATAAAAAGACCTTTTACGATCCGGAAATAGGTAAACCCGGCAAGTCTCATGCTTGTTGGGGTGGGTTCATCAAGGACATCGATCAGTTCGACCCACATTTTTTCGGCATTTCCCCGCGCGAAGCGGCGCGCATGGACCCGCAGCAACGTCTCCTTCTCGAAGCGAGTTGGGAGGCGTTGGAAGATGGCGGCCAAGTGCTGGAACGGCTGGCCGGCAGCAACACCGCCGTTTTCGTGGGCATCTCCACCTGGGACTATTCCTTCATGCAGGTGGACTTTCAGGATCGCGCCGTCATCGACGTTTACACCAATACCGGCGGTTCGCTGAGCATTGCCGCCAATCGCATCTCGTATTGTTTCGATTTCCGTGGTCCCAGCGCCGCCGTTGATACCGCTTGCTCCTCGGCCCTGGTTGCCGTTCATCTGGCATGTCGAAGCATCTGGGAAGAGAAATGTACGCTGGCGCTGGCCGGCGGGGTCAACGCGCTGCTGCTGCCGGATTGGTACGTCGGTTTCAGCCGGTTAGGGATGCTGTCGCCGAGCGGACGATGCCGCGCTTTCGATGCCGGTGCCAACGGATTCGTGCGCGGCGAAGGCGTGGGTATGGTTGTCCTCAAGCCCTTGAGCCGGGCACTGGCGGACGGCGATCGCATTTATGCCGTCATTCGCGGCACCGTCTTGAATCAGGATGGCCGCACGCCCGGCATGACGGTTCCCCGTCAAGAAGCGCAAGAGGCTCTTCTGCGTCAAGCCTACCAACAAGCCGGCATCTCTCCCACGCAGGTTCAATACATCGAAGCCCACGGTACGGGCACTCTCGTCGGCGATCCGATCGAGGCGCAAGCACTGGGACACGTTTTGGCCGCCAATCGGCCCGCCGATCGGCCTTGTGTGATTGGTTCGGTGAAAACCAATATCGGCCATCTGGAAGCCGGTTCCGGCATCGCCGGGCTTATCAAGGCGGCGCTGGCTCTGCATCATCGCCGCATTCCCGGCAATCTGCACTTCGACCAGCCCAACCCAGCCATCGACTTCGAGCAATTGCGTCTGCGTGTGCCGCTGCGTTGCGAACCGTGGCCCGAACACGACGGCCCGGCGACAGCCGGCGTCAACTCCTTCGGCTACGGCGGCACCAATGCCCATGTTGTCTTGCAGGAAGCGCCCACGGAGGCGAACGGCCGGTGTCACCCGGCTGGTGCGTCTCGGCTTGGCGGTACGTCTTACCAGCCGGCTGACGCCGGCCGTTCGCCGATTCTGTTGCCGTTGTCCGCGCGAAGTGCCGAGGCACTGCGAGCGGCGGCCGGTGTTTGGCGACAATTCCTGGCCGACGGCCCAGAGGATCTATCGCTTCACGATCTCGCTGCCAACGCGGCCCTTCGGCGCAGCCATCACGATCATCGCTTGGCTCTCGTCGCGCATTCGCGGGAAGAATTAGCTGAACACCTGGCCGCATTTGCTGCCGGACAACCCGCGCCGGGCGCTTCCGCGGAGCGCGCGACAGCGGGGCAGCGTCCGCGCTTGGCCTTCGTTTGTTCGGGGCAAGGGCCGCAATGGTGGGCGATGGGACGGCAACTGCTGGAGCAAGAGCCGATCTTTCGCGCGGTGATCCAACGCTGCGATGAGATTGTGCGCCGGCTCGGTTCCTGGTCGCTGCTCGACGAATTGAATGCGGACGAAGCGCACTCGCGCATGGCGGTGACAGCCATCTCGCAGCCGGCTATTTTCGCGCTGCAAGTGGCGCTGGCGGCTCTGTGGCGTTCCTGGGGCGTGCAGCCCGACGCCGTCGTTGGCCATAGTGTCGGCGAAGTCGCCGCCGCTCATCTCGCCGGTGTGTTCAGCCTGGAAGACGCCGTGCGTGTGATCTATCAACGTGGCCGCTGCATGGAGTTGGCACCGACGCGCGGTCGAATGCTCGCGGCCGGTATCACCTCCGAAGAGGCACGCCGTCTGGTCGCCCCGTATGGCGACCGCATCAGCCTCGCCGCCGTCAACAGTCCCGCATCCGTTACCCTGTCAGGCGAGGCCGAAGCGCTGGAGGAAATCGCCCGTTTGCTCGAACAGCGGCAGGTATTCAGCCGTTTCTTGCAAGTTCACTACGCCTTCCATAGCGCCCAGATGGATCCGATCCGCGACGAACTGCTGGCCTCGTTGCGCGGCATTCGGCCGCGCCCAGCGACGCTGCCGCTCTTCTCCACCGTCCTCGGAAGCCGCATCAATGGCCCAGAGTTGGGGCCGGAATACTGGTGGCGTAACGTCCGGCAGACGGTGCAATTCACCGGCGGGGTCGATCATCTCATCGACATGGGTTGCGATACGGTTGTTGAGTTAAGTCCGCATCCGGTACTCACGGCATCCGTCGCGGAATGCTACCAGCATCGCGGTAAGAAAGTGCATGCGGTACCGTCGCTGCGCCGCCGCGAAGAGGAACGCACGATAATGCTGCGTTCCCTCGGCCTTCTCTATACCCTTGGCTACCCGATTGATTGGGCCGGCCTCATGCCTGGCCCAACGAAAAATATCCGCTTGCCGCGCTACCCCTGGCAGCACGAGCGCTGCTGGTTTGAGTCCGAGGAATCTCGGGCCACGCGCCTGACGGCGCCCGCGCATCCGCTGCTCGGACGTTCGCTCGGCGAGCCGGCCCCGTCCTGGCAGGCGAGGCTGGATCTACGGTTGCTCCCTTATCTCAACGATCATCGCGTCCAGCGGACGGTTATTGTTCCTGCCACCGCCTACATCGAAATGGCGTTCGCCGCCGCTCGGGAAATCTTCGGCGCCGACGGATGCCAGATCGAAGATGTCCGGCTGACCAACCCATGTTTTCCGCCTCACGATAAGGCGCTGCATCTCCATACGGACTTCCATCGCGAGGAAGCGCGGGTGCATATTTCCAGCCGTGCCGCGGACGGCGATGCGAACTGGACCCCGCACTGCACCGCCGTGCTGCGTTCCCTTCCCTCCGACGGGGCTGCGAATGCCGTGGACATCGAGACGATTCGGCAGCGCTGTCCGCGTCCTTTCTCCCATGCGGAATGTTATGCGTATCTCCAGAAGATGGGGCTGGACTATGGTTCGTTTTTCCAGGGCATCGAGCGCGGTTGGCAGGGGGAGAGGGAATCGCTCGCCGAGGTTTGCCTGCCCGACGCCGATCCTCAAGACGAAGGCGAATGGCTGTTCCACCCGGCCCTCCTTGACGCCTGTTTGCAAAGCGTGATTCCCGCTGATAAAGACTTCAGCGATGTCATTAGTAACCTTTATTTGCCTATCGAAATCGAACGAATCCGTCTGTACCGTCGTCCGGGTCGCCGCGTGTGGGTCCACGCGCGGTTAGTGGAAAAGACGGCGCGCTTGTCGGTTGCCGACCTCGATATTTTCGACGACAACGGCCAACGGGTGGCTCAAGTGCGCGGCCTCCGCGCTCAAAGTGTGGCCGGCAGGGATACGGAGGAATCGCTCGACGATTTGCTCTATGCCTACGAATGGCGTCCGCAATCCCTTCCACCGCTGGATCATGGCGAAGAAGCAGGAACCTGGCTCCTCTTCGCGGATCGAGGCGGAATCGCGGAGCAACTAGCGGAGCGCCTGCACGCCACGGGTGAGAGTTGCATGCTTGTCTTCCCTGGGGCCGCGTTTGCGTGTTCGGGCGAGAATCGCTATCAGATCAACCCCGGCCACCGCGAGGACATGGTTCAGCTTATGCAGACCATCTCCCCTTGCCGGAACATCGTTCATCTGTGGAACCTCGATGCGCCGGCCGCCGATGGTCTGGATATGGCGACGCTGGAAACCGCCCAGCAAGCGGGATTGGTCAGCGTACTGCATCTGGTGCAGGCGTGGGAAAGCACGAGCAACGATCAGATTGCGCGGTTGACATTGGTGACGCGCGGCGCTCAATCTGTCGGCGATAAACCGGAGGCGGTCGCCGTGGCTCAAAGTCCCGTCATCGGCATAGGCCGCGTCCTCGACAACGAATATCAGCGCTTCCGCTGCAAGAGAGTGGACCTCGATCCTGTGGATGATGCCGCCAGCGTTGCCATTCTGTTCGACGAACTGCGAACGACCGATGACGAGGACGAGGTCGCCCTGCGCGGCGGGGACCGCTACGTTCATCGCTTCGTGCCTTCCACGGGTGAGGTTGCCGGTGCGAGTGTTGAAGAAAAGGATGTCCCGTATCGCCTGGAGATTCCGCAACCGGGCACTCTGGATGCGCTGACGGCGCGAGCGGCGCAGCGGCATCCGCCGGGACCGGGCCAAGTCGAGATCGAAGTCGTGGCCGCCGGTCTAAACTTCAGCGATGTAATGAAAGCGTTGGGGATTTATCCCGGCTTGGGCGATGGTCCCCTCTCGCTCGGTGCCGAGTGCAGCGGTCGAATATCGGCGGTCGGCGAAGGCGTCCAGGGACTTCGTGTAGGCGATGAAGTGCTGGCCGTCGCTCCCTTTTCGTTCGCCAGCCATGTGGCGACGCGAGCCGAGTTGGTGGCGCTCAAGCCAGCGTCGTTCACGTTTGAGGAAGCGGCCACCCTGCCGATTGTCTTTCTCACCGCGTCGTATGCCCTGGATCATTTGGCCCATCTCAGCGCGGGCGAACGGGTGCTGATTCATTCCGCGAGCGGCGGCGTCGGTCAAGCGGCCGTGCAGCGCGCTCGCCGCGTCGGAGCCGAGATTTTCGCCACGGCAGGCACCGAGGAGAAACGCGCATTTCTTACGGGTTTGGGCATCGAGCATGTCATGGATTCGCGGTCGCTGGCCTTCGCCGATGAGGTGCTGGAACACACCGGCGGTCGCGGTGTGGATGTGGTTCTGAACTCGCTGGCCGGCGAGGCGCTCATCCGCGGTGTGGCGACGCTGGCCGATTACGGTCGCTTTCTGGAGATTGGCAAGCGCGATGTGTACGGCAATAGCCGTCTTGGACTGCGTCCCTTCCGCAAAAACCTGTCCTTCCATGCCATCGACCTCGATCGCATGATCCGCGATCGGCCTGCCTTGCTCGGCTCGCTCTTGAAACAACTCGTACGGGAAGCGAACGCCGGCCAACTCACTCCCTTGCCGCATCGAGTCTATCCGATCGCCGAGGTGGTCGCCGCCTTTCGTTTCATGCAGCAGAGCAAGCATATTGGCAAAATCGTGCTGTCCATGCGCGAACAACCGGCCTTGATCGCGCCGTCAGATGAACCCCTCGCCTTCCACGCCGACGCCATGTATCTGATCACCGGCGGTCTGGGCGGCTTCGGGCTGGCGGTGGCCCACTGGATGGTCGAACGCGGCGCGCGTCACCTTGTCTTGCTGGGCCGGCGCGGTATTCATTCGCCGCAGGCACGGCAAGCGGTGGCGGAACTCGAAGCACGGGGCGCTCAGATCATCGTCCGTCGGGCCGATGTCGCCAAGGAGGACGACCTCGCCGCGGTGCTGGCCGAGATCGATCGCTCGGGACTTCCGCTGCGCGGCGTGTTGCATGCCGCGATGGTCCTGGAGGATTCGCTGCTGCTCAATCTCGATCAAGATAAAATGCGGCATGTCCTGGCTCCGAAAATGAACGGGGCCTGGAACCTGCATACGCAAACCTTGCATCATTCGTTGGATTTCTTCCTCCTCTTCTCGTCGCTGTCCAGCGTGCTTGGCAATGCCGGGCAAGGCAACTACGCGGCGGCCAACCTGTTCCTCGACGCCCTGGCCTGGCATCGCCGCGCCAAGGGACTGCCCGCCCTCACCATCAACTGGGGCTATCTTGGCGATGCCGGTTATCTCGCCGAACATCCCCAATTGGGCGAACGGCTCGAACGCCAGGGCGTGCAGAAACTTCGCTTACAGGAGGCGCTGACCTTAATGGAGCGGGCGATGCGGCGTCACGCCATCCAACTCAGCGTCATGCGGGTGGACTGGACACGCTGGCGAGGGTTGGGCGTGATGGGCCGCGTCTCGCCGCGTTTCACGCGCTTGCTGCGAGAAGCAGGTAGCGGAACGCCGGTTCCCCCGCAGACGCCGGAGGGGGAGGTGCCTTCGCTCGCCGCCGTGCGCTCGGCCGCGCCGGAGGCACGCCGCGGGCTGATGGATACGCTTCTCCGCGATAAAGTGGCGCGCGTTCTGGGAACGTCTCCCGACCGGCTCGACAACGAGAAACCGTTGCTGAATCTCGGTATCGATTCCCTGATGGCGGTCGAGCTGCGCAACTGGATCGAGCAGGAATTGCGTGTGAATTTGCCGATCATGGAACTGATGCGTAGTCCCAGTCTATCCCGGCTAACCGACTTGTTGCTCGATCAACTAGCCGCTGACGGCGAAGCACCAGACCGCCGGCAACCCGCTGCCGGAAGCGATCCCGATGAACTGCTGGCGAAAATCGATGAACTGCCCGGCGAGGAGGTTGACGCGCTGTTGACCGCTCTTTTCGCCGAGCGACAGGCCGAGCGGAGTACCACTCCATGACCGACTCTCGCGATTCGTTCGCGGACCTTTCGCTTGCGGAAAAGCGGATGCTGCTGGCGGAACTGCTGCGGAAGAAGGCCAAGTCCGGCGGGACAGGTGAGTCAGGTGGGACCGCCGTCTCGCCGGTCGTCTTCCCCCTCGCTTACGGTCAGCGCGGCCTGTGGTTTCTCTATCAGATGGACCGCGCCAGCGCCGCGTACAACATCTTCTTTCCGGCTCATATTCGCTCGCCTCTGAATGCCCCGGCTTTTCGCCGCGCCTTGCAGACATTGATGGATCGCCATGCCAGCTTGCGAACCACATTCGAGGAGCGCGACGGCGAATTGCGGCAATGTGTGCGGGAGAAGGCTTCGCTCTCCTTTGAAATCGTCGATGCTTCCACATGGAGCGAGGAAGTCCTGCGCCACCGGGTCGAGGAAGAAGCGTATCGTCCCTTTGACCTGGAACGTGGGCCGCTGCTGCGCATGTACCTGTTCAGCCGCGCGCCGGACGATCACATTTTCCTGATCGCGGCGCATCACATTATCGGAGATTTCTGGTCGCTGGTGATGCTGATGGAGGAAATGCAACTTCTCTATCCGGCCGAATGCGCGGGCAGCCCGTTGATCTTACCTCCATTAAAGAGCCAATATAGGGATTTTGTCCGCTGGCAAGCCGATCTGCTGGCCGGTTCGGAAGGACAACGATTGGGGGCGTACTGGGAGGGGCAATTGGCGGATGTGCCTCCCGTGTTGGAGTTGCCGACCGATCGGCCGCGACCGCCGCGTTTCAGCCAACGCGGCGCGGCCGTGTCCTACCGGATTAGCCCCGATCTGAGCCGGCGTCTAAAGATGCTGGCCTCGTCGGAGGGAGTGACGCTCTACACGGTTCTGCTCGCGGCGTTTCAAGTGCTGTTGGGCCGGCACAGTGGTCAAGACGATTTCGTCGTCGGCTCGCCCTTCGCCGGCCGCAGTCGTCCCGAGTTCGAGAGGACGGTCGGCTATTTCATCAACATGCTGCCCTTGCGCGCCAACCTGTCCGGCGATCCGGCGTTTCGGACTCTACTCCGCAGTATGGGCGCGACGGTCCTGGAGGCGCTCCAGCATCAAGATTATCCGTTCCCGCTGCTGGTGGAGCGCTTGAACCTGAAACGCGATCCCAGTCGCACGCCGCTGATTCAGGCGTCCTTCACGCTGGAAAAAGCTCATCGAAGCGTGGGCGTGGGAAGCTGGAGTTTCTTCCTTCCCGAATCCGAGGTTCGTCTCAACGTGGGTGGACTGAAGGCGAAACCTTATCCGATTCGGCAAAGAAGCTGCCAGATGGACCTGGAGATTGTGCTGGAAGAGGGGGAAGGCGTCATCGCCGGAATGCTGCGTTATAACGCGGACCTGTTTGAGGAAGCCACGATCCGCCGTATGGCGGAGCATTACCAGACCTTGCTGGAAGGCGTTGTTGCCGATCCCCAGCGCCGCTTGTCGGAACTGCCGATGATGACGCCGGCCGAACGGCAACAGGTGTTGCACGAATGGAACGATACCCACACCGACTATCCGCGCGATCTATGTCTGCATCAGTTGTTTGAACAACAAGCCGAAAAAACGCCCGATGCGGTGGCGCTGCGCTTCGGCGAGCAATCGGTTCACTACACCGAACTGAATGAGCGAGCCAACCAACTCGCCCATCGGCTTCGTCAACTTGGCGTCGGTCCCGAGACGTTGGTGGCTCTGTGCCTGGAGCGCGGCCCGGAGATGGTGACGGCGATCCTCGGCGTCCTCAAGGCCGGCGGTGCCTACGTCCCGCTCGATCCGGCAAGTCCCGCTGAGCGTCTCCGCGCCATCGTGGCCGACACGCGCGCCCCAGTTCTCTTGACTCAGACGCATCTACGAAGCCGATTGCCCACCGTGGAGAGCGAGGTCATTTGCCTCGACGATCCCCTATCCACAAACGGCGACGGCGAACAGCTGGCAGTGAACGGCGGACAGCGGATCGTCCAGCCGAGCAATCTCGCTTATGTCATCTACACGTCGGGTTCCACCGGCCGCCCCAAGGGCGTCATGGTCGAGCATCGGGCCATCTGCAATACCATCTGGTGGCACCGGCAAGTTCTCACCGTCCGTGAAGATGATCGCCTGCTTCTCACCGTTCCCTATGTCTTCGATGCCTCAATCAGCATTCTCTTCCCCGCATTGGCAGCCGGCGCGCAAGTGATTCTGGCGGTGCCGGGCGAGGAACGCGATCCGTCGCGCTTGCTGGAGCTTATGAGCCGGGAGCAAGTGACCATTCTGCCTGTCCTCCCGCGCATGCTACAGCTGATGCTCGAAGGACCGATGCACGAGGCGGGCCGCGCGCTGCGCTGGGTTTGCTGCGGCGGTGAGGCGATGCCGCCGGAGTTGCCAACCCAACTATTTCATGTGCTGGATGTACGGTTCTACAACCTTTACGGCCCGACAGAGGCAGCCATCGATGTCACCTGCTGGCCCTGCCGGCGTGACGAGGATCGTCCGGTCATTCCCATCGGCCGCCCTATCGCGAATGTTCAGGTCTACGTGCTGGATCAACACCGTCAACCCGTACCCGTGGGCGTTCCCGGTGAGTTGTATGTCGGTGGAGCGGGGCTGGCGCGCGGCTACCTGAACGATCCGGCGTTGACGGCCGAGCGCTTCGTGCCGGACTTATTCAGCGATGTCTCGGGCGCGCGGCTGTACCGGACGGGGGATCGCTGTCGCTGGCTGGCAGATGGCAGTCTGGAGTTTCTTGGCCGGCTCGACCAGCAGGTGAAGGTGAGGGGCTACCGCATCGAGATTGGCGAAATTGAGTCCGCCCTGGCAAACCATCCCGCCGTGCTTGAGTCGGCCGTCACCGTGCATGATGATGAGGCCGGCGGACAGCGTTTGATCGCTTATGTCACCCGGCGAGTCGGAGGTGGATTACCCACCGCCGCCTTGCTGAGCCGCCACCTGAAAGAACGACTGCCCGAATACATGGTGCCGTCCGCTTTCGTGCTTCTGCCGGCCTTGCCGCACACCGCCAGCGGCAAAGTGGACCGGCGAGCGCTCCCCGCGCCGCCTCTCGCGCAGCGACAGACGAGCCAGCCCTACATCGTACCCCGGACGCCGCTGGAAGAGTTTCTGGCCGGGCTGTGGCGCGACGTGCTGCGCGTGGAGCAGGTCGGCGTCCTCGATAATTTCTTCGAGATGGGCGGCAACTCCATTCAGGCGGCGATGCTCATCAATCGTCTGCAAGAAAAACTCGGCCGACAAGTCTATACCGTGGCTCTGTTCGATTCACCGACCATCGTGGGACTTGTTCATTTTCTCACGGAAGTCTGTCCCGAAACCATCGAACGCTTATTCGGCCCCACGGATGCCACGGCGAGCCAACCCGCAGCGCTAGCAAGGGTTCCCTTGCTGGCACTACGGGCTGATTCACCGTCTCGTCTTCTGGTGCCCTTGCAGCAAGAGGGAACCCTTCCATCGCTCTTTCTGGTGCATCCGCCGGGCGGGATCGTGGTTTGCTATCAGGCTCTCGCCCATCGTCTGGGGCAAGATCGTCCCATCTACGGCATCCGCGCGCGTGGTCTTCATGGCGAAACCGATCTACCGAGTCGATTGGAAGACATGGCCAGTGAGTACGTGACCGCTATCCGCGCGGTTCAGCCCGATGGCCCTTACTATCTGGGGGGCTGGTCCATGGGCGGCGTCATCGCTTATGAGATGGCCCAGCAATTGCTCGCGCAGGGCCAATCCATCGGCTTGCTCGCCTTCCTCGATACGACCATCCCCATGACCGCGGCCAACGCGCCTTATGCGGAGGACGCCGATCTCTCCGCCCGCGAGTATGGGCTGGACATGACCCTGGAGGAACTCGATCGCCTCGGCCCCGACGAGCAGTTACCTTACCTATGGCAACACGTCCAGAAACTCGGCCTGGTGGAGACGGATACGCCGCTATCGTTGGTGCAGCAAATCCTCGACGATCTGAAACGTCTCTTCCACGCTCATATCCAGTTGGCCAACGACTACACGATTCGGCCGTATCCAGGCCGAATCACCTTATTCCGGCCGGCGGATTCGCCCATCGTCAATTCCACTTCTCGCGATAGGCATTGGGGACGATTGGCCGCCGCTGTCGAGGTGCATTTCGTGCCCGGCCTGCATCATACGATGGTCAAAGAACCTCATGTGCAAGTGTTGGCCGAGCATCTGCGGTCGTGCTTCACGGATGGCGAACGGCCGGCGTGAGCCGGCTGGTGCGAACTACAACCAGCCGGCTGACGCCTAATGCCGTTCAGTTAAGCAGCGGGATTAACT
>DATNCY010000209.1:0-72179 GCA_035553375.1 Gemmataceae bacterium
CACGTCCCAAATGTGGATCGTGGTATTGAATGCCTGTCCGGCAATCAGGGTCTTGCTGTCAGGCGTGAAGGCCAGCAAGGATGTGCCGTTCCCTCCAAGTCCCACGGGCAGCTTGGCGATTTCGTCCCCTTTGGCCACATCCCACAAGCGAATGTCCTCGACGCCGTAGGAAGCCAGCAGTTTGCCATCGGGAGAGAAGCCCAGGCCGAGCGTCCCGAATCGATGTCCCGTTAATCGCCGCAGTTCCCGGCCCGAGGCGAAGTCCAGCAAGCGGATCTCCTCGTCGCCGACCGTTGCCAGGATTTTGCCATCGCGTGCCAGGGCGAGGGGCCGGCGTTGCCAACTACCTGGGAAACGACGCTGTAGCCGTCCCGTCATCGCCTCCCACACGCGGACGGTGCGATCGCTGAAGGCACTACTGGAAAGCAACGTCTTGCCGTCCGGACAAGGAATCAGCGTGTGGGCCGCACCACCCGGCCGAAAGTGAACGGAACCAATCCGCCGCACGACCCCCGCCGGAAGCGGATCGCCAAACGCATCGACGCGCTCCGCTTTCAACTCGGTGGCCGACAGACGAAACCCGCTCAGTGCCAGGAGGACAACCAGCGCCATCAGGACCGTTTTGAGGGCCATGACTTTTTTCTCCGCGAAGTTTTGGGCCGTCCCTTCCGTTGTACTCCACCGACGCACCGTTGTTAATCGCGTAGTTGGTGCCAGCGCTTTGCTGACCTTTTCTTCTCATCTGTACAAGCGTATAATTAAAGAGATAAGGAGTCTGGGAAGAAAGTGGGGATAATCATGGACAACACCATCATCGCACACAAGTTGAACGACTACGCGACTTACCTGGAAGGCGAAGAGTCGAACGTGTACCGAGTGCGCGCTTATCGCCGGGCGGCGATGACGGTGCTGGCTCAAGAGCGCTCGCTGGCCGATGTGGTGAACGAGAAGGGGCGGGCCGGCCTGGAGGAATTGCCGGGCATCGGCGCGAGCCTGGCTTACACGATTGAGGGATTGGTCCGCACCGGCGAGTTTCGCACGCAGCGGCCGGACGCCGGTCATGTCGATCCCGAGCGTTTGCTGACCAGTCTGCCGGGTGTTGGCCGTCAGTTGGCACATACACTCCATGAAGAACTCGGCATCACGACGCTGGAGGAAATGGAACGCGCCGCTCACGATGGCCGACTCACGCGGGCCGGCGTTGGTCCCAAACGGCTGCGCGGTCTCATCGATGCCTTGGCGGGCCGTTTGCGCCGCAGTCGCTTGCCGGAGCCAATCCAAGGCGAACCGTCGGTGGCGACCCTTCTCGCCATTGATGAAGAGTATCGCCGACAGGCCGACAGCGATACCTTGCCCACGCTAACGCCGCGCCGTTTCAATCCGGAGCATGAGCCGTGGTTGCCGCTGTTCGTCAGCGACCGCGATGGCTGGCGTTGTCGCGCCTTGTTCTCCAATACCGCCCTGGCTCATCGACTCGGCAAGACAAACGATTGGGTCGTGATCTCCTTCCATGACGGTTTCAATTCCAGTCAGCGCACCGTGGTGACGGAAACGCGCGGCGACTTGCGCGGTTTCCGCGTGGTGCGCGGTCGTGAGCGTGAGTGCCGGGCGTACTACCGGGAACACGCGCCGGCTCCTACCGGTCCCGGCAGCGCCGCCTGACGTTTCTCGGCGAGCGGGGTTGCGTAAACGTCCTGAGTGGGTTTGTATTCCGTGAGGTTCACGATGCGGATGAACGCACGAGCCGAACCCCCTGGACCATGCTTGCTAACTTTCTTGTGGCGATGAATCGGGCCGTCTGCGAGAAGCCGCAATCCGGCGTGATGTGGACGCGCTCGGCGTCGATGTAGCGCAGCACCAAGCGCAGACGCTCCGCCACCAACTCCGGCGGCTCGATCCAGGTATTCTTGACATCGACCAGACCGACGGCCAAACCCATCGGCGGTTTGATCTCGCCGGCCAACTCAACTTCGGCCATCTCGCGGCTGGCGAACTCCAGGGCGAGTTGATGCACCTTCGCTCGCGCCAGGTGCGGAAAGAGCGGTCGATAACTACGGTGGCCGACGGCGCGAGCGCGGAAATTGCCGAAACACATGTGCATGCTAATCGTCGCCGTCACGCCGGCGACAGTGCGCTCGATGATGTCGAGAAACTCTTCGGGATTGTCGGGCCGACAGGCGAAGCTCGGTTCGTCAAGCTGAATGAAATCGACGCCGACATCGACCAACGCCCGCATCTCGCGGTTGATGATCGGCAGCAGAGCCTCGGTGATCTCGCGGCGGTCCCGATACATGTCGCCACCTTGCAGACAACCCGCCAGCGTGAACGCTCCCGGCACCGGCACCTTCACCGGAACCGCCGTGATCGTCCGCAGTCGTTTGTATTCCTCAACCAATCCCAGCCCCTTCGGTGCAGCGAGTGGAGCGACGCAGCGATAACGGCTGCGCTGATCGTGTGCGGGCGGTCCCCAATGCCGAGCCATCGGCAGCGGTTCGATGCCGCTGAGATAGTCGTAGAAACCGAGATTGAAATCGACGCGCTGCATCTCGCCATCGGTGAT
This sequence comes from Gemmataceae bacterium, assembly GCA_035553375.1. Classification (GTDB taxonomy): domain Bacteria; phylum Planctomycetota; class Planctomycetia; order Gemmatales; family Gemmataceae; genus JAJPHU01. The sequence goes on from DATNCY010000209.1 coordinate 2,561, forward strand.
GAGATCGGCGCCGGCGCGAAGTTGATCGTCCACAGCCAGACGCACCGCATCGCGCAGCGCCTCCTCGCGGTCGTCGGGACCGAATAATTCCGGATGGCGGGCCACGTCATCGCAAAACTTGGCATACCAGCCAGGGAAGGACCAGCTGCCGATGACCGTCGCGGGAAGAAGAGGGAGGTTTGCCATGCAGGCAATTTACGCCCCTGCCGCGCTGCCGGCCAGCCGCTAGAAAATCCCTTTCCGATCCGAGTGCCGTGGTGAGGTGTCTCATGTTCGACGTGGAAGCGTGTCGCCGTCAGTTCCCTGCCTTGCAGCGACGAGTGAACGGAAAGACGCCGATCTTTCTCGATGGTCCCGGTGGGACGCAGGTGCCCCAACGGGTCATCGATTCGATGGTGCGCTATCTGACCACTTGCAACGCCAATCACGGCGGTGTTTTCACCACGAGCCGAGAATCCGACGCTCTTTTGCATGATGCCCATCAAGCGGCGGCCGACTTGCTCAACGCCCCCTCCGCCGATGAGATCGTGTTCGGGGCGAACATGACCACGCTCACCTTGCACCTCAGCCGGGCATTCGGTCGCACACTGAAACCAGGCGACGAGATCCTTGTCACGCGCCTGGATCACGATGCCAACGTCAGTCCGTGGGTGCTGGCGGCGCGCGACGCGGGCGCAACAACTCGGTTCGTGGACATCCATCCCGAGGACTGTACCCTTGATCTCGATGACCTGCGCCGCCGGCTCAATCCGAAGGTTCGCCTGCTCGCTGTGACGTGCGCTTCCAACGCCGTGGGCACTCTCAACGATGTTCGCCGGATCACACGATTGGCTCACGAGGCGGACGCGCTGGTTTATCTCGATGCCGTGCATTACGCGCCGCACGGACTGATTGATGTACAAGAGTGGGGTTGTGATTTTCTGGCGTGTTCGGCGTACAAGTTCTTTGGCCCGCACGTCGGTATCCTTTGGGGGCGGCGTGAATTGCTCACGAGTTTGCCCGCGTATAAAGTACGGCCGGCATCCGATGCACTGCCCGACCGCTGGATGACGGGCACGCAGAACCATGAGGGGTTGGCGGCTGTCGCCGCCGCCGTTGATTATCTCGCCGACCTCGCCGGGTCCGCGGCTACGACAGCACCTCGACGACAGCGATTATGTGCGGCTTTCGCCGCCATCCGCGATTACGAGACGCAACTGGCACAGCGACTACTCGATGGACTGGCGGCGCGGCCTCGCTTTCGCGTTTGGGGCATCACGCGCGGCGATCAACTCGCGGGGCGCGTGCCGACCGTATCCATCACGGCGGTAGATCGCACACCGCTGCAACTTGCCGAACACTTGGCGAGCCGTGAAATCTATACCTGGAACGGCAATATGTACGCTCTGGAACTGACCGAACGCCTAAGGGTGGAAGAACACGGCGGCATCCTGCGCCTGGGACTGGTTCATTACAACACATTCACGGAGATTGATCGGTTGTTACAGGGGCTCGATGAACTGTAGGCGTTGGTCAAATGAGGTTGCATTTGCCCGATGGAAGTGCATGATAGAGCCGCTTGCGGCTTCGCGCGAAGCCGCAAGCGGCCCACCATTGCCGTTCGGTCAGGAGGTGCAAGGATGCCACAACCAGTTGGAGTCTCGATCCCGCTGTCGCTGCCGCGTCGCCTCATGTGCGATTATCTGCACTTCGCCCGGCAAATCCCGTCCGTGCCCGTGCAGCGACGCATGCAGTTGGGCGAGGTCGTCTCGGCCCGCGCCGCCACCGGACTGCGACCCAGCTGGTGCAGTATTTTCACCAAGGCCTATGCCTTCGTCACCGCTGCCACTCCTTCGCTCCGTCGGTCCTACCTGTCCTTCCCCCGGCCGCACCTGTACGAGCATCCTTGCAATGTGGCGTCCATCGCCATCGGGCGCAAGTTTGGCGATGAGGACGCTGTTTTCATGGGCCATATTCGCCGGCCCGAAGCGCTCAGTCTCGCGGAGATCGATCATCGACTCCGTCGCTTCAAAGACCAACCGCTGGAAACGATCGGCGATTTCCGTCGCATCCTGCTGATGAACCGTTTCCCACGCCCCCTACGCCGTCTGTTGTGGTGGATCGGTCTCAACGTGTGGGGGCGCAAACGCGCCGCCTTCATGGGCACGTCGGGAATCACCGTCTACGCCGGACTCGGAGCGGCTTCGCTGCATCCGCTATCGCTTCTGACGACGACACTCAACTATGGCGTGATCGAGCCGGATGGCTGCGTGGATGTTCGCATTACCTACGATCATCGCGTCCTGGATGGTGCGACCATCGCCCGCGCGCTCGCCGAGTTGGAGCGCGTTCTGACACACGAAATCCTCGCCGAGTTACGCTATCTGCCGACCGCGTCCGCCGCCTGAAGCAGGCGGCAGACGCTTCTCAATGACCAGCGAATAATTGCATGGCTTGCGCTTCAGGCTTCGACTACAATCAACCCATCTTGACAATGACTGTCCTTGTTATCGCATTCTTCTGCTCGGAGCCGTCGCCATGCCGATCACCGCCGCCGCTGATTTGATCGATGCCCTGCGCGAGTATCGCATCCTCGACGCGGCCCAACTGGATAAGATCACTCGCGCCATGAAAGGGCGTTCTCCCGATCCGCGTGCCGTGGCTCGCGAGCTACTCAAGAACAACTGGATCACCGCTTTTCAGGCCAATCAATTGCTCCAAGGACACGGCGCGGAATTGGTGTTAGGCCCGTATCTTTTGCTGGATCGGCTGGGCGAAGGGGGCATGGGGCAGGTTTTCAAGGCCCGTCATCAACTCATGAACCGGATCGTGGCGATCAAGGTCATCCGCAAGGAACGGTTGGCTCATCCCGACGCCGTCGAACGCTTCCACCGCGAAATCCGCATGGCCGCCCAGCTGGATCATCCGAATCTCGTTCGCGCGCACGATGCCTCACAAGTCGGCGATACGCACTTCCTGGTCATGGAATACGCGGAGGGAAGCGATCTCTTTCAACTCGTCCGCAAGTCCGGTCCTCTGCCGGTGGGACAAGCGTGTTCCTACATCCGTCAAGCGGCCCTGGGGCTTCAGCACGCTTCCGAGCGCGGCCTGGTCCACCGCGACATCAAGCCTTCCAATCTCCAGGTGACTGCTCAGGGGAGGACGGTCAAGGTTCTCGATATGGGGCTGGCGCGGTCGCAAACACCCGATGGGAGCGAACAGGGACGCCCCGAACTGACGCAGGCATGCACGATCATGGGCACGCCGGATTACATCGCGCCGGAGCAGATTGCCGACCCGCGTTGCGTGGATGTGCGGGCGGATATTTACAGTCTCGGCTGTACTTTCTACTTCATGTTGGCGGGCCGGCCGCCGTTCCCGACCACCGCCTGGGAAGAAAAGTTGGTTTGTCATCGCAAGGTCGAAGCCCAAGCGATCGAGCAGATTCGTGCCGATGTGCCGGCTGGTGTCGGCGCGGTCCTGCGTAAAATGATGGCCAAGCGGCCCGCGGATCGTTATGCGGCTCCGGCGGCCGTTGCCGATGCACTGACTTCCTTCAGCGGCATGAGCGTTCCGGCCTTGATACCAATGCCGGTCACGGTTGCGGTAGAGACTCCGGCAGGCGGACAGGAGTCGGGCTGGACGCTGGGACCGAATTCCACCCTCGACCCCGCGCTCGGCGTGACGAACCCAGGATACTCACCTACACCGCCATTGGGAGCGACGATGCTTATCCCTGGACAACACTCCGGACAACACTCCGCACCACCGACGGCGAGGAGCCACAAGTGGGTTTGGCTCGGCCTGATGGGATGTGGCGGAGCGGTTATGAGCTTGACCATCCTGTTGCTGATTCTGTTCTGGCCCAAGAGTGGCGAGACGAACAAGAAGGGCAACGAGCAGCGGGCGGAAGTTACCAAGGACAGCGCCGACGGCAACGACAAGAACACGCTGAAGGAACCGCCCTCGAACTTGCCGCGGATTCTCGTCGATGAGGATTTCCGCGCGCCTTACGAGAAAAAGCTGACGATTCCCGAGAATTGGGAAGAGGGCGAGGCGTTCCGAGTCATCAAGGATAATGAAAAACACGCCCTGGAAGTCGGCAAGCCGACCGGTCTCCACTTCGTGAAGTTGCCGCCCGTGACGCTGAACGGCGACTTCTACATTGAGGGGATTTACGCGCTGATTCTTCACACTCACAAGCTGACGATTTCGCTGGAGAGTCGCCAGAAAAGCGCCCTCTTGACAGTTGTCTTCGATTGGGACGGCAAAGTTCTTATCGACAACGATGCCCGGCTTGCGCCGGCGGATTATGTGCATCTCAAGCCCACGCATTTTCTTCTGAGACGCGAAGGGAAGCGATTGCGCGTTTTTCTCGACAAGGCACCCGTGGCGGATAAGGCCTTGGATGATATTGCCGACTATGACACCGTCCGTCTCGGCCTAACCGCTGGTGCTGGATTCCGCAATCGTACTGCCCGCTTGTACGGCATAAAAGTTGGTACTCTGAGCGAGGGAGGACAGGTTCCCCCATCGAACATGAAGGTTCCCGATGTGGGCGGCCCCAGGCGAGGGAAGAAGAAATAAAGTAATCCACATTGATCGCGGGCGGACAGGTCGCGTCCGCGATTTTTCCAGAAACTATCCGAACCAGCAGCCTATCGCCATGCTCACCTATCCCGCCCTGCTCGACCTCACGACGAAGAAACTCCACCCCGTCGGCGGTTCCGAGTCGTTCCTCGTCGGCCGCAACGAAACCGCCGATGTGTGCGTCTTCGATCCGACCTGCTCGCGCCATCACTTTCGCATCGTTCGCCGCGAGGGTCGGCATCATATCGAACCGTTGAACTCCACGAACCCGACTTTTCACAATGGCCAGCCCGTGACGAAGTCCGAGACGATCGATCACGGCGCGCTTCTTCAAGCAGGGCAGACACGCTTTCAATTCCTCATCCGTCCACCGGCTGAAGGGACGATGAACAAGACCGCGAACGCGGCTCCGCCTCTGCTGGCACCGCAGACCATCGTAGGCGTGTTAGCGCCGGCCGGCGATGCTGTCCTTGAAAATGAGGTTTTTCCGCTGAAAGGCGCGATGCTCATTGGCCGCGAGCAAGGCCGAGTTCAAGTTTATCTGCCGCATCCGCAAGTCTCGCGTTGCCACGCTTCCCTCACGCTTCAAGGAGCAACGGCGGTCCTCGCCGATCTCAATAGCGCCAACGGCACCTTTGTCAACGGTTCACGCATCAAGGGCGATACCCCTCTCCAACCCGGCGACGAACTCGACATCGGCCCGTATGCCTTGCGGTTCACCGGAACCGCGCTCATCCCTCGGCCACGCTCCGACAACGTCGAACTGGTCGCGCGGAATGTCAAGCGAATCGTCAAGAATCGCGAGACGGGACAACCGCTGGCTCTGCTCGATGACGTTACGCTTGTCATTCGGCCGCGCGAGTTCGTGTGTCTGCTTGGGCCAAGCGGCTCGGGCAAATCGACGCTTCTGTCGGCCCTGAGCGGCCGAACCACTCCCGACGAGGGAGCCGTGCTGCTCAACGGCAAGGATTTACACGCCAACTTCGAGGCGCTCAAGCAAGACATCGCCGTCGTGCCGCAGAAGGATGTGCTGCACGAATCGCTTTCTGTCGGACAAGCTCTGTGGTATACGGCCAGGCTGCGTCTGCCGCCGGACACCAGTCCCGCCGAAATGGAGGCGTCGCTCGGCGAAATGCTCGACACCGTCGGCCTGACGCCGCGCCGCGCTACCGTCATTCGCCATCTGAGCGGCGGCCAGATCAAGCGTGCCAGCCTCGCCAATGAGATTTTGTGCAAGCCGAGTCTGCTCTTCCTCGACGAAGTCACGAGCGGGCTGGACGAGCAAACCGACCGCGAGGTCATGAACCTGTTCCGCTCGCTGGCCGATGCCGGCAAGACGGTCGTGTGCATCACGCACAGTCTCGCCAACGTCGAGCGGACCTGTCATCTCGTTGTCATTCTCACGGCGGGAGGCAAACTCGCCTTTGTCGGCAAACCGGCCGAGGCGCTGGGCTATTTCGCCATCGACCGCCTGGGAGATGTCTACGACCGGCTCGCCGAACGGCCGGCCGAACATTGGCAACAGAGTTTTCGCAACAGTCCCTTGTGGAAGCGCTATATCGCCGACCGTTTGCCTGCCGAAGTGGAGCGAAAATCGTCGGCGGATGGCGCACCGGCGCGGCTCGTTCGCGGCGGATCACGGCTGTTCCCGCGTCAGACGGCCTTGCTGACACGCCGCTATATCGCGATCCAATTGGGCGATTATCCCTCGCTCCTAGCGATGGCGGGTCAGGCGCTCGTGGTCGCGGTGCTGCTCGGCTTGCTGTTTGGCAACCTCGACGCATTGAAGGATGTATTTGAACACGCGCGGCGTTCGGTCAATCTGATGTTCCTGCTGGCCGTGTCGAGTTTCTGGTTCGGCTGCAACAACGCGGCCAAGGAGATTGTCAAGGAACGCACCATCTACACGCGCGAACGCGACTTCAATCTCCTTGTCGCCAGTTATTACACCTCGAAATTACTGCTGTTGACCGCGTTCAGCTGGCTGCAAACGGTACTGCTGTTTGCAATCGTGCGCATCTGGTGTGAGCCGCCCGGCTCATTCGCCGGCGAATTGACGGTGCTGCTGGCGCTGGCATTGGCCGGCGTGACGCTGGGGCTGGCGATCTCCGCCTGCGCGCCGACGGAAGAAATGGCGATCACACTGATTCCGATGGTTGTTATCCCACAAATCATTCTGGCGGGTTTGATCGCGCCGCTGTCGGGATTGAGCAAGGTATTGGCCGTGATGGGCGTTTCGACGTACTGGGGCAAACGCGGTTTGGATGCCTGCTTGCCGGCGAAGGTGGCTCAGGCCATGCCGGGACTGGAACAACATTCAATAGGCGTCGCGGTGTTGGTATTGCTGACCCATGCCCTCGTGTGCATCGCGCTGGCGCTGGCGGTGCTGCATTGGCAAAACCGTCGCCGGCGCGGTTTGGCACGAACACCATGAATGGCCAGCCCGCAGCGCCAGCAAGGGATCGTCCCTTGCTGGCGCTGCGGGCTGGCAAAAAGCTCGTGCCGCTAATAGCGACGGACGGCGAAGGGGCGGCCACGCAGCGATTGCTTGCGCACTTCCTTACCGGCACGATCGATCTCGATCACATAGCGTCCCTCGAACGAAGCGGCCAGCGTGTGTCCATTGGGCAGACGGGTGGCGAATACCGCCGAGGGAACACTGCATTGCCAGTGAATCTTGCCCGCAGTGTCGATCTCGATGACACGATTGGCGCCGCCGAGCGCCAACAGGTAACGGCCATTCGGCAGCGGTTCGACGCTGGCCCAGTGCTTCGCGCCCTTGGCGTGATCGGCGGGACGAATCGAGCGAATCTCACGCTTCCCGGCCGCGTCCAACTCCACAACCAGCCCGCTTCCCGTGATGAATACGATGTGGCCATTGGGCAGCGTGACGGCGTGCCGAAAGCCGGTGCGCTGGGTGTGCGTGAAGACTCGCTGTTGCTCGCGGTCCACTTCATACAGTTCGCTGAACGTGGCTACCAACGTGTTGCCGTTGGGCAGACGCTGACAGGCGATGGGGTTGCCTGAAGCGCGATGCTGCCAGAGAATCTTGCCCTGATGATCGCGTTCCGTCACGCGGTTGGCGTTGCGCTCGGCGATGAGGACGCGGCCGCCGGGCAGAACCTGGACATCGTTTGGTCCTTCGAGTCGCGCGATTTCCCAGCGCCGCTCACCGCCTCGCCCCCATTCCCAGACTCGACCGCCCTGCTCGCTGCTGTCGTATTCGCAAACCACGGTTCGACCGTGCGGAGGTTCCTGGCGTTTCAACGGCGTGAGGTCCACACGATCGCCCTGCGTGCGCCACCACGTAACCCAAGCAGTTCGACAGGCTCGGCGTGCGGGTACGTCCTCATTGCTCAACGCGGTCGCCGGTCCCTGGTCCTTGGCGATCTGATAAAGCAGCGTCTCTGCCTGGCAAGCGAGCGGAAAGGGCGCATCGGTGACAAGGGCGATCAACACCGGGACCGCTTTCTTTTCGCCGGAGCGCACGAGGGCGGCGGCCGCCTCATAGCGGACGCGCGAATCGGTATCCGTCAACAGCGGGGTCAGGCGACGACCCAAATCGGACGTGGCCATTCGCCCCAAAACGTGAGCGGCGGCGACACGACGGATGGCCCATTTGTCGGTCAGCGCGGCCAACAGATCCGGGTCGGGCCGATCCTCGCGCGTGCTTATCGCGAAGAGAGCGTCGAACCATACCTCTTCAAGCGTGTCGTCGAGCGCGGGGAGAGACGCCAGCAAGCCGGCGGTGGCACCGGGCGGATGGCGATCCTTCACGACTTCCGCGGCAGCGGTCAGTAAGGAGGGAATCGGGCTGAAAGGCATGTCCGCGATACAGCGCCGGGCGCGCCGGGCGATCTCCGGATCGGAATCCGTCAGCGCCGAACGCAGGTACGGCAAGGCGGCACGGCCAACGCCCACGAGAGTACGACTGGCCTTCTCGCGTTCGTGGTAATCCGAAGAGCCGAGCAGGCGCACGGTCCTGCCCAGATTTTCCATGTCGTCTTCCGATAGCGTATGGGTACGGATGAAGGCCAGGGCAGCGGGGCCGTCCGTGGCGACTCCCGCAGCACGCAGGGTGCGCTCCGCGTGAGCGATTTCGGGATCTTGCGCCGGAGATTCTCCGAAGGCGGTCGCGAGGAAGCTCAGCAGGAGGATGGCTGGCGAGAACAGGGTGACAGCATGACACCGCACAATCCCCCTCATCTGCCTGCCTCCCTGTCCAAATTCCAGATCATACGGTGGGAGGTTCCACTTCCACCAGTGCCGTCAGCGCAGCCTTGGCGACGGCTTCCGGTAGCGACGCTGCTTCCAGACTCGCCAATTGCTTGGAAACCGCATTGCCCTTGAGGACGTGGAGAATGCGGCAACGGCAGCGATTCGCGTGTACCTGCAATTCCACATAATAACCCAAACGGGTCAGGGATTCGATAAGCTGCTGCGCGCCTACCCAGGTGGTCGAAATCCCTGGCGAATACAGTTTATGGTTCAGCCGGGCGAACGCCCGGCTGACCTGCTCATCCAGGGCCGGCCCCGCGCTCATGGTTTGGATCATGCCAGCCAAAGCGGGTGTCGAGTCCGCCGTGGTGCGCGAGGTCGTCCGAGCCTCTCGCGAATTCGCTCCGCGCTTTCGAGGGTTGGTGTTCATCAAACGAATCCCCTCGTAGTGATGGGTTCCTCATCTCCGCCGTGACGGGATGCGGCTTTTCCTCGCCAGCCCGCAGCGCCAGCAAGGGAAGGATTTCCCTTGCTGGCGCTGCGGGTTGGTAGGGTTTTCCGCCTCGCCCTGTCTCGTGAACGTATTTTCGCCTGTTTGGGCCAGTTCCGTCAAGGCAACCCGCAGACGAGAGGTATGCAGCGAGACGCGCTAAGCCGCAAGTGGCTCGAATCAGGTGTTTTTGAACAGCGCCTTGACGACTTTGCCACCATTGATGGTCGGGCGTTCGTCGCGGCCATCGTGGAACAAGGTCAGCCGGTGATGATCGACACCCAGACAATGAAGAATGGTCGCGTGCAAATCGTGGACGTGAACGCGGTTCTCGACCGCATACAAACCGATGTCGTCGGTGGTGCCGTGCGTGATGCCGCCTTTGATGCCGCCGCCGGCCAGCCAAACGGTAAAGCCAAACGGATTATGATCGCGTCCGGCACCGCTCTCGCTCATCGGTGTGCGGCCGAACTCGCCACCCCAGACAACGAGCGTGCTGTCGAGCAAACCACGCCGTTTGAGATCTTTCAAGAGGCCGGCAATCGGCTTATCGCTTTCACGACAATAGCGTGCGTGATTGGTTTCGACATTGCCGTGGGCGTCCCATTTGCTGCCGGAACCGCAATAAAGCTGCACGAAACGTACCCCGCGCTCGACGAGACGACGAGCAAGCAGGCAATTACGGCCCAGGCGTTCCGTCGTCTTTACGTCCAGACCATAGAGCCGGTGCGTCTCTTCCGTCTCACGCGACAGATCGATGGACTCGGGCGCGGCGGCCTGCATGCGATAAGCCAGTTCATAGGAGGCGATGCGCGCTTCCAGGTCGTGATCTTCGCCGCGCTCGGCGAGATGACGGCGATTCAAGTCCTGCACGAAATCGAGCTTGCCGCGCTGAGCCGTCCCGCTCTCGGAAAGCGGCGGCCGCAAGTGCAGAACCGGCGTCTTGCCATCGCGGAAGCGCGTGCCCTGGTAGGTGGCCGGCATGAAGCCGGTGGACCAGTTGCGCGCCCCGCCCGGCGGATCTTCGGGGTAATCGAGCAACACGACGTAGCCCGGCAGGTTTTCGCTGGCGCTGCCGAGTCCATACAGCGCCCACGAACCGAGACAGGGCCGACCGCCCAGAACGCTGCCGGTGTTCATCTGGCAGACGCTGCCGACGTGATTGAGACCATCCGCCCAACAACTGCGAATCACCGCCAGATCATCGGCGCAGGTGGCGATTTCGGGATACCAGTCGCTGACCCACAGGCCGGATTGCCCATGCTGCTTGAAGTGTCGCTTCGACCCCAGCAGCGGGGTGTAAGCCGTGCGACCCATCGCCGTCACCGGACGCTTGAAGGAACCCGGCAGAGGCTTCCCGTCCAGCTTGGTCAGGGTCGGTTTCGGATCGAAAAGATCGAGATGACTAGGCCCGCCATCGAGAAAACACCAGATAACACTCCGCGCCGGGGCGGGCGCGTGCGGCCGGCGAGCCATCAGAGGATTCGCCAGATTAGGAGTTGCTTTCTCCGCGCCGTGGGCGTCTCGTTCGAGCAAATCCAGCAGTGCGAGAAGTCCCAGACCGCCGCCGGCGCGCGCCAGAAAATCGCGCCGAGAATGAGCGCGTTCGCGGTGGGGAGGGGCGGCCAGGATGGGGAGAGACGGATTCATGCTTTCCACATTCGTTCAAGTGTTCAATCGACGAACAGAAATTCATTGGTGTTCAGCAGGGCGTGACAGAAATCGACGATGGCGGCGGCGCGAACATCGGTATGGTTTCGTGGTCCCGCGCGCGAAAGCAATGCTTCGGTCTGCGTATTCAGGAATCGCCGTCCAAGTTGCACTTCTTCCGAACTCGGCAGCCGTCCCCAGGAAAGACGGTAAGCCTGAGCGATCAATTCCGTCTCGTCCGCCTCGAAATGATCGCGCAAGCGCGCGGCGAGCTGGCGAGCGCGATCGAGCGCGAAATCGCCGTTGAGCAGCAGCAAGGCTTGAGGGGCCGTGGTCGTCGTCAGCCGGCGCGCACAACTGTTGTGCATGTCCGGCATATCGAAAGCGTCGAACAGCGGATAGCGCATGTTGCGTTTGGCGAGGACGTAGATCGAGCGACGATTCTGGTCTTCAGGGCGAGGATCGGGTTTCCAGGCGTATTTGCTAATGTTAGGTGGCAACGGCGGTTGGGCGCTGCGGCCAAGCATGCGCAGGTTCAATTCGCCGGACAGAGCGAGCATGGCATCGCGCAGCGCCTCGCCCTCAAGACGGCGTCTTCGCGCGTGCCAAAGGAGATGATTGTCCCGATCGACCGTCACAGCCTGGTGATGTTTCGGGCTGGACTCCCCGCGCGAATCCTGACGGTAGGCAGCCGACATCACCATTAGCCGGTGCATGTGCTTGAGACTCCAGCCCTGCTCGACAAACTCGACCGCGAGCCAATCGAGCAATTCCGGGTGCGTCGCCACATCGCCCATGATGCCGAAATCGCTGGACGTGCCGACAATGCCGGCACCAAAGTGATGTTGCCACAGACGATTGACGAGGACGCGCGCCGTCAGCGGATTGTCCTTGCGTGTCAGCCAGCGCGCGAGAGCGGAACGCCGACCCGTCGATTTTCGCTCCGGAATCGGTTGGATGTTCGGTGTGGAATCATCGAGAAAATGCGGAAAACCGGGTTGAAGCAGCTCGCGTGGCTTGCGCCAATCGCCGCCGGCAAGGAGATGCGTCGGCGGGCTGTCCAGGGCAACATCGGTGACGGCCATAGCCGGCGGTAACGGCTCAGGGCGAGCGGGCTGAAGCGCGGATAGTTTTCGTTGCAGTTCCTGGTAATGTTTCTTCTTGTCCGCAGGCAGACGAGCGAGGACCGTCTTTTCCGGGGTCTTCAGTTGCTTCTCGGCGAGAAGGGCGATTTGTCGTTGATACGGCGTGCGTTTCTCGTCCGCCATCAGGACCGCTTGCTGAATCTCGGAGCGGAACTTGCCCAGAGCGAACGTGCGCTGTTTCTTTCGTTCGCCGGCGACCAATTGTTCCATCTCGGCCCGGATATCGCGGCTGGCTGCCTCCCAGGCAGCGAGGCGGCGCTGGTATTCGCTCCGCGCGGCGCTCGTCGCGGCCGGCACATCGTCGCGCGGCTGCATGGGCGCGAAAAACGCTTGCAAGCGGAAGTAGTCGCTTTGCAAGATGGGATCGAATTTGTGATCGTGACAGCGTGCGCAGCCGAACGTCAGGCCGAGGAAAACCTGTCCGGTTACATCCGTCACGTCATCGAGGATTTCCTGGCGGCGCTGTTCGAGATTGGCCGCATTGTATTCATCAGGCCACAACCGCAGAAAACCCGTGGCAATCAGGGCATTGGGGTTGTCCGGCTCCAATTCATCGCCGGCGAGTTGCTGGCGGAGAAAGCGATCGTAAGGCAGATCGGCGTTGAATGACTGAATGACATAATCGCGATAGCGGTGAGCCTGAGGGCGCAGGTCGTCGGCCTTGAAGCCATCGGTCTCGGCGTAGCGCACGAGGTCGAGCCAGTGCTGCGCCCAGCGTTCGCCGTAGCGCGGCGAGGCGAGCAGACGATCGACCACCTTGCGATAGCTGTTCGCGGAGGTGTCGCGGAGGAAGGCATCTTGTTCGGCGAGCGTGGGAGGCAAGCCGGTCAAATCGAAGGTGACGCGGCGCAGCAAACGTAACTTGTCGGCCTGCGGCGTGGGAGCCAGTCCTTCCGCCTCCAGACGCGCGCGGATGAATGCATCAATGGGATTGACGATCCAGCCTTTGTCCTTGACGGGAGGAACGGCAGGGCGTTGGGGGGGCTGAAAAAAGGCGGAGGTATCCGCGGGCCGGCTCGGTTTGCCAGCTTGTGCGGGAATAACCAGCCAAAAGACGATCAATCCCACGAACACGGGTAGCAGGCATGCGCGGCGCATGGTCTGAATTCCTCGAAACTTCCTTGAACCCGTGGGCTGATTTGATCGTAACGTCCCACTACGGTGGGGGCAAGAATTATTCCACAATTCTCCAGCGATGCCAGGACCATAACGTGGTGCATCGCTTCGTTGCGGAATAGGTTGGCACGGTTGAGCCTGCTTTCGTTCCTGTTAGACGGTTATCACTTACTGAGTCCCGCATTGAAAATGCCACTGTGTGGCGAGCGGGGTTGCGTAAGCGCCCCGAGTGCTTCTCTCGGGGCGCTTACGCAACCCCGCTCGCCAGGGACTTTTGCTACGCTGGACTCAGTAACCGAACGGTATTGTGGCTGCACGGGAAATCCGCGCGGCCTACTTTTCGGCCACGCGAAAGGCGAACGTACCACTGTGGCCGCGCACCTCGGTTTGATACATCATCTCAACGTGAGCAGCCGGGACGAGATAGTCACCGGGCAACTCCGCGTGCAGCACACAGCGATCGATGATCCGCCCGCGTGTCTCATCGTGGTGATAGGCGATCAACTTTTCTCGATCTTCGCGCAGCAAGCAGGCAGTGCCACGCTGATCGAAGCGATGATCGTCCAGCGGCAAAATCTCGCAGGAGGCCGGGCGCGGATTCTCGACCAGCACGAAACGCATCAGCCCTGCCGGATCGGTGGGCTGCGCCTCGACGGCACTTTCGAGATAGGTGCCGCGTGGGATCTCGTCGCCGGACTTCAATTCGCGCTTTCGCTGGCCCTGGTCGTTGAGCAACCAGTAACGGCGTTTGACCTCGATGCCGTGGCTCTCGGCGGGAACGGTGCGGCCGCTGACCCGATAACGCAGCGCGACACGGTACATCATGCCGGGAGTGCCTTGCGTGAACGTCAGACGGTTGACGCCGGCACGCACTTGCTTGGCTGGCACGATCACACGACGACTTTCCGATGGTTGGGCAAAGGGAACCTTGTGTATCGGCCCCTCATTGCATCGAAAAGCGATGCTCGGTCGCTCGGCGGGACCGGCGTCTCTCCGGTCGATACGCGCCAGGTAATCGCATAGGGCATGGACAATCAGGGCGGTATCCTTGGTCGAGTTCCAGCGATTGTCGCGCTTGGTGGCCGTGAAATAGGCGAGGACGCCGGGAATGAGTTTGTCGTCCTTATCGAAGGCAACCAGCGCCTTGAGTGCCGCGGCCGTGACCTCAAAGGGATCGTCCGCCCAGCGTGAGAAGTTCGCCGTTAGCCAGTGGACCTGGCCGGCGCTCCGGCGAGCGCGGCCGCGCAGGTCGGTGGCCAAGCGGTCGGCCAAGCGAGACTTCTTCTGCTGCACGGCCAACTCCAGAGCCAACGCGAGCGCATAATCGGAGAGATGGCCGGCCGTCCGCTGCTCATCGATGAAGCCCCACCACGCTTCCGTCAATTGTTGGCGCTGGCCGTAGACATACAAACAGTAGATGCGATCGGACGACTGTCTCGCACTCATGTTATCGATGAACTGTTTCAGCCGCTGCAAGCCGCGAGAGATCGCGTCGCTGGAACCGATGGAGTAGCCGGCCTTCTCGGCTTCAATCAGACCATAGAGGGCGTAGGGCGTCATGAACTCGTGCGTTTGATCGTTGGTCCACCAACCCCAGCCGCCGTCGGCGTGCTGGAGTTCGAGCAAGCGCTTGATGCCGGCCGCGACGCAGCCGGGCAGCTTGCGTTTCAATTCGGGGCTGTCCAGCCGTAATTGCTTGAGAATCTGCGCGACCTTGATCGCCGGCAAGAATCGGCTCATGGTTTGCTCGACGCAGCCATACGGGTAACCGACCAGATACGGCAGCGTGTCGAGCAAGTCGGCCGTCAACGTCGGCGCGAAACGGACCTCGAAGACGACCTGGGCTGGATCAACACATTCGGGGAGCGTTATCGTCGCTGAATCCTTGCAGAAACCGGACACCGTCTCCACATGCTCGACGCCGGCCCGCACAATGGGCAGGCGTTTGAGCGAGGCATCGGAGCCGGCCTTCGATTCAGCACTCATGAGCAACTGCGCGAAACCGGCGTCTCCAGCTTGGAAAATCCATGAGACGGAGGCGAGGCTTCCCGGTTCGAGAATGATGTCTTTCTCGGCTGGCTCCGTCACCTTGCCGTTCTCGGCCTTGAGGCGGACGCGAACCGTTTGCCGTGCGTCCGTGCAGTTTTGCACATTGGCGGACACGCGCACCTTGTCGCCCTCGGTGAAGAAACGCGGCAAGATAGGGGCGACCATGAGCGGCCGGGCGGTCTGAAAAGACGTTTCGTGCCGGCCAACGTGCAGATCCTTCGAGATGGCGGTGACAACAACTTGCCACCCGGTCAGCGAATCCGGCAGTTTGAACTCGACCGTGGCTTTGCCGTTGTTATCGGTGCGAAGCTGGGCGTTCCAGTAGGCGGAATCGGAGAAATCGCGGCGGATTTGCAGAGGGAGCGCAGCGCCGCCGACATCGTGCAGCACGGCCGCGCGCGGCTTGTGGCGCTGGGGAGTTTGCACGATGAAAGAAGGACTGGCGTTGAATCCACCGCCGCCAAGCCCAGCGATGCCGCCAATACCACCGAGTCCGGCGAGGCCGCCAACGCCCAGATTCGCGGCACCGCGAAAGCCGCCGTTGATACCGAGTTGGTTGAAACCTTGACCGCCCAATCCGGCGATGCCGCCCATGCCCATCATGCCCATGCCGCCCATCATCATGCCGCCCATCCCGCCATTGAACGACATGTACGGATAATAGACGACCGCTTTCGTCTTCCACGGCGCGGGGTTCTGCGTGGGGTGATAAGCGCTTAAGAAAAGCGTGTCGTTCACCAGCGCGTAATGCAGACGCCAGCCATCAGCCGCCGGCGTGTCGAGCCAGCGCCATAGGGTCATCCGCCGGCCGGGGCCAGGTTCGGGGAATTGCCAGTTATGCATGGCATCGACGACACGCGTCTTGATTCCAACCATGCAAAGCAAGGCCGCCACCGCTGGCGTGCGAAGATGTACCGCGCCCCCCGAAGCGAGCAGCCCGTTCATGGCGGCGTATTCGGCCGTCAGCCCCTTGTCGGGGTGTTCCTTGATCCAAGCGCGAACCGGCTTGAGCAGATCGTTAAGCGTCATGTTCCCGAGCCGCCTTCGCAAAACCTCGCGGGCATGGGTGTCATAGATGCGATCGTCGGCGAGATAGAAGTTACGAATGTCGGTGGACTGGTCCGGGGCGATGCTCCGCAGCGCCTTGTCGTAGACGGACACGATCAGATCGACCGGTTCCTTGCGATTGACCTGGAGATGAAGAACCGCTTTCGCGCCGGGTTGGCAGATCGGCTTGATTTCACTGTGGATGGTCAGCATGCGCTGCGCCGGCACAACGTGGATGATGCGGCTGGCAACGTGTGTCGGGTCCGCGTCGTCGTCGCCATCGACGTATTGCACTTCGACGGAACAGCCATAATGGATGGTGGGCGGTAGCGGCAATTTCACCTCCGCCTTGCCCTTGGATAATCGCAGTGTTTGCCACATCTGTAGGCCGACGCTGTCGCGCAGCGTCAAAAGGACGATGGCATCGGCGTACTTGCTTTGCACCAATCCCGTCAGCATGTCGCCGGATTGATACGTGTCGTGGTCGAGGTGAAGGCTCAGCGCGGGCAGTTCGCGCGGAGGCAGCACCGTGCAGCCGATTTCCTGACGGGCGCGCGTGCCATCGGGTTTGTGCCAGATGGCGGTGAGCAGGTACGCGCCCGGCTCGCGCAGTCGCAGCGTGGCGGTGTCGCGCCGGAAGATTACGGCAGTCGCCAAGTCGCGGCGGATCGCGCCCCAGTTGGACATGACGATAGGTTGGTAGCCCATCATGCCACCGAGGCCACCGAGGCCGCCAACACCGCCACCGAGACCGCCAACACCACCGCCAAGACCGCCACCGAGACCGAGGTTGCCACCGAAGCCGCCCATGCCACCTAGACCATTCGGAAAGCCAGCAAATCCTATCGGCATCGGTGCAGGAGTCGCCGTCAGACGCATGGCGACAAGGGTGGCCGACCCTTTCAGACCAGACGGATCGGTGGTGCGAGCCGTTACGCGGATCGGTTCGTTGGTGCGGAACGTGGACTGCGACAGACTCAGATGCAGATGATCGTCGCTATCGGTTAACGCGATGGTCTTCGTCCGTCGCTCCTCGCGGCCGTTGCTATCGAGCATCACGCCGCGCACCACCACCGCATGATCGGGTTGCATCCAGTTCTTGCGTAGTTCAATGGGATATACGCCCTCTCCCTTGTCGCCGAGGTTGAGTTTGCCCTGAATCTGAGCGGTCACCTGGCGTTCGCGGCCCAGATTCAATCCACCGATGGCCTCATAGCTGTTATCCGCCTCCGCCAGTTGGCGCTCCTCGGCGGTGAGGTCGTCCGGGCGCAGGATCGGCGGCTGATTATCGCCGACATAGGCGAATTGCTTGCCGTCCAGCGCGGCGGCCGGCGGATGCGCCGGTTCCTGAACAATCTGCGCGGTGAACTGAACGCTTGCATTCTTCACGGCTTTGTCGAGAAAATCGCGCGCCTGGAAGCGCAGCTTCAAGCGCGATCCCTGACGCTCGCTGAGAATGTTCAGATGCACTTTCGATTTGCGATACTCGGCCAGGCTGACGTGGACCTCGCCCTTGTAATTGGGGATCGACAAACGGTAAGTATCGAGTGGATCGGCGTCGCTGAAGGTGTAGTCGCCGGTGATGCGGCCGTGGGCGTCGGCGGTCAGCTTGAGACGGGCAGCGATCGTCTTTTTTCGTTCGCTGGTCAGCAGAACCTCGACGGTCTGCGCCGGTCGCGGCACGAACTCGCCGCGCCCATCCAAATCGCGCAGGAAGCCGGCGAAACGCAGCGTCTGGTTGGGGCGATAGACGGCGCGATCGACGACGAAGAAAACGCACGGCGGCAATTTGCTCGGCGGTTGTAGGGTGATCGTCTGCCGAAGTTCGCCGAAGGCGAACTCGGTGCGTGTGGCCTTGGCGACCTTGTAAGGCCAAGTGAACGTATTGCCGCGTTCGACCTTGATCTGTTGCGTCCGCCCCGCGCTGGTGACGGCAACCGTTTCGCCCCGATGCTTTTTTTCGCCGCTGATCCAGCCGAACACGTTGGCGGAATCGATAAGGAGGTGCAGCCGTTGCGGATTGCGGGCCGGGATAAGTCGTCCCTTGCCGGCGTCGCGGGTTGGTGGGAACTTTGACTCGACGGGGCCATCGGAGCGCACCAGGGCCGTTAGTGTCGTCAGCAGGAAGAGGACGCTGATCGCGCCGAGTCGGTGCGGGGACCAATGAGTTGAGACGGCTGAGATGGAGCGCATAGGGTAGCACCTCTTGAGGATGAGCGCGGATGGTAAGCTACACAGTCAGCTGCGCGGACCAAAGCCTCTTTCTCGCCGTGATGTTCTGTGAACGCCAGCTTAATCCAAACTTGCGCCGAGAACCATGAGGGTGTCACGGAATGCGCTGCAAATGATCGCGAGAAAACATATTCGCCTCAGAAGAGACACGTATTGGCACCGGATTTGATGGTTATTACTCCATGACGCCGCCAACGGTGCGGTTCAAGAAATCTTTCAGGAATAGGAGCGATCCATGACGCGGAAATATAGCGAAAAGGCCCAAAAAACGGTTCGCGATGTCATGCACGAGTACAAAGAGGGCGAACTGAAGAGCGGCAAGTCCGGCAAGAAAGTGACGAGTCGCAAGCAAGCCGTCGCCATCGGCCTCTCGGAAGCCCGTAAAAAAGGTGCCAAGGTGCCCACGAAGAAGAAATCGAGCAAGTGACCGCCGCTTCGTTTCGACCACGCTCGCTTTGATGAAAAGCCGCCCCAGGAGATTTGCCATGACCGGAGAAGGACAAGAAAACTATCGCCAGCGCCTGACGGATATGGCGGCTCGTCTGCGAAAAGATGAGGTCGGGATGGTGGGTGAGGCTCTGCGACAAGCCGGCGGCGATGCCAGCGGCAATCTGTCCAATGTGCCGCTTCATCTCGCGGACCTCAGCACGGATTCGTTCGAGCAAGAGATGAGTACCAGTCTGCTGAAAAATGAGCGCGAGATGCAAAGGGAGGTCGCCGCCGCCTTGGATCGAATCGAGCGCGGCGTCTTCGGTCGATGTGAGCATTGCGGTAAGGAGATTGCCAAGGGACGCCTTGATGCTGTGCCTTATACTCGCTACTGCGTTGACTGCGCCCAGAACGCGGAGGCGGACGGTGAGGCGGGTTTCCAACCGACTTTGCTGTGAAAGCGATGGTGCGCGGCTTGGCGTTTCGCGCGAAACACCAAGCCGCGCACCGTTCCCCCAGAGGGCGGGAGGTCCGTCACGCCCACTCCCTGCCGCTGCTGTCCTTCGGGAGTGAGTTCGGCCCAGGAAGCAGCAGAAACAGGCCCTCGCGCCAACCATCCGCCCCCTGAGGGTTCAGCACGTCCACAAAGTAGAGCAAGCAGGATGCCAACCCTTCGCGATAATTGATCTTTCATCCATCCCTTCGTCCATCCGCCGAAAGCTGGCTGGTCAAATCCAGCGCGCCATTTCCTACATTATTCTTCGGGCGTGTATTCCACCGCCCTCATTGAAGCCACCGCGAGAGGTATGAAATGATGTATTTGTCTCGACTGATTGCCTATGCGCTTGTCGTCCTCCTGTTCGGCGCAGCGACAAGATCGCTCGCCGCGCCTGCGGCCAAAGAGGCCGTGAAAGGGAGTAAATTATGGGTGTACATCGGCACCTATACCGGCGGCAAAAGCAAGGGGATTTATCGCTGCGAATTGGACCTGGCGACGGGCAAGCTGAGCGAGGCAGCGATGGTGGCCGAGACGGTCAACCCGACCTTTCTCGCCATCCATCCGAGCAATCGCTACCTGTATGCCGTCGGTGAAATCGGCAACTTCGGCGGCGCGAAGAGCGGCGCTGTCAACGCCTTCGCTCTCGATCCGAAAAGCGGGGCACTGAAACCGCTGAATGCGAAACCGTCCAGCGGTGCCGGCCCCTGTCATGTTGTCGTCGATCGCCAAGGCAAGAATGTGCTGGTCGCCAACTACGGCGGCGGCAACGCCTCGGTGTTGCGCATCGAAGATAATGGGCAACTCGGCGAGCGCACGGCTTTCACGCAGCACAAGGGAAAGGGCGACGATCCCGGACGGCAAGAAGCACCGCACGCCCACTCAATCAACCTTGATGCCGCCAATCATTTCGCCTTCGTTGCCGACCTGGGATTGGACAAAGTGTTCGTCTACCGCTTCGACGCCGATAAGGGATCGCTGGCCAAAAACGATCCGCCGGCCGTGGCTCTCGCTCCGAAATCGGGGCCTCGTCATTTCGCCTTTCACCCCAATGGCCGCTATGCCTATGTCATCAACGAAATGGCGAACACGGTCACGGCGATGACGTACGACGCCAAGCAAGGCGTCCTGACGAAGATTCAGACCGTTTCGACTCTGCCGGAGGGTTACAAGAAGCCAACTTCGACGGCGGAGGTGCAGGTGCATCCGTCGGGCAAATTTCTCTACGGATCGAATCGCGGACACAACAGCATCGCCGTCTTTACGATTGATGAGAAGACGGGGAAGTTAACGCCAGCCGGCCGTCAATCCAAGGGAATCAACGTGCCGCGTAATTTCGGCATCGACCCGACGGGCCGGTTCATGTTGGTCGCCAATCAAGACGGTGACAGCATCCTCGTCTTCCGCATCGATCCGAAGACGGGCGCACTGGAAGCGACCGGGGAGAAAGTGGAAGTGGGTAAGCCGGTGTGTGTGAAGTTCGTACCGAAAGCATCCTGACAAATTTCGCCAGCCCGCAGTGCCAGCAAGGAAACCCTTGCTGGCGCTGCGGGCTGGCAAAAAATCGTATTTCGTTCTCTCGTCACATCGGCGTGTGGGTATGCGTACTCGGTATCCCAGATGCCTGCGTCCGCAGCTGTTCGTGGTAGCGGCGATGGTGGTGGTAGGCCAGACCGACAAAGGTGATACCGAGACCGACCAGAGTCGCTAGAACCAGGATGGTAAGACACAGTTTCATCGGATTGTCCAAATCGCGGATCTTGATTTCCGACTTCTCAAAATCCGGTTCGTTCAATCGTTGCGAGGCTTGTTCGCCTGTGACGGGTTTCCGAATGATGAATTCGGAGTAACGGGTGCCGATGCCCTGGGCAGTCAGGCCCAGACCGATGAGGGCGGCGGCGGTGATGATGGCTCCGCTAAGTGCTCGCATGGGTGTTTCCTCCAGGGACAGGGGTAGGTACGCCCCCATCCGCCTTGTGTTATTGGCCGAACATACGCAAACAACCGCCGAAGACGAGCAGAATGCCCGCCAGAATGATGAAGATGCTGCTACAACCGCAGCCCGCCCACGGACCATGCGGCCCTTGGGGATTGAAGAAGCCGCCGCTGCCAAACATCGGACCGCCACCCATGCTCATAACAAGTCTCCGTGAAAAGGAACGTGATTCTGATGCGCGGCCTCAACGCGAGGCCGCGATACGATGGTGATCGAAGGCCACCTTGGCCGCCTTCGCCTGGGGAAC
This sequence comes from Gemmataceae bacterium, assembly GCA_035553375.1. Classification (GTDB taxonomy): domain Bacteria; phylum Planctomycetota; class Planctomycetia; order Gemmatales; family Gemmataceae; genus JAJPHU01. Next base: position 24,245 of record DATNCY010000209.1, read on the forward strand.
CCAGGCCCGCATCTGTTTAATGCGATGAAGGTCGCTGGGATGATCGGAGAGAATTTCCGGCAACTCGCCGCCTGCCTGCGCCTGGCGCATGCGCTGCCAGAACACGACCGCCTGGTCGGGGTCGTAGTCCGCGAAGGTCATCAAGAACAAACCGATGTGGTCGGCCTCGGATTCTTGCTGGCGATCGTAGGCTTTGTTAAAGAACCAGCCGATCTTGCCGGTCTCCTTATAACGACTGAGTCGTTCGTTGGAATGATGAGCGAGGGCGTGGGCGATTTCGTGGGATAACACGGTCGCCAGTTGATCGTCGTTTTCGACGATGCGCAGCAGGCCGGAATAGACCGCCACCTTACCGCCCGGCAGACAGAAAGCGTTGACCTCCCGGCTGCGGATAACATTGTACTCCCAGTCAAAGTGGTAGCCTTTCAGATGCAGGTTGATCTCGCGTTGCAAGGGTTCGATCTGCACGGCCTTCTCAATACGTTTGCCGACACGCCGGACTCGCTGCACGGTGCGATCGTCGGTGGGCAATAAGGCATTCTTTTCCTTCGCCTGAGCGAGAATTTGCTTGTACGCCTTCACGCCCAAGGAGTATTCCTCTTGGGGACTCAAGGCGAGATACTGCTGACGATGACCGGGGCCTTGGCCCTGCGGCCCTGCCTGCGGATTACAACCGCCTCCGGCAAGGGCGACAGCGAGCAGGACCATCAACCTGTTTCGCCGGACACATCGATCGGAACCAAATCGAGAAGGGATGCTAACCGCCATTGCATCTCCCGAAAAAAGACGGGCCTATGGGTTGCCGGAAAAAAATACGGGAGGGGCAGAATGAGGAATGGATCGACATTCCACCCACCTCCCGTATTCCCCCCTTGTTGACTTACTTCTTCTCGGGAACCTTGACTTCAACATTCACGCTGGTATCGGCTCCCTTGGCCTTTCCCTTGACGGTGACGACATACTTGCCCGCGTTCGCCTTGTCGGAGGCCGCGATCTTGAGTTCCGTCTTCTTCACATCGCCCCCCTTGACGGTTTTTGGATCCAACGTGGCTGTCACGCCCTTGTCAGCCGGCTCGACTGTTGCCGTCAGGGTGATTTCTTCCTTGAAGTCCTTGCTCTCGTTAATCGAGATCTCCACGGTCTTCGTTTCGCCCTGCTTGACCTCGGTAGCCGGCGTGTTGCTAGGGCCTTTCAGGGAGAACTTGCCACCGCCCGGCGAAGTCGCCTCGGTACTCTTATTACAGCCGGCGATCACCATCAGGCCGGCTACCAGCAAACTCGCGTAGATTGTCTTCCTCATGAGCGTTCTTCCTTTCCTAAAAAACATCTCTGATGTCCGCCAAACTCAACGCATCCCTCGGCGTCGTCAATCAACGAGAGGGAGGCCGTGTTCCGTTGATTGATTGCCCGCATGAAACGGCCAACGGCGGAGTGAAGAAGGCAACTCGCGTGCCGAGAAGCGGGGTTCGTCGCGTTACCGTGCGCGGAGAGACTGCGTCGAGACACTTTGGCAAACTAGGTAAGTGTTTGCGGAGAAAAGGATAGGGTTTGGCGAAAAACCGTTACGCGAGGCGCTTCCCGATGCGACGTGGTGCGTATCGCCCTGCGCAACGATCAGCAAGAGATTGCCTTGATCTCGCTTATCTGTGGGGCGGAGGCGAGCGCGGCTTGGCGTTTCGCGCGAAACGCCAAGCCGCGCGGCGGTTAAACAAGATCGGCGACGTGACAGACGAAATCGTGGATGAGGCGGCGTGTCATCATCGCCGCCGTCAGACCGCGCGCGTTGGCCGCCGCTTCCAGGGCTGCCAACTGCCGGACTTCGAGCAGCAGAGGAACCTCCACGACCGTGCGCTCCGCCCCGGAGTCGCTGCCCACACGCTGAACTTGCTCGATTGCGATCGTGTTCATGACCTCTCCTTCCTCGGTGGAGTGATCAGCCGTTGAGGTGGCCGATGTCCTTGTGATGCAGAGCTTGAACGATGAAGTCGGCGCAGTCGGCCGGCGACCACTGCGAAGTGTTGAGTACGAGATCGTAGTTGCGCGCCTTCGTGGGATCGACGTGGAAATGCTCGCGGATGAAACGCTGCCGCTCGCGATTGATCTCCTCGACCTTGCGCGCGGCCGTGGAGCGATCGAGTTGGAGACGACGACTGAAGGCGGCAATGCGGTCCTCCGGCTCGCCAACGAGTCGCACACGCAGCGTGGACTGTGACGGCAAGATGTACGCCGCGCCGCGTCCGACAATCACGCACCGTCCCTGCTCGCCCAGGGAATGAATCAACGCGATCAGGTGGCGCGTGTAGCGGCACTCGCTCAATTCCGGCTTCGAGACGAACGCTTCCATGCACTCCAGCAGCCAACTCTGCCGCCGCTCATCCATCTCTTCGACGACGGCCACCGGCAAGGCCAACTCCTGGGCGATCCACTCCACCAACTCGTGATCGTAAATAGGCCAATGCAGTCGCGCCCCCACTTCCGCCGCGATCTCGTGTCCCGGAGTCCCGGCCTCATAAGACAACGCGACCGTGAAGCCGTCCAACGAGGTGCGTGCTTCGTCCCCGTGCGTCTGATTTCGGCCCGCCATGTAGCCGAACACCCGCTGTAGCGCCTGAGCCTGACGAGGTAGAACATTCGTATACATCATAAAAAGCTCCAAAAAAGGCGAAAAGAAAGCGATGATATGGTTGTTGTTCGGGACACATGGACGCCACAGCGATACGCGCGAGCGAATCGCCGAACACTCGGACAGAGTGTTTCGGGTCCATCTGTCGGGAAATGGAGAGTGGAGAGGTAGATTAAATCAGCAAAATGCACAGGGTCTGGTAGAGAGGTTGATCCGGTATTCTCTGAAAGCGCGAGAAGACTCGTATCGATTGGAGGGAAACAGCGCCGATCCGAGGAGTCGTCAGGCTTGGGTGGATGCCTGGCAGTTCCGACTCTGTCTTGTTGTTTTCGTCATCATCCTCATCGGGCGGGATGGCGGCACTAGAGCCAGGCGCGAAAGGACGCCGAACCGGATGATCCTTGCGCGAATGGCGAAAGCGAACGCGAAGCGGATGATGTCTCGCGCCGTTGGTTTGGCCGTGATGAACCGGACGTGCCTGGCAACGGCGGCCGGCCGCGCAGGCCAACAGCAAGCCGAGCAGAAGAGTCAGGAGAACGAGTTTGGAATTAGTCCGCATATCCAAGCCACCGAACTGCCGTGGTTTTGGAGCGTCGATAGCATCCGTGGATGGAGATGTCAACCGCGATTTTGTCAAAGGCCCACCTTCGAGCAAGGGCGCTTCCGCCCTCCTCGGCGATCCTTACGATGAGCCTAACACCCGAAGCGGATCGTCTCAACGGTCATCGGGTTACTTTCTCGTCAGAATCATCGAAGCATACCCAAGCCAGCCTGCGGCGCAAGCAAGGGACATCCGCGCCCGCGCCGCGGACAGGTCTTGGGCCGCTCCTCCATTCCCGCTACCATGAACCTGCGAAGGACCATCAGAACAAGAGCCTCAGCTTGGCGAGAGGAGAACGAATCATGCTCCGCTACGGATTGGCCCTGGGCGTGCTTCTACTGACCTGCCTGTCGGCCTGCGCCGCGCCGACCGGACAATGGATCGTCGTGACCGCGCCCGTCTTCCGCAAGGCTATCGAACCGCTGTGCGAACAGCGTAAGGCGCAGGGACTTCGCGTTGTCGTCGTGCAAACCACGGACGTACTTAGTGCCGAAGAAATCCGCGGCGGCGAAGCGCGAAAACTACGAGAACATATCAACAAACTTTGTCGCGAACATAAAGGGCCGTCTTTCGTTCTGCTTGTCGGAGCGATTGAGTCGGGGCGATTGGCGGAGCCGGAGAAAAAAGTCGTGCCGGCGCTCTCCGGCACGATTGGCCGGATGAAAGGCCAGCCGAGCGACAACGGCTATGGATGTTTCAAGGATAGCCGAGTGCCCACGGTGGCGGTCGGCCGTTTTCCGGCGCGGACCGAGGAGGAAGCGCGCGGCATGGTGGCCAAGACTCTCGATTTTGAACGCGATGCGCGTCCAGGCATGTGGCGCAGGCGGCTGACCATCCTCGCCGGCATCCCTGCCTACAATCCGCTGGTCGATCGCTTGGTCGAAAACGTGGCCCTATCACGCTTCGCACGGCTAGCGTCCATCTGGACCGGCAAAGCGATTTACAGCAATCCACAATCGCGTTTTTGTCTGCCGAACGATCAATTGCACAAACGCGCCTTGCAGTATGTGCAGCACGGCGAAGCGTTCACCCTCTACCTGGGACATTCCAGCGCCGAGGGATTGTACGGCGGGGAGGCGCCCTATCTGGATCGTGATGACTGGGCGCATCTGCGGATCGAGCGTGGCAAGGGAGTCTTCCTCACCTTCGGCTGCAACGGTTGCCAACTCAAGGGTGCCAACGGCGAAGGCTATGGCGTCGCGGCGATGCGGAACGCCAACGGTCCCGTTGCCGTCGTCGGCTCGCACGGCATCTGCTTCGCCGCCATGGTGCAGCTTGCGGCGGACGGTTTGTTCGCGAGTACCTTCGCCAACCGTCCACCGGATCGGCTCGGCGAAACGTGGCTGGCGATCAAAAACGGTGTGGCTTCCGGCAAGATCGATGATTTCACCTATCGCCTTCTCGACGCCGTGGACGGCGACAAGACGATCGCGCAAACGACGCAGCGGCAGGAACACCTCGAAATGTTCTTGCTGCTGGGCGATCCCGCGTTGCGTCTGCCGGTCATGCCGGAGGATATCGAACTGAAAACGGCGAGCGGCGTCATCGTCGGTGAGGGGCTGACGGTACGCGGCCGCGTACCGGCTCGCCTGGCCGGAGCGCGGGTGCGGCTGACCTTGGAGCGCACGGTCAACAGTGTCCCGGAGGATCTGGAACCGTTGCCGAAAGGCGCGGCGCGCGATTGCGTGATGCTTGCCAATCACGATCGCGCCAATCGCTTCGTGGTGGCGATGTGCGAATGCGTGGCGAAGGACGGTCATTTCGAGGCAAAACTCCAAGCGCCGGCGAAACTGCCGTGGCCGCGTCTGATTCTCCGCGCCTACGCCGCGACCGAGCGCGCGGAAGGCATGGCCGTGCAGACCCTGGAAGTGAAGAAGCCGCCGGCGCGGCCGTAAGAGTCACGAACAGAATACCGTAGGTCCGGCGAGCCGAGCCGGACTGCGAGTGCCGCTCGGCTCGCGGCACCTACCCAATGCGTGCCGCTCGGCTCGCGGCACCTACTGGCCGTAGGTCCGGCGAGCCGAGCCGGACTGCGAGTGCCGCTCGGCTCGCGGCACCTACATGGCGTGAGAGCCTGCTAGCCGCAAGCGGACCAAGGAGCATCCTCATGAGCATCGTCTGGACGCTGGTGAAAAAGGAACTGCGTCTGGTGCTGCGCGATCCGGTGGCGCTCATTCTGCTATTCGTGCTGCCGTTGTTGTTCATCCTGGTGTTCGGGCTGTTCGTTGGCGAAAACTTCGGACAGAAACCAGACGATCATCTGCGCATATCGATCGTGGATCTCGATGAGGGTTCAGGACTGAACGACGGCGAGCCGTGGTCGCATGTGGTGCAGCGCGATCTGGCCGATACGGCGGGCATTCGCGTCGAGGTCATCAAGGCTGGCCGCGAGGAAGCCCAACGGCTCATCCGCGAACACAAGCGCGCGGCCATTCTCGTCTTCGAGCCGGGTTTCACCGGCAAGATGAACCATTGTTCGTTCCTGGCTGACGGCTTGAATCCCTTTCATCGCGACGGCGTTTATTTGGACAAAGTAGATGTCCAATTGTGGAAAGACGAGAAGCAGCCGATGACCTCGGCCATCATCGAGCAGGTGGTACAGGTATCGCTCTTGCGCGTCATTCTGCCGTGGATGATCGGCCGAGCATTCGAGCGGCTCAGCGATCCGGAGTTCATTCAGTTGCTGGGTGACAACGTGAATCTGCCGGTGCCCAAACAATTCAAATTCGTTCTGCTCGGCAAGGAGAAGATCAAACTCGGCGAAATGCTGCGTATGGCCTCCGGCGGCGATCCAAAAAATGCGCAGATGTACAAGGAGAAGGTCGGTGAGGGAGTGCAGAAGGCGCTGGCCGAGCAGTTCAGCAAGTACAACCTGCGCGGCAAGACCTGGGAGGCGCTGACGAAATCGACGGACCAACAGCGTAAGGACGCCAAGCCGGAGGACTATCAAAACAAGGAGGGCAGCGGCCCGCTGCGCTATGGCGGCGAGCATTACAAACATCTGGTGCCGATGTTCGTGGTGATGTTCGTCTTCTTCCTCGTGTTGATCGCCGGTTGGGTGTTTGTCGCCGAACGGCGGCAGGGAACACTGCGGCGGTTGCAGGCCGCCCCCTTAACGCGCGGACATATTCTCATGGGGAAAATGGTGCCCTGTTTCGCGCTATCGGTCGGACAAACGCTGTTTTTGTTGATTGCCAGCCGCTGGTTGTTCGGCATCCGTTGGGGACCGGATTCGTGGTCGCCGGCCGAACAGATCGCCTGGATATTGCCGGTGGTGCTTTGCACATCCCTGGCGGCGATGGGGTTGGCGCTGCTCATCGCGGCGGTGGCACGCAGCGAATTGCAGGTAGCGCTTTATGGCGGCGTCCTGGTGGTAGGATTGGCGGTGGTCGGCGGTTGCGTACTGCCGCGCGAGATGATGCCGGAGCAAACGCGAATCTTCACGCTGCTGACGCCGCAGGGCTGGGCGCTGGATGCCTACCGCGAATTGTTGGGCGGTTCGGGCGGCTACCAACCCAACGGCGCAATCGTCTGGCGTTCCTGTGGCGTGCTGGCCGCGCTCGGCGTCATCAGTCTTGGATTGGCAAGTTGGCTGTTGCGACTAGATTGACTTTCGCGCCAGCCTGGGTTGCCGTCGCCATACCCAATGTGCAGTTCGGTTCCCAACTGTGTAATTTCCAAATACGGAAAGGATTCTCTGCTCGCGGCAGATGAATGCGAGGAGATAAATCGCAAATCTTAATTCTTTATTTTCCAATAGGTTGTAGATAAAAATCCAGTCCATTGGTCGTTCTGGCGCGGAAGCTGCTCACTCAAAACCCATTGCCAGGCACATTGGCGTGTTTCGGCTTGGAATCGGCCTATTCGGGGGTTTGCTCCCGAATCCGGAACCGCTAACGTGGGAGAAACAGATGTTTTCGACCAATTGCCTTACCGAGCGAGTTCACCGCTATTTCGATCGACACCCGGAACTTTCGCGAGAAGAATTCATACGGAAGGCGGTGCAACGCGAACTCGATATTGATGAGGGCAAGGAAAATGAGGGGAGGCGTCGCTCGCCTATCTCTCGCTCGGTCCCGACTCCCGAAGATGTTCGCATCCACGCTTGGCTGAACAATCGCTTGACGAAACTACATCGCGAGCGTTCGGGGCTGTGGTCGAGAATATGCGGATTATTCTCCGGCGCATATCCGGTTTTGTAATTGCTTGAGTTGGCGAACACCCGTTTACGTTTCGCGGAAACTTCGCGAAACGTAAACGGGTGTTCGCCAACTCAAGCAGCGGAATAAGCAAATGAAAAAAGGCGACCCTCGGGGGAGAGGGTCGCCTTTGCACGGGGGCCAGAGGCCGGAACACGGAGGGAGTGGAAAGGCAACCGGGGGGAGTTACCGCTCCAAGGGCATTCGCCCGACTATCCATTCCTCACATCCGGGGGACAGACGCAAGGAGGATAAAACTGGCCGGGACCATCGCTTCCAGAAGCCGTATTCGAGAGCTTTCGGCAAACTTCGCGGGGGAGCGACAGTCGCCGGTTGCTCGTGCGTCCGGAAGACGCTTTTCTATAAAGCAATTGAAATGCCAAAGGCTGCGATACCTTGATGAAGAGCGCGATAATTTGTCTCAATCGTCGATCTGCATGAAGGTTGCGGCGATGATTCTCGATGCGGCCCGAACGACAAGGGATCGAGAGGTTTGTAAATCCTGCCCGGAGCCTTGTAAGAACTACCTTCACGATTTGGCTCTTAGCAATTCCTCCAAATGCACTTGCACCGACTCTGCCAACACATCGAGATTATAGCCGCCCTCCAGACAACTCACCAATCGTCCGTCGCAGTGCGTGCGGGCCACGTCGAGAACCTGGCGCGTCAGCCAGGCGAAGTCCTCGACCTCTAATCCGAGCGAGCCAATCGGATCGCGTGCATGGGCGTCGAAACCGGCGCTGACCAGCACCAGTTGCGGCTTGATCTTGTCCGCTGCTTTCTCCAGTGCGCTACGGAAAGCAGCCTGATATTCCTTGCGGGGTGTCCCGTAGCGAATCGGCGTATTGAGAGTGCAGCCCAGCCCCTTACCTTGGCCGGTTTCGTCGGCGTCGCCGCTGCCGGGATAGAAGCCCATGCCGAAACGATGGATGCTGAAGAACATCACGCGCGGATCTTCGTAGAAGACATCCTGCGTGCCGTTGCCGTGATGCACGTCCCAATCCACAATCAGCACACGATCGAGTTGATGCGCCGTCAGGGCGTGATACGCGGCCAGCGCGATATTATTGAACAAACAAAAGCCCATGCTGCGCGTCGGCGTGGCGTGATGACCGGGCGGCCGCACCAGGCAGAGCGCGTTGACATCGTCGCCGCGCACGACCGTATCGACGGCGGACGCGCACGCACCCGCCGCAGCCAGGGCGACCGCGAATGAATCGGGAGAGACGATGGTATCGGGATCGAGTCGGCCGCCGCCCCGAGCGGCCGTTTCCTCGACGCGCTGCACCACGCGCGGAGAATGCAACTGCGCCACGGTTTCTGTAGTCATCGCTTGGTAAACGCCCCGATGACAACGAGCGGCGAGGCCGGTCTCATCCAGACGGGCCGTGATGGCGCGCAGACGGTCGGCCGTCTCGGGATGAGGGCCGGTGTCGTGCTGGAGGAAAAGGGGATCGGTGTAAAGGAGCGTCATGAATGTCTTCCTCCGAATCGCACATGCCTCGCGCATTTCGTGGCGGGGGAATGGTGACGGGATCAATAATCGGGAAGGGGTTGTCCGTCCGAGATATTCGCCAGGAGAGCCAAGGTATTGGGGGCCGTGCCATTCGAGAGCGAGCGCACGCTGCCATCGCCCATGACGAACTGACAAATCCCCGGATGATAGCTACCGAAGCCGATAACATTGTCGGTCGGGGTCTGAGCCAATAAATAATTCGGCCCGGCCGAACGGCTGGAGCAGACCCAATAATCGCCATTGTACAGGGAGCAGTCTAACACGCCCCTGCCGAAGTTTCTCAGGTGAACGTGCTTCTCCCCAACGAAGAAGGTGTTGCTCAGGCCATCCGTGATTTGTCCGAACGTGACCGCTCCCAGGGATTGGCCGTATTGATTCTGCGCGGCCCGGAATGCGCCGTTGTAGACATGGCCGTCGCAGTCGGTGCCGTCGCAGTTGTCGGTGCCGGTGCAGGTGCCGTAATCACCCAACGCCCCCGGAACAAGCGGCCCCAGCGTCGGGCCGATGTCATCGTTTTGATCGCCCGATATGCTGGCGTTGGGAGGAGACTGCGCGGTGCGCCGCGAAGGGCAAAAGTAGATCGAAACCGGAGTTAGGCGAGCGACATCGGACTGATCGTAATAGGTGTCAGCCAGGTTCCACCGCGCGTACAGGTTGCCCTGTTCGAGGTAGGGGAGAATTAACACCGCCCAGGTCGCATGCAAATCGCTGAGCCGGTTGGGAGGGAGTTTGTTGTAGTCCGAATGGTACATGTGAATGGCCAGCCCCATCTGCTTCAGGTTATTGCCGCAGGAGGCGCGCGCGGCGGCCTCACGCACCTTCTGGATCGCGGGCAATAGCAGCGCCATGAGTAAGGCGAGGATCGCCAGGACCACCAATAGTTCGATGAGAGTGAAACCGCGTCGCGGGCGGTGATGCCTCCGCGACAGTTTTGTCTCGATCATTTTCACCGTGCTACCTGAATAAGGGACCGCTCCTTTTTTAAGGAGCCTGGAGCATGCCGCGGGAGATACGGAAACGGAACTCGCCCGTCAGCCCGAACGCGGCGGCCGGCAATGTCAGTCGTAGGTATTCCACGTCGCGCGGCGGGATCGGGAAGACCAGCACTTCTTTCACCTGATGTCCTGGGGTGAGCGCATCGAGGTCCGCGCGTCCCACCACTTTCCCGGCGTCAAATGTCTTCTGGGTATAAGCGAGATCTGAATTATCGGTCAAAATCGGCTGGTGTTTGCTAGGAGAGTCGGGAAGGTCGGCCCAAGGCTCGTAGGGAGTTTGCTGAAAAAGGATGCCCTCATAACTGACCCGCAAGCGAATCACCAAATACCGATCCGGCGACGGGACGACTCCCGATTGCTTTTTCAAATCCACCCGGCCAACGCGCGCGGAAACGACCTGGACACGCACGTCATCCCTTCGCATGGCGTTGGCGGCCGCGTCCACCCAATCGTCTGCCGTGACGGGCTGGTGAGGAACCATTCCTCCCTGTTGAAGAGGAATCGCCACCATCGGACGCGGCGGCGGCGCGGAAGAACGCGGCCAACTCCCCACGAAGAGCAAGATGAGAAGGCAAAAAACGGACACGATGAGAGGAATAATCCCTTTCGTCCCCTTCCGCAACGCGGGTAGGACACCGGCCAGCAGTCCAATGAGCAGTCCCAATGCGCTCAGCGGTTTGATGAGGAAATCCAATTCGGGAATCGAGACGAACAATAACGCGACACTGCCGCACAGCAAGGCCGTCGCCGAACCGGCATTCAGGGCGAGCAAGCGCCCGAACAAGGAAACCGGCTCGTCGGGTTCCTCGCTGGCTGGCGTTTCGCGCGGCAGAATCCGCACTCCTGCCGGCCTGGGTTCCTCGGGGGCAGTGCGTTGGGGAGGAGTAATGCGTGCTGTCGCCGGCTCGTCTTGCTCGCCAGGAGCGCTGTCATCCCCCGTCCCGCGAGATTCGGGCGTATCCGGGACTGCCGCCGGCATGTTGGGTTCCAGAGGGAGAGACAACACCCACCACGGATCCGAGGGAGGAGAAAGGGACGTGGCCGGAACCGCCGCTGGCTCGTTTGGCTCGGGCGGGTTAGCGGGTGCCCACCACGGAGCCGACGAAGGAGAAAGGGGAGAAGACGGCAGCGTCACTGCGGAGGAGAGAGGTCGATTCCTACACACGGGACAGATCGCCTCCTCACTCGGTAGGAAATCATTCGCCCCGCGAGTCTCCTTACAGAATGGGCATTCCGCCATATCGGTTATCCGTATCTCTGGTTTGGCAATTCACTCTTGGATTGTGACCGGATCAAGCGGCGTTCTCAAGATCAGTGGTCGAAAAATGGTCGGCCGGGGTGTCCCTGTTTTCACCAAAATCTTTCGACCGCCTTGTGGTAGGAGCGTACCGAACCTATGATGAAGACAATTTCGTGTCACCATTATCCGATGCTTTTGGAGACTGGGACATGTTTTCGCCCTCTTCTGAACATCCCACCGCCTTCTCCCAAGAATTGGCCGCGCTCCGCGCCGGTTCGACGGAAGCCGTGGGGCAGTCGGCCAGTGAGCGGGAGGCGGTCCGCGAGGAGGCCGCCGATTTGGAACACGCCCTCGCCCAATTGCCGGAGCATTATCAGCAAGTCCTTCGGCTCCGCTATCACGAACAACAAACCTTCCCCGACATCGGGACCACGCTCAATTGTTCGACCGAAGCGGCTCGCAAGTTGTGGGCGCGGGCGGTGGATCAGTTGCAAAAAAAATTGAGTTGCCCCTATGAGCCTCGCTGACGACGATCACCTAAGCGAAGAGCTTATCGCTCGGATGGCGCTCTTCGAGGCCGCCCTGACCGAGGGCGCCGACCCGGCGTTTCTCACGGTGGCGGCCCCGTTGCCGTCGCCGCTGCGGCCTCACTGGGCGCGATTGGAGAATTGTTTACGGCTGCTGCGGGACGTGTATCCGTCGCGCCCGCTTTCCGCACCCTATCCCGGACTGCCGGCCGGCGTCTTCGGCCGCTTCCGCATCCGCCGCGAGATCGGTCGGGGCGGCTTCGGCATCATCTTTCTGGCCAATGATCCTCAGCTGAGACGCCTCGTGGCCCTCAAACTTCCCCGGCCCGAAGCTCTCGTCAACACCGAACTGCGGCAGCGTTTTCTGCGCGAGGCACGCGCGGCGGCGGCCCTGGATCATCCCAATCTGGTGCCCGTTTACGAATCCGGCGAGGTGGGGGGCGTTTGCTACATCGCCTCGGCCTATTGTCCCGGCGTCAACCTGGCGCAATGGCTGCAAGCGCGGAACCAAACCGTGCCGCCGTGGATGGCCGCTACCGTGGTCGCCCATGTTGCGGACGCCGTCCAGCACGCCCACGACCGCGGCATCTTGCACCGCGATCTCAAGCCGAGTAACATCCTGCTCGCGCCTCGGACGACCGAACCCGCGACGATAGCCAATTCCGCTTCCGGCTTGCCCGAACTCGATTTCATTCCCAAGCTGACCGATTTCGGCCTGGCCAAGTTGCTGCTGGCGGAGTCCGAGCAGACGCGCAGCGGCGTCGTTCTCGGCACACCGGCGTACATGGCACCCGAGCAAGCCGAGGGCTGGGCGCACGAAGTGGGTGCCGCGACGGACATCTATTCCCTAGGCGTCATCCTGTACGAACTGTTGACGGGCCGCCTGCCCTTTCAGGGGCCGTCGCTGCTGCTCACCCTGGAACAAGTGCGCTCGGAGGAGCCGACGCCTCCGCGCCGATTCGCGCCGGAACTGCCGCGCGATCTGGAGACGATCTGCTTGAAGTGCTTGCGCAAGGCTCCACGCCAGCGCTACGCCAGCGCCGACGCCCTGGCCAAAGATTTGCGCCGTTTCCTCAACCGCGAGCCGATCCAGGCACGCTCCGCCGGCATGGGAACGCGATTGCTGGACTGGTGCCGCCGTCCTCAACGCATTCACGATGCGGCGGTCGTAGCCTTGTTCAATGCCGCCATCGCGGGCGTCTCGTGTTCGATTGGGTTGCTCCTCTTTTTGTCTGGCGTCTTGCCCAGCGACGAGCGGATGGCTGCGGTAGCGTTTTTCCTGGCCGGCATTTTCGGTGAGGGACTGCCCATGGCGTGGCTTGTCCGGACGACCTCGTTTCGCCGCGTCTTCTCTTTGTGGGTTGGTGTTTTCTTGCCTTTCGTCTTCCCCACTTATCTCATCGTCTCGATGGTTCACTGGATAAGCACCGGCGGAATGGCGGACGGCGGCGGTCGATCCCTGCGGCTGGCGCAATTTACCACGATCTTCCTCGTCAACGCAATCACCTGCGTCAGTTACCTCATCGCTCTGATGGCCTACTATGCCAACCGGCATCAACCGGAATCGGCGTCGATGCCGTCCTTGCCGCCGACGGTAGATGAATCGTTGAAGACGACATAAACGGTCGCGGCACTCTCGATAGGCTGGCTGGGAGGATTATGCGGGGTCGTGCGGCAGGTTCAAAGCGTTCGCGACCACGACATCGATGCGGCCTGGGGGGTGCATCGTATATCATGGGTCGGGAGAATCGCTGGAGGAGGACCGAGCCAACTCACGAGGCGAGCCGGAGCCATGATGCGAACGCGATGGTTGATCGTCTGCGGGCTGCTGCTGGGCTGCGCATGCGCGGGGTGCCGGCCGCCGGAGCGGAACCGGCGCAACCTCGTGTTGACCGGCGCGACCGGCATGACGCCGCTCGTGCGTGAGATCGGCGAACGCTTTGAGGCGGCCCATCCGGATGTGCGCGTGGATGTGCAGGCGGATGGCTCGACGCGCGGCGTGGCGGACGCCCGACAGGGATTGGCGGACATCGGCATGGTGGCCCGCGCGCTGAAACCCGACGAGAGCGGCTTGTACGCCACGCCCATCGCGCGCGACGGCGTATGCATCATCGTGCATCGAACCAATCCCGTGACGACGCTCACCGACGATCAGATTGTCCGCATGTACACACGCAGCGTCTCCAACTGGAAACAGGTCGGCGGCCCGGATCGGCCGATCACCTTGGTGAACATGGTGGAGGGCCGGGCGCTGCTGGAGTTGTTTCTCGATCACTTCAAGCTGAAATCCACGCAGATCCGTGCCGATGCCATTATCAATGACAGCGATCAAGCCGTTCAGACGGTGGCTGAACGGCCGGGTGCCATCGCTTACGTGTCGTGCAGCCGAGCCGAACCGATCGGCGAGAATGTTCCCATCCGCGCTCTACCCTCCGGCGGCATCACGGCAACCACAGAACACATACGCGATGGCACTTATCCTCTTTCTCGCTCGCTCAATCTGGTGACGCGCGAGATGCCCAAGGGGCTGGTCAAGGAGTTCATCGATTTCGCCGGCTCGGATGCGGTCATCGACCTCATCGAGAAATATCATTATGTACGGTTGCAAAAGTAACCGCGTCTTGCCAGCCCGCAGCGCCAGCAAGGGAATGTCCCTTGCTGGCGCTGCGGGCTGGCAAAGACACTTTTGAGGTTCGACAATGAAGCATCTGCGATTCATCATGGTTGGCGGATTCCTCGGCGCGGGCAAGACCACCACGCTGGCGCGGCTGGCGCGTTTCTACATCGACCGAGGCGAGAAGGTCGGCCTCGTCACCAACGATCAGGCTCAGGATTTGGTCGATACCACCAGTCTGCGCTCGCAGGGTTTCGCCGTGGAGGAAGTGCCCGGCGCATGCTTCTGTTGTCGTTTCGATGATCTCGTCGCCAAGGTCGGGCAGCTCGAAGGCAATCAACGGCCCGACGTGATTCTCGCTGAGCCGGTCGGCAGCTGCACCGATCTCGTCGCCACGGTGGTGCAGCCGCTCAAGGATCTGTACGGCGATCGCTTCGCGGTCGGCCCATATCCGGTGCTGTTCAAACCCAGCCACGGTTTGCGCATCCTCAAAGCCGAGGCGAGCGCCGGCTTTTCGCCCAAGGCCGCGTATATCTTCCGCAAACAACTCGAAGAGGCCGACGCCATCGTCATCAATCGCACCGACGAACTCGACGTCGCCGCGCTGACGGAATTGACCGATCTCCTCAACGCGGCCTTCCCCGGCACCCCGGTATTGCGGATGTCGGCCAAGACGGGACAAGGTTTCGAGACACTGACGGCGTTGCTCGATCAGCAGGGCAATTTCGGCCGCCGGATTCTCGACATCGATTACGATACCTACGCCGAGGGCGAAGCGGAGCTAGGCTGGCTCAATAGCAGCATCCGTGTCGTTGCCGGCAAACCGTTCGCCGTCGATGCGCTCCTACTGGACGTGGTCAGCCGTTTGCAAGAAGGTCTGAAACAGCAAGATGGCGAGGTGGCGCATTTGAAGGCGATTGGTCTCTCCGAAGTGTCGTTCGGCGTGGCCAATCTAGTGAGTAGTCACAGTCAGCCGGAATTGTCGCTGCCGGCGCGGGGCGACGTGACGGAGATGGACCTGATCGTCAATGCGCGGGCGGCGACCGATCCGGAGTTGATGGCGGAGCAAGTGCGGCAGACGGTGATAGCGGCGTGTGCCGCGCGCGGCGCGACGGCCGAGTTTCACACGTTGCAGAGCTTCCGTCCTGGCCGCCCGCAACCGACGCATCGCTACGCCACGGCGAAGTGAACACATTATGAACCACAGAGACACAGAGGCACAGAGAAAACAAGAAAAAAGAGTAGGAAGGCTCGCGGGACGAACCACAATTGCTATCCATTCTCTCTTTTTTTGTTTTCTCTGTGCCTCTGTGTCTCTGTGGTTAATTCGTTGTTAGTTCCTTCACCAGCGCTTTCGCATCGTACAGCGTCTGTAGCGCCGCCAGCACGCCGCGCGAATGAACGGCGATGTGGCGGGCTTGCTCGTCGGTGTAGACGAAATTGCGCACCAGACCGTGACGATTGCGATCGAAGTTGATGCCGACCAGCTCGCCCTCGCGGTTGAGCACCGGACTGCCGGAGTTGCCGCCGATGGTGTCGGCCGTCGAGACGAAATTGAACGGCGTATTCAGATTGAGCTTGTCCTTGGCATCGAGCCAGCGTTTGGGCAAAACGAACGGCTCGCGATGAGCCTGCTTGTCGGCGCGCTCAAACGCGCCGCCGAACGTCGTCGCGAAAGGCAAATCGAGACCATCGACGCGATAACCCTTGACGACGCCAAAAGCCAGACGCAGCGTGAAGGTGGCGTCGGGAGCAATGGCGGTGCCCAACACCTCGAACCGGCTGCGCGCAATCTGGGCATTGGCCTGGCGCTCGACTTCCTCCACCTCATCGTCGTGGCGCTTGCGCAGGGCGCGGGCGTCCTCATCCACCAGGCGAACCAAGCGAATGATCGGATCGGTTGAGTCCTCGATAGCCTTCGCGCCGCCCGCGGCGATACGGCGACGCTCGGCGGGATCGGCGAGTTTGCAGCCATCGATCAGCTCGGCCGCGCGAGCGGACGGCGATTGTTCGCCCATGATTTTAACCACCCGTGGATGCGAACCGCCCAGATTTTCGGCGAGGAAAGTCAGCGAATTGGCGAGGCGGGCCTTCTCCAATTCGGGATGGATCGGGGCCGGAGAGAAGAGCTTGAACTTCAGCGACTCCAGAGCCGATTCACGATATTCACGCAGTCGCTCGGCGTTCGGTTTGGGCAACTCCGCTGCCATGCGCACCAGATGGCGCGCGATGTGGAACAGTTCCGAATCGAAGGCGTCGCCACGCTCCAGCAAGTCGTATTCGCGCTCGAAGGCGGCGAACGTCTTCTCCGCCTCCTCAATGTGCGCTAGTGCGTCTTGCAGCGCCTTGTGCTTGGCCGCATCGCCCTTGACCTTGACGGCCGCCAGCAAGGACAGTTCCTCGTCGGTCTTGCGGCGGATGATGGCGGGATCGAGCAATCCTTGATATTGGCCGCTGACGGCCTTGCGCGAGTTGGCGACGCGATGGAGATCCTTTTGGGACATGCGCGCCTGTTCGGGGCCGCGCCCCGCGAACTGCGTGAGCAGCGCCTCCTGCGAACGCAAGCGATTGAGCCAGTAGGGTAAGGTTTTATCGCGGCGGTGCAGCAGCTTGGCCAGCGTATCGAGGCGGTTTGTCGATCCCGGATGGCCGGTGACGAAGACGAGATCGCCCTCACGCGGCCCGGTCGGACTCCAGCGCAAGAAATGCGCCGGATGCGCCGGTTTGCCGTCTTCGTAAGCGCGGAAAAAGCAAATGTCGAGGTTGAAGCGCGGATACTCGAAATTGTCCGTGTCGCCGCCGAAGAAGGCGATGGCCTGCTCCGGAGCGAACACAATACGAACATCCGTATACTTTTTGTATCGATAAAGGTGATATTTTCCGCCCTGGTAGAGCGTGACGACATCGCTGCGCAGTTTGGTCTTGTCAAGCGATTCCTTTTCGATGGCGGCCAGAACAGCGCGGCGTGCGGCAAACGCCTTGGCCGGCGTCAGGTCCGGCTTAACCGCCTCGTTAACGCGCGCCGTCACGTCTTCGATGGACTGCAAGACGTTCAATTCCAGGTCGGGACAGTGCAATTCCTTGTCGCGTGTCGATGCGTAATAGCCGTCATGCAGATAGTTTTTGTCTTTGGAGCTGAGCTTTTGCAAACAGTCGGCACCGATGTGGTGATTGGTGACAATCAAGCCATCAGCGGAAACGAAGCTGCCGGAACCACCGTTGTTGAAGCGAACGGAAGCTTTCTGCGCGCGTTCCAACCATTCGTTGGTGAGATCGAAGTGGTATTTTTGCTTGAGGTGCTTGCGCGGCGGATCGTTCAGCAGCCACATACCTTCGTCGGCGTTCACGCTAATCACCGGAAAAAGAGCCGAGCCTAGCAGGAGAGCCGTTACGACGGCTGAAACAAGGAGTGCGCGTCCCACGGTTGGCCCACCTTTCGTCTTGGAAATACAGTACGTCGCATTGTAGCAAGCCAATCCCCCGTGGGCGAGCGGGGCTATGTGAATAGCAACGCCGTCCATAGAGTAAGCGGAAGTGTTACACGATTATCGGCCCTCCTTGCTCTCCCCTTTTAAGGATGCTGCACCATGATTCGAGCGGCCCATTTGGCGTTGGCCGGTTTCCTTTTGGCCGGCATGAGCGCGGTTCAGGCGGCGGAGGGAACGCCTCCGGCCGGCACATGGAAACTTACCCTGCCTCTGCTCAAGTCCGGCAGCGATGCCCTGTGGCTGGTAAAGATGGAGAACAAGGACGGCAAGTGGACCGGCAGCGTTCTCGCCAGCGCGGAAGGACGGACGATGACGCTCGAAGGTTTGAGCGTGACCAAGGACATGCTGCGTTTATCTCTCAAATCGCCGGCACAAACCATCGCCTTTGAATTTCGCTTGCCCGCCAACAAATCGACCAAACTGTACGGCGTTCTCAAGCAGCGCGGCGGCGATGTCATCCCCGCCGAGTTGGAACAAACCACGTTGACCAAACTCGACGACGCCGAACTCCTCAAGGAGACATTGGCGACCGGGAAAGAAAACGCGGCCATCATGCGGGCGGCTCTGACTCTCGTTAATATGGCCGGCGAATCGAAGGCCAAGCCGGAAGAGGTACGCAGCTGGGCGGCTCGTGCCGTCAAAACCGCCGAGGTGTACGGCCCGCGCTGGCACCGCGACATCGTCGTCCTTGTCGCCGAGATGCTCGGTAAACAAAAAGGCTATGAAGCCATCGCCTTGACCTATGCGCGACAGGCCGAGCGTTTGCTTGAGGACAAGGATCAGCCCGCCATGCGCAAGCGTGTGCTGGATGCCTTGGCCGTCGCGCTGACCAAGACGGGCAAGACCGACGAGGCCAAGGAAGTCGAGGCCCGCATCAAGAAGATCAGCTTCGCGATCAAAGCGAAGCCGTTCGCCGGGCGCAAGGGCAAGAGCGATCGCGTGGTACTGGTGGAGTTGTTCACCGGCGCCGATGCCCTCCAGTGTGTGGCCGCCGAACTAGCCTGCGCCGCGTTGGGCAAGACGTTCAAGCCCAGCGAGGTCGTTTACTTGCAATATCATCTGCATGCTCCCAGTCCCGATCCCTTGGCCAATCGCGACAACGAAGCGCGTGTCCGCTTCTATCGCCGCGTTATCCAGAGCCTTCCCAGTGTGCTGCTCAATGGCGATCTCGTGTCCATCAAGGGCGGCGATGTCGCGGCAGCCTTGGGAACCTACGACGAGTTAGTCGAGTCTCTCGTGCCGCTGCTGGAGACGCCCGCGAAGGCAAAAATCAAGGCGATGGTCACGCGCAAGGGTGCCAAGATCAGCATCAATGTCAACGTGTCAGATGTGCCGGGCGATAGCGATGAAATTCGCGTGCGCGTCGCTTTGGCCGAGGAGCAGGTCGCCTACACTGGTGCGAGTAAGTTGGCCGAGCATACCAACGTCGTCCGCGCCTTCGCCGGCGGCGCGGAAGGCGAAAAAATCGCCAAGGACAAAGCCTTCGCGAAAACGCTGACCCTCGATCTCGACGAGGTACGCAAAGGATTGCGCGAGGATTTGGACAAAAGGGGCAAGGACAAACCGTTCCCGAACAAAGAGCGACCGCTTGATCTCAAGAAACTTCGTGTCGTTGTTTTTGTGCAAAACAACACGACGCGCGAAGTCCTTCAGGCGCTCCAGGTCGATGTGCCGGCGGAATAGTGCGCCTTCGCTTGGCCCTCACGGATCGGTCGGCTGGTAGGGGCTTCTCACCAGCAGGCTGACGCCGGCCGTTCGCCTGGAATGCCAAAATCGAGAGGGGCAATGCACTCAACCCGTGTTCAATCATTGACCGCGCCGGATGCAGAGCGTAAAGTGAAGGGATAGACTATTTCACCCAGGAGCTATCTCCTCATCGGATGCTGACCAAGCGTATTATCCCTTGTCTGGATGTCGAACGCGGCCGAGTCGTCAAAGGCATCAACTTCCTGCAACTCCGCGATGCCGGCGATCCCGTTGAGGTGGCGCGGCGCTATGAAGAGCAGGGAGCCGATGAACTGGTCTTCCTCGACATCAGCGCCAGTCACGAAGGCCGAGAGATCATGCTCGACATGGTGCGTCGTGTGGCGGAAGAGATTTTTATGCCGTTCACCGTCGGCGGCGGCATTCGCACCCTGGAAGATGCTACCCGGCTCATCCAGGCGGGCGCTGAGAAGGTCAGCATCAACTCGGCGGCCGTCAAGACGCCGGAACTGATAACTGCCGTATCACGCAAGTTCGGCAGTTGCGCCACCGTCGTCAACATCGACCCGCGGCGCGTACGTGGGCCGGATGGCCGAGAAGTCTGGGAAGTCCACATCAACGGCGGACGGGTGCCGACGGGCTTGGAAGCCGTCGCCTGGGCGCGGCGCGTTGAGGAGTTGGGAGCCGGTGAGATCGTGTTGACTTCAATGGACGCCGACGGCACCAAGGCCGGTTACGATTTGCCAATCACGCGTGCCGTCGCCGACGCGGTGCGTATCCCGGTGGTCGCCAGCGGCGGCGCCGGTTCACCCGAACATCTGTTTGAGGTGCTTACCGAGGGTCGCGCCGATGCCGCTCTCGCCGCCAGTATTTTCCATTACAATGAATACGGTATCCCCGCCACCAAGGCGTATCTCGCCGAGCGTGGCGTGCCAATCCGAATGCAGAGTGCAGAATGAAGAATGCAGAATTAAAAACAAGTGAGTTTTCATTCTGCATTCTTCATTCTGCACTCTGCATTCCGCAAAGGAGATTTTGATGGCCACTGCCGACGTGAAAGCCACTGTCCCAGGAACGCCCCCCACGGCCCCCGCCACGTCACGCCGCGAGCCGGAGGCAAACCGACTCTTCCGCATGGTCATGAAGCACGACGCCAGCGACTTGCACCTCAAGTCCGGTCAACCGCCCATGATGCGCTTGCGCGGCGACATCGTGAAAGTGAATTCGCCGCCGCTGTCGGCGGAAGAGATGGAAAGATTGCTGCTGCCCATTATGAAGCCCGCCGCCCGCAAGATCCTCGACGAGGAGGGCGGCACGGACTTTTCCTACGTCGTCTACGAGGGCGAAAAGGAAAACCGCTTCCGCGTCAGCCTCTTCAAGCAACGCGGCAAACTCAGCTTGGTGGCTCGCCGCGTCAACACTTCCATTCCCAGTTTTGCCGGACTTGGGCTGCCGCCGAGCATCGAGAGCCTGTGCAATTTTCCCGAAGGCCTGGTCATCCTCGCCGGCGTCACCGGCTCCGGCAAAAGCACAACCATCGCCTCCATGCTCGATTACATCGCCGAGCGCGAGCCGCTGCATATCCTCACCATTGAGGACCCCATCGAGTTCACCTTCACCGACAAGAAGGCTTACTTCAACCAGCGCGAGATTGGCCTGGATGTCATCGGCTGGCACAAGGGCCTCAAGGACGCGGTGCGACAAGATCCCGATGTCATCCTCATTGGTGAGTTGCGCGATGTCGAGACGTTCGAGGCCGCCGTTCACGCGGCGGAAACCGGCCACTTGGTCTTCGGCACCATCCATGCTTCCACGGCCTCCTCGACCATCAACCGCATCCTCGACTTGTTCCCGCCCAACAAGCACGGGGCCATTCGTAAGGCGCTGGCCAACAACCTCAAAGCCGTCGTCGCTCAGAAACTGCTCAAAGGACTCAAGAAGCCGCGCACGCCGACCAACGAGATCATGATCGTCAACCCGACCATCCGCAAATTGATCTCCGACGGCGAGGATCTCAAGCTCCAGGACGCGATCAAGATGTTCTACAACGAGGGCATGGTCGATTTCACGGAGAATCTGCGCCTGCTCGTCGAACGCGGCGACACCGACAAGCAGACCGCCCTGGAGTTCGCCCCCGATCCCGAGAAACTCAAGATGGCCTTCAAGGGCATCAAGGTCTCCGCACCTGGTATTCTCTAAGGGCTTCCGGACAAAATCCTTGCTTGCCAGCCCGCAGCGCCAGCAAGGGATCTTTCCTTGCTGGCGCTGCGGGCTGGCAGGGTTTTGTTCGGTAGTTCTAAAGCGAACGAACCACAGAGGCACAGAGAAAACAAGAACGGAGAGGAAAGGAACTCATCAATGGCCGCGGGACTTCTTTGCTTCCTGTCCTGCTCTTCTCTGTGTCTCTGTGCCTCTGTGGTTAATCCTCTCTTTGGCGCGGAGGCGCTCTTCCCGCGCGGTTCGGGTTTGTACTTTCACCCGGCCAAACTCGTGGTGCTGATTCTCGTCTACTTCGCCTGGCTGCGAACGTGCTGGTGGGTCTATCAGGATTGCCTGGACATGAAGTTGCCGGGCGAGATGTGGAACCCTGTCCTTTTGGGCTGCGGCATTGCCGGACTGCTGTTCGTCTGGCTGCTGCCCTGGTTCTCGTTCGGTTTCCTCGTGCTTATCGTGCTGTACCTGGCGCCGACCCTGTCGTATGTGATGTTGCGCAACGAGAAGGCTTCGCCTGAACAGCGCGTACTTACGCCGCAGCACCTGCGGAAACTGGTTCGCCGCTGGCTGCGGCTGGATTTGGCCGAGCCGGAAGAAAAGGGCGAAAAACCCATTCCCGTCCGCTTCATCGGCAAGACCGCCAACGAGAAGGAGGAGGATGGCCGGCGCGTGGCCCGGCTGCAAGGTTCTAAGGGCTACAAGGCCGCCCTCGAAATGATCGCCGAAGCCATTCAGAAACGAGCCACCGACATTCATCTCGAACCAACCAAGGAGGAGATGGTTGTCCGTTTCCGCATCGACGGCATTATGGAACCGGCCACGCCCTTCGCGCGCGCGACCGGAGATGCGGCCATCAACATTTTCAAGGTTCTCGCCGACCTCGACATCACCGAAAAACGCAAGCCCCAGGACGGTAGTTTCTCGGCCGAGGTGCTGGCACCTGCCGGACCAAGTCGGCCGAAGAAGCCCGAAAAGGGGGACGATGAGGAAGCGGAAAGCGACGACGATGAGGAACCGGCCGCGCCTGTCCAGCAAAAGCGTCAGATCGATTTCCGCGTGGCCACCGCCGGCAGCGTCGTCGGCGAGAAACTTGTCATGCGCATCCTCGATCCGTCGCGGCAGGTGGCCAGCCTGACACGCATCGGCATGCGCGAGCCGATGCGCAAGCGCGTCCACGCCACGGTCACCCAACCGCACGGCCTCTTCATCGTCTGCGGCCCAACCGGTGCCGGCAAAAGCACCACGCTCTATGCCTGTCTCTCCGAGATTGACCGCTATCAGAAAAACGTCATCACCATCGAGAACCCGGTCGAGTACCACATCGACAATGTGACGCAAATCGAGGTCAACCCGAAAGCCGGCAAGACTTTCGCCTCGGAGTTGCGTAGCATCCTCCGTCAAGATCCCGACGTGATTTATATCGGCGAAATCCGCGATCAAGAGACGGCCGAGATCGCCTGTCAAGCGGCTCAGACCGGCCATATGGTCTTCACCACGCTGCACGCCAACGACACCGTCACGGCGCTGGCTCGCCTGATCGATCTGGGCGTGCAGCCATTCATGGTCGCTAACGCGGTCAGCGCCATACTGGGCCAGCGTCTGGTGCGCGTCCTCTGTTCCCGCTGCAAGCAGCGCTACAAACCCAACGCTGAGCTTTTGCGCAAGGCCAATCTGCCGGCGGACAAGATCAAGTTCTTCTATCGACCGCCGGAACACAAAAAAGGCGCGGAGAGCGAGGACGACAGCAGTCCTTCGACGTGCGAGGAATGCGGCGGCACCGGCTACTACGGTCGCACCGGCGTGTTCGAGTTGCTGGAGATGAACGAGGCTCTCAGAGAGATGATGAAGGAGAATCCCAACTTCAACGCCATCAAGCAAGAAGCGGTGAAGAACGGCATGAAGTACATTCAGGAAGATGGTCTGCGCCAGGTGATCGAGGGGCACACTTCCATTCAGGAACTCTTGCGCGTGTGCAGTAAATAAAGAGATTTAACCACAGAGGCACAGAGACCCAGAGACAAAACATCGAACAAAACCAGGGATATAATTTGTCCGGTATTTCTTATTCTTTGTTTTTTCTCTGTGTCTCTGTGCCTCTGTGGTTAAATCGTTCTGATTCGGAGCGAGGAAGGCTATGCTGCTTGGTTTTCTTACGGTCCTCATCATGCTCGTCGTCGCCTATGCCTTCTGGCGTCAGGGCGTGCTGCCGGCCTGCGCCATGGCCTTGAATGTCTTCCTCGCCGGATTAGTGGCCTTCAACTTCTTCGAGCCGATCGCCGCGGAACTGGACCCCATGTTGGCCGAATCGTTCCTGCATGGCTACGAAGATAGTTTGTGTCTCGTCGTGCTTTTCAGCATCATGCTGGTTTTTCTGCGCTGGGCCACGAACGCCCTGATCCACGCGACCCTCGATTATCACCCCATCCTCCAGCAAGGCGGTGCCGTCCTGTTTGGGCTGGTGACGGGTTATCTCGTCGCCGGATTTCTACTCTGTGTGGCGCAGACGCTACCCTTCGACCAGCATTTCATGCACTTCGAGTCCAAGGTTGTCACCGATGCACCGGGAGCAAAAGCACGGCGCGTCATGCCGCCCGATCGCGTATGGTTGGCTCTGATGCACCGAGCCAGTGAAACATCCCTCTCGTGGGATGCGCCCTTCGATCCGGATGGCAGTTATGAATTGCGCTACAGTCGAGAACGCCGCTCGCCGGAATAGTGAACGGCCATAACGCGGCTCTAACCCGCGAATGCAATAGATTTCGGAGGAATTGACCCGTGCCTGTTGTGTCCCTTGTGTTTGGTATCCTACTGATCGCTCTGGGTGTTTGGGGCCGTTTCGGCGGCGACCTGGGCTTGTGGACACCGCTGGGCTTCGCCCCACCGGATCACCTCAGTGGGACGGCTTTGATTCCCGCCTATGTGGGCGCGGCCCTCGTTGTGTTCGGTCTGCTCGCCTTGAAGGAGAGCCTGCTCAAGCACGCCATGCACGGTGCCGCCATGATCGGCTTACTCGGCCTGGCAGCCTCGCTCGGCCGTCTCATCGCGACGGGCAACGTGAAGGGCATCGGCGGCGTAAGCCTTGTTGTGATGGCGATCTTGTGTGGCGTCTTTGTCGCTCTGTGCGTCAATTCGTTCATTCAGGCCCGTCGTCGCCGTCGAGCTGCCGCAACGGGCCTGTGATCGCTCGAATTCCACGAATCCAGAGCGTCGGAGCTGGGCTTTCCAGCCCGACCCTACGGGCCTGTTTTGAGAGGCTATTCTCGCCCAGTATTTCGCCAGTCAAATTGAACCATTAGTCGATGCGTGCAAAACGCCACACCGGGACATGCGGCGGCAAGCAGCCGGAATAGTAAGCCTCCGGCCCGATCGACTCACGCAGCTTCTTGAGCGCCTGACGCCGTACCGTCACATAGTAATAATCGCAGCGGGCATCGCGAACCGTATCCCAGATTTGATAGAGGCGATCCGATTCTTGTAGCGCCTCATGCAACGCCCATCGGCAGTTCAGATCCAGGGCTTGCCGGCTGTCGAGGTGCTGCCGATAGGCCCGATTAAACGATAACAACTCGTTGATGAGACCGCGATCGGGGAAGCGCATGCCATCGCACAGCGGCGGGGCGTCGATCAGATCTTGATAACGGTGGCGGAGCAGTTTAAGGTCCGCCCCGAAATCTTCCGGCCGCGTGAGGACATAGCGGAGTTCGCGTGGGTCAAGGATTTCCCAGGACATGGCAACCGTTTGCAAGGTTGGTCGAACAGTCGCGAACTCCTCGGCGGACGGCAACTCGGCCTTGTCCGGCGACGCCGTCAGCAGTGCCACAGCCAATGCATAGTTCAGGGGGAACATGCTTCATACTCCTGCCACGTCGGCGCGGAGCATCCACGTCGCCACCCAAATGGCAGCGTGAACGCACCGGCAAACCTCGTTTGCGCGGGATCGACTCGTACTATTAGGTACTCGGGCGAAGGACGGAAACGGCGGGTCGTGCGCCGAGGAGCTTCCTTGAAAGTGGACCCACGTTATCGGGTCTATCGGAGCAGCAACCTCTCTCTGTCAACCGTAGCTTACAAATCCCTTCCCATCTTCTCGCGGAGAATCCTTCTCCATCGATTTCCTCCTTCCAAGGTCCGTTTGTATCAGACGCGAGCGGACCTCTTTTCGACTTTATCGCAATTCCTTTTTTTTCTCTAGCCGAGCCGGCCTCCATTCCATAGTAAATTGCATTTGCAATTGGCGTGCCAAGGTGTACCATGAAACGTCTTTTATGAAAATGATTGAAAAAACGAGGCCTATTGTATAAAAAAACACGCTATAATTACTTACTAATTAAGCACTTGCGCTGATAGTCTTCGTCGTTTCGCGTGGGCGCAACCTTGGCGAGGGAGAGAGTTTAGCCATGAGGGGGCAGTAGCGGCGTTTCACGCAATTTGCTACGCGGCTGGGCAACTATTGAGCGAAATGATGGCTTGGCAAGCGAAAACGGGAGAATCCTCGCGTGATGATGGAACCACAGGTATATCTGAACGGCCACTTCGTGCCCGCATCGCAGGCGCACTTGGCCATTTGGGACGCCGGCATCGTGCAGGGGGCGACGGTCACGGAGATGACCCGCACCTTTCGCAAGCAGCCGTTCCGCCTCGGTGACCATCTCGACCGCCTCTTCCGCGCCCTGCACGATACCGGCATGGACATCGGGCTTTCCCAGGCCGAGTTGACGGACATCTCGCTTGAACTGCTCGACCACAATGGCCGATTGCTGGCCGACGACGCCGAGTTGGGGCTGGTGCATTTCGTCACGGCGGGCGAATACGCGGTTTACGCCATCGGCCGGCCACCGCGCACGACGCCGACGATTTGCATCCACACCTTCGCGCTGCCGTTCGCGCTATGGGCCGACAAACTGAAAAGGGGAACGCATCTTATTACGCCGTCGATTCGCCAGGTGCCGCCGCAATGTTGGCCCTCGTCGATGAAGTGCCGCAGCCGCATGCATTATTATCTTGCTGAGAAAGAGGTCCACGGGAGCGACCCCCAGGCGTCGGCGCTGTTGCTCGATCTGGCCGGCAATGTGACGGAGACAAGCACCGGCAACTTCCTCATGGTCGAGCGCGGCATCCTCGTCGCCCCGCCGCTGGATAACACGTTGCCGGGCATCAGCCGAGCCACGGTGATCGAATTGGCCGGCGAACTGGGCATGCCCTTCGTCGAGCGCGCTATCTCCGTGTCCGTGGCGCAGAGCGCTAACGAGGCGTTTCTTTCCAGCACGTCGTATTGTCTGATGCCGATTACGAAGATCAACAATGTCCCAATTGGCGATGGCCGGCCGGGTGTCGTGTACCGCCGGTTACTGAGCGTGTGGAGTGAGCGAGTGGGACTGGATATTGAGGGGCAGATTCTGGCATTCGCTACGAAGGATGAGCCGCCCGCCGTGCGATGAGCGCGGCCACGTAACCGCCCTTGAATCCGCTGTCGATGTTGACGGCGACGACGTTGGCGGAACAGGCGTTGAGCATGGTCAACAGCGCGGCTAGGCCGTGGAAGGCGGCACCGTAGCCGATGCTGGTCGGCACGGCGATGACGGGACAATCGACGAGTCCGCCGACGACGCTCGGCAATGCGCCATCCATGCCGGCGACGCAGACGATGGCGTCCGCGCCGGCAAACTGCTCGCGGTGGCGCAGCAAGCGATGAATCCCCGCCACGCCGACATCGGCCAGTAGTTTCACCTCGCAGCCCAGGGCGCGAGCCGTGACAACCGCCTCCTGCGCCACCGGCAAATCACTGGTGCCGGCCGTAAGAACGACGACATGCCCCTTTGTGCCGCATGGCGTTTGCGCCGGCGACGGCAGCCAGAACGTGCGCGCGGTGCGATCCTGCTCGGCATGAGGGAAGAGTTGGGCAAGGTGAGCCGATTGCTCGGTGTTGACGCGCGTGGCGAGACAGTCCTGATTGGCCTCGATAAGTTGGCGGACGACTCCTTCAACCCATTGGGGAGTTTTACCCTCGCAAAAGATCACTTCGGGAAAACCACAGCGCTGGCGGCGGTGCAAATCGACCTGAGCAAAGCCAAGGTCGGCCACGGGCGATTCGTGCAGTCGCCCGAGGGCCGCGTCCACGCTCAGTCGTCCGGCGTGGAGTTGTTCGAGAAGGGTCCGCAGATCATCAGCCGTCATAGGTGCCTCGCGGGAGAGTACATCACGTTCGTCCGCAGATATTGTAGAAGCTTCCGCAGCACGATGAACCTGGCCCGCTCAACTTGACGCCGTGCGGCAGGCTCCCTACGATACGATTGTTGTCGTTTGATGACGTGGCCCCGTCGTCTAGAGGCCCAGGACACGGCCCTTTCACGGCCGCGACAGGGGTTCGAATCCCCTCGGGGTCACTTTGTTTTCACGCTCGTAAACCAGCCCGGAGCGCCAGCGATGGGAAATAAGAACCCGTCGCGAGCGCTCCGGGCTGGTTCAATCAATCCTCGCTGTGCAGTCGGCGCAGCACGTCATGGGCGCTGATGACGCCGGTAAGAAATTGCTCTTCATCCACCACATACAACTGATGCACGTTCAGCGTCAGCAGCTGTTCGACCACCTGTTCGCTCGGCGTTTGCGGCGTCACTGAAAACACGGCCGGCGTCATAATGTCGCGTGCCACGGCACCATCAAGAGTCGGATACCCGGCACCGCGCAACCGATCACGCTCATGGACGAGAATGTCGGTCCGGCTGATGACGCCAATGGGCCGACCGGATTCATCGATCACGGGGGCGGCGCTGAAACCTTTCTCGGTCAGCCAGGCGACGGCTTGCGGCACCGTCGCCTCGGCAAGAATCGATGTCGGGTTGGGCGTCATCAAATCGGCGGCCGTCGCGGCATCCAGAATCAAACGGGACGCGCGCGGCACAGTCGGCGTGCTCGCCATCGGGCACCTCGCTTGTGAGAAGAAGACAGGGAAGGGCCGGAACTCGACCTTGAAGAAGGAGCATAGCAAACAACACGCCAATCGGCAAAAACAAAGTGGACCCATCACGTAATTCGGCTGCGAGAGCCAAAACGCTAACGTGGTAGGTCCGGCGAGCCGAGCCGGACTTTTTGTTCAAGTGCCGCTCGGCTCGCGGCACCTACTCAAACCGTGCCGCTCGGCTCGCGGCACCTACCGACACGACATGCAGCCGGTAGGTCCGGCGAGCCGAGCCGGACTTTTTGTTCAAGTGCCGCTCGGCTCGCGGCACCTACCGACACGACATGCGGCCGGTAGGTCCGGCGAGCCGAGCCGGACTTTTTGTTCAAGTGCCGCTCGGCTCGCGGCACCTACCACGTTGCGATTTCACCAGCGTTCCACAGGACCGCTGGGAACACGAACCGTCAGTTCCGCGTCGGGCCACTCCTCGCCCGTTCGCTGAGCGAGAAGGTCGCGGATCTCCAGGACGATTTGCTCGAACGCATCCACATTGTCAATCATCATCAATCGTTGCTGAATGGCATGGCCGGGACGCAGCACGCGGCAATACCAGTTGGCCACCTTGCGGAACGACAGGCAGGCGAAGCGTTCGCCTCGATGTTCGACCAGCAAATGGAAGTGGCGATCCATGAACGCCAGGCGCTGACGATAGGTTGCCGGCGGTCCCGGCTCGCCGGTTTCCTCCCAGCGCGTTAGTTGGGCGAAGAACCACGGATTGAGCAGTGCGCCGCGGCCGATGGCCAAGCCGGCGCAGCCGGTCACGCGCCGCATGTGGGCGGCATCGGCGATCGTTCGCACGTCGCCGTTGCCAAGGATAGGGATGCGTTCGACCGCCTCAACCACGGCCTTGATGCCATCGAGATTGACGCGGCCGCCGAAGCCCTGAGCGCGCGTGCGGCCGTGGATGGTCAGGGCGGCGACGCCGGCGCGCTCGAACTCGCGGGCAAAGAAGGGCGCGCTCAAATTGTCGTCGTCCCAACCCAGACGCATCTTGACCGTCACGGGAATGCGCACGCCCTCAACAATGGTGCGGACCAGTTCGACGGTGTTGACGGCGTCGCACATCATCGCCGAGCCGCCGCCGCCGCGAACGACCTTGTGAACCGGACAACCCATGTTGATGTCCACCGACGAGACGCCGTAGTTCTCAAGCCATTGGGCGGCGTCGCGCATCTCAACGGCGTTGGAGCCGTAAATCTGCACGGCCACCGGCCGATCTTCGGGACAAGTCTGAATCAGTTCCATCGTCTTGCGGCTGGCCTTCAACAAGGCGCGGGCATTGACGAGATCGGTTGTCGCCAGACCAAGTCCGCCCAGTTCGCGTAGCGCCAGGCGAAACGATAGATTCGTGTAGCCGGCCAACGGTGCGAGCATGTAGCGCGAGGCCAGTTGTAGTTTCCCAAGATGCAAACCACGATCCTTTCATCGGCAAACGGCCGGCTTACGCCGGCTGGTATAGTGTCCGTCAGTCTATACCAGCCGGCTTACGCCGGCCGTTCGCCATCATAGTGTCCATCCCGTCTATACCAGCCGGCTTACGCCGGCCGTTCGCCATCATAAGCATGGCGAGCGCGCGAACGCTCGTCAAGCGGCGATCCGCTCTTGTCGGAAGCGACGCGGAACGCCATACTCCGCGCCGCCGAAGCGCGGCGAATGGTGGTCCGAGGCGAGGAGTGCGCAAGATGGGCAGACGCGGAAGGCTAGGGTTGGCGCTGGGATTGGCGCTGGCGGTGGGCGGTTGCAGTCAGGACGCCGATCGCATGGCGCGTGTCTGTCACAAGACGGCCGCCAAGTTCGACGGTGTGACGGAGGGCATACGCGGGCGGCTGCAAAACGGTTGGGGCGCGGTGCGCGGCTCGGTGAGCGAATCGAGTCTCGATAGCCGCGTCGCCCTGCGGTTGCGCTGGGATGCGGATATGGCCGGTGCTGATGTGCAAGTGCGGTTGGCCGGGCCGGGCGCGGTCGAACTGCGCGGTACCGTCGCCGATCTCACGCAACGCCGGCGCGCCGTGCAGTTGGCGCGCACTACCGTAGGCGTCGAGAGTGTCGTCGATGCGCTCACGACGGAATGAGCGGCTTGCCGTAGGCTTTCGCGCTCATCGACGGGCCGAAAAAGTGATACAGCACCGGCAGCACCAGCAGCGTCAGCAACGTGCTACTGATGACGCCGCCGATGACGACCGTGGCCAACGGTCGCTGCACCTCGGCACCGACGCCGTTACTCAGCGCCATCGGCACGAAACCCAGACTGGCCACGAGCGCCGTCATCAACACCGGACGCAATCGCGTCAACGCCGCCTCCTCAATGGCTCGATCCGGAGGCACCCCCTGATCGCGCAGCTGGCGGATGAACGTCACCAACACCATGCTGTTGAGTACGGACACGCCGGACAGCGCGATGAAGCCGACGCCGGCGGAGATGGAGAACGGTAAGTCGCGCAGCCACAGCGCCAACACGCCGCCGACGCTGGCGAACGGTACGGCGGTAAACACTAACAATACGTCGGCCAAGCGGTTGTAGGTGACATACAAGAGCGCGAAAATCAGCATCAGAGCAGCCGGCACCACGATGAGCAAGCGCGTGCGTGCGCGTTCCATATTCTCGAATTGGCCGCCCCATTCGAGACGATAACGGCCGGGAGGCAGCTTCACGCCCGCGGCGATCTTTTGTTGCGCCTCGGCCACGAAACTGCCGATGTCGCGTTTGCTGACGTTGCATTGTACCGCGATGCGCCGCTGGCTCCACTCGCGGGAAATCTGCGCCGGTCCTTCTACCAACTTCACATCGGCCAGACGCGACAGCGGCACGCGCTCACCAGCCGGCGTCGTCAGCGACATGGCACCGATGGCCTGCGGACTGGCGCGCAAGCGCTCCGGCAAACGCACCGCCAGCGGGAAACGCAATTGCCCTTCCACGCGCTCGCCGAGCGGCTTGTTAATCGAATAACGAAGCTGTCCCTCCACCACCTCGCCCAAAGATTTGCCACCCACCGATTCCACCAGATCCAACACCGACCGCGCCGGCACGTTGTAGCGTGCCAGCTCCGCCTGCTTGACCTGAATCGCCAAGACCGGCAAACCGCTGATTTGCTCCACGCTGACATCGGCCGCTCCTTCGATGCTTCGCAGCACCTCGGCCAATTTGTCGCCCGTATTCTTCAGCACGTCGAAATCGTCGCCAAATAGTTTGACGGCCACCTGCGCTTTAACGCCGGAGGTCATCTCGTCCATGCGCTGCTGGATCGGTTGCGTGATGGAAATACGCTGGCCGGGCAAATCCTGAAATTGTTTACGAATAAGATCCTCTAACTCCGTTTGATTCGCCGCCTTTTGCCACTGCTCGCGCGGCCGAAGGATGATGAACATGTCCGTCTCTTCCGGCCCCATCGGGTCGGTGGCGATTTCGGCTGTGCCGCAACGACACCACACACGCTCGACCTCGTCGGGGAATTGGGCCAGCAGCAGTTTTTCCATCCGCGTGTTGTAACGCAGCGATTCGTTAATGTCGGTGCCCGCCAAACGCACGATGAGGACGACGAGAGAACCTTCCGACAGTTTGGGCACGGCTTCACCGCCGAGGCCACGAGCAATCAGGACGCCGCATCCTAACGCGGTTGCTCCCAGAATCAGCACGGCCACACCATAACGCAACGCCCCACGAAGGATCGGAGCGTATAGCCAACGCGCCAGGCGCACCAGCCAGGGGTCTTTCTCCTCGATGTGACGCGGCAACAGAAGGCTTGTCAGCACCGGCATGAGCGTCAGCGATAAAACCAGCGAACCGATCAGGGCGAAAATCACCGTCAGCGCCATGGGCCGAAATAATTTGCCTTCCACGCCCTGGAGCGTCAGGATCGGCAAGTAAACGATCATGATAATCAGTTCGCCGAACATGGTTGGCGTCCGCACCTCGATGGCCGCATCGCGGACGATGTCCAATCGGCTGCGCGATTCATTCTTATCGTGGGCCAGATGCCGCACGACGTTTTCGACCATGACGACCGAACTATCGACGACCAAGCCGAAGTCGATGGCACCGAGGCTGAGCAGACTGCCGGCGATGCCGAAACGCCACATGCCGCAGAAGGCGAACAGCATGGAAATCGGGATGGCCACCGCGACGATGAGGCCGGCCCGCAGATTGCCCAAAAAGATAAACAGCACGGCGACGACAAGCAGACCGCCCTCGAACAGATTTTTGTAGACGGTGTGAATGACTTGATCGACCAATCGAGTACGATCGTAGGCCGTGGTCACTTCGACATCGGGCGGCAGCGTTTTTTTCACATCGTCGAGTTTGGCTTTCAGGCGGCCCGTGACGTCATGGCTATTCTCGCCCATGAGCATGAAGCACAGGCCAAGCACGACTTCGCCCTGTCCCTGACTGGTGACGCCGCCCAAACGAATGTCGTGGCCAATCTCGACATCGGCCACGTCGCCGACCTGGATCGGCACGCCCGGCCGCGGCGTGTCCACGATAATCTTTTTGATCTCGTCCACGGTGATGGTGCGGGCCAAACCGCGGACCAAATACATGGCACCGGCCTGCTGGATGTTGCCGCCGCCGATCACCAGATTGTTCGCGCGCACGGCCTGCATCACCTGATCGAAGGAAACACCGTATTGCAATAGCTTTTTCGGATCGATGCGCACCTGATACTGTTTCTCGTAGCCGCCCCAACCGTTGATCTCGGCCGCGCCCGCTACGGTTCGCATGGCCGGCTTGATACTCCAATCTTGGGTCGTCCGCAGATGGGTCAGCTTCTCGACACGCTCTTTCTCCGTGAGCTTCTCTTGGTTCACTCCGCGCGGCGTGGCGATGTAGTGGAAGACTTCGCCGAGTCCGGTGGCGATCGGTCCCATCTGTGGTCGGGGCACACCTTCGGGGATCTTGGCGATGCTCAGTCGTTCGTTAACCATCTGGCGGGCGAAGTAAATATCCGTGCCATCGTCGAAAACGACGACTATTTGCGAGATGCCGAACTTGGAGATGGAGCGCAATTGCTGAAGGTGCGGCAGACCGTTAATGGCTTGCTCGACGGGATAGGTTATCTGCCGTTCCATCTCCTCGGGAGCAAGCCCCGGCGCGATGGTGTTGATCTGCACCTGCACCGGTGTCGTATCCGGGAACGCATCGATGTCGAGTTGCGACAGCGACCACGCTCCCAACACGATGAACATCACCGCGCCGGCTAGAACGATGAAACGATTGCGCAGCGACCAATCGATAATAGCGTTGAGCATAATATCTCCCAATGCAGAATGCAGAATGCAGAATGCAGAATGAAAGACATCTTTTGATTTTCATTCTGCATTCTGCACTCTGCATTCTGCATTCTTTTTAATCCTCGCCGCCGATGCGTTTTTTGAGCAACTCCGACAGCAACACATGACTGCCGGTTGTGGCGATGGTTTGTCCCGCCTCGACGCCGGAGACGATCTCCATGAACTTGTCGTGGGGCGTGCCCAACTTCACGCGCATCGGCTGAAATTCCGTGGCCGATCCTCCACGCACGAACAGGAGATGTGATTGACCATCGAATTGCACCGCCTCATTGGGCACGATTAGCTGTTCGGTTTGACCGACCCGAATGCGCGCGGTGCCGAATGTATGGGGCAGTAGCCGTCCTTTGTCCGTGGGATTGGTCACTTCGGCGCGCACCGTGACGGTACGGGTTTTCTCATCCATTTCGGGACTGATGCGGGTGATCGTCGCCGGGGGCGCGTCTTCGTTGGAGCCGTTGAGATGGAACCTCACTTCTTGCCCCTCTTTCAATTTGCGAATGTCCTCCTGACGGACGTGCAGCATGATCCAGAGATGGCTCAAGTCCGCCAGCACGAATTGCGGTGTCGTCGTGTTGACCATCTCGCCGATGACAATGTCGCGCTTGACGACGACGCCATCGAACGGCGCGATCATCGGCAGCAGATTGCTCGTCAGGGTGTTTCGGTCGAGTTGTTGCAACAGCGTATCGGGAATGCCCAACGTGCGCAGGCGCGCGGCAACTTGCTCGTCGGTCAACTTGGTCAATTCCTCGACGTGAACCGTCACGCCCAGGTTTTTGAGAGATTGCTCATCGCCGAACTGACGGATGCGCGCTTCACGCAGGGAAGACTCGGCGCTATCGATGGCCTGAAGGGAAACGGCGTGATCCGTCGATTTCAAGCGACGATAGACGCGCTCGCGGGTATCGACCTGCAAGAGAGTTTGCTGCAAATCGAACTTGAGGCGTGCCAACTCCGGCGCGGCGATGAGGGCGAGAACATCGCCCTTCTTCACCGCGTCACCGGGTTGCTTGTGGACGCTCCAGGCCTTGCCACTGGCGAGGGTGGAGAGATGAGCATAGTGGTTCTGATCGAAATCGATGTCGCCGTTGGCCGTCACGTATTCACCGACCTGCCGCCGTTCGACCGCCGCCGTCCGAATCCCGGCCGTCTCCGATACGTCTGCCGAGGCGATGTTCACCAGCGGCAGTTTATCGAGCTTGCTGGGATCCTCTTTGCCGTCCTCTTCTTTTTTCGCTTCTTCGGCCTTCTTCGCATCGCGCCCGCCAAGCAGCGCGGGCAACGGCGGCAATTTCCAATCGAAGTGAATCCCCAACCAGGCGACGCCGCCGAGTACGGCCAAGGTGAGGACGGTCGGCAACTGAACCAGGAGCATCGCCGGCAGATTCTGGATTCGGGTAGGCATCCGCATCTCCTCAAAGCCAATTCAACCAGCCCGCAGCGCCAGCAAGGGTGTCTTTGCCAGCCCGCAGCGCCAGCAAGGGGGTCTTTGCCAGCACGAAAGGATAGTTTTGAAATCACGTCTTACGGCGAAAGCGCAGCCGTTAAATGAGGAGTGCGCGCAATGTCAGATAGAGTGGGTCTTGCGGATGGTCGAATCGCCCATGCGATGGGCTATCGCCCCAGGGCGAGGAAATCATCGGGGTCGATTCGAGCGGCGGCAGCGGATCGAGGGACAGGTCGGGAGGCAGCAGAGAAATCGCCGGCGGCTTGACGCCCATGCCGGTCGCCAGCGGCGAGGCGGGACAGCCTGGAGCGTGGTCGTCGTCGCGTTCCTCCTCGTTCGGCACTTGCTTGTCGGATTTCAGCAGGGCAACGAGGAAACGAGCGGCCGGTGAGTTCAATTTGCACACGCAGATACCGGGCGGCATCAGCAGCCGGATGGTGATGAGGACCATCAGGATGGCGCGTGGATGGAACAAGATGCTATTCCCTGAATGCGTGAATCTCACTTTTAGCCTAGAGCCAAATGGAGCCGAAGTCAACGCATTCCGCCTTTGCGGCGCATCTGCTCGGCCCGTTCCTTGACGCGATTCAATTCCTCGTGCAATTCCCGCAATACCTGATCGCGCGGCATGTCGCGATAAATCTCGGCGGGGATGGGTTTGCCGACGGAGACGGCGATGTCGGCTCCGGTCGGCGGCAGGAAGAACGGCGATAACCTCGGCCATTTCCGCACGCGCGGCAGCGCCTCGAATGCGCCGGCGATGCCGATGGGCACAATCGGCGCCGCGTTGCGTTTGATGAGCAGCAAAATGCCGGGCTTGAGCGGCGACACCGCACCAGTATAGGTGCGCTCGCCTTCAGGGAACACCAGCACAGCCTGTCCCGCCTTGAGTTGATCGAGAATCGTCTTCAACCCTTCCTTGGCGATGCCCTGCTGATCGACCGGCACCGCATTCAAACTGCGAATCAGTCCGGCGAAGTGTCGATGACGAAACAGCGTTTTGCGGGCCAGATAACAGATGTGCCGCGGCGCGGCCAGGCCCATCGCGATGGGATCGAGAAAACTCTGATGATTGCCGATGAGCAGAACCGGCCCCTCGCGCGGGATGTTCTGTCCTCCCTCGGTGCGCAGGCCGAACGCCCACGTCATGCCGATCCTCGCCATCCAGTAACAGGTTTCATACCACAGCCAGGGAAGCCAATCGCGCATCGAAGCGGTCACCTCGAACAGGAATTAGCCACAGATGAACACAGATGAACACAGATAAGACAAGAGAACCATGGAATGATTTTTTGA
This sequence comes from Gemmataceae bacterium, assembly GCA_035553375.1. Taxonomy (GTDB): domain Bacteria; phylum Planctomycetota; class Planctomycetia; order Gemmatales; family Gemmataceae; genus JAJPHU01. Next base: position 60,950 of record DATNCY010000209.1, read on the forward strand.
ATTATCTGTGTTCATCTGTGTTTATCTGTGGCTAATTCGCATTCCCTCTCCAGCGACGGCGGACTTCCGCTTCCATCGCCTCAACGACTTGCTCCGGCCCCAACCGTGTGCTGTCCAGCACCACGGCATCGTCGGCTGGCTTCATCGGCGCCAGATCGCGCACGGCGTCGCGCTGGTCGCGGATTTCTTGATCTCGCAGCAGTTGTTCCAACTCGACCGTTTCGCCCCGCGCTTCCATCTCTTGTTGCCGGCGCCGCGCACGCTCCAGGGGATCGGCAATGAGAAAGAACTTGCAGGCGGCATCCGGGAAAACGATGGTGCCTTGATCGCGTCCCTCGCACACCATGTCTCGACCGGCCGCGATGGTGCGCTGCATCTGCACCAGACGGCGACGCACGGCCGGACTATCCGCCACCGCGCCGGTCGCCGCCGTCAATTCGCGCGTGCGCAGGACGCCGCTCACATCCTCGCCGCTCAGCAGTACGGCACCGCCCGGCGGCATCTCCAGATGCAAGGTTTCCAGCAGGATAGTCAGGGCGGACTCGTCGCGCAGATTGAGGCCGGCGCGCAAGCCGGCGAGGGCCACGGCGCGATACATGGCACCGGTGTCCAGAACCTCGAAGCCGAGACGCTGCGCAAGCGTCCGGGCGGCGCTGCTTTTGCCCGCGCCAGCTGGACCATCAATCGTGATAATCATGGCCGCCCCACCCAATAACTCAAGCAGATGGGGCTAAGGATGGGGATTTTAGGTGAATCCGTCAAGGTCATTGACCAGCCCGGAGCGCCAGCGACGGGTTCCCTTGCTGGCGCTTCGGGCTGGCCCGTTCTCTTTCATCCGCCGATGCGCGGGAAGATAGTAATCTCATGTCCGTTGGGCCGCAGCGTTTCCGAGCGCAGCGGCTGAACCAAACCGTAGCCATCCACATCCACGTCATAATTGAAGGTGCCGAGCGGCACGCCGGCGATGGTCGCGGTTCGGTTCGGCTCGATCACATACGGCCGACCGTTGATATGCACCGTGGCGGCGGTCGAATATCGATTTCGCAGGGTGATGGTGCCCGTGCTGGCGGGCGCGGCACCGTTCTCAGGCAGCGGGCCAGGACCGTAACCGGATTGGCGTGTGATCTGTTCCTGCCTGCTGATAATTCTTTGCAGGAGATCCTTAATCTCGCGAAGATCCTCGGCGGCTCGAGCACCCCGCGCACTGTTGGCGATCATCTCGTTTTTGAGTGCTTCCATGTCCTTGCGGAGCGTATCAAGGTCTTTTCGCAATTTCTCGACCTGTTGCGCGGTCAATTCCGGGTCGGCGGCGTGAAGCGGTGCCAATGTGAAGGGCAGGGCCAACAACACGGCCAGAGCGAGTCTCGTCCAGGTACGCATCGTGGAGCCTCCTCGATGTTGAACAGAAATGCTATCCCAGGCGCGTGGGGCCGGGTCTGCTACTGAGCTTAAAGAAGGAATGACCGGCAATCAAGGCAAATACGGTGTAATCGTCCCATCCTCGCCTTGCTTAACCCGCATAAACGGAATAGTCTGCCAATACGCCCGCGACATGACAGGATAACGCCCGTGACGGGTTTGTAAATGTCGCCAATTTTGTCTGGCAACCCGCCGTGCGATCCTCCACAATAAGCAGAGCAGTCGTTGGCACCCACCCTGAAGGAATCCGGCCATGATGCTCTGCCGCACCCTCCTCGCACTTGTTCTCGGTTTCGTCGCCGTCACCTCTCTCCGCGCGGAAGCGCCGGCCGTCAAGCCGAAACTCCCCGCTAAACTGCCGATGACCGGCTTGCCTCCCTCCAAGCTGGTGCCGGACCTGTGCGGCGTGCGCTATCGCATCAGCACCACCTCGCCGGATTGCCAGGCATTCTTCGATCAGGCGCTCGGCTATTACTACTCCTACGTATGGATGGAGGCGGCCCGTTCGTTCGAGACGGCCCTGCAATACGACCCCGAATGTTCGTTGGCCTGGTGGGGACTCAGCCGTTCGCTGGAACGCTGGGGCAAGTCCAACCATACCGAGGCGCTCTTGAAGGCCAGCAAACTCCAGGATCGCGCCAGCCATCGTGAGCAACAGCTTATTCTCGCCAGCATGCTCGAAAAGGGGCAAGCCCCCGGCGCCGGCGATGGCGAAACACGCAAGCGCAAGGCCATCGCCACCATCGATAATCTGATTGCCCTATACGATGACGACGAGGAAGCATGGTACTTCCGCGCTCAGCTGGCCGGCGGTGCCGGGTTGTTCGGCGGTCAAGCCTCGTCGGTACCGTTCTACAAGGCCCTCTTGCGCATCAATCCACTGCACCCCGGCGCCAATCACGAATTGCTCCACTACTACGAGAACTCACGCCGTCCCGCACTAGGCTGGATCTACGCCGAGAATTACATCAAATCCTCGCCGGGCATTCCGCATCCCTTCCACATGCAGGCTCATCTCGCCATGCGTATCGGCAAGTGGGCGCAAACCACGAATCGCTCGGCCCACGCGATCGAACTGGAGCAGGCGTATCACAAAGACCTGAACGTCAAGCCGAGCCAGGATCAGCAGTATTCGCATCACCTGGAGACGCTGCTGCGCTCGCTCATCCACGATGGCCGTTTCGCCGAAGCGCGGGCCATTGAGGCGGAGCAGCGTAAATGCGGCTATAAATCCGCGCAACTATGGATTCACTTGCATCTTGCCCGGCGTGATTGGACTGCGGCGCGGAAGGCCATCGACGAGATGGCCAAGGCCAACAAGAAAGACAAAACAACGCCGGCCTACTTTTTCGCTCTGTTTTATCTCAAACAAGGTGAGGCCGCGCGCGCGCTGCCGGAGATCGAGGTGCTTCAGCACGCTCTCCGCGCACGCCGCAATGACAAGCGTGCCGAACTGCGCTTGTGGGAAACGCAGGGCTGGTACATGTGTCAGACCGGCGCCGCGGACGCGGGGTTGAAACTGCTGGCTCGCGCCGTCGAGAAAACCAAGAACGACTACAGCCATCACGCTTGGGGCAACGGCGCATCGATCATGGAATTGTGGGGCATCGCCGCCTTGCAGGCCGGTCGAGAGGCGGTCGCCGAGGAAGCCTTTTTGGAATCGCTGGCCCACGACGCCGGCAGCGTGCGCGCCGCCCTGGGCATGCAGGTATTGTGCGAACATCAGGGGCGCAGCGAGGAAGCGCATCGCTTCGCCGCCCTCGCCCAGCGCTGCTGGAACCGAGCCGATCCCGGCAGCCTGACGGTCGAACTCGTTGCGCTGCGGGGCGAGCTTTACACGGATGCGAACGTCAAACCGCTTGCTGGTGAGTGAGTCGGCGAACGATACGCCGGCGTGAAAGCGCAATACCGGCGAGCGGAGTTGTAAGGAAATCATCGGGATTCTTGGTGACCAGGATCAGGCTGTTTTCGGCGGCGTTCCACCATTCATTTTTTCTTCCAGGGGTTGAATGCGATCCAACGCGGCCGTTAGTTGGCTCTGGAGTTGTTGCATTTCTGTCATGAAGATTCCCTCGTTCGGCAACGATAATCTCGATTGTACCGCTACTGGTGGATCCGAACAAAGACGTTCGGCATTTCCGTTTACCGCATTAGGCTCCGACGATCTCGTTCAACCCCTCAATCAGTCGGGCGAGTTCTTCGGGCGAGATTTGACCGAGTTTCTTGCCGAGACGCTGCACGGACAGCGTGCGTAACTGGCTGATCTTCACCCAGGATCGTTTGGGGAGCTTAACACTGGTCAGTTCCAGAGTGAGAGGGAATCCCGCTCGCTGAGATTGACTGGTAATGGCCATGGCGATGACGGTGCCCGAGCGTGCGTTGAACACGTCTTCGCTAATGACCACAACCGGGCGCAGGCCGCCTTGCTCGTGACCGCGAGCAGGATTCAGGTCCGCCCAGAGTACATCGCCTCTCAGTATGCGGGCCATTGCTCGTTGTCTTCCGTGAGTCCTTCCTCGGCGAGTGCCTGCTCAAACGCAGGGTCCAGTTTCGCACTCTCCCGCGCGAGACGGCTTTTTTTCAGTCGTTGGAGTTTATCGCGGATAGCCTCTTGCACGGCGCGGCTGCGGTTGGGGAAGTGGTTCTCCGCGACGAGTTGGTCAAGCGAAGCCAGCAAGTCTTGGTCGATAGTGACGGCGATTTTCACGGTCGGCATAGGGGACTCCTGGTATGATTAAACATCATACCAATAGAGGAATGCCGGTCAAGATGAGCTGTGGCGAGGCCGAATGTCCCCATGAACAACCGATTCAAACCGGGCAAAGATTGAAGCAGATCCTACCGTCAGTTGTGCGGCCGATGTTCTTAATAACGCCAGGCGTTGAGGATATGGCAAGAACCGCCGAAGGCGATTCCCGCTTGCTCCATGTTGGTGATCGCTCGGACAATATCGGCGTGACTCATGTCGCGATCAGGATCATTGTCCTGGTACACCAGGAAGATTCCCGCATGTTGGGAATCCTTTTGATGCAATTCAAGGAAATCATCGGGATTCTTGGTGACCAGGATCAGGCTGTTTTCGGCGGCGTAGCGAAAGTGGACCTCATCATCCCTGCCAATAATCCCCGCCTGACGCGGCGTGGTGACCAGATGGCCGGCCGCTTCCAAAAGTCTGACAAGTTCCTTGGCGTAAGCGCAATCATCGAGGTAAATTTTTTGGCTCAAGGGAGTATCCTCGTTCGGCCAAACGGCGTCTCTCTTCGCCGGCTTCCATCTCAATTAGGTCACGATTTTCGGCGTAATACATCAGAGCTTCATAGATGGTTGCCAGCGGCAGTTCCAGTTCCTCACTCGCCTGTTCGGGGGTGTATCTGTTCGCACCGATCGTACTCACGAGATGCCCGACCGTCATATTGCGTCCCTTGATGCTCAACTGACGTCGCCAGCGATGGGGGCGTGCAATGAGATACTGCCAGCGGAGCAATACCTTTCCACCATTCATTTCTTCTTCCAGGTGTTGAATGCGATCCAACGCTGTTGTTAGTTGGCTCTGTAATTGTTGTATTTCTGTCATGAAGAATCCCTCGTTCGGCAACGATAATCTCAATTGTACCGCCATTCGTGGATCAGAACAAAGCAGATCCTACCGTTCATTGTGCGGTCAGTCTGGCGTGGTGTCTGCTTCGGTCCCGCTTCGGCTCTCAGGAGGATGGGGCAACCGCCATGCGAAAACGAGCGCCAGCAGTCCGAACACGCACAACATTGCACCAAGAGGGATTATCATTCTGAGCCGGTCATCCAATGCCCCCAGGATTGCAAAGAAGACTCCCGGCATCAGCACGAACAGTCCCACCCCTACCCATGTTCGGCGGTTCAATCGAAGCAACGCCCTGGCCGCTGGTGCCGCGCGGACGTTGTGTTCGATCAGCGCGATGAGATGGCGGACATTCTCTTCACAGTGGCCCTTGCAAGCTAGACCCTGGCCGAGATCGGTTTGGCAGCCGTCGCACAACCCTTTGCCGCAGGATTTGCAGAGGCCGACCGCATCGCAATCCTGGTGGTAATAGCACTTCATCCCGCCCTCAAGGCCGACCGCCTAACTTTGTAGCAAACAATTACATAGAATACCTATCCGGTGTATTATTCCATATCATCCCCAATTATATCGCCCCTGCCATTCCGAACCAGGATATTCGCCCCCTCCGCTTACCGCGACTCCAGCGGCGCATAGCGGGCGACAATCGCCTTGGCCGAACGCAAGCCATCAACGGCCGCGCTGACGATGCCTCCCGCATAGCCAGCCCCCTCGCCGACTGGATACAGTCCTTGCAACCCCGGCGTCTCGCGCGTCACATCATCGCGGACGATGCGCACCGGAGCGCTGCCGCGCGCTTCGGGACCAACCAACGTCGCTTCGGAGATGAAGCGGCCACGCCATTGATGATCCATGATCGGCAAACCGTGACGCAGCGCCTCGACAATCAGCGGCGGCACCAAATCGGCGATGCGGCCAGTAACCGCACCGCGCGGATAGCTATTGTCCGGTATGTCCAGTGTCTCACGTCCGTCCAGGAAATCGCCGGCGCGCTGAATCGGACAAAGATAATCGCGCCGGCCTACTTCAAAGGCACGCTGTTCGTATACCTGTTGCAAATGCACGCCGGCCAGCACATCGCTGCCGCCGAAATGCTCCGGCGGTACGGTGACAACTAACCCGCTGTTGGCGAAGGGTGAATCGTGTTTGGATAAACTCATGCCGTTGGTGCAGAACGCTCCCGATTCGGAAGCACTGGGCATGATGTAGCCGCCGGCGCACATGCAGAACGTGAACAGATCGTGCGGGCCGTTGGCGATGAGCGAATAATTCGCCGCGCCCAATCGGCGCTCCAGCGGCGTCGGGCCGTACTGCACGCGATCGACGATTGCCTGCGGATGCTCGATGCGCACGCCCATCTGAAACGCCTTCTGGATCATCGGCACGCCACGCGCTACCAACATGCGATAGGTGTCGCGCGCGCTGTGGCCGATGGCCAACAGAGCCACGCTTGCGGAAATGTAACCCGACGAAGTCGCCAGACCGCGCAATCGGCCGTCGGCGAGATCCACATCCTCGACGCGGCAGCCGAAACGCACCTCGCCGCCCAGACTTTCGATACGGCGGCGGATGGCCTTGACGACGGCCGGCAGGCGATTGCTGCCCAGGTGCGGCCGGGCATCGTAGAGGATTGATGGCTTGCCCTTGCACTCGGCGAACAGTTCCAGCACGCGGCGCACATCCGGCCCGGAGTTGCGATAGGTCAGCTTGCCATCGCTGAAGGTGCCGGCCCCGCCTTCGCCAAATAGATAATTGCTTTCCGGATCGAGTGGCCCGCCCGCGTCGAAGGCGCGGACATCGCGGATGCGGTCGCGCACGGCTCGACCGCGTTCCAGCACGAGCGGCCGATAGCCCTGCTCGGCCAGAAAGTAGGCGGCCACCAAACCGCCGGGACCGGAACCGATGACCACCGGGCGATGCGTCAAGGGTTGAGTGCCGGGTGCCGGCACCGTGAACGGCGTTTCCTGATAGATGTCGATGCGGGCGACAGGGTGACGGGTGCGTGAAGCGTGGGCGACGATACGCGCCTCATCCGCGGGCAGCGAAACCTCGGCGGTGTAGACGAATTGCAGGGCGTGCTTGTTGCGTGCGTCGAGAGCTTTGCGCAGAATGCGCCAGTGGGTGAGCGCGGTGGGAGATAGGCCGAGAATCCGTGCCAGCCGTTGCGGCAGGAGCGTCTCAGGTTCGTCTACGCTCAGGCGGACATTGGAGATACGCAGCGACATGGACGCTTCAAGGAGAAACTGCCCAGGTGCCAAGAAGAATTAACCACAGAGGCACAGAGACACAGAGAGGATCTGAAAGAAGGCGTTTATCTTCTCTGAGTTGTCTTTTTTTCTCTGTGTCTCTGTACCTCTGTGGTTAATTCTTCTTGGCGTCTTAGCGGTTTATTTTACTTGCCCTTCTTGCCGCTGACCAACTGCGACATCTTGACCGAGCCGAGATGTTTGCGGAGTGCGTCGGCGCTCTCCTTGCAGATGGTTTCGAGCTTGCTGTTCAGGGGGCCGTTCTTCTTTTCGCCGCTAAGCGGAGCCAGACCACGGATCGGTCCATCGACCGCTTCCAGAACTTCCAACAGCGAGATGTCGCCCGGCGACTTGGCCAAGCGATAACCGCCGTTGGGACCTTTGACGGAAAGAAGCACGCGAGCGGACACGAGCGGTTTGAGGACCTTGAGCAGGAAACGTTCCGGGATTTTGCGGGCCTTGGCGATGATGTGCGATGCCACCGGATTGTTGCTGTCCTGATCGGCCATGTAGGCGACGGCATGCAAGGCATAGCTGGAGGCGCGTGTGAGTTTCATGGATACCTGACGGTCGTCCGTTTCCGAACGACTCTCACTCCTCTAGGAGATTGGACGAAAAGGGGGAAACGGGATTCGATTCTCAACGCTTCTCGGCGTCATGGTGGGTTATTGCACCGCTCCAGCCACTCGTCGTTGAGTGGAGGGGCTGAACGAGGAAAGTCGCCACAAGGAAGGTAACCGAGTAATGGCAGCGTTACACCGATCCTTAATGTTTGAATATAGTTCCCGGTTCGGCGCTTGGCAATCCCACTTTCTCCCGCCGATCCAGAGAGAAGTTCGGGAGAAATATCTCTTTCTTGCCGAAGCGCTCGGCCCCCGGGAATATTCCTGGCCAACGAACGAATCGACGGCGTTCGCGGGAAATTACTGGATGTCCTTATCGGTGAACTTGACGCCGACGACGGCCGTGGCCGGGCATTCCTTATCGAGGATGCGCACCAGGCCGCGGCGAACGCGAATTCGCCACAAAAACGATCCGCGATAAGGTACGTGATCTTTTTCGCCTGGGATAACCCCGAAGAGCGTTCGCAGTGCCGCGCGATCTTCGCCATCGGTGCAGACGAAAAACTCCTTTTCCTCTCCGGGTTGGAGTAATTCCGGATCGACCGCCTTGCGTCCTTCGACCCATTGCCGTTCGTGCCGCGTGTCGCCGCGCGGATACCAGATGGCCGGTCCTCCGTAGAAGCGCGTTTTCGAGCCGACCTCCAACTGCGTGAACGGCGGCAGCTGATCCGTGCCTTGTTTCCAGTAGCGATCAAAGTAATTATCCAGCGGCGCGAAGGCATGATCCGACGACAGGTTCTTCAGAGCCAGATAAAGTACCAGCGAATCGCCGGTACAGGGTTCGGGTTTGTCGTGATTCTGTACGAACACCTTCACCCGCTGGCGCTTCACGCGCTTGGGTGTGACTTGCAGATCGCCGATGCGGATTGGCTGAACCTTGGCCGAATCAGCCAGCGACGTGACCAGTTCGGCCGGCAAGGGCTGTGTGGCCACTTTCGGTTCGTAGATCCATCGGCTCACCTGTTTGCCCTTCTGGATGCCGGGATTGTCGCCCTCATCGGGCATCATCTGAAAGCGCTTGCGCAGTTTGTCCTCGACCTCACGCTCTTGCATGTAAAGCATGACGGAGAAGACGGTGATGACGATGGAATAAAGAACGAGGGGGCTGAAGACGAGGATCATGAACCAGGGTGTGCCCGACTCCGCACGCCGCGCCGGCCGTGGGGACGAGGGAGCGCCCGCGTCCACGAGTGCCTCCGGTTCCGAGGAAGCCGGCGTCTGTTCGGGAGAAGGCGAAAGCACCTCGGTCATGGTGCCGGTCATCCAGGGAGCTTCATGGCCAGCCGATGGCAGAGTGGTCGTGTCCTCACCGTTGACCGCTGGCTCGGAGCCGGCTCCCGGCGGCAGATAGGGCGTCGCCGCGGCCAGCGTGGGTTCCGGCACGGCTTCGGGAGACGGAACCGCTTGCCCGTCCGCCGGGGACGGCGCGAACGGATTGGGAGGCATTTCGAGGCGTGGTGGATCGGGTCGGCCGAACAGATCCTCGGTCTCCTCCGGCGGCGAAAAAATATCTTCAGGGTCGGCGGCGGGAGCGGGTGGTTGCAGAATCGTCTCGATCAGACTGGGCGGAAACGGCGCGGCCACGGCCTCCGTGGGCGCGGGTTCCGGGGCGGCAGCGGACGCGGGAGCTACCACGACTTGCTGGCAATGCGGGCAGCGCACTTGCTGGCCGAGAAATTCGCTGCTGACGCCCATCAACTTGTTGCAATGGCCGCACTGGAATTGAACTGTCTGCATTTTGGCCCCCTAGGTGAATCGATGGTTCCTAACATCCACCGAACCACCGACGATTGTATCTTAGCGGCGCTTCGTCAGTCGGTCCAATGCGGCAATCGCGTCGCGTGTCGGCAGCGCATCCGGCGCTCCCTTCGTCAGCGCTTGCAAACAACGCCGCGCTGCCGGTGTACCGACATATTCCAGTATCTCGATAGCCCGAAGCGCCCGCAACGTCTCCGGTGATGGCGAACCAGGGAGTTTGTCCAACAAGTCTTCGATGCGGCGTCGTACTTCCAGCGAGGGGCGCTTCGTCAGCGCACGCCGCAACGCAGCTTCCGCGCGTTCGCCGAGCCAACCCAACTCACGGCTTGCCGTTTCGCGCGTCTCGAAGACGTTGCTATCGAGATCGGTGAGCAGGCGGACCAACCGTTTTTCGGTTAGCGTATCAGCTGGATGCAGCCGTTGCTGAAGCATCGCCACGCTTTGTTCCGGCGTGCGAATCAAGGAAGCGATGGCGACGCCAGCGCGTTTGCCGTCGTCGCCGGCCAGATCATTCCACCACTCCGCCAGTGTCTTTTTCTCGATAACAAGTGTCCTTGCGCCGGTCACATCCCAGAGGAACGCAACATTGTCTTCACCGCCGGAGGCCAGCGTTTGGCCATCGGGAGCGAACGCCAACCCGTGAACGCCGTGGCGATGTCCGACGAACTCCGCACGCACCTTGCCGCTGGCGATTTCGAGGAGGCGAACGGTTCCCGACTCTTCTCCCGCGACGGCGAGGAGTTGTCCGTTCGGCGACCAAGCCGCACAGGATAGCCAGTCGGTCGAGGCTGTCTTCTCCGGGTTGGTGGAAAAACGGCCGATTTCCCAGCCGCTGGAAACCCGAAACACACGCGCCGGCAGTGTGGTTCTCTTGGACTTCGGGCCATAGAGATAGGTCGTGACGATCAGTCGCTCACCGTCGGGCGAAAAGACGAGGTCGCCGTCGCGTCCGTTCGTTTCGGATAGCGGCCGGGAGGAGCGCAGCGTCCGCACGATTTTCCCGGTGACAGCATCGTGCAGGTGGACGCCGCCGCTAGGGTCCGCACAAGCTACGAGCTGGTTGTTGGGGGAAAAGACCGGATACACCGTCGGATGCACGGGGTTGATCTCGCCCGACTTCTTACCTGTCTTAGCGTCATAGAGCAGGAACCTATCGAGTTTCTTGCCATCACCGACCATGTGCTTGAGCAGCATTCGTGTCGAGTCCGGCGAGAGCCAACCTGAAACCGGGATTCGGTCGTGGCCGTAGTCCTCCAACTCGCGCAGGACGCGGCCGGTCGTCGTCTCACGCAGAAGACCCTGGCGTTTCAGGCGGTCGAGAAATAGCTGGTCGGCAAGGCGAGCCAGCCACTTGACGGGGTGGGGTTCTCTCGGTTCGTGCGCGAGCAAGGCCGGCTCTTTCATTGAGGACACATTCCATCTGCATCTCCTTTCGCGGCAGGAGGTGGACAGCGTCTTGCCATCGTCGGCAAAAAGGGGCGTGACGGCGCTGCGGTGGCCGGGCAAGGCGCGTTCCTTCCCCGTCGTATCGAAAAGGCGAAGGGTCGAATCAGTGGCGAGCAGCAGCGTCTTGCCGTCGGCGGAGAAGA
>DATNCY010000210.1:0-9303 GCA_035553375.1 Gemmataceae bacterium
GCGCGACGGCCGCGTCTCCGTCCGCGAATTGGCCGCCTTCGTCCGGGCGCGCGTGGATCGCTGGGCGACAAACAACCGGGACCGACGGCAAACGCCGGTCCTCCTCGGCGAAGCCGGCGATTGGGAATTGATCGCGCTGCAACACGGACGGGCCAAGCCTGCGCTTCCCCTCGTGGAATCGGCTTCCTATCCCGACTGGCTCCATGCCGCCTGGAAACTCCGCGATCAATGGCGGAACGATGATAGCTGGCGGCTTGCTCCGCGAACGTTTCAGCGACTGGAAGCGACGATCTTGCGTGCCGAGCAGCGCTGGCGAGGCAACTACGATCCGGAGCGCGTTCAGACCGAACTGCAAGATCAACGAACCCGTCTTCAGAAAGAAATGGATCAGGCACGCCGCGCTATCTCGCGCCCGGATACCGTCCGATCGCTCGCTCTCGTCTCCCAGAAGCGACCAGCCGATAACGCGTTCATCGCCGATCTCAAAAATCTGCTGTTGCAAATGGAGGTTCAGACGCAGGGACTCAAAGAGGATAAAGCAGAGGGGATTAAGTCTAAACTCACCAATGCATTTCTGGATAAGGCCAAGGGCCGAACCGCGCTGGAACTGGCCCAAGCCATCTTCGCGGTGGGAGTGGCCGACCCGAATCCGCGACCGCAGCGAATCCGTCTCCTGTGGCAATTGGTGGCGACGCGCCAGCCCCAACCCGTGTACGTGGAGACGCTGTTCTTGCGCCGGCTCGCGGATTTGGCGGAGCAGATGGAGACGACAGGGTGGCCGGAGGAGATCATCCACCGCGCCCTTACCGTGGTCGCGAACGGAGAAAAGGCAGCCAGCCAGGCGGCTATCCTTCCGTGGATTCGCCCCATGCTCGACAAGGCCGCCCAGGATCGCCATGATGCCGAGGTACGTCTCTGGGGTCGCGGCTATGCTTCGCTGGATAACGCCGACCGTTTGCTCAAACAAGCTCTCAGCCGCTATGAGACGATTTTGCTCGTGGCCGATAAGGTCCAGCAGGCGATGCGGCGGCTGGATGAAGCGATGGTCTTTCTGCCGGCCGTGGCACCGGACCTGGATCGCGCTCCGGAGTTTATCAAGAGCTGGTTTATCGCTGTCGAAGCCGCCTCGGACTTGCAAGCCGCGCTCGCGCCGCCAACCGAAGACGTGCCGATTTCCACGGCGAAAATCCTGCAAACGGTCGAAACTTTGTGGCAGAAATCCGGCACCTTGCAGGCAAATCTCGACGACCTCCATTGGCCCTTTCAGCCGGAGAATTTGACGCACCTCGCCCAGCAAGCCGCTCGAACCGTCCCTTCGCCCGCGCTGACGCTTCAAATCGATGCCATCTTGAATACACCCTATCTGAACGCGGACGCGCGAGCGGCCTTGTGGCGCGCGGGGCGTGAGGCGGCTCGCCGGCGCGACGAAGAAACGCTGCGTTTGGATCGAGAAGAAAACCGCGATCATCGGGTAACGCCCGAAGCGGAACACGAGGCCGGCGCTCGACAACACGGCATGGCCCAAGAACATCGGAACGCCCTGGATCGCGGCCGCCGTTCGATCGCTCTGTTGCGTCTGGGCGGACTGGAACCCATCCCGCTTCAGGCGTTGGAAAAAGCCCTGGACGAATTGAAACGCGCCATCGTGTCGGAGCAGCACATCGACACAGCCAGCCAGAAACTCGGTGATGCGCTGCGCCGGGCGTGGTCGGAACAAGTGCCGACTCAGCTCGAACAAACGGGCGATCCGCGAACACGGACCCGCCTGGCGTGGGTGGTTCCTCCTCTGATTCCCGTCGCGGTGCTGGATGATCCGGCCACGAATCCGCGCGTTCAGTTGCAGGCCCGCTCGGCCGCGAACCTGTGGACGTGGTTGGCCGACCGCTATCTTTACGAGTTCCGCGAAGCCGTCGCGCTGGATACGACGCACTACGTTCAGGCGTTCTACGAAGAGGCAGCCTCCGATTACCGGCAGGTCGGCCAACCGACGCCGGATCGCTACGTGCGCCTTCGCAGCGGTCCTCCGGCGCTGCCGCTCTCGATGACAGACCCCGCCGCCACCTACAAGCTGCCGCTCGATCTATCCGCATCGCCGGCCCTCAAGCTCCCGTTGAACCTGGCGATCATCACGGCGGACGACGATTGGCTGGAAGTGACAGCCGAGAGGACGCAGCTGGGCGAACAGCCGAACCTCACCGTGCCGGCTCGTTCCTGGACTGTGCCGCTGTTTCTACGCATGAAACCCGACGCGGTTGGCTCGGATACGCCGGTCCCCAAAGGGGTTCTGGTCGAAGTCACGGCCGGAGGCCGAAGCTATCATTACCCGGTTTCTCTCTCCCTGCTCCAGGCGGCGAACCGCGTGGATGTCCTCCTGAGCGCCAACCCTCAACAGCCGACCGACCTGCTCGGCGATTTACGGCTGCGTCCCTTGCAAACGCAACAGCCGATTTTTCTGTATGTGCGAAATTCCACCGATAAGGATCGCAAAACTCTGATTTACCTGAAGGCGAACAATGTGCTTGTGCCGGGCGGCGAGGTGAAGATGGATCTTCCCGCGCGGACCACGCAGCGCGTGGCGTTTCCGCCGCCGGCCGCTCCTCGGAGTTCGGAATCCTCCGTTCCGAGTTCGGAGACTCCGAACGCGAAAAAGGTTGTCGCCCCTCTTGAGGAGTTGACCGGGCCGCTGCAAGTCGAGGTATTGGACACGGCGAACGCTAATGCCGTGCTGGCGAAGCGTATCATCCGGGCCGACCTCGCGCTGCCGCGCGAATACGTGCGGGTTGTGGGCATTCATTTCGATCCGGGCGACGCGGCGACGAAGCGAAAGAATCGGCTGAGCGTGCGCTTGGCGGCACGAGGAACGCTGCCCGGTCCTCCCGGCGTGGTGACGCTGATCTTGCCGCCCGATCGCATTCCGGGCTTGCTCGGCGTCGGCGCGGGCAACTTTCGCGGCGTGCTGCCGCCCGACGGCAAGGAATTGACGCTCTTCGCCGAGAGCATCCGCCTCGCCGAAGGCGCCGACGAGGAAGGTTACGTTTACCTCACCGTGGATAGCTATCCGCGCGCCTTGATTTTTCGCACCACGTTCGCCCGCCACGGCAACCCGGTGACGCCGCAGGAAGACGATCGCTCCGCCCTCCGTTTGCGGGCCACGCGCTACGCGCAACCCACCACCGCCCTGGCCGTCACCGTGGAGACGGACAATCCGCCGCTCGATGCGCGTCTTGAGTTGAGCCTGGGCCAGATGCAGGGCCATGATTTCAACGCCGAAATCGTCCGCCGTTACCCAACCGCTCGCCATCGGCATATCGGTTTTAGCCCGCACGGACCCGGCGGCGCTCTCTTGTTCGAGGCATCGCTCAAGGATTGGACGGACAAGCTGGATGTCAGCGAGGTACGCGGCGAATGTCTTCTCCGCGCCCGCTTGCTGGACCGCGACGGCAATGAAGTGCGCACCGCCTTCTTGCCCGTGACGGTGCAAGACAACGCGCCGAATCTCGTGTATTTCGTGCATCCCCCCAAGCAGGCTCGCTCCGGCACGACGCTCCCCGTGCTGGCGACGGGAGCCGACACCGCTTCAGGGATCAGCAAGGTATTCTTTTTCCTGGGCAAGCCCGTAGACGACAAGGTGTCGCCGGGAACCGCCACGATTCCAGGGGAAAAGGTGGATCCCGCCGGCGCCGTCTGGTCGGGGCAGGTGCGTCTGCCGATGGAAAAGAAAGGCCTCATCGACCTGAGCGTGCAGTTCATCAATGGCGCGGGGCTGAGCCGATTCGCCACGGTTCCCGTCGAGGTGGTCGATCAACTCGCCATCCTGCCGGGGAGAATCGAGGGCAAGGTGATGGAAGGCGCGCTGCCGCAAGCCGCCCTTCCCCTGGCCCTGCAAGATGAGCGCGGGATCGTGCGAGGCAACGCCACGACCAAGGCGGACGGTTCGTTCGTCTTCGACAAGGTGCCGCCGGGGAAATACAAACTCTCGGCCACCAAGGCCGCCACGCAGCGCAAGGGCGAGGCCATCGTGACCGTGACGGCGGACAAGGCAACGGCTGCGACGATTAATTTGTACCGTTGAACGCTGTCAAAACTCAGAGGGTAAGCCCCAGGGCCAGCACGGCGAGCGTGAATAATCCGAGACAAACATAACCGAATTGGACCAACCGCCGATAGGCGCGCTCCTCGGTCAGAGCTTGCGAAGTCCACGAAACAAAGTTTTGGCTGTCGATCATCTGCCGAAAAACGTCGGCCACGAATGCCTGCTCGTTGTCGGGGGCGGCCCCCGTTGCGGCGAGATAGCATCCGCTGAGCCAGACCGCGCTATCGGGACGTACTGCGGCGCGGAGCAGGAGACGAGCGAGAGACGGCTGCCGTTGGCGCAGATCGTCGAGGAACTGGTAAAGGCGGCGGTTGCCTTGAAGGGCGGAGGCTCGGTCCTCGTTTCCTTTGCCCAGGTGCAGCAAGCGATACATCAGCGGCGGCATCAGCCCCTCGCCGATCCATTCCACGCCGTTCTCGATCATCCGCGGCAGGGACGGGCGATCCACCTCGATCAGATACGAGAAGCCACGCCCCAGACGCCGGCCGCGATTCTCTTCGGGGAAGCGAGCGATGAAATCGCGAAATCCTGGAGCCTGTTCCACATCGCAAACCAGCGCCATCAGGGGACATTGCACTTGCAGCACTTCCTCGACGGTTTGCAAATCCCGTTCGCAAATGCCTCCGGTTTGGTTGGCGATCGTCTCATCGGCCGTGGCCGCGAGCGGCAGCAGCAACAGGACGCCATTGAGGGGGCAATAGGGCAAGCGATCGCGGACGATCAGCTGGCACAGATGCCGCAGCCGCGCCGACAGTTCCTCGCTCTCCGCCGTGTTTTTGAGGAGAAACGAGCCACCTGCGGCGATCCGCTCCCCGCTCTCCAGCGCCGGCTCAGCGCCTTCGACGGCCGGTAGATGCCGCGAGCCGAGCGGCACTTGTTCCTGTCCGGCTCGGCTCGCCGGACCTACGACTGGTAGGTGCCGCGAGCCGAGCGGCACTTCTCCGAGTCCGGCTCGGCTCGCCGGACCTACGGCCGGTAGATGCCGCGAGCCGAGCGGCACTTGTTCCTGTCCGGCTCGGCTCGCCGGACCTACCAATGGCGAAAGAAGAACGGCATGCCGGCCCAAGAGCGATGCTTCCGGGCATGTCACCCAGATGCCGGTGGAGTTGGCCCAGACGTGCAAGGGGGCAGCGACCGAAGGAGCTTGCTGTACGGAGAATTCGAGCCGGGCAGCGTGGAAGAGAGCGCTTTCCGGTCCGCGCGGCCGCCCCAGCACGAGGAATAACGGCACGCTACTTAGTTCGATCCCCGCTCGATCCAGCGTTTGCATCGCCTTATTCCAGGCGTCGTCCAGATCGGGAAACTCTGAGAGTCCCTTTTCGGGGCCGAGCAATTGCCACAGCCAGCGGCCCAACCAAGCGTTGGCGTAAATCAGTAAAAACAGCAGCGGCAGCCAGACCCTACGGAGGATCGGCCACGGCGTGCGCAGAATTCGTTCCAGGTCCAGATAATAATTCAGTACGGCGAGGCAAGCGAGGATCAACGCCACCATCAGGAAATGAAGGGGCCAGCGCAGCCGCAGCGAATACTTGCGCCAATCACGCACGCGCGCGAAAACAAGTCCCAGAGAGGCGGCCAACCCCTTCAGACCGCGTCCCAACAAACGGAACAAGGCAAGCATCATGTCATTGCCCGAGCTTGCGTACCACGAAAAACGCCACCACCGGGATGAGCAGCAGCAGAAAGGCTCCCCCCGCCAAAACCATGCGCCGCAACTGCTCGCGCCCGCGCAACGGCGGAACCTGCGTTGGCGGATCCGGCTCGACTGCGGAAGACGATTCAGCGCCCTCCACGCGAGCGATCATCGCCCGCGCCGCCGCCGCCCACGTTTGAAGTCGCTCCGGTTGCTCGCGCAATTCACCACCAAAACCGAGCATCACGCACAGATAAAAGACCTCCAGCGCATCCTTTTCCGGCCGCGATTCGGCACGCCGGGCCTGCTCCCAGAAACGCCAGGCCCGATCGTTGCTGCCGTATAGCTCCGCTTCCAGTTTCTGCTCGTTCCACGGTTGCTCCCACGGCGACTCCAACACGAACAATTCGTCCAGCCAGCAAACCAGGGCGTAGCGAACGCCCAGGAAGCGATCCGAGCGATGCGAACCACTATCGGTCGCCGTCGATTCGCCCGCGCTGCCGGGCCGGTGTTCCTCGTCGCCGCTGAAATCCGCCCGAGGCCGACCTTCGCCGTCGGTCAGAAGCATGCCCTTGAGTACCGCCCGCTCGACGGCGAAATCCAGTTTTTCACCGCGATCCAGACGGTCCTTCAAACTCAATCCGTGGTGGAGGAGAGGATGGACCAAGTTAGCGAGCGCTTTGCGCATGACATCCACTTCGGAAGGATCGCTAGGCGAACGGCCAGCATCAGTCCGCTCCCGTTTACGTTTCGCGAAACGTAAACGGGAGGAACTTCCACTCATCTCCCTCGGGGCACGATGTACAAAGTAAATTGCAAGGTTGTGGTCAACTCCCCGCTCCGTATGGTCAGCACCCGTTGCCCCTGGATGTTACCGGCGATCAGGTTTTCGTTCAATCGAAGAGCCAGCGTCAAGGAACGCTGCACGTTCTGCCATTCGCCTTCGGGAGATTCTCGACTGACCTGGAAATAAATCAATCCCGGCAGCGTGGGCAGTGCGCGCGGCGGCCGAGGCGTATGCGTGAACTTCAATCCCGCTTGGCCCAATCGATAGATGTCATCGACACGCTGTGAACTGCCGATCTTCATGTCCAGCTGTCCCGGCCGCGTCAGCAGCCGAATGCACGCTTCGGTATCCAGCGGACTCTGCACGCCGATGAACATCTCCCAGACGGATTCCATCCACGCCGGTTCCAGAACCACCTGCATCCGCATACCCGCGCCAATGAAAGGGCGTTCCTTGTACTCCGGCTCGACCAACTCATTGAGCAGCGCATCGAGGTACTGCTTGACACGGTAGAAGCAGCCGGCGAGGTCGTCGTGATCGTAGCGCGGCAAAGCGGGCGGCCGGCGGGTGGCGCCGAAAATGGCCAATTGGCCGACCATGCGGCACAGTTCGAGATAAACCCGCAGCGGATGGAGTCCCGGCGTGAACGCCAGCAGGCCGAGGACGACTGAGGCCTCATTGAGTTCACGCAGCTGCGCCAGGATCATCGGATCACCCGGCGACAGACTATCGAGCGAGATGCCGCGAGAGATCACTTGATTGGCGAGCAACTCGATTTTTTTGCCGATGCGGTCGTAAAGAGCCTGAAGAATGCCGGCCTGGAGCGGTTGCCAAGCATCGCATGCCAGAATCGGCGGAATGTAGTTCCCATCCAGACGCGGCGTGGCGTCGGCGGTCGGCGCTTTCTCGACGCGCGCCAGCGGTAGAACCTGATAGCCCGAATGATCCTGACCGGAAAGCAGCAGTTTGACGTTGAGGAGGCGAACCTCGATCGATTGCGGATTGACGCCGGTGTTTTCGTCTTCGATTACCTGCGTGTCCAATCGATAGCGGATGCCGTCGGCTCGCTCCTCGGCTCCCGCGACGTTGGCCCGCTGGAGATTGAGCGCCGGCACACCGAGATAGACCAGCAGGTTGTCGCCTTGTTCAAGGGCGGCCTTGAGATCCAACACTGGTGGATCGCCGTCTTCGGGCAGGGCCACCAGGGTGCCGTCTCGCAAACGCACCTTCAGCGATCGAACGACAAAGCGGTAGTTGGCCAGTGCCTCGCGATCGAGTTCAATGGCTCGCAATCCCCAGTTAAAGTGCAGATCCCACTTTTCACTCTGTTGGTCCAGAGCGAGCGCATGCTGGTAGGCGGCCTGAAAGTGATGCGGCCGGAGGAACATTCCTTCGTGCCAGTGAACTGCGCGCGTACTCATGAACGCCGGCCCTTTTCATCGTGAGGAGGACCGCGAACCGCCGAGGTAACATGGTCCCTACTACAAGGAAGATAGTCCAGCTCATCGGTCCAGACAACTCTTTCTCTATTGGCCACCTGTTTGCGTCAACGCTCCGTTAGAGGCGGCCCGGCGATGGCAACGCGGGCCCGCTCCAGCAATTGCGGCAGCAAGCGGCCGTCGTTGGCCTCGCCCTCGGGGTCGGCGGCAATGGCTGCGGCCAGTCCCCAGCGGGCACAAAGGTCGCTACCTTGAACGCCGCAGAAAAAACAACCCGGCCGGCAACGCGGAAAGAAGCAGGACAATCGCCGAAGGCGCGGGTACAGCGTTGGCAACCGGCGTGGCAGTGGCGGCGGAGAGGCTGTTCGGACTCGAATCCTCGGGCGGCGTCTCCACCGACATGGTGCCATCTATAGTGGCCCCCATTGTCTAGACCAAAAAGTTGCCATCCATCACTTTGTCGATGGGATAAATCCGTTATCCCATTTCGTGCCGCTCTTTCTCGGCTCCGTTCCCTGGGCATTCTTTTTCGCCCCGCATGGCCTTCACTCCGGCTGAGGTCGTGCGGAGCGAAAAAGAATGTCTTCTCATCCGCCGACCGCTGGCCCTGCCGGTAGACCGTCGCTGGCGTTCGGTAGTCCAGCGACTGATGGGGACGCCCCTCGTTGTAAGAAGCAAAGTACCGCTCCAGTCCGCTCGCCAACTGCGGCACCAACTCGTAACGGGGCAGATACACCTCCTCGTATTTCACCGTCCGCCACAGCCGCTCCACGAAGATCTTGTCCAGGCAGCGACCTTTGCCGTCCATGCTCACCGTCACCCCAGCCGACTCCAACCGACCCGTCCACGCTGCCGCCGTGAACTGCACCCCCTAGTGGTCTGTCACACAACTGATTTGGGATAGTCGGTTCTGTCGATTTCGGAGATCATGGCGGCAATTATCGACGACGCCCGGACAAAACTGAAGTCTCTCTATCCCAAGTTACTTGTGTGACAGACCACTAGTGTCTCCGTTAGCGCGAGAGTCAAAGAGCAGTATCTTGGGGAAGCGGTAAAGGTGCTCGTACCGGAGCCATAGCACCCGGTCCTGGTTCGAGTGGTCGGCGTTTGACAGCGAGAAGGTGGCGCGAGAGGAGGGGCGGCATGAGGAAGCTACCACCACAGAAGACGGTTGTCCCTGAAAATGTGTTAGCCAAGGCAAAGGAACACGTCGATTCACTTCGCCCCGTCGAAGGCTTTGTGTGGCGTCTTGCGGAGGGACGGCGCGTAGCGACGGGCTGGTACTTCGACTACGAAACCGAGCGCTTGCCATCCAACCCTCCTGGCCCCGGCTCAGGGTTTGGGTATGCGC
>DATNCY010000211.1:0-13595 GCA_035553375.1 Gemmataceae bacterium
AGCCGCGCTCTGCAACTAAACCATTGTAGTGAAGGCGCGTTAGTCCGCGAGGATACACGGAGATGGACGATCGAGGACTTCCCGGACTTTCTCTGCCAGGACCGTCGGCGTGAAGGGTTTAAGCAGGCATTCCACTTCGCCGGAGATGATGCCGTGCCGGAATAGAGCGCTATCGGTGAAACCGGACATGAACAGGAGCTTGATGTCGCGGCGTTCGGTGACGAGGCGTTCGGCCAGGGCGTGACCGCCCAGTTTCGGCATGACCACATCGCTGAGCAGCAGATGGATTGGCTGGGCATGGCGGCGACTGACTTCGAGCGCCTCCTCGCCGTTGGACGCTTCCAGAATGTGATAGCCGCGCTGTCGCAACGTGTGGCTGGCCAGGGCGCGCAGGCCGTCCTCATCCTCGACGAGCAGCAGCGTCTCCACGCCGTCCGGCGGGGCCGACTCGCTGGAGGTCGGACGCGGCTCGGCGATCTC
Source organism: Gemmataceae bacterium (assembly GCA_035553375.1). Classification (GTDB taxonomy): domain Bacteria; phylum Planctomycetota; class Planctomycetia; order Gemmatales; family Gemmataceae; genus JAJPHU01. The sequence goes on from DATNCY010000211.1 coordinate 481, forward strand.
GACCGACTCGAAACAAGGCAGGTAGATGCAGATGGTCGTGCCCTGGTTCGGCTCGCTGGAAACCTGAATATGGCCGTTCGATTGCTTGACGATGCCGAAGACCGTCGCCAATCCCAGGCCGGTGCCCTTGCCTTGCCCCTTGGTCGTGAAGAACGGCTCGAACAGATGGTCGCGTACGTCCTTGCTCATGCCGCAGCCGGTGTCGCTCACTTGCAGACAGACGAAGGAGCCGGGCGTGACTTCGGGGCTGTCGCGCAGCGCGGCCGCGTCCAACTCGACGTTCGCCGTGGTCACGGCCAGTTGGCCGCCGCGCGGCATGGCATCGCGGGCGTTGACGACCAGGTTCATGAGGATTTGCTCAAGCTGACTCTGATCCGCCTTCACCGGATGCAGGTCCGCGCCGAGCGTTGTCACCAATTCAATGTCCTCGCCGATGAGACGGCGCAGCATCTTGTCGAGATCGGTCAACAAGGTATTGAGATTCAGGACGCGCGGCATAAGCATTTGTTTGCGGCTGAAGGCCAGCAATTGCTGGGTCAGTGACGTAGCGCGGTCGGCCGCCTTGGTGATCTCGGCGACGAACTCGCGCAACGGCTCGTCCACGGCCAGCCCATCCGCCACCAACGTGCTGTAGCCGGTGATGATACACAGCAAGTTATTGAAGTCGTGAGCGATGCCGCCGGCGAGCCGGCCAATCGCCTCCATCTTCTGCGCCTGGCGGAGTTGATCTTCCAGACGCTGGCGCTCCGTCGTATCGCGGGCGATGGTGGAGAGGAACTCGAACGTGCCCGTCGGCGATTTGTGGGCCAGCATGACCTGCGAGACGGCGATCTCGATACCGGTTCGACTGAGGAGCGTCATTTCGCCGCTCCAGGCACCATCGCAGACCGCCCGCGAGATGGCCTCCTCAAGGGAACCGCGCACGGCGGGAGGACAGAAATCGGTCAGACGGCGCACGGAGACATCTTCTTGTAGGCCGATGCCCAGAAGGGTTCGCCCCGCCCGATTGAGGTACAACAGCCGGCGATTCGTGCCGGTCATGGCGACGACATCGGTGGTCGCTTCCAGGATGGCGACAAGGCGAGCCTGCGCCTCCTCGGCCTCTTTGCGTTCGATGGCGGTGGCCAGGATGTGGGCGACGGCCAAGATGAAATGACTGTCATCGGGAGTGAACTTGCGCGGCCGGGGCGTTTGAGCGATCAAGACGCCGAACGGTCGGCGTTCACCGGGGATAACGATGCTGATACCGCTCGTGCTGGCGGATTCCTCGCCGCGACCGGCGCGAGCGGAGCCGAGGACGATGACCGGAGCCGTCGAGCGAAGCGTTTGCGCGGCTTGCCGCTCGACGCCCGCGTTCGCCGCCGTGCGCCGGCCGGCCGTGGCGCGCGACGAAAAAGCCCGCTGATCCGAGGACGCCTCCAACACGGCGCAAAACTCCACGTCGAGCGTCTGGCCGATGAGCGTGACGGCCTCGTTGAGCAACCCCTCCAGACTTACGCCTTCCAGCGCCCGCTGTCCCAGGTTGGCGACCGCCTCTTGCTGGCGATGTCGTGCCTTCAACTCCGCCACCGCTTGCTTGTGATCGGTGACATCCACCAGGATGCCGATGGTGCCCGTGATGTTTTTCTCGCCGTTGCGCAGCGGATCGACGCGCACCTGGAAGGTCCGCCCCTTCCACTCCATCTCGTAGCTGAGCGATTCGCCGCGCAGGGCTTTTAGATGCGCGGTGATGGGCGTGCATTCGGGCCGATCGCGTTCCAGGCATTCCAACATGCTCATGCCAATCACATCGCGTGCCTTCAGGTTGACCGCCGCGAGGCCGGCCCCGAGGGTGGACGTGATATGCAGTTCTTTGTCCGTCGTCCATAGGATGGCCGGCATCTGCTCGACGACCATGCGCAGGTACGTCTCGCGCGTACTCAGCGTCTCGTAGGCTTTCTTGCTCGGCGTGATGTCGCGGAGAATCAGCGTGATCGGCCCCGCCTTCGCTTCCTTGGACGCTGAGCGGATGGCCGATTCGAGATGAAGGGTACTCCCGTCTTTCCGTCGTCCCACGCATTCCCCACTCGACGCCGGCAGTCCACCCGGCAGCAATTCATCGAGTGCCCGGCCAATCAATTCCGCTGGTTCATAGCCGAACATACGGTCCATCGGGCCGTTCGTGGAGACGATGCGCCGCCGCGCATCGACGACAACGACGCCTTCGGCGATGTCTTCCAGCACGCGCCGGCAATTGTCCAGCGAGCGTCTCATCCGCCGAAGTTGGCATGCGAGAACGAGAAGGAGAGCGAACAGAATCGTCAGAATACCTAGCCCCACGCCATCCACGATTGCTGCCCCCCTACCTCTACCCGTTTACGTTTCGCGAAACGTAAACGGGATGTGCTTACGCCGGAGACGGTATAAGCAAGCATAGATTACAAATCCCCGTTGTTGGCCGATTCTTCGCCATCTGAACGGATGGATAGAGACGTGGCGCGAATTCTTTTGCAAGAAGCGAAGCCGAAAGTAGAATAACTACACAGTGCAGCCGAATCGCGCGTCTCGCAACGCGGGAACGGGGGAACCAACGGATCGGTGAGAGCCGACCCCTGGGGCGAAGATCCAAACGGATCGGGGTACTTTCAAACCCTAGCCCGTCAGCTAACCTCGTAGGCGGCCCGGACGTGTGTTCCGGGCCAAGTTGAAAGGGCATCTTCGTCTCTCTCTCAAGACGACACGCCCACTCTTTTGCTGGCCTGGCGCCACAGGTGTCACCATGTCTGTTTCGTCTCTCTTTGCCAACAGCGGCGATGCCGCGCTCATGGGTCTCTCTACCCAAGGGCTGATGATCCTCGCGGGAGTCATTCTCCTCTTGCTGTTACCGTTCCTGATTGCCTGGCTGACGACGCGCTACATCCCCAACCAACAAGTGGGCGTCGTCGAAAAACTCTGGTCCAATCGCGGCTCAGTGCCCGAAGGCAACATCATCGCCCTGGACGGCGAAGCCGGTTTCCAGGCCGACGTGCTGCGCGGCGGACTGCATTTCGGACTATGGCGGTGGCAATATCGCGTTCACAAGATTCCCCTCGTCACCATCCCGCAAGGCAAAATCGGCTACGTTTACGCGCGCGATGGTGAATCGCTGCCGCCGAGTCAGACGCTTGGCCGGGTGGTGCCGTGCAACAATTTCCAGGACGCCCGCACCTTCCTGGGCGAGCCGACCGAAGAGGGTACGGAGAGTGTGCGCGGACAGCGCGGCCGGCAGCGTGCCATCCTGCGCGAAGGCGTATACGCCATCAATCCGGCCTTATTCGTGGTCATCACGGAGGATGCCGTCTATCACCTGCGCATGGGCGCAGGAGTCCGCGAGTTTCAGACGGTGGTGAGTTGGCAGCAAGAATTGCGCCGCATTGACGGTTTCAGTCCGGTTGTGGTCGGCGCATCGATGCGCGTGCGTGAAGCGGTTCTGGCGGAGGATGAGGAGGACGCACCTCGACCGGCGAAGCAGCGCAGCCGGATCATCGGCGCGGCGATCCCCGAAGCACCGGCACCGCTGGATGTGGAAGCACAGCGCGACGTGGACACGATTGCCATTGTCACCGTTCAGGATGGCCCTTCGCTGACGCCCGGCGAGATCATCGCGCCGGCGGTCGGCAACGATAGTGGCGATGCCAACTATCACAACAACTACCAGGATCCCGAAGCGTTTCTCCGTGCCGGCGGCCGGCGCGGCCGGCAGTATGTGCCGCTGACCGACGGCACCTATTTTCTCAATCGCTGGTTCGCCACGGTTGAAATGGCTCCCAAGACAGTCGTGCCGATCGGCTACGTCGGCGTCGTCGTCAGCTACTACGGGCGGCTTGGCCGCGATTTGTCCGGCGAAGCATTCCGCCACGGTGAGCGCGTCAGCGAGGGCGAGCGCGGCGTGTGGGAACGCCCGCTTGGACCCGGCAAATATCCGTTCAACACCTACGCCGGCAATGTCATCCTCGTGCCGACGACGAATTTCGTGTTGCACTGGATCACCGGCCGATCCGAGGCGCACCGCTACGACGAGAGCTTGCGTTCCATCGATCTCGTCACCAAGGACGCCTATGAGCCGTTGCTGCCGTTGTCGGTCGTCGTCCACATTGATTATCAGAAAGCGCCTGGCGTCATTCAGCGTTTCGGCGACGTGAAAAAACTCATCACACAAACGCTCGATCCGATGCTGAGCGCTTACTTCCGTGACGTGGCTCACAAGAAGACGATGCTGGAACTGCTGCACATGCGCGATGCGATTCAGGCCGAATCGCGCGAGGAGCTGCGCCGCAAGTTCCGCGATTTCGACATCGAATGTGTTGATGTACTGATTGGCAAGCCCGACACAGCCGAGGCCGGCGGCAAGATCGAAACGCTGCTGGAACAGCTGCGCGTGCGCCAGCTGTCCATCGAGCAGTTGGAGACTTACGACCGTCAGCGTGCTTCCGCCGATCGACTGCGGATGCTCAATGAGGCCCAGGCGCAAGCGGCGATGCAGACGCAGTTGACGAATTCTCGCGTGCAAATCCAGATTGCCGAGAGTCAGGGCGAGGCCGACCTGGCGCGAGCGCGCAAGCAGGCCGAGCAAACGGTGGTGAACGCCGATGCGGAGTTGGCCCGCTCGCGCCGGCAGGCTGAGCAAGTCGTTGTCGCCGCCGATGCGGAGCTGGCGAAGTCGCGGCGCACGGCCGAGCAAACGGTTGTCACCGCTGAGGCCGAGGGACAGCAACGCATCTTGGCCGGCCGCGGCGAAGCCCAGCGCGTTATGCAAATCGGTCTGTCCGAGGCGACCGTACTGATGCGCAAGATCGCCTCGTTCGGCGATCCTCGCTTGTACGCGCTGTCGATCGTCACCGAGCAACTGACACACAGTAGTCAGCCGCTGGTGCCGGAGCGCGTGTTCATGGCCGGCGCTAACGGCGATAGCAACGGCAGCCCCGGAGGCGCTTCCGGCATGTTGGGTATGCTGCTCAACTTGCTGGTCGCCGAGAAATCCGGTTTTCAGCCAGTGGATGTGGCCGAGGTCAACGGTCTGAAGGAAATCAGTGAGCGTCTGACCCGCGATACGTTGGAATCGCTGCGTCAAACAGCCATCGCGCCGCCGCCGGAGTCGAAAGCGGCATCGAACGGCCCGGTGAAACCGTGAGTTTTGCCAGCCCGCAGCGCCAGCAAGGCTGTCTTTGCCAGCCCGCAGCGCCAGCAAGGGATTGTCCCTTGCTGGCGCTGCGGGCTGGCCGAACTGGCAAAGAAACGAGGATGTTATGATGTCGCATCTCGCCGATGGCGTGCAAGACGTGATGCAGGTCTGTCGCAACGGCCATGTCATCACCGACCTGTTGCGCACCTACCCCGAGCGCGGTCTGCCATACTGCGATCGCTGTGGGGCCGACACCGTGATTCATTGCTCGACCTGCGGCCAAGAGTTGCCGGGTGCGGTGGCCGTGGGCGGACTGCAACCGATTGGCGTTCGGCAACCGCCGGCCTACTGCGCGACGTGCGGAGCCGCCTTCCCCTGGACGGAGCAACGCCGTCCGCCGAAGCAAGAATCGCTCGCCGTTCTCGAAACCATGCTGCGCCGCTTGCCGCTGGTGATTCGCCAGCTGCGTGTCCGGCACGGCGATCGACCACCGTTTCGTGTAGCGGATGAAAGAGATATTGAAGACCTTTTAAGATCTATTTTACCGCTGCACTTCGACGACATTCGCCCGGAATGTCGAACGCCGCGCTACGCCGCCGGGACACGGACGGATTTCCTGCTGGGGACAGAGGCTATTGCTATCACTATCAAGTTCGCCGGGCCGAACCTAGCCGAGCAACTTGTGGAGGATACGGCGTATTACCGGCGTGAGCGGAAGTGTCGTACCCTCGTGGTGTTTCTTTACGATGCCGAGGGGCTGACGCATGAGTCGAATGTGTTGGAGATAACCAGTTCCAACCGCGAGGATGAGCTTGAAGTGCGATGTGTTCTTATTAGCCCAGCCCTTTGTTGTACCGCTACCCAGGATCGCGGATCGTGATCGCTGCGCCTTTTCTTGTTGCATCCCTTGCTCAAGAACAGTAATTTGACAAGAGTGATAGACTGGATGTGTTGAGATCCAGTCTAACTCCCTACCTTCTATTCCCTCTCCCACCTTTGAGGGTTGCCGTGTTGCGTTTTTCCTCACGAATGGTCGCTTCGCTCACCAGTCTGTTTCTCCTGCTGGGAATGGTCCACGCGGAGGCGCCGGTTCGTCTACTCGTACACCCCGCCGCGCTTGAACTGCACGGAATGAACGACCGGCAGCGCGTGCTTGTCACGGCCGTGGCCGCCGATGGGCGCTTGACGGATGTAACGAACGCCGCCACCTTCACGAACGCGCGGCCGGATGTGGCGACATTTCGCGCACGCGGAGAGTGCGAGGCCAAAGGCGACGGCGAAACCATTGTCACCGTTCGTCAGGGCGGCCAAAGCGTCGAGTTGGCCGTCAAGGTCCGCGCTACCGGCACAACTCGCCCGCCTTCTTTCCTCAACGATGTTATGCCACTTTTCACGCGGTGGGGGTGCAATCAGGGTTCGTGTCATGGCAAGGGTTCGGGGCAGAATGGTTTCCGGCTTTCGCTGCGCGGCTACGCTCCCGAGAACGATTTCGAGTGGTTGACACGCGAGTTCGAGGGCCGGCGCGTCAGCGCCACCGTGCCGGAAGATAGTCTGCTTCTCCGCAAGACGCTCGGCCTCGCTCCCCATGAAGGGGGCGTTCTGTTCCCCGTTGGCAGCCGGCCTCATCAGGTACTGCTCGCCTGGCTCCACGCAGGCATTCCAGGGCCAAAAAAGACCGATCCCGAAGTGCGCAAGCTCGTCATCCTGCCCGGCAACCGCACCCTGCGGCCTGGACAACAACAGCAACTCCTCGTGCGCGCCGAGTACAGCGACGGCCAATGGCGCGATGTGACTTGGCTGAGCAAGTTCGACTCCAACGATGCCGGCATGGCCGAGGTTGACGCCGATGGTCTCGTGCGTATTCGTCGCCACGGTGAGACGGCCATCCGCGTTAGCTTCCAGGGACTCGTCGCCGTCGTCATCCTCACCGCTCCGTTCGAGCAACCCGTCGATCCGGCGCGCCTGGCACCGCGTAACAATTTTATCGATGAGCATGTGTTCAATAAGCTCGGTGTTCTGCGCATCGAACCGTCGGACTTGTGCGGCGATGCCGAGTTCCTGCGCCGCGCCTTCCTCGATACCATCGGCGTGCTGCCGACGCCTGCCGAAGTGCGGACGTTTCTCGCGGACAAACGGCCCGATCGCCGCGCTCGGCTCATCGATAGCTTGCTCAATCGTCCTGAATTTGTCGATTACTGGGCGTTGCAGCTGGGCGACCTGTTTCAGAATCGCAAGGAGCGCGACCATGATGTGCGCGGCACCAAGGGCGTGCGCGCCTTCCACATTTGGCTGCGCAAGCAGGTGGCGGCCAATCGACCGTGGGATGAACTGGCCCGCGACGTGTTGACCGCCAGTGGCAATACGACCGACAAACCCGCCGTCGGCTACTTTGTCGTCACGGTTGGCGAACACAATGACGCGCATCGTTCCGAAGTGGTTGCCTCGGTTGCGCAGGCGTTCCTCGGCACACGCATCGGCTGCGCTCAGTGCCACAACCATCCGCTGGAGAAGTACACGCAGGACGATTACTATCATTTCTCGGCGTTCTTCTCTCGCATCCGCTTTGAGCGCCATGAGCCAAAATCAGGCAAGCCAACCGTCCTGCGCCTGCGGGGCGAGAATCCCAAGGATAACGAAGCGAAAGCGCCGGTCGGCGTCGTGCAGCCGCGCACCGGCCAGTTTCTCAAGGCGCAACCGCTCGATCGTTCGCCCACACCGATCGCGCCCGGCGAAGATCCTCGCGTCAAACTGGCGGCGTGGATGACGGACCCAAAGAACGAGTATTTTTCCGGCGCAATGGTCAATCGCCTATGGCAACATTTCTTCAGCGTCGGCCTCGTGGAACCGGTGGACGACTTGCGTGCGAGCAATCCGCCCACCAACCCGGAATTGTGGGCCGCGCTCAACAAAGAATTTGTCGCGCATCGCTTCGACCTCAAGCACCTGATGCGTTTGATTCTTAACTCCCGCACCTATCAGCTCGCCTCGGCGACGCGGCCCGGCAACAAGACCGATGCCAAGTTTTACTCGCATTACTATGCACGCCGGTTGCCCGCTGAGGTGCTGCTCGACGCACTGAGCCAGAGTACAGGCGTTCCCGATCAGTTTCCCGGCTATCCCGTTGGTCTCCGTGCCGGTCAACTGCCCGATCCGGGATTGTCTTCGTACTTCCTGTCGCTGTTCGGTCGATCCGAGCGTGTGACGGCGTGCGCCTGCGAGCGTAACGGTGAAGTGACGATGCCGCAGTTGTTGCACCTGCAAAACGGCGTCAGTGTGGTGCAAAAGGTCCGCGCCGGCGACGGCCAGCTCGCCAAGTTGCTCAAGGCCGGCAAGCCGGACGCCGAGATCATTGATGAGCTATTTCTGGCAACGCTGTCGCATTTGCCGTCCGAGAAAGAGAGCGCTACGATTCGTCAGGCGCTCACCGAGGGCGGCAAGGATGAGGTGTTCCGCGATGTATTCTGGGCGCTGTTGAACTCGAAGGAATTTTCGTTCAATCATTGATCTTCACCAGCCCGCAGCGCCAGCAAGGGGCGATTCCTTGCTGGCGCTGCGGGCTGGTAAGAAGGAGCTTCCGATGCTCGATATTATCCTGGGCGGCCGTGGCAATGCTCGCTGTGATGGCGTTTCGCGGCGCGATTTCTTGCGTATCGGCGCGCTGGGCGGCCTGAGCCTGACATTGCCCGGCTTGTTGCAAGGGCAGGCGCGATCCGCCGCGAAAAACGGAGCGCGCGCGAAATCTGTCTTGCTCGTCTATCTCGGCGGCGGTCTCTCGCATCACGATTCGTTCGATCCCAAGCCGGACGCGCCGCCTGAGATTCGCGGCAAATACAAGCCGATTGATACCTGCGTGTCCGGCCTGCGCATTACGGAGATGCTGCCGCACATGGCCAAGGTGATGAATCGTCTCACGCTGGTTCGCTCCGGTGCGCACAACAACGATCATCATGAGACGGCCACCAATTGGGTGTTGTGCGGCCGGTTCGGTTCGGCGTTCGGCGACTATCCGGCGATGGGCGCTGTCGTGGCTCATGAGATGGGCTTCACCGGCAAATTGCCTCCTTACGTGGCCATCCCGCGCAATCCGTCGTTCACCTGGGAGTTGGGCAAGAGCGCCTTCCTGGGCGGACGCTATGAATCGTTCAAGACCGGCGATCCCAACGCGGCCGACTTCAAGGTACAAGATGTCAGCCCCTTCGAGACGTTGACGCCCAAACGCGCTCAGCGGCGGCAAACGCTGCTGCAAGCCGTGGACGGCTTGGCGAAACAGGTTGAGGGCAACGACCAGATCACCACCTACGACGAGTTCCATCAGCGCGCCGCCGCCATGATTCTCTCCAGCGAGGCGCGCGGCGCTTTCTCCATCGAAAAGGAGCCGGATCGCCTGCGCGACCGCTATGGACGAAACACGTTCGGCCAGAGTTGCTTGCTGGCTCGCCGTCTCGTCGAGGGCGGCGTTCGTTTCATCACGATCAATAATGGTGGCTGGGACCATCACGCCAAAATCTGGGATGGTCTGGGGCATCGTTTGCCGGAGTTCGATCGAGGTTTCTCGGCGCTGCTTGAGGACATGCACGAGCGCGGCCTGCTGGCCGATACGCTGGTGCTGGTCATGGGCGAATTCGGTCGTAGTCCCAAGATCAACAAGGATGTTGGCCGCGATCATTGGGGACCGGCGGCGTCGCTGTTGTTCGCCGGCGCTGGCGTGCGAGGTGGGCAGATCGTCGGCCAAACGGATAAGCAAGGCGCTTACGCGACGCGCCGGCCCGTCGCTCCGGCCGATGTCGCCTGCACGGTCTTCGAGGCGCTCGGCATCGACCCACGCAAACCACTTATGACGCCGGATGGCCGGCCTATCGAGCTTCTCGACAAGGGCGAAAACATCAAGGAACTCTACGCCTGAAACCACCAAACAAAGATTTTCACCACGGAAAACACGGAATACACGGAAAAAATACAAAAGGCAAAAGGCAAAAAATCGACTTCTTCTGGAAGGATGATCCGATAGGCTTTTGAAATGTTCAACGGCCATTCTCGCCTTTGGTATTTTTTCCGTGTTTTCCGTGTTTTCCGTGGTGAAAGAAGAGGCACTTCGTCCATGCGTTGGCGTCATCTTGTTTCGGTTGGTTTGCTGACTTTGGCCATGTCGCTGCCTGCGGCTGAGCCGAAGAAGCCCGCGCCCAAAGAGCTTCCCAAAGTAGTGGTTGCGCTTCCGCTGAGCATCACGCCTGGTATTCCGACACGCTTGACCTTACGCGGACTTCGGCTCGATACCGCCACGGAAGTGCGCTGTCAGGAACCCCGATCCAAAGCGAAGCTGTTGAAAAAGAGTAAGGTCGGTGTACCCCCTCAGCAGGATGTAAACCGACTCGGTGATACGCAGGTCGAGGCGGAGGTGACGCTGCCGGCCGACTACCCGAACCGTACCGTCACCATTTCCGTGCTGACCCCGAATGGGGAAAGCACCGCCCATGCTCTGCTCATCGATCGTGGTCCGATTGTCGCTGAGAAGGAGCCGAATAATGGCTTCCGTCAGGCGCAGGCCATCCCCTTGCCGCAGGAAATCCAGGGGAACATCAACCAGGCCAAGGATGTGGATCTCTTCCGTTTCGAGGGCAAGTCGGGGCAACAAGTGAGCCTTGAGGTGTTTGCTTCGCGCTACGGCTCCGCACTCGATCCGCTGCTCACGCTTTACGATCATCAGGGCCGTATCCTCGCTTCATGCGACGACATCGACGGCAGTTCCGACTCACGGCTTGAGATGACATTGCCGAGCGCCGGCGTCTACTACGTTGGCGTGATCGACGCCAACGATCAGGGCGGACCGACTCATATCTACCGTCTCAGTGTGCGGTTCAAGAATCCCTGACGGATCGCGTTTTTGCTTAGCCAGCCCGTAGCGCCAGCAAGGGTGAGTTGTTCCCTTGCTGGCGCTGCGGGCTGGCAAGTCATTGTGTTCCCACCTCTTACGAAAACGCCACGACGACGCAGGTGACGTTGTCGTTGGAGCCGCGCTCCAAAGCCAGCAGCACCAGTTCATTCGCCCATTCCTGGGGATCGGGATGGCGAATGGCACCGGTGCGCAGATCGTCGGGAGCGACGTAGTTGGTCAAGCCATCGCTGGCCAGCACGAGGCGATCGCCGGGCTGAGGCGTGAAAGGATGCACCTCGGCCGAGTCCGGCAGATCGGCACAACCGAGGAACTTGTAGAGGACGTGCCGATACGGACTTTGTCTCGCTTGTTCCGGCGTCAGCGCTCCGTTACGCAGCAACGCCTCGGCGATGGTATGATCGATGGTAAGCTGTTCGACGCGATCGCCGCGGATGAGGTAGGCACGGCTATCGCCAAGCCCGGCCACGTAAATCTGATCGTCCTGGCGCACGGCCAGGACGGCGGTGGTGCCCATGCGCCGGCCAATGGCTTGATGCTTACCGGCATCGAGAATAGCCTGGTTCGCTTCACGCAAGGCTCGCGTCACGGCCTGACTGGGATCGCCGTGAGAATCCAGATGCACCTGGATGGCGCGCGGAATGATCTCGACGGCCAAGCCGCTCGCTTGTTCGCCGGACTCCTGACCGCCCATGCCGTCGGCCACGAGAAAAACGGCATGGGTGGTGTCCGCGAGGAAGCGATCTTCGTTATTGGGACGCAATCCCTGGGCACTGTGACCGCCCGCGCGGACTTGCAGAGATCCCATATTCGGCTCCGGGAGAAAGAACCTGGGAGGCGAGATCATCCCGCCTCTCCTGCGGCGAACACAGTCGCCGTGGGAAACTTCTGTTATTCTATCTTTTGTTTTCCACGGCAAACAAGCGAAGTCTTCGCGAGGAGTGCCCCTGTCGATTTTGGCGAACGGCCGGCGTCAGCGGGCTGGTACAGACTTTCACCAGCCGGCTAACGCCGGCCGTTCGCCTGGAATGCCAAAATCGACAGAGGCAAGGGCAGGCCAAAAGAGGGGTCGTTCACGAGGATTAGGTTTATGGGCTTGCTGAGTCAGCGTCGTCGCCGTCCGGAAATCATGGATCAGCCGGACCTGAGCGCGGATCGGCACGTCCAGGCCTTGCGTGCCCTGGCCCGCGTGAACTACCTCAGTCGCAGCGCCGGCATTCTATGGCCGGATCTCGCCGAGTTGGCGCGCACCATCGCTCCACGGGTGCCGCGAATCCTCGATGTGGCGACGGGGGCGGGCGATGTGCCGATTCGTCTATGGAAGCGGGCACGGCGTGCGGGATTCGAGTTGCATCTCGAAGGCTGCGACATCAGTTCCGTCGCCCTGGAGCACGCTCGATCCCGCGCCGCGGCGGTCGGCGCACCCCTGCGCTTTTTCGAGTATAACGCCATCGCGGGACCGCCTCTGACCGGCTATGACGCGGTGATGTGTTCGCTATTTCTGCACCATCTGGAAGAAGCCCAAGCAATCGCCTTGTTGCAGCGCATGGCCGAGATGGCGAGCCGGCTCGTGTTGGTCAACGATCTCGAACGTGGTTGGACCGGCCTGCTGGCGGCTCATGTGGTCACGCGCTTGCTGACGACCTCCCATGTCGTTCATGTAGATGGGCCGCGCTCCGTTGAAGGAGCATTTACAAAAGCAGAGGCTCTCGCCCTGGCCGAACGCGCGGGACTGTCCGGCGCACGGGTGGGTTGGCGCTGGCCGTTCCGCTGGTTGCTGTCGTGGAGACGAAGTCCAATGCAGAATGCCTCACCAATGCAGAATGCAGAATGCAGAATTAAATACATCTGAATACAATTTCGCGTTCTGGTTCCTGTTGTTTTTCATTCTACATTCTGCATTCTGCATTCTGACTTCTGCATTGAGGAGAGACGCCCATGACGATCGCGGCGACTACCAGCCTGGAAGAAGCGTCGCGACGGACGTGGGATGTCGTGATCGTCGGAGCGGGGCCGGCGGGAGCGATGGCGGCGCACGAGTTGGCTCGTCGCGGCTTGGCCGTGCTTCTGGTCGATCGCGCCGCG
>DATNCY010000212.1:0-25244 GCA_035553375.1 Gemmataceae bacterium
TCAATACGATGGTCGATCAGCTCAGTTCGTTCGCCGCCGAAGTAACGCGCGTGGCGCGTGAGGTCGGCACCGAAGGCAAGCTCGGCGGACAGGCCGATGTCAAGGGCGTCGCCGGCACCTGGAAGGATCTGACCGACAACGTCAATCTGATGGCCAGCAACCTGACGGTGCAGTTGCGTGATGTATCGAAGGTCGCCACCGCCATCGCCACCGGCGACTTGACCCAGAAGATCACCGTCGATGTTCGCGGCGAAATCCTGCAAATCAAAGACGTTATCAACACGATGGTCGATCAGCTGCGCTCGTTTGCCGCCGAGGTAACTCGTGTGGCTCGCGAGGTCGGCACCGAAGGCAAGCTCGGCGGGCAAGCCGATGTCGAAGGCGTGGCCGGCACCTGGAAAGACCTGACCGACAACGTCAATTTCATGGCCGGCAACCTGACCGCTCAGGTGCGTAACATCGCCGCGGTGACAACCGCCGTGGCCAACGGCGATCTATCGAAAAAGATCACCGTCGATGTCAAAGGCGAAATTCTCGAACTGAAAGACACCATCAACACGATGGTCGATCAGTTGCGTTCGTTTGCCGCCGAGGTAACTCGTGTGGCCCGTGAGGTCGGTAGCGAAGGCCGGCTCGGCGGCCAGGCCCGCGTCGAGGGCGTGTCCGGTACGTGGAGGGATCTGACCGATAGCGTCAATTTCATGGCCGGCAACCTGACCGCTCAGGTGCGTAACATCGCCGCGGTGACAACGGCCGTGGCCAACGGCGATCTGTCGAAAAAGATCACCGTCGATGTCAAAGGCGAGATTTTGGAACTGAAAGATACCGTCAATACGATGGTCGATCAGCTCAGTTCGTTCGCCTCGGAAGTGACGCGCGTGGCGCGTGAAGTCGGCACCGAAGGCAAACTCGGTGGACAGGCGCAAGTGAAGGGTGTATCCGGTACGTGGAAGGATTTGACCGATAACGTCAATTTCATGGCCGGTAATCTGACCAGCCAGGTGCGCGGCATCGCCAAGGTCGTCACGGCCGTGGCCAACGGCGATCTCAAGCAAAAGCTAATGGTCGATGCCAAGGGCGAGATCGCCGCGCTATCGGACACCATCAACAGCATGATCGACACGTTGGCCACCTTCGCCGATCAGGTGACCTCGGTGGCCCGCGAGGTCGGCGTCGAGGGCAAGCTCGGCGGACAAGCCAAGGTGCCCGGCGCCGCCGGCACCTGGAAGGGCCTCACCGAAAACGTCAACCAGCTGGCCGCCAACCTGACCACGCAGGTTCGCGCCATCGCCGAAGTCGCCACTGCTGTCACCAAGGGCGATTTGACGCGCTCCATCACCGTCGAAGCCCTCGGCGAAGTCGCCGCCCTGAAGGACAACATCAATGAGATGATCCGCAACCTGAAGGACACCACACTGAAAAACAGCGAGCAAGATTGGCTCAAGACCAACCTCGCCAAGTTCAGCCGCATGCTTCAGGGACAGAAGGATCTCAACACGGTCGGCCGGCTCATCCTCTCCGAACTGGTGCCCGTCGTCGGCGCGCAGCAGGCCGTCTTCTACGTCCTGCCGCCGAGCAAAATGGAAGAATCGCCGCAATTGAAATTATTGGCCAGCTACGCCGACCAAAAGGACATCCCCAAAGAGATCAACCTGGGCGAAGGGCTGGTCGGTCAGTGCGCCCTCGAAAAGCAGAAGATCCACATCACCCACACGCCGCCCGATTACATTCGCATCTCGTCGGGGCTGGGCACATCGCCGCCCAAGAGCATCATCGTCTTGCCGGTACTCTTCGAGAAACAGGTCAAGGGCATCCTCGAACTGGCCTCGTTCGAGTCGTTCAATCCCACGCATCAGGCTTTCCTCGATGAATTGACGGAGTCCATCGGTATCGTCCTCAACACCATCGAGGCCAACATGCGAACCGAGGACTTGCTTAAACAGTCGCAATCGCTGGCCCAAGAATTGGGCAGCCGGCAGGAGGAATTGCAGAACACCAACCAGGAGTTGCAAGAGAAGGCGGGCTTGCTCGCTCACCAGAATCAGGAAGTCGAACGCAAAAACCAGGAAGTCGAACAGGCTCGTCAAGAATTAGAAACGAAGGCCACACAGCTCGCGCTGACCTCCAAATATAAGTCTGAGTTCCTGGCCAACATGTCGCACGAACTGCGGACGCCGCTCAACAGTTTGCTTATTCTCTCGGATCAACTGTGCAAGAACCCCGAGGGCAATTTGAGTTCGCGCCAGCGTGAGTTTGCCAAGACCATTCACTCGTCCGGCAACGATCTGTTGATGCTCATCAACGATATTCTCGATCTGTCCAAGATTGAGTCGGGTACGGTGGTGGTGGATGTCAGCGAGCTGCGTCTGGATGAACTGCACAGCTACGTCCAACGCACTTTCAATCATGTGGCCGAGGCCAAGAACGTCGAGTTCTTCATCCGCATGGCTCCGGATCTGCCACGTTCGATCTTCACCGACGCCAAGCGTCTGCAACAGGTCATCAAGAATCTGCTGTCCAACGCTTTCAAGTTCACGCATCACGGCCAGGTGACGCTGAACGTAGCGACGGTGCAATCGGGCTGGAACTCCGACAACAACGATCTCAACCGCGTGCCGACGGTGTTGGCCTTCTCGGTCAGCGATACCGGCATCGGCATTCCGTCGGACAAACAGCAGATTATTTTCGAGGCATTCCAGCAAGCCGACGGCAGCACCAGCCGCAAGTACGGCGGCACCGGCCTGGGTTTAGCCATCAGTCGGGAACTGTCGCGCTTGCTGGGCGGCGAGATTCGCCTGATGAGCCGGCCCGGTCAGGGCAGCACGTTCACGCTCTTCCTGCCGCAGGTGTACACGCCGCGCTCGCCGCGCAATCCGCTGTCTGCTGTCCGCTCTCCGCTCTCCGCCAACGGCCTGGACGCTGGCCGACCCTGGACAGCGGACAGCGGACAGCGGACAGCAGACAGCGGACAGCGGACAGCGGACGGCGGACAGCGGACAGCGGACAGCGGGGAGGCGGAAACGCTGCCGGCCCGCCTCGTCAACGAGGTCGGCGACGATCGCGACCACATCGAGCCGGGCGATCGCGTGTTGCTGATCGTCGAGAACGACCTGGGTTTCGCGCGGGTTCTCCTTGAGACGGCTCATGAAAAGGGCATGAAGGGGTTGGTCACCTCGCTCGGCGCTGCGGCTCTGGCCATGGCACGCGATTACAAGCCGCACGCCCTGACGCTGGACATTTTCCTGCCCGACATTGATGGCTGGCGTGTTCTGGATCGTCTTAAGAACGACGCCGCCACGCGCCATATCCCCGTGTGCGTCATCTCCACCGATGAGGCACGCGAACGCGCCCTGCTGTCCGGCGCGCTGACTTTCGCGGCCAAGCCCTTCAAGACGAAGGAGGCCGTGGACGAATTACTCGACGATCTGAAGACGTTCCTCAACCGCGATCGGCGCAGCGTGCTGATTATCGAGTCAGACGCCTCTCGCCGCGAGCGGATTCTCAGCTGCGTTGGGTCCAGCGACATCGACGTGTTTTCCGTATCAGACGGCGAGGCCGCCGTGCGCATGCTCCGCGAAAGGCCAATCGATTGCTTGATCGTCAACCCCGATTATCCGCTGTCCGCCATCCGCCGTCCGCTGTCCGCCACGAACGCGGAAGACGGCAGACAGCGGCTGCCGGTCATCGTCTACGCCGAGTCCGCGGTCAGCGCGGAAGACCGCGGATGGCGGACAGTGGACAGCGGACAGCGGACAGCGGACAGCAGCGTTTTGCCCGTCCGCCGCGTCCACTCGCCCGAACGCCTGCTCGATCAGGCCGCCTTCTTCCTGCATCAAGATGTGGGCAAACTGCCCGAATCGCAGCGGCGCATGCTGGCCAGCCTGCACAACTCCGACGAAGTCTTGGCCGGCAAGCGGGTACTCATCGTCGATGACGATATGCGCAATATCTTCGCGCTGTCCGCCGTCTTGGAGGAACACGACATGGCGATCGTCTCGGCCGACAATGGCCGCGACGCCATCAAGATCTTGCAGCAGCAAGAGGACATCGACATCGTACTCATGGACATCATGATGCCGGAGATGGACGGTATCGACACGATGCGCGAGATCCGCAAGGTCGAGCGTTTGAAATCGCTGCCGATCATCGCGGTGACGGCCAAGGCCATGAAGGGCGACCGCGAAAAGTGCATCGAAGCGGGTGCCTGGGATTATCTGTCCAAGCCCGTGGACACTGAGCAAATGCTATCGGTGCTGCGGGCCTGGCTGCACCGCTAACGCGGAAATCCGAAATCCGAAATCCGAAATCCGAAATCCGAAAGGATATAGAATAAGCAAAGAAGAAACTCGAAACGAGAACCGGAATGCCGAAGGTTTTGAGATTTAGTCTTTCGCTTTTGAATTTCTTTCGGATTTCGGATTTCGGATTTCGGATTTCGGATTTCGGATTTCGGATTTCGGATTTCGGATTTGAGGTTATGGGCATCGCCGACAAGATCAACATCCTGATCGTGGACGATCTCCCGGAGAAGTTGCTCGTCATTGAGTCTGTCCTCGAGGAACTCGGGGAGAACCTCATCATGGCGGATTCCGGCCCGGAAGCGCTGCGCCGCGTGCTGGAGCAAGATTTCGCCGTCATTCTTCTCGATGTCAATATGCCGGGCATGGATGGTTTCGAGGCCGCTTCGTTTATCCGCAACCGTCGCAAATCGGCGCACACACCCATCATCTTTATCACCGCCTTCGCCGACGAGATGCACACTACCCAGGGCTATTCGTTGGGTGCGGTGGACTACATCCTCTCGCCCGTCGTGCCGGAGATTCTGCGCACCAAAGTCAAAGTCTTCGTCGATCTGTATCGCATGACGCAACAGGTCAAGCAGCAGGCCGAGGAGCGTGTCGCCCTGGCGCACGAGCAGGCCGCCCGCGCCATCGCCGAGGAGGCCACGCGCCGCTCGACCTTCCTGGCCGAGGCCAGCAAGGTGCTGTCCAGTTCGCTCGAAACCGAGGCGACGCTGCGTGGTCTGCTGCGCCTGGTGGTGCCGTATCTCGCCGATGTGGCCGGCGTCACCTTGCTGAGTGAATCCAGTCCGGTCTGGCGAAGCGAACTGGCCTGGCTTTCGCCGACGGGTCAGGAAGTCCACGTCTGCTCGCTGGACGGCTCGCAAGGGCCGACGGATGAAGTGCGGTCGGCACTGGAGCGCGTTCTCGCCGGAGGCGAGGCGCAGACGCTGGAGGGATTGGCCGTGCCCTATCCACCGTCGGCCTGCATGAACGGAGGAGCGACCGGGAACGAAGAGATGCTCCACTCCGTCATCCTTCTGCCTTTGAAGGCGCGCGGTCGAACGCTCGGCGCCTTAACGATGGGGCAGGGCAGTTCCGGCCGGCGTTTTTCTCCCGCCGATCGAGCGCTGGCCGACGACCTCGCCGGCCGCGCCGCTATCGCCCTGGACAATGCCCGTCTCTATCGCAATGTGCAAGAGGCCGATCGCCATAAGAATGAGTTTCTGTCCATGCTCGCCCACGAACTGCGCAATCCACTCGCCCCCATCCGCAACGCCGTCCACCTCCTCCGTCTGCGTGGCTCGAATGAACCGGAACTGAGGTCGATCCAGGAAATGGTCGATCGCCAGGTGCAGCAGCTCATTCGCCTGGTGGACGATTTGCTCGATCTGTCGCGCATCACGCGCGGCAAGATTCGTCTACAAACCGAGCCTCTGGACATGGCCGGCGTCATCGCCCGCGCCATCGAGACCAGTCAGCCGCTTCTCGACGCTCGCAAGCACACACTGACGGTCACGCTGCCGGCGGAGTCGTTGCGTGTGCGGGGCGATCCGGTACGGCTGGCGCAGGTGCTGGCCAACCTGCTGAACAATGC
Organism: Gemmataceae bacterium; assembly: GCA_035553375.1. GTDB lineage: Bacteria > Planctomycetota > Planctomycetia > Gemmatales > Gemmataceae > JAJPHU01. The sequence continues at coordinate 5,878 of DATNCY010000212.1, forward strand.
CGCCAAGTACACCGAGGAGAACGGCCATATCGGGCTGACCGCGCAGCGCGAGGCCGATAAGATCGTCCTGCGCGTCAAGGATGACGGCGTGGGCATCCCGGCGAACATGCTGTCCTCGATCTTCGAGCTATTTACTCAGGTCGATCGTTCCATCGATCGCGCCCAGGGAGGATTGGGCATCGGCTTGACGCTGGTACACAAGCTGGTCGAAATGCACGATGGGCGTGTGGAGGCCTTCAGTGCCGGTCCCAACCAGGGCAGCGAGTTCGTCGTCCGTCTGCCGGTCCTGACTCTGAGCGGGGGGCTTCAACTCCCTGAGATTCCGGCTCCGGGGGCTAACGCCCCCCGCCCCGAGCAACGTCCCTGCCGTGTGCTGATTGTGGACGATAACATGGATGCAGCGAGAAGCCTATCGATGGTGTTGGAACTGCGAGGGCACGAAGTGCGGACTTGCTATGACGGCGCGGCGGGCCTGGCGGAAGCCGAGGGGTTTGAACCGGAGATTGTGCTGCTGGATATTGGACTGCCCGGCATGGATGGTTTTGAGGTGGCCCGTCGTCTTCGCGCACGGCCTCGGTCGCCGCAACCCCTGCTCGTGGCTCTGACCGGCTACGGCCAACCCGAAGACGTGCGCCGCTCGCGTGAGGCCGGCTTCGATCATCACCTTGTCAAGCCGGCCGACCCGGAGGCACTGACGGCGCTGTTTCCCTCTGTGCCGGTCAGACCACGCCAGCCTGTTTAGCCGCATTGCTTGGCGTTTCACGCGACACGCCAAGCAATGCGGCTAAACGGATTGGCGAAACGTCATTCGCCGCGTACCGCGATTTGACGTGGACGGACGGCCTCCGCCTTGGGCAAATGCACCGTCAACACACCGTGCTTGCACTCCGCTGCGATTCGGCTGCTGTCAATCGATTCGTGAATCGTGAAGGCGCGGTAGAAGTCGCCTTCCTCGTATTCTTGCAGCAATGCCGGCCGCTCGTCGTGTCGCGGCTTGACCCGGCCGCGCAGCACGAGTTCGCCATTCTCGTAATGCAAATCAACGTCTTCCGGCCCAATACCGGGCACCTCGGCGAACAGTGTCAGTTCACTGTCGGTCTCAAAAATGTCCACTCGGGGCGTGAAGTGGACGCCGCCACGCGTTATCTCGGGCCGCGCCCCGTCCGCCCGGTCTTTCGTTGGAAGGTTCGTGATGTTCGCCATGATTGAGTTCTCCTTGTTTTGCTCCTTACCAGCCGGCTGACGCCGGCCGTTCGCCATTTAATGGATTCCATTATTCCGCCTTCACGGGGATTTTGCGCGGCCGAGCCGACTCGTGCTTGCTCAACTCGACCTGAAGCACGCCATTCACTAGATGGGCATCGACCTTATCGGCATCGACCGGGAACGGCAAGGTCAGCGAACGACTAAACGAGCCGAAGGCACGTTCCTGACGGTGCCAGACGCCTTGGTCCGGCACGCACGGTTTGCGTTCGCCCTTGATGGTCAACTGATTGCCGCCGGTGACATAAATCTCCAAATCCTCGAAGTCCAAGCCCGGCAACTCGGCCTCGACGCAGACCCGATCGCCATCTTCCCATACGTTCAGGAGTGGGAAGGCGACTGGGCCCGTGAATGGATTGCCGTCGGTCCAGCGGTCAAATAGATGGTTCATTTCATGCTGGAATTGCTGCAACTGGTTCCAGACTGGACTGAACGATTGCCAACGGGATGATTGCATTGGCCAACTCCTTTACCCTTAAGGTTCACGGTTCGGAAGCATCGGTCCCGTACCGGGCTTCGCGTGAAGATGTTTGGTGTTGTAAACGTCTCTGTTAAAGGCGGCTTCAGAAGGGAGCCGCCGAAAAGAGATATAGCAAGAGGTATGCCAGATGAAGTTTTCAAATGGCCTGCCTGAGCGCTATGACGAAAAGCATTGGCTGAAAATACTTTACGCCGCCAAAAATCCGGCAGGAGAGGAGGAGTTCTTTTATTGCGGCGTCGGTTGCCGCCATTTTGACAGCCAAGACGCCTTTTAACTCCCCTTAGCCTGTCAAACGTGGATTATCTCAAGGTGCCCAGGGCGATAGGCGTGCTTTTTGACTTCGTGCGCCCCGCTTCCTTAGAATGTAGAACGAGTGATGTCCCATCACCCCGAATAAGGAATCGCACGGCATGCATGTTCTCACCGCCATCCCGGTCTATAACGAAGCGCGGCACGTCGAGAGCGTCCTTCACGAAGTGCGGCGTTATAGTCCTCGTATCCTCGTCGTCAACGACGGTTCGACCGACGGAACCGCCGATATTTTGGCACGTCAGGACGGCTTAGAGGTTATCACGCATTCGGTCAATCGCGGTTACGGCGCGGCCCTGATCTCCGCTTTTACCTACGCCCATCAGCAATCCATCGATGTCCTCATCACCATGGACTGCGACGGCCAGCATGAGCCGTCGCGCATCCCGGTGTTGTTGGAAGCGATCCACGATGCCGACATCGTCTCCGGCAGCCGCTATCTGCGCGACTTCCATCAGGATACGCTCGCGCCGCAGGATCGACGCCGTATCAATCGGGAAGTCACCACGGAGTTGAACCGCCGTCTCGGTCTAAATTTGACCGATTCTTTCTGCGGCTTCAAAGCGTACCGCCGCGAAGCGTTGGAGCGCTTGCACATCACGGAAACCGGCTGGGGCATGCCGTTGCAATTATGGGTTCAGGCTGCCCGCCTGGGACTGCGCATCAAAGAGGTGGGCGTACCGCGTCTGTATCTCGATCCCAACCGCGCCTTCGGCGGCGTACTCGACGACGCGGAGCAGCGTTTGGCGTACTATCGGCAGATTATCGCCTCTGCCGAAGAATCAATGCAGAATGCAGAATGCAGAATGCAGAATGAAAACCAAGAAGGAATGCAGAATTCTTCCCATTCTGCATTCTGCATTCTGCATTCTGCATTCAAGAGGGCTTGTCCGTGAGCGAACGGACTGCCCTGCGTGCCCCGACCCACGACGGCGCCGTCGTCGCCGAACCGCCTTTGCGTGAGGCCGGCACCGCGCTGGCGAGCAATCGTCGGCGTCTGCAAACGCACGCCGACAATCACGCTCTCCTCGGCCGTCCCTGGACCGACCTGCGCCGCCAAGCCCGTCAGAGCGCCGTCGCCGCGGCGCTCGAATATCTGGGGGAAAATCCGAAATCCGAAATCCGAAATCCGAAATCCGACACGCTTCTCGTAGCGGGACATCAGCCGGAGTTGTTTCATCCCGGCGTCTGGGTCAAGAACTTCGCGTTGTACGGCCTGGCCCGCGCTCACCACGCAACCTCGCTCAACCTCGTCGTCGATAACGACACCGTGAAAACGACGGCGCTGCGCATCCCCACGCCTGCCGCGACGGAGAAAGATCGGCCGCACGCACGGCCGATCCTGTACGATCGCTGGACCGGCGAGACTCCTTATGAAGAGAAGACGATTAGCGATCGTGAGTTGTTCGCCAGCTTCGCCGAGCGAGCCGGCGCACTGCTGCGCGGCTGGCATTATGAGCCGTTGCTGCCGTCGTTCTGGGCCGAGGTGTTGCAACAAACGGAGCGCTCGCCGCTGTTGGGCGAGTGCTTCGCGGCGGCCCGGCGGACATTCGAGCGCGACTGGGGCTGTCACAATTTGGAAGTGCCGCTCAGCACGCTCTGCCGCACCGAGCCATTCGCCTGGTTCGCCTGTCACCAACTCGCCCATTTGCCGCGCTTTCACACGCTGTACAACGCCATCGTCGCCGACTATCGCCGCAGCCACGGCATCCGCAGCCGCAATCATCCGGTGCCCGATCTCGCGGTCGAAGGCGATTGGCTGGAAGCGCCGTTTTGGGGTTGGCGAGCCGGGAGTGTCAATCCCCGGAGAAACCGGCTGTTCGCGCGCAGGCACGATGATCGAATCGAACTGCGCGCCGGCGATGAGGCTTGGCCGAGTTTGCCTTGGCCGCAAGAAGGACGCGCCGAGACGGCGGTGAAAGCGTGGCAGGCATTGGAGGGACAAGGTTTCAAGGTCCGTAGTCGCGCGTTGACGACTACGCTGTATGCTCGGCTATTTCTGGCCGATCTATTCATCCACGGCATCGGCGGCGGCAAATATGATGAATTGACGGATGAATTGATCCGCCGTTTCTACGAGTGCGAGCCGCCGATTTATATCGTGCTGTCGGCGACGCGCTGGCTGCCGCTGCCGCGCGCCGCGGTAAGTGTGGAGGATCGCCGCCGCCTGGCGCGTGCGGTGCGCGATGTGCATTTCAATCCGCAGCGTTATCTCGACGAAACCGCGACCAGCGACAATCTCGCGGAACTGGCGGAGCAAAAGCAAGCGTGGATCGCGCGCCGAGCCGCGACCGTCCGGGAGCGCCGCGAACGCTTTCACATGCTGCGCACGCTCACGGAGCAACTGCGTCATCCGCTGCGTCCGCGCGAAGACCAACTGCGGCAGGCGTTGGCGCGCTGCGAGCGTCAACTGCGCGCCAACGCCGTGCTGCAACGTCGCGATTACTCCTTTTGTCTGTTCCCCGAGAACATTCTGCGTCCTTTCTGCACGCAATTCCTTGGCGAACGGCCGGCGTAAGCCGGCTGGTATAGTATCCACCAGCCCACACCAGCCGGCTTACGCCGGCCGTTCGCCAAGGACTGCCCTTCCGCGCAGACGTTGCCAGCCGCGCGCGATTGCCAGGGTTGCCAGCCCCAGCGAAACCAAAACCAGCGCCCTCGGCGCCGGCACCGCCGCCACGTCGGGAGAGGGAGAGTTCGGCTGATTGGATTCCGCATACGTCGTGACGGTGGGTTGGCTGGCAGTGTCGATAGTGCCGGTGACCAAGGCTCCGCTGGGATCGCTCGAAATGGGCGATTGATTGGCAGTGCCGTAATTTTGCAGCAAGGAGAAGGAAAACATACGGATTATTCGCATGGGAGTAGGTCTTTCTGTTAGAGCGCATCGAAGAATAAGGGTTAAAGTTTCCGCGCGTCCGCAGTTTAGCGTCTGTCTCGGAAGCCCCTCTCTCCCGTACTCGGGGGAGAGGAAGAAAGAATTTCAAAATCCACAGGCACTCCCTGGCCGCCGGGTCGCTTCCGCTTCAGATTGCTGCTGACATCACTAGCCGCCTTTGCTATGAGGCTGCGCCCGTAGTCAGGCTGACAGCCTGATACCCGGCTACGAAGTCTTAGGAACAAGGAGGTCCGACCCATGTTGATGCGATACTGGCAAGCCGCGATCGTCGCGGCGGCCGTGGCTCTGACGGCGAACACCGCGCGAGCCGAAGCTCCGCCGGCGCAAAGCGCTTGTGGCGATTGCTGCAAGGAACAGGGCTGTTGCAAGAATAAACCGTGCGGCGAGACGAGTTGCCCGTACATCCTCTTCGGCACAGCCGCGAAGCCCGACTTCGTAATTCAAGCGTCCGGTTGCAAAGCGGAGGGCTGCTGCAAGAGTGGAACGTGCTGCAAGGACAAAAAATGCTGCACGGCCAACGAGTGCGGCAAGTGCGCTAAGGAATGCTGCAAGAGCAAGGATTGCTGCCAAGGGAAGTGCGGCGCTGGCTCTGGTTGCTGCGCGGTCAAGAGCAAGAAGGTGAAGAAACGCGGGGCCGTCACGCCGATCATCGTGGTGGTGCCGATGCTGATGCCCTCGCCGGCGATGCCGGTGTGCGGGCCGGTCGATCCGGCGGCACTGATGCAGTTGCGCCAACAATATTCAGGATGCGGGATGCCGTTTCCGCCACCGATGCCGATGTTGGCGCCGCCGGGCCTGCCGCAACCTCCCATGCCGTCGCAATCGGTCGGTTTGCCCGTACCTCCGCCGTGCTATGGCTATCCGCCGTGCGGAACGGCGATGTGCGCTCCGATGCCCTGCCCGGACGCCGTTCTCTCGAAAGCGGATAGGGGCGTCGATTCCTGGCTGTCGCTGTTCGAGATGGCGGCCGATCTTTGCCACTCCCCGGTGCCGTCGATGTGTTTGTCGGCGCTGGGCCTGGCCGCCGATCTCTACGGGCAGACGTGGAGCGGTGGAATGACGCTCCCTTCGGGGCACTATCTTGAGCATCCGCCGCAGTACAGTTCGTCGCCCTTGCCGATGCCGCGTGAACTGGCGGCCCAGGAAGCCGCCGTGTCGATGATCTTACCGCCCACGGTAGGGACGGCCTATGCTTCGGCGCGGCCCACGGCGATACCGTGCAGCGTCGCCGAATCGCTTCCGTCGCCGACGCCCACGGCGAAGGTGTGCATCACGGCGGATTGGTACGGTTCGGCGCTCGAAATGAGCATCAACGACGATGCCTGCCTGTCCAGCAAGAAGATGACCCTTACGGTGGGTGACCGCCCGCTCACGTTGACCACGGTGGACGGTCAGGTCCGCGTCCGCGCGGGCGAACTCAGTGGCAAGGCCGATTGTGTCTGCACCAATCGCAAGGACAGCCTTATTCTCGAAGGCAATGCCGTCCTGCACTTACGCAAGACGGGCCAGCAACCCGAGGTAGTAAAGGCCGAACGTATTGAACTGAATCTCGCCACCGGCTCGATCACTCTTCAATCGGCCAACACGTCGTCACACTAAAGATCGAGCGTGAAATCGCGGCCCGATGTGGCCGCTTGCGGCTTAGCGACTGAACTGCTAAGCCGCAAGCGGCCACATCGGGCCGTTCGCCTCACTTGCCAGCCACTTGCCGTACCGCGAACTTCCCTCTTCCGCTAACGCTCTTTCTGACGGATAATCAGACGACGTGAACTTCGTTCATTGATAAAGGTTCCGGGTTCCGCGCGAGCGGACTCGTTTCCGAGGACAGGGACGACGGATATGAGCGAGGCCGGCACCACCTACGAAGGCTCTCTGCTGCTCACGCTCGAAGAGATCAGCCAGCTGGTCGCGCACAGCCACAATTCAAGCGAGACGCTGGCGAACATCGTCCGCCTCATTCAGGGCCGCTTTCACACCGCTGTTTGTTCGGTGTATTTCTTTGTGCCCGAGCGCGGCGAACTGGTTCTGGGCGCCACCGTCGGACTCGAAGCCGAGGCGATCGGTCGAGTGCGCATGCGTTTGGATGAGGGGCTGACGGGGCTGGTGGCTCAGAAGATGGCACCCGTGTCGGTCGCCGACGCCTTCGCGCATCCGCGCTTCAAATATTTCCCGGAAGCCGGCGAGGATCCGTATCACTCGTTCCTTGGCGTGCCGCTCGTCGAGGGCGGATCGCTGCAAGGCGTGCTGGTCGTGCAGACGCGCGAGCCACGGCTGTTCTCGCCCAGCGAGGTGCGCATGTTGGTGACGGTGGCGGCTCAGTTGGCCGCCCTGGTCGGCGATGCGCTGCTGCTCGAACATGTGTCCGCCGTCGCCCACCCCTCCGCCACGGTCGGGCTGCCGGTTGAATCCCCTGGGGCGACCAAACTGCAAGGCGTGGCCCTCAGTCCGGGCATTGGTCTAGGGCAGGCGTATGTGGTCGATGCGATCGAGGAATGGCGGTGTGACGTGCCGCTGCGCAGCCGCGATCCCGACGCGGAGCGTCCCCGGCTGGCCGAGGCGATGGACCGCGCTCGCGATGAGATCACGCGACTGAGCCAGCGCATCTCCGAACTGGTCGGTGAGGATCACGGCGCTATTCTGCAAGCGCAACTCCTCATCATGCAGGATCGCACCATTGAGCAAGACCTGGACGCTTGCCTGAGCAATGGGGCGACCGCCGAGGGCGCGCTGCTGACCACACTGGATAAATACGTCGCCGCTCTGCAAAAAGTGGCCACGCCTTTCTTTCACGAACGTATTTACGATATAAAAGACGTTTTCCATCGTGTTTTATGGCAATTACGCCCCCGGCAGCCGGCGGACCCGGCCGGCGATCGTCTCGTATTGATCGCGCGGGAAGCGTCGGTGATGGAACTGTTCGCCGTCGATCTCGATCGGCTGGCGGCGGTGGTCGTCGAGCATGGTGGACCGCAGAGCCACGCCGCCATCCTGGCGCGCAGTCTCGGTATTCCGATGGTCGGCCAGATTGCCGACTTCGCTGCTCTGTCGCACTCCGGCCGGCGTTTGCTCGTCGATGGTGCCGCCGGCACGGTGCTGCTCGATCCGGCACCCTTGTGCGTGGTGCCGCCTAGCGGGGTCGAGGCAGCCGTTGACCGTGAGGCAGCGCCGCCGACGCCCGGACTTCCCAGCGTCGAGGTCAATATCAATCTCTTGTACGAAGCGCGTTCGGCCGTGCGTCAGGGAGTTGGCGGCGTCGGTCTGTATCGCAGCGAATTTCTCTTCCTTGCGCGTCGCTCGCTGCCAACGGAGGAAGAACAAGTCGGCATCTATCGCAAACTGTTGCAGATGATGAAGGGCCGGCCCGTGACCATCCGCACCTTCGATCTGCGGCCGGACAAGTTGGCGGCTTATTCGCACCTTGGTTCGGCGGCGACGCGGCCTTTCGATTGGCGACTCGTGTTGGAATCGCCGCCCTTGCAGCAACTTTTTCAGGATCAAATTCGCGCCATCTTGCGTGCCTCCACCGAGGGGCCGGTGCGCATCCTCATCCCTTTGGTGACGAGCGGCGAACTGCTCGATTTCGTCATCGAAACCGTGGCGACGGCTCGCGCCGGCCTGAAGCGTGAGGAGTTGCCATCCGCCGTCGAGGTGCCTCTGGGCGTGATGATCGAGGTGGCGGCGGCCGCTTCGCTGGTGCCCGAATGGTCCGAACACGTTTCGTTCTTCGCCCTCGGCACCAACGATCTGACGGCGTCCGCTCTCGGACTCGACCGCGATGATCCGCTGATCGCGCGTCAGGCCGACGCGCTGCATCCAGGCTTGGTGCGTCTGATCCATGATGTTGTCTCCGACGCGCACGCCGCGAACCGGCCAGTGTCCGTATGCGGCGAGATCGCCGCCGATCCGCTCGGCGCACTCGCCCTCGCCGCTCTCGGCGTCGATACGCTGAGCGTGCCCGTCAATCAGTTCGCCGCCACGCGGCAGGCGTTGGCGGGCTGCTCCGTGGAGGCGCTGGCGGAATTGAAACAGCAATTGCTGCGGCAACGCACAACCAGTGCCATCCGGGCGCTGCTTCAGGAATCTTCGCCGCGCCGCGAATAGGAGATTGTCATGGAACGCCAAAAGAGACGGCGGCTCCTCAGATGCGTCCTTGTTGCCGCTGTCTTTGGCATGGTCGCGCTGGCTGCGGTAGCGTGGCGCATATGGCAGCGATCGAAGCCGGAGCCGGTTGTGGAAGTGGTGACCTGCTATCCGGGTATGCCCGCATCCTCGATCGAGAAGACCATCACCAATCGCATCGAACGCTGGGTCAACCAGGCGCACGGTGCCAGCGCAATCACCTCGCGATCCCTCACTGGCGTGAGCATCGTCCGCGTTTCCTTCCGCAACGACATCGACCTTGATGCCGCGCTCGCGGAGGTCAATCAGCTGGTCCAAGGCGTACAGCCTGCGCTGCCGCCCAATACCCTGCCGCCTCTCGTTCTCCCCCGCGACCTGCGCTATTCGGAACCGTTGGGCATGTTGGGTGTCAGCAGCGACACGGCAGACGAGGCGACACTCCAGCTGTTGGCGGCTGCGGGGATCCGCCATCAGCTCCTCGACGTTCCCGGCGCGGTGGGCCCGTTTGTGCTGGGAAAAAAGGAGTACCTTGTCGTCATCAACCTCGATCCGAAGAAAATGACGACCCGTAAGGTGTCGCCGAAAGACGTGCGAACGGCCCTGGAAACGCATTGCGAGGAAGGCCGTCTCTCCTTCGACAAGAACGAATTGCTGATTCAGGCGAACTTCCGATTCCTCCGCAGAGACGAACTCCACTTACTCCATGAATTGCGTATCCGAGCGCGGGACGGCGAGATGGTTCGCCTCGACGACCTTGGCACCGTGCAAGACCAATCCACTCCACCGACTGTGCGATTTCGCATTGATGGTCGCCTAGCCGTGGGCGTTCCCGTCTATCTCCAAACAGGCGCGCCACGGCAGGAGGTGTTTGAGAAGCTCACTGCGACTCTGCCCTCCTTACGGTTAGATGCAGAAATGTTCAAGGCTCAGTTGCGATGGGTGCCGCTTGGTGCCCAACACAAATGGCTGCACACGCAAGATGATGGCCTGCTCAAGATTTATCTTCGCGCCCCGTCGAACTCGCGGTTGTCGAACACGGAGAAGCGCGTTGCCGCCGTCGAGGGCTTTCTGGAGAAAAGCATCCCCGCGAAGGAACGCGAGGCGATTATCTCGGAAGTGGGCATGACGCCCGACCTTTCGATGATCGACACCGTCAACGCCGGGCCGATGGACGCGACGATTCTCGTGCAGTTATCTCCCGACCGCACTCTTTCCGCCGCCGCCTATGCTTCCAAACTGCGCCATCTCATGCGAGACGAGGCGCGTTTCGCCGATCTGGGCATTCGCTTCGCCTCCCACGACATGCCGGCCCCGGTGGACATCCGTATTGAGGGAGGATCGCGGGAAGAGGCGATGAGCCTGGCTCAGAAAGTCCGTGAGCAGGTAACGGCCATCAAGGGAACCGTGGATGTGGACATCGCCCAGCGTGAAGATCTCCCTGCTCTGCTCATCACCGTCGATCGCCAAAAAGCAGCCGGCCAATTGCTGACCCCCCGAGACGTGATCTCACAAATCATCGCTGTTATGAACATCAACGTATCTCTGGACCGCAACTTTTGGATCGATGCCAAGAGCAACGGCCAATATTTCGCCACCCTTCCGTATCCCAAAGTTCTCGGCGCGAAATTGGAGGATGTACTGAACACCGCCGTCCTCGACGCTAACGCGAAAGAACCCATCAAACTAAGCAGCCTCGTAACTCTGAAACACACTACCACAGCCGTCGAAATCGATCACTTCTATCTCCAGCGAGTCTTCGATGTGCGAGCCAACATTGAGGAACGCAACCGTAGCGATGTGATCGCCGATATTCGTAGGATGCTCAAGGAGTTGAAGTTGCCCGAAGGGATGCAGGTGGAACTGGCGAACGAAAAATAGGCTTTGAATGGGTTTTGTCCGCGAGAGATGGGCTGCTCGGTGCGTAATGTCGAACGGCAAGCAGCCCGCCTACTTGTTCGCTTCCACTTCGCGGCTTGATGTATGTTAATCCCATAGAGTACAAATACAAAGCGAGAGGGCCGGAAACAGAATTGGAAATACATGCCGCCGCTAACCGATCCCGAGATCCTGGCTAGCATCATCCAAGTGTTGCGGAACTGGAATGTGACGGATTACGTGACATGGAAAGCTGTCGCCCGTGATTGGGTGGGGCAACATCTGGAAGAGCTATCCCTCCGTGAGATCGCCCGACTCCTGCACGAACATGTCCAGAATGGCGGGGTGATCGATCAGGTCCGTGAGCGGCGTCCTGAATGGAGCGATCGTGATTTTCACTATGATTTTCGGGTTCCTATTGCGGGTCGAGCGATTTACATCGAAACGATTCTCGTGGACGATGACCCCACCGATCCGACAATCCACGTCGTGAGTATCCATGATGCCTGAACCACAAGCGAATCCGATTGATACTCCGAAAGGTCCGCGGCCGTTCCCCTGGCATTGCCCGAAATGCCGTCACAAGGAAGTCTGGCCCGCTATCGTCTCCTATCGCTGCGAGATGGCGCACGAGGGCCGGCTGTACGCCGTGGAGGTGCCCGCCTTGACGGTGCCGCGCTGTAGCCATTGCGGCGAGTTGATTTTCAACGATCGCGCGGAGGAGCAGATCCGAGATAGCTTGCGCAGCCAACTTCGGCTGTTGACACCCCATGACATTCAAGCCGCTCGAACGAGCTTGAAGTTGAGCCAGAAAGATTTGGCGGATCGCCTGGGAACGACCGAGGCCACTATCTCGCGTTGGGAGACGGGCGATCAACTCCAGTCGCGCGCCGTGGATAATCTTTTGCGTGTCTTTTTCGCTTTACCGGAAGTGCGTTCGGTACTCCTGGGAGCCAATCAAAATCCGCAGCTTGGAACCGGTATCCTAACTGACCGTGCGGATCGATAACCGGGAAGACCGGCCAGAGCCATTCGCCCGGACATCTGCATCGCCAAACCCTCGAAAGGAGTTCGCACGCATGAAGTCGTCCGACGCTAAACCGCCCATGACACCCGAACGGATCATGCAGTTCATGTGGGGCTATGCGCCGCCGCTGATTCTGGAAGCGGCCATTCGCCATCGCGTCTTTGACGTGTTGGACAAAGGCTCTGCGACGGTCGAGCAAGTCAGCGGCGAAACCGGCGCATCGGTGCGCGGTTTGCGCGCGGTGATGAATACGCTGGTCGGGCTGGAACTGCTCGCCAAGGATGGGCAGGGACGCTATTCTCTGACGCCGGAGAGTTCGGCATATTTGGTTCGCGGGAAGCCCGATTATCGCGGCGGCATGTTGACGCACACCTCGCATCTGTTGCCGAAGTGGATGCAGTTGACCGAAATCGTCCGCAGCGGCAAACCCCCTGTCAGCGTCAACCACGAACACGAGGGCGCGGCCTTTTTCCAGCAGTTCGTCGAGGAACTCTTTCCGTTCAACCGCGCCGCCGCCCAGACGCTAGCTGGCGTACTCGGCGTGGCCGAGGCGAAGAAGCCCGTGCGCGTTCTCGATCTGGCGGCCGGCTCCGGCGTGTGGGGCATCACGCTCGCCGAGAAATCACCACAGGTTCATGTGACGGCGGTAGACTGGTCGGGGGTTATCGGCGTCACGCGGCGCGTCGCCGAACGGCATGGCGTTCTCGATCGCTTCCAGTTCATTGAGGGCGACATGCACGATGTCGATTTCGGCAGCGGTCATGATGTCGCCATTTTCGGCCACATCTTGCACAGCGAAGGCGAGGCCCGTAGCCGGCGCTTGCTGCAAAAGACGGCCGCCGCCCTGGCACCGGGAGGCACGGCCGTCATCGCGGAGTTTTTGGTGAATGAAGAACGTACCGGATCGCCTGTGGGTCTTATTTTCGGCGTCAACATGCTGGTGAACACGGACGAAGGTGACTCGTACTCCTTCGGCGAGATCCGCCGTTGGCTTGAGGAGGCGGGTTTCAAGGATACTCGCACCGTCGAATGTCCCGGTCCCTCACCGCTGATTCTGGCCACGAAAGCCGGAGGGTGATCTTCTCCTCGTCAGCCCGTAGCGTCCAGCAAGGGTAGTTCGTTCCCTTGCTGACGCTGCGGGCTGGCAACTCTTACTTGTTGACCGCCGCAACCACCTTCTGAACCAGATCGCTCGCCCAGTTCTTGGGGAATTTCTTGCCGTCGCCGAGACGGACGAACACGAGATCGAGGCTCGGCACAACATAGCCGTCGTTGTTGAACGCGCCGGCCGTCTGCACCAGATCGCGCGGGCCGTCCTTGTGACGCGGGAACACCCACCACTGCCCGCCGTAGGTCGGATTCGTCTTGGTGCTTTTCCAGGCGAAATCATAGTGGCTCGCCGGCACCAGTTGTTTGCCGTTCCAATCGCCCTTATGCAAGGCGAGGTAGCAGAAGCGAGCGTGTTCGCGCGGCGTCGTCAACATGCCGCTGTAGCCTTGACTGAACGGGCCGATCTTGCCGTTTTTGCCGCCCATCTGCGTCCACTTCAGGTTCTCCATACCGACCGGCTCGAAAATACGCTTTTTCAGATAGGAAAATTCGTCTTCACCCGCCGCGCGTTGGAAGACCAAAACAAGGTGAGCGACGCCGGCGTTGGAGTAAATGAACTTCTTGCCGGGATCGGCCTTCAGCATCTTGAAGGCCGACTTTTCGGTGTGGCCCAAGGCGATCTCGAATGGTTCCTTATCCGCCGGCACATTCTCACCGCCGATGCCGGAAGCCATGTTGAGCAGGTGGCGCAGCGTGATGTCGGCCTTGCGCGGATCGGGCAACGGCAGCGCTTCGGGCAACCATTCCGCATTGCAAACTTTGGTGTCGAGAGTGAGTTTCTTGCCGCCGGCCAGCTTGCCGGCCTCGCTGTCGGCCAACAGCAGACCGAACGCCAAGCTCGTGTACGCCTTCGAGCTGGAGTAGATGTTGAACGTCTTATCGCGGCCACCGTTCTTGTACCACTCGCCGACGATGTTACCGTGACGAATGACAATCAACCCGCTCGATCCCTCGATGGCGGCGTTGTGTTCCCAGGCCAGTTTGAGCTTGTCCCAATCGACGCCGGCCGTCTTGGCGATGGCGGCTTTCTGTTCGGCGCTCGGCTCACCCTTGTCCGGCAGGAGCGTGCGCCAACCGCCCTTGCTCTCGGGTGGCGGGAAGTAGTTGGCCAAGGCGGCCTTGGTCGGGCGCGGTTCCTCGGTCCACGCCGGCATCACCGCGAGCAGCATCACGCTGACGGCGGCGATCCAGATCCTCGTTCGCATGGTGTTCTCCACATGTCTTGAGTCGAAAGATCGCGGACGACATTTCTCTTTTTTACTGGACTGCCGTATTGTAGGCGATTAGTGTAGCCGTGACGCGCAGCGGAGCGCGAGACTATCGCGCTCCGCTGCGCGTCACGGCTACACGAGAAAAGGATCTCATCCATGCGGCGCATCGCGGTTATTCCGGCGTTGATTCTCCCACTTATCCTGCTGTTCTCCGTCGAGGCGAGACCGCTGCGCACCCTGTCGATGCGTGAATTGGTCCTGCACGCCGAGACGATTGTGTTGGCCGAACCCGTTGAACAACCATTTGCTCCGAAGCGTTTCAAGGTCGTGGAGGTGCTGCGCGGTCGCGGCATCAAAGCCGGCGATACGCTTACGCTGGACGACCTGGGAGCGCACAACCTGCAAGTCTACGAAGACAACTTGCCGGCCAATACCAAGCCGCGGCAACGACAGGTCGAGCAAGCCCTCCTGTTTCTCGGAGCCAACCACGGCACCCGCAAGCAACCGCGTTTCGCGCCGATCGCGTCTGGGTTGCGGTTCTGGACGCAGGATCACGTTACACTCGTGCCGCGGCAATTGCGCAATCCGGGCGACTACTTCATGACGGTGCGGGGGAACGTCGATTGGCCCGAACTGGTGCGGCAAACGCGCGCCGATAGCGCCGCGGTCAACGATCTGTTCACGCGGAAAAACTTGCAGCCAATCGGACGGCGCAATCGAGCGCTGCGGGAATGGGTCCAGCACCATCGTCACGAATTCGGCGCTCCCATCGCGGCGGAGCATCCCGAAAAAGCGGCGCAAGGTTGGGGCGACTTGGAAACGCAAGTTTTTCAATGGATACTCGATACCTGCGAGCCGGCCGATTGCTGGTCGGCCGTCAAACTCTACGCCGAACTGAACGGCGGAGCTGTGCCGCCGTTGCACGAGCCGGCGTTTGGTACGCCGGCCGGCCGCGCTCTGCTGCTGCGGATCGCCACGGCCAACGATGTCCTCGAAGGCGATCGTCTTCGCGCCCTGGCTCTCTTGAGCCACAACTTCACTCTGTGGGCCGGTCCCCTTCAAAGACTGCCGAAGGTGCAATTTCTGGCAGCGAAGGAACAAACCGATTTGCTGGATCGCCTGATACCGCTGCTGACCTCGCCCTCCGCGCCGCTGCGGGCGGCGACGGCTCTCGCCATCCGCCGCGCCAGCCGTCCGGAAGTTATCTCCAGCGAACATACGGAGAACCGGCGTGCTTTGCCCGCTCTGATAAAAGCCTATCGCGCCGAGCAACCCGGCGACGCACGCGATGAGTTGGCCGAGGCGATCTGTGTCCTCGGCGACGTCAAACTCTGGCAGGAAGTCACCGGCAATCCTCCCGGCGTTCTCGTCCGTCTGCGCGACCTCGAACGACGCGGGCAGCAGGTCCATTTTTGGCTGAGCCTACGGCCGTGCGGTCAGTTGATTTACGAGCAGCCCGCCTTGCTGCTGGAACGACTCGATAAAGCGAACAAGGTGATCGAGAAGAAGCAAATGCCGCTGCCGGTGATGAACCTGCCGAAACCGTGGAGCGAGGGTTGGGACGGTGCCACATACTTGCTCGTGCAGTTCTCGGTGAAAGATTTCAAAACCGGCACCTGGCGCGTCCGCGTCGAAGGCACGGCGGGCAAGGATAAAGATAAGCGAAAGTGGACGGCTGAACCCAAGACATTCATCGTCGAGCCGCCCCCGAAGCAGAACAACGAGCGAATCTATTACGACAAGGCGAAATAGCTCCGTCAGGGTAGTCTCATGCTCGAACTGACCGCCGACAACGCCGTCGATTACCTGCATCAGCGCGGCTGGATCGCCGGGCCGGCGCGGATTGAACCGTTAGGCGGCGGCGTGTCGAATGCCGTGCTGCGCGTCGAAACGCCGGAACGTCTATTCGTCCTCAAACAATCGCGGCCGCAACTGCGCACCCGCGATGCCTGGTTTAGCGACCTCGATCGTGTCTACCGCGAGCAGGAAGTGATGGAGATGCTCGCGCCGCTGCTGCCGCCGCACACGGTTCCCGAAGTGTTGTTCGTCGATCGCGCCAACTACGTCTTCGCCATGGCGCACGCGCCACGCGGGGCGCAGGTATGGAAACAACAACTCCTGGCCGGAGAAATCGATTTGGCCGTGGGCGAACACGCTGGCCGCATCCTCGGCCGCATGCACGAGATCACCGCTCGCGCTCCTCAACTCATCGAACGCTTCCACGATCGCACCGTATTCGTGCAGCTGCGTGTCGATCCGTTCTATCGCCGCATTCAGGAACGCCGTCCCGAAGTCGCCGATGCGATCGATCCGATCATCGAACGGCTGATGTCGGCGCAGGACGGGTTGTGTCACGGCGATTACAGTCCGAAGAACATTCTCACGCATGAACACGGTTTCACACTTGTCGATTACGAGACGGCGCATCTTGGCGATCCGACGATGGACCTTGGCTTTTTCCTGAGCCATCTGCTGCTCAAGGCGGTGAAGCGTTCCCACGATCGCCAGCGGCATTTCGAGCTGACGCGCCGCTTCTGGCAGGGATACATGGCAGAGACGACATATCTTTCGCCGGGGGAATTGCAGACGCGCGGCATCGAGCATTGTGCCGTCTGCTTGCTGGCGCGCATTGATGGCACCAGTCCGGTCGAGTATCTGCCGGAGGAGGATAAACGCGCGGCGGTTCGGCGACTGGGCTGCGAGATGTTACAGCAGCGCCCGCGTGCATGGGAGGAGATACTGGACAGGACCGAGGAGTCCCTTCGGATGCCGTAATTGTTTCTGATGATTTTTCGTTAGCCCAGCCCTTCAGGGCTGGGGACGCGAGGGGTAGAGGCGATTTTTTCAGGGCTTTAGCCCTTTTCGGGTCGATGGAATCAAGGGCTAAAGCCCTCGGCAAGGGGCTGAAGCCCCCAAGAAACCTCCCACCCGCCGCTATTCCCAGCCCTGAAGGGCTGGGCTAACGAAAAAACCACCACAATCCGTTACCGCACCAGGTCGATTCCGATTTAGCGGAATTGTTTGACAATGGATATTTAAGCGCCGATCATGGAGAACCATGCGTCCAAGGGAACGGCAATGAATACGCAACAACACCAAGAGGACTTTCCCGAAGTTCAGACGGCGATCTACAGGGTGGCCCTCTCTCTGGATTCTTTCCTCGTAAACGGTATTCCCTACGGTGTGATCCATCGAGACGTGTTCAACGGTTTTCTTGAGAAGACAGCTAGTAACTTGCTGATGGAACTGGCGAGATTGGAAGAGCATGCCCCACATGTCCCCGTTGCTCACCAACTCAAAATCAAGGCGATTCTGGCGGCAGTGCAGGCAAAATGTCAGAAGATTATCGAGATTGTAACAGAGTTGATTTCGTTCCGTGATTTCCCGCTCGAACATCTGCACTCGCTTGTTTCTCGAATCTCGATCCTCCGAGAAGAAAGTGTGTCACTTATTGAGGAATTGGAATGCTGTTTTCAGACTCCGAAGCCGTTCTATCAATCGCGGCCCG
The DNA here is from genome assembly GCA_035553375.1 of Gemmataceae bacterium. GTDB lineage: Bacteria > Planctomycetota > Planctomycetia > Gemmatales > Gemmataceae > JAJPHU01. The sequence continues at coordinate 23,677 of DATNCY010000212.1, forward strand.
TTCACTCGACCGCCACGATGAATGACTTTTTCACTAATTTAGAGTATACGCTTGCCGAGGAATGGACTGCCTCAAAAGAAAAACACAAGGATACTACTCTCCAGTCTTGAACCCAATGAATCCCAGCGATCCCACCATCACGCGCATCCACGCCCGCGAAGTTCTCGACAGTCGCGGCAATCCGACGGTCGAAGTCGAGGTTCACTGCGCCGGCGGCGCGTTGGGCCGCGCTATCGTGCCCTCGGGAGCCAGCACTGGCCGACACGAAGCCGTCGAACTGCGTGACGGCGATTCCGCTCGCTTCGGCGGCAAGGGGGTTCGCCGTGCCGTCGCTCATGTACGCGACATTCTCGCCCCGCGCCTGTGCGGGCTTGCCGCGACCGAACAAACGCGAATCGACCGCCTCCTGTGCGAGTTGGACGGCACGCCGAACAAATCGCATCTGGGGGCGAATGCTCTGCTCGGTGTCTCGCTCGCCTGCGCTCACGCTGCCGCCGTTTGTCGAGGACAATCGCTGTGGCGCTATCTCGATGTCGAGGGCGTCGCCCGGTTGCCGTTGCCGATGGTCAACCTTATCAGCGGTGGACTGCACGCGGGCGGCAATCTCGATTTGCAAGATTTTCTCTTGATGCCCATTGGCGCTCGCTCTTATAGCGAATCGCTGGAGATGACGGGCGCCGTCTATCGGGCGCTGAGCCGCGTCTTGATTCATCATGGTTTCGAGGGGGTGTTGGTCGGCGATGAGGGCGGTTTCGGGCCGCGTTTGCAATCCAACGAGCAAGCCATCGAATTGATCCTACGCGCCATTGAGGACGCGGGATTGAAGCCGGGCGAGCAAGCGGCGCTGGCGTTGGATGTGGCCAGCACGCACTTCTATCGTGATGGTGTTTATCATCTTCGCATCGATGGCGGACACGCGCTGGACGCTGATGGTATGATCGCTTTGCTGGAGCGCTGGGTGAATCAGTATCCCATTCTCAGCATCGAGGATGGCTTGGCCGAAGACGATTGGGACGGCTGGCGCAGCCTGACGGCGGCGCTGGGTGGCCGGGTGCAGTTGATTGGCGATGATCTGTTCGTGACGAACCCGAAGCGTCTGCGCCGCGGCATCGAGTCGGCGACTGCCAACGGTGTGCTGGTGAAAGTTAACCAGATTGGTACGCTGACGGAAACGCTCGATGTGGTGCGACTGGCGCGTTCGGCGGGTTATCGTACGGTCATCTCGGCGCGCAGCGGTGAGACCGAAGACAGCACGCTCGCCGATCTCGCCGTGGCCACGGGTGCGGGACAGATCAAGATCGGCTCGATAGCGCGGAGCGAACGATTGGCGAAGTACAATCAATTGCTGCGCATCGAGGAAGAGATGCCTCGCTTCGCGGAAAATCTGAAATCCGAAATCCGAAATCCGAAAGAAATCCAAAATCCGAATAGCTAGTGTTTGTCGCAAAAAGCGAATTCGGGCCATTTCCTGGCATTTTTGAGCGAATCGTGCAACGAAGATTGTACGTCAAACGTCTATCCTGGTGAAGAACCCTGGGCATTCCACAAGAAACGACTCCTTTCTTCCG
>DATNCY010000213.1:0-10780 GCA_035553375.1 Gemmataceae bacterium
AATAGGTTCGCATCGTTGTAGCACAGACTAGCCCGGCAGTTTTCCAAGATATTAATGCCGGATAATGAGATGGCCGCATGGAACTCATCTTTGGTCGTGATCGTGTCAATCTCTTCATCGTACCAACCGTTCAACCAGCCCTCAAACATCTCATCCGCGATGTACTGGCGGATGGTTGGTTCATTCTCCCGTACCCAGCGAACGCAATCGCGGATCTCGTCCAAACCCTGCTCGAACAATGGTCGTCTACGATCTTCGGGTACGATAGTGCCGGGGATGGCGCGACCAGCAGGAAGCTTCATGGTGAAAGACCATTCCCCCTGTCGCTCATCCCAGCAAACAATGGCTCGTGCATAGATCACCTTCGCTTTACTCGCGTGTCACGAACTCATCCAAATTCAACAGCGTTCGCGCCAGCGCCACCCACGCAGCCGCCTCGGACGCATCGCTGCCGGAGGCACCTGTCAGGCGAGCGGCCTCCTTGGGATTCTGCCGGCACAAGGTCCGCAATTGCTCGAACAGGCGACTTAGCCGGCTCAACTCGTGCGCTGTCGGTTCGCGTGTCAGACACAGGCGAAACGCATAGCGAAGGCGGTCTTCGGTTCCGCCCGTGCGCACCGCGATCCGCCGGCCGAGCGTTCGCGCGCACTCGACGAACACCGTGTCATTGAGCAGCGTCAACGCCTGCAACGGTGTATTGGAACGCTCGCGGCGCACACAGCAGACATTCGAGTCGGGAGCGTCGAACGTCATCAGCATCGGATACGGACTGGTCCGCTGGAACCAGATGTACAGCCCGCGGCGATAGCGATCCGCCCCCTTACTCTCGACCCAGCGCGCGCTGTTGGCGTAGGTCAATTCGGAGATGCCGGGCGGTTGCGGCGGTCGTACACTTGGTCCACCGATGGCGCGCGTCAACAGACCGCTCGCCGCCAAGGTCACATCGCGCACCGTCTCCGCCTCCAGACGCAGCCGACTTTGCCGGGCCAACAACACATTGAGCGGATCACGCCGCAGCAGTTCCGGCGTCACACGCGAGGATTGTCGATACGTCGCCGACATCAGAATATGTTTATGCAGCGACTTGAGCCTCCAGTCGCGGCGCACCAATTCGCCGGCCAGGTAGTCGAGCAGTTCGGGATGAGAAGGGCGTTCGCCTTGTGTGCCGAAGTCATCCACCGTCGGCACGAGACCGCGACCGAAATACTTGTGCCAGACCCAGTTGACCAGCACGCGCGGCGTCAGCGGATTATCCGGCCGTGCGATCCATCGCGCCAGGTCGAGGCGATTGGCGGTCTTCGTGTCCGCCGCGGATGAATGCAGCGGCGGCAACACAGCCGGCGTGCCAGGCTGGACTTCGACGCCCGGACGCAAAAAGTCGCCGCGGATCAGGATATATGTCCTGCGCGGCGGTCCGAGGGCCAAGGTCTGCGCCATCGTCTTTTTTTTCGCCTTGCCCTGGTCCGCGGCTATCGCCTCGCCGGGCAGAGGAGCGGCGATGTCCGTCTCCTTGTCGCGGTTGAAAAACGCGAAGAAGCGATAATACTCGCGCTGGGAAAAGGGATCGTACTTGTGATCGTGACACTGAGCGCAGCCGAGCGTCACGCCGAGGAAAGCGCGGGCCGTCGTGTTGACGCGATCGACCACCTGCTCGACGCGGAACTGCTCGCGATCGACGCCGCCTTCCTTGTTGGTCAGCGTATTGCGATGGAAGCCGGTCGCCACTTTCTGCTCAGTCGTGGCACCCGGCAACAGGTCGCCGGCCAGTTGCTGAATCACGAATTGATCGTAGGGCAGATCGCGATTGAGGGCGTCGAGAACCCACTGACGATAGCGCCAGGCCCAGGGCCGGCCGGTGTCCTTCTCGTAGCCATCGCTGTCGGCGTAGCGGGCCAGGTCGAGCCAATGGCGGCCCCAGCGTTCGCCATAGTGCGGGCTGGCCAGCAGACGATCGACCTGCTTCTCGTAGGCGTCGGGACTCGGATCGCGCTCGAACATGAGGATCTCCTCCGGCGACGGCGGCAGACCCAGCAGATCGAGACTCAGCCGGCGCAGAAGCGTGGGGCGATCGGCCTCGGGCGCGGGGACGAGTCGCTCCTTCTCCAGCCGGGCCAGCACGAAAACATCAATTTCGTTGCGCACCCAGGCGCGGTTTTTCACTGTGGGAAGCGTGGGCCGTTTCACCGGCTGAAATGCCCAATGTTTCGACTTCGTCGGTTGCACGGCGGTCGTCGGGGTCGCGGGCCATTTCGCCCCCTGATCAATCCAGACGCGAAGCAACTCGACCTCGCTGGCCGGCAGCGGCATCTTGCCGGCCGGCGGCATCTTCACATCCGGGTCCAACCCGGAAACGAGCAGCATCAGCCGACTATGTGCGGCATCGCCCGGCTCAATGACTCGGCCGCCATCTCCGCCGCGCAAGGCCGCGGCCGCTCCATCCAGACGCAGTCCTCCGCGCTGTTTCCGCGCATCGTGGCAGGACAGACAGGAGCGTGTGAGAATCGGTTGGATGTCTCGCGTGAAATCCACGGTCTTCGCCGGAACCGGCTTATCGGCCGCATGCAAGGCTGCGGCGCAGCAGGCGAGGTCCAGGATAGTGAGGAGAGCGCGGTGTTTCATCGGCAGGCTCGTGGGTGGCGAAGACACTGGGGGCAAAGTGGGCAATCCAGCACGATCGATCCTCTTATCCTAGCGGGCGAAACCTTGGAGAAAAAGGAGATTCCCTCAAGCGACGAATTGCCTTAGAAACACGAACACAATGAATTGCCAGCCCGCAGCGCCAGCAAGGGATTCCCTTGCTGGCGCTGCGGGCTGGCCAAAAGGTTCGCGCTTCTCAAGGTGCAGTCGGCCTCTTGCGGGCGTGGTCACGGCCTGCTATCTTGCGAGTCGCCTGGAAAATCCACCACTACTCCTGGGATCCCTCCAATCGTGAAAGCCGCATTTATCGAAACAACCGGCAGTCCCGACGTGATCCGTTACGGCGATCTGCCTCAGCCCGTGCCGCAGGCCGGCGAAGTTCTCGTGCGGGTCGGTGCGGTGGCCGTCAACCCCATCGATCTCTACATCCGCGCCGGCACCGTGGCGATGCCGCTGCCAAAACCCTTTGTCGTCGGCTGCGATCTGGCCGGCACCATCGAGCAGTTAGGACCGAACGCGAGCCGTTTCAAAGTCGGCGATCGTGTCTGGGGATCGAATCAGGGATTGCTCGGCCGTCAGGGCACTTTCGCCGAGTATGCTTGTGTTGGCGAGGACTGGCTGTATCCGACCCCGGCCGGGGTGGACGACAAAACGACGGCCGCCGTCGCGCTTGTCGGCATCACGGCTCATCTCGGCTTGTTTCGCGATGGGCAATTGAAGACCGGCGAAACCGTCTTCGTCAACGGCGGCACCGGCGGCGTCGGCGCCATGGTCGTGCAGATGGCCAAGGCGAGCGGAGCCAAGGTCATCACCACCGTCGGCTCGACCGACAAGGCGAAGCAATGTCAGCAATGGGGCGCCGATTGCGTACTCCATTACAAGAGCGACGACATCACCGCCCGCGTCCGTGAGTTCACGCGCGGGCAGGGCGTGAATGTTTGGTACGAGACGCAGCGTGAGCCGGATTTCCTCCGCACCGTGGATCTGATGGCGCAGCGCGGCCGCATCATCATTATGGCGGGACGGCAGGCCCAGCCGGTGTTTCCGGTGGGTCCGTTTTATGTCAAGGGGCTGTCACTGCACGGTTTCGCCATGTTCAACGCCACCGCCACCGAACAGCGGCGCTGCGCCGAGGACATCCATCGTTGGTTGGCCGCCGGCCAGCTAAAGCCAGCCATTGGCCGAACCTTTCCCCTGGCGCAGACGGCCGCGGCGCATCAGCTGCTCGAAGAAAATACGCTGGGCAAGGCCGGCACTTTGACGGGCAAGGTAGTGCTGACACCGTAACCGCCCTCCGCTATCCGCTATCCGCTGCGGATAGCGGCTTCATCCCTTATGAATACGAACGCCAGGAGGTAGGTGCCGCTTGCCGAGCGGGACCTGTTGGGGCAAGGTCCCGCTCGGCAAGCGGCACCTACCTCCTGGCGCTCGGGCTTCTTACCCGTTTTCCTTTCGTTCTTCCTTCCCTTCGGCAACTGCGAGCTATAGTTGAAACGGCCCCTAGCCGTTACTCGCCCGGACGGATAGCGGACGGCGGATAGCGGATAGCGGATAGCGGATAGCGGATAGCGGAGGGCGGATTGTGAAGCGGACCATTCGCTTACGTGGATTGAACGGGCCGTTCAAAGGTCAGTCGTGGGAAACCATGGAATTGCTGCGCATTGGCCGGCTCGGTCCTCTTGAGGTCGTACTCGACGATAACTCAGTCAGCCGCAATCACGCCGAGATTCGCCACACGGATCGCGGTTGGCGTCTGCGCGACCTGGGCAGCACCAACGGCACGCGCCTCAACGGCGTGCGGCTGAGCGCGGGGCAATGGCCGCTGCGTGTCCGCGACCTGATCCAATTCGGCGAGGTGGCCATCGTTGTCGAAGCCTTGAGCGATGGCGAAGCGGAACCCGACACCGGCTCGGCCGAAGAGATGCGCGTCGAAGCCACTGCTAAATCCTCGTGGGACGAAGCGCTCGAAGGGTTGGCCTTCGACAGCAAACGCTGCCCGCGCGCCGGCGAGCAACTGGTGGCGCTGCTGCGCGCCGGTCATCATCTCGTGCATATCGAGAAGGAGGAAGACCTTCTCAACTCGATCCTCAATGATGCTGTGGGCGTGCTTGACGCCCAGCGCGGCGCCATTGTGCTGGCGGAAGGGGCGGAGAACAAGCTGAAACTCAAGGCGTTGGTCACCGGCCGCGGCGAACCGCGCGCCATCGCCGCCGGCCGAGGCGAAGCCGGCGGACGCTTCCAGTTCAGCCAGAGCCTGGCCAACCGCTGCGTCAGCCGCGGCGAATCAATTCTCTGTCACAAGGTCGATGAAGACCCCGAACTGGCCATGGCCAAGAGCATCGCCGAAGGTACGATGGCCTCGGTATTGTGCGTGCTGCTGCGCACGCCGCGCAAACGATTGGGCGTGCTGCACCTGGATCGCAGTCCGTGGCAGAAACCGTTCACCATGGACGATCTGCATCTGGCCGACGCGCTGGCCGCCAACGTGTCGGCCGGTATCGAGTGCGCCCAGCTGGTCCGCAAGCAACGCGATCTATTCCTCGATACCATTACCATTCTCGCCCAGGCCGTCGAGATGCGCGACGAATACACCGGCGGCCACACGCTGCGCGTCAGCACCTATTCCATCCTGCTCGCTCAAGAATTGAATATGACGCCGCAAGAGGTGGAACTGATCCGCATTGGCACTCCTCTGCACGACATCGGCAAAATTGGGATTGATGACGCCATCCTACGCAAGCCGGATCGGTTGACGCCGGAAGAATTCGACATCATGAAGACGCACACGGTCAAGGGTGCCGACATCGTTGCGACCGTTCCCGATCTTCGCCCCATCATTCCCATCGTGCGTTCGCACCACGAGCGCTGGGATGGACGCGGCTATCCCGACGGTTTGGGCGGCGAGGCCATTTCGCCGTTGGCTCGTGTGGTGGCGCTGGCCGACGCCTTTGACGCCATGACTTCCGACCGGCCTTATCGCAAGGGTATGCTGCCGGCCATCGCCTTCGCGGAGATTGAAAAACAAATTGGCCGGCAGTTCGATCCAACCTTCGCGGCCGCCTTCCTGGGCATGCAAGAGGCGATCTTGAAGGAAATGAATGTCCAGGCCTCGGTCTTGACGCCTTCCAAGCGCGTGCGTGTCCTGTCGATCGGCTGAGCAATCCTCTGCTAGCCGGCAGCGCAAGTAAGGGAAGCGTTTACCTTTGCTTGCGCTGCCGGCTGGCAGGAGGTTCGGAATCGTCATTTTCCACTTGATACAACCCTTCCAGTCGATTTATCCTAGTTAATTGTGTTCTGCATCCTCCAACCCTTGATGTCGCTATCACCCTATTCCGGTTGTGAGGAAGCCAGTAGCGGATCAGCGTGGACACCGCGCGGGCGCCGGGACATGAGGCTCTTTATGTCGATCGTGGAGAATGAATTTGAGCAATTGATGGAGCGCGTTCGTTCGGGCTGCCCAGAAGCGGCGCGCGAAATCTTTAATCGCTACAGCAACGAAATCCAACTCGTCGTCCGCCGCCGGTTGAGCCAGCGGTTGCGCTCGCAGTTCGATTCGCTGGATTTCACGCAAGACACCTGGGCGTCCTTCTTCCACATTCCCGCGGATCGCTACACGTTCAGAACCCCTGAGGAACTCATGTCGTTCCTCTCGCGGATCGCTTATCGGAAGATGATCGACGTGTATCGGCAGCGCCGGCGAACCCTCAAGCATAGCCGCCACCAAGTGCAAGCGCTGAGAACGCGAACCGACGACGATCCCGGCAACGAACCGCCCGGTCCGTCGCCCACGCCGAGCCAGCTGGCGATCGCGGAGGAGCAGTGGGACCGGCTTCTCAAGGGCCAGCTTCCCGAGGTTCGCCGCGCGCTGGAGATGCTGCGTCTAGGGCATTCGCATCGGGAAATCGCCGATTGCCTGGGAGTGCATCCCAAGATGATTCAGCGCGTACTCCAGAACCTCCACGGGAGACTGACTGCGTCATGACTTCGGTCGAGATGGTTGCGTCTGAAGGAGGCAATCCTGGATCCTCCGTCGTCGCCGGCCCTCAGGTCGAAGCGAATCCGTCGAGGAGCCTTCCCCCTGAGCCGGTCGATGACGGTTCCTCGCCGCCTTCCGTGCTGGAGCAAGCCTTAGAGGAATACTATCGCCGTCTGGGGGAAGGCGAACAACTCGATATCGATGCGTACTGCGCTCGCTTCCCCTCCCACCAAAGCGACCTGCGAGGGCTGCTCGCCTTCGACCTGTTCCTGGGCCATAACCCGAACTTCGTGCCCGAACTTCCGCAAGAGAAAATCGCCTGGCCGACCGTAGGCGAGGAATGCGGCGATCTCACCCTTCTGCGTCCGTTGGGCAGCGGCACCTTCGCGCGGGTCTTCCTGGCGGCGGAAGCGTCCACCGGCGGACGTCTGGTAGCCGTCAAGTTCTCCAAGGGCGGCGCGGCCGAGGCGCGGACCCTGGGCCGGCTGTCTCACCCTCATATCGTGCCCATCCTGTCGGCTCGCCTGGAGGAATCGACCGGCCTGACGATGGTGTGCATGCCTTACCTGGGCAGCACCACCCTGGAGAACCTCCTCGATCATTTCTCTTCTCTGCCAGATGAGCAGCGACCGCGAAAAGCCGCGGTCATCCTTGATGTCATTCGCGGGTGCGCGCTACCGGAAGATCCGCCCGCGGTCCCCATCGATCCCCGCCTGCAAACGGGCAGCTACGCCGATGGCGTGATTCATTTGGCCGTGCAGATGGCCGAAGCGCTCGCGTTTCTGCATGCCCGTCCCGTCTGCCATCGCGATTTGAAACCGTCCAATGTGCTGCTCGATCCATCCGGTAAAGCGTTGTTGCTCGATTTCAACCTGTCCACCAGCGAGTTGGAGACCGGCGTTCCGATGGGTGGGTCTCTGGGCTACGCGGCTCCCGAGCAGATGCACGCTTTCCTGGACAAGAAAAAGGGAAACCTTGATGAACAGGCCGACCTGTATGCCTTCGGCGTGATTGTTTATCGCCTGCTCAACGGAGAGCATCCCTATGGTCCGATCCCGCCGGAGTTGTCTCGGGAACCGCTGGCGCAATTTCTGTTGGAGCGCTTGAAGCTCGGCTTCCGGCCATTGCGTCGCGTCTGTCTCGACCTGGAACGCCCGGTCGCCGCCGTTCTCGAACGCTGTCTGGCGGTCAATCCCGCCGACCGGCCCTGCGCCGCGGAATTGGTCGTCGAGTTGAAACGTCAGTTCTCTCCGGCGCGGCGCCTGCGCCGCTGGCTCGCCGCCCGACCTCGTACCGTCGTGGCCGCGATTGGTTTGTTCATGCTTTCGACCACCGCCGCCGGCTTTGCCTGGTCGGACCTGCCTCCGTCCAGTGAGCGCGAGTACCAGCAGGCCGAGGCTGCCTACCATGCCGGCGACTACAACGAGGCCGAGAAACACTTTGATTTGGCCGTGCAGACGGAGCCGGACAATCCGCGTTTCCGCTTCGCGCGCGGCTGCGCTCGGTTGAAACAGAGTAAAACGCTGTCCAACAACCAAGCCAAAGATAAGTTGGACCAGGCTTTTGGAGACGTAAACACCACGACGAACGAGCTTCTCGACGCGCCAAAACTGGCTTTGCAGGCCTACATGTATAATCGCGAGCAAAATCCCAGGAAGGCGATCCGTTGCTATGAACAGCTTGGAGGGACCAGTTACTTCCCCGTCATGGTGCTGAACAATCGTGCCTATACCAACCTGCAATTGAAGGCCTTCCAGAAGGCTCGCCTCGACCTGGACCAAGCGGCCCAACTCAATCCCAACTGCCAAACTGTCTTTTATAATCGGGCGATGCTCGCTTTTTACGAGCAAATGGACTCTCCGGCGAAGTCGTTGCTCCCTCAGCAGGCTCTGGACGATATTGAACGCGCCATCCAATTAGGCCCAACAACTCCGGTCCTCTATCGCGATGCCGCCTTGCTGTACGCGCAGAGTCTCTGGCAAGATCGCCATCGCGCCCCTGTAGCTTTGAATGCGGCCATCGTAACAGCGTTCCACTTCCGGGCACGCGAACAGCGAACGGAGCGAGCCTTGGCTTATCTGCGCCAGGCTATCGTGGACGGGCAGCCTCTGCTCTCTATCACGAAGAATCCCTATCTCAAACGGGCGTTGAGATCTCATCAAGCTTTTGCGGAATTACACCAGATGCAACCGCAACGCACTGGGCCGCCGATGGAGTTGCGCCTGATCGATCCGATCGACCTGCCCCATTGACCCGCGCTCCGCCTTTTTGTTCTCCTTTCTTCAAAGCTCGCGCATATCATTAGCAAATCTAATGATCGCAAACCCATTCTCTCGCAAGACTTGAAACTATTTTGAAAAATAGTCCAAAATTCTTGTCCACAAACGCGCGCCGATTTCGATTGGATAAGTAGTAACCGCCGCGATCCTTCCTCCGATAGTCCTTCCCTCTTCCGATCCTCGTGGGCAAACGTCCATCAGAAACCCCTCGTCGGAGGAAGGTCTGGAAGCCGGCGGTTTCACCATCCCCTCGTTTCCTTTGTGGAGGCTCCCCATGTTTGATCTGTTCACACGTTCGCCCCGCAGCCAAAAGGCTGCCGCCCGCACCGTGAGTCTGCGTCTGGAACGGTTGGAAGATCGTCTCAGCCCTTCGGGCTTGGGCTTTTCCCTGCCCCCGCCAAACCCCACACTTCCGAGCGAAACCGTGACCATGAACGTTACCTACGATCCGAACAAACAAGTCACGCTCACGGGACAACTGAGCAACTCGATGGGAGCGATAGCCAATCAGACCATCAATTTCGGCGGCGCGGTGAATGGCACGGCGACGACCGACGCCCAGGGCAATTACAGCGTCACTCTCACGGCATCCCAACTGGGCCAGGTAACAGCGGCCAGTTCCGACGGAAAATCGAACACGGCTACCGCCACGCTGGCGAGTCAAGTTCCCACGATCAGCAGTTTCACGGCGACTTGTGAAGGCAACAGCGTCTGGGAGTTTGAAGGCACTGTCACCGGTGCCCCCACGCAAGGAGAGGTCGTGAACCTGGGCGGCATCCCGGCCCTGGATGACGTAACCGTCAACGTGAATCCCGACGGCACGTTCTACGTGTTTGCCACCGTCTCCGCCGGCAATGGCGGTGCGGCCTCGGCTGAGGCGGTCGATTGGTGGGGAGATACGTCCGAACTAGCGACGACGAGTGTGCCGGTGTAAGCCCCCTATCGTTTACGTTTCGCGCCCCCCTAGAGACAAGCGGCGAAACGTAAACGGGAAAGGTGGAGCAAGCCTGAACCCTAACAAGTGAGGAGCATCATGAATTTCACGGACGAGGCGTTACGAATCCTGTCCTGGAAAATGTGCGGCGATCATGCAGCCATCACGAGTCGCGCCCAGATGGAAGCGATGTTACTGGCGATGATCCGCGTTGCCCTGCGAACCGGCCTTGGTCGGCCGGCGGTCGTGCGCTGGGTGAAGAACACCCTGCCGGCGGTGACAGCGGAATCGCGTCCAGGAGAGAAAACAGATCTTCAATGGGCGGCTCCGCGCATGGCGCGGTTGCTTTGCTCGCGCATGCTGCAACATGCTCGAGCCGAACCGGTTCGGCGGGAGACTTGTGAAACCATCGTGGGTCTCTGATTATTTTCAGCGGCGGCACAGAATGCCGCTTGCGGCTTAGCGCTGCGACACGCTAAGCCGCAAGCGGCTCATTCCGTTCGACCTTCTTATTCTCCAGCGAAGCGTGAGGAACTTTGTCATGGGCGACCTTTTGAGCCAAGCCGATCAGGCCCCGACGGCTCGAACGATTCTGGTCATCGATAATGAGAGAGCCATTCTTCATCTGACCCAGACGATCTTGCGAACGCACGGCTACCGCGTATTGATCGCCGAGGATGGCCACAGCGCTGTGGAAATGTATCGCCAAGACCCAACGGCCATCGATGTCGTTCTCGTCGATCAAAATATGCCGGGGCTATCGGGTCTGGAGACGATGAACGAATTGCTGGCAATCAATCCTCAGCAGCGTATCTGGCTGATGACGGGCGGCGAACCGCCGGAAGTATCGTGGGGAGTCAACAATCCCCATTGTGGCTTCCTGAGCAAGCCGTGGACAACGCTTCAACTCCTGGAGGCTGTGCGCGGCATGTAGATTGCCAGCCGAAATGATTC
>DATNCY010000214.1:0-47593 GCA_035553375.1 Gemmataceae bacterium
GTCGGGCAACTCGACGCGGAGGGTATCGGCACCAGCGAGATCGCGGGCACGAGCAAACACGCGGACATGCAATATCATCGCGGCACCAGATTGCGGATCGGTTGACGCAGACGTTCGCGCAGTTCGGGCAGATAGCCGTAAGCCAGGGCGAGATATTGGGCCGGATGCAGAGTGCGACGGCTGGCGCCGTCCTCCATCTGAATGCGGCAGGTGCTGCATTCGGTTGAACCAAACAACACACGCGGCCGAGACAGTTCCTCCAGCATCGGCCGGCCCGCCGCCAGCGAGGCGGCGTGGTTCTCCGCCTTCAGGCCATACGTGCCCGCCATGCCCGAACAACTCACATCGATCGTATGCACACGTAATTCGGGGATCAACGATAACAGCGCCGGGCCTACCGGCGGCCGGCCCAGCGCCTTTAGATGACATGGCACATGATGGCCAACGGCGAACGGCAGCGGCCGGAAGTCCGTGCGTAGATGTCCTTGTTGATGCAGATCCCACAGAAACGCGGTGCATTCGACCGTCTGCGCGGCCACCAGCCGGGCGTCGGCGTCATCGAGCAGATCGAGAGCATCGTGACGCAGCATCAGCGCGGCGGTCGGCTCCGAACACAAAATCGGATAGCCCTCACGCGCCAGGTCGGACAGGACGAGCAGATTACGCTGCACGGTTTCGCGCGCTGTTTCGAGATCGCCGTAGGCCAGCGGAGCCATGCCGCAGCCCCCCTGTTTGGGCGGCACGTAAACCTCAATGCCGTTGTGGTGCAGCACGGCGACGACGGACTCGGCGATGAGCGGATCGTTGTAATTGGCGAACACGTCCACGAAGTAGGCGACGCGCGGCCGCGCGGAACGCGGCCGGCGCGTCCAACCGCGACGCGCCGCCTGACGCAAGAAACTGCGAGCCGCGAACGCCGGCAAACGACGAGAACGCGAGAGGCCAAACATCTTTTCGAGCAGCCAACGCGCCAGCGGATTGGCCAACACGCCATTGGCCAGGGGAGCGAACGCACTGCCCAGACGCGCGAAGGTCTCCGTGCGCGCCATCGCCCAATCGGTGCGGGCCAGGCCATGCTCGGCGACGTTGGCGGCCTTGGCCTCCAGCATGAGCTTCGGCACATTCACGCGGGCCGGACATTCGCGGCCGCACATCTTGCAATTGACGCACAGATCGGCGACGGCGCGGACCTCGTCGGAGGACAACAGACGCGGATCGATCTCGGCTTGCAGCAGATGACGCATCAAGTTAGCTTTGGCGCGCGGCGTGGCCGCCTCGTCGTGCGTGGCGCGGAAGAGCGGACACATACGCTGAGCGGGCGACTCGGTACGACACTCGCCGCAGCCGTTGCAACTGTGAGCCTCCGCCAATACGCCGCCGCTAGGCCAATGCAAGAGCGTCGGCGTGGCGACATCGCTCCCCGTTTGCTGGGTCAATCCGGCTCCCCTCTCCCCCGAGTACGGGGGAGAGGGGAGAAAGAAGGTTCGCCCGGCGTACCGGGGGGAATGCCGCTGCGCCGGCGCAGCGGCCAGGCGGGCACGCCCGGCAAGGGATCGATAATTTTGCCTGGATTAAAGAGATGGCGCGGATCGAAAATGGACTTTAGTTCGCGGAACACCGGGAAAAGCGGTCCCACTTGCTGACTCACCCACGGCGTGCGTGCCAAGCCGGTGCCGTGCTGAGCGCTGATGGTGCCGCCGAGATCGAGGACGATACGGTAAACCTCGTCGGCCAACGCCCACAGACGAGCCACATCTTCGGGGCCGCGCCACTCGACGAACGGCCGCATGTGGACCTGCCCGGTGACCGCATGGACGAGATAAGACGCGGTTGTCTCGTGGCGTTGCAGCACTTCCTGGACGCGGTGCAGATAGCCGGGAAGCAACTCCGGCGGCACACCGACATCCTCGACGAAAGCGAGCGGCTGAGCCGTGCCGCGCAGACCGTACAAGCTCGACACCGCCGACGCGCGCACCTGCCAGAATCGTTCGCTGGACTCGGCATCGTCGGCGACATGGGCGAGCAGCGCCAGCCGTTCGAGACGATGCAGACGATGGGCCAGATCGCGGGCGAGTCGCTGGGCCTCTGCGGGCGTGTCGGCTTCGTATTCGACCAGCAGCACGGACTCGACCGCCGCCGGCACGAGTCCAGCCACCCGGTTGTCGCTGCCGCGCGCCAGGCGCAGCAGGCGATGATCGAGCAGATCGCACGCCGCCGGGCCGGTCGGCGCGATAAGCTGCGCGGCACGCAGAGCCGCATCGAGTCCGGCGAAGCCGAGCAGGACCATCGCCTGACCACCGGGCAGCGGGATCGTTCGCAGCGTCGCCTCGGTGAACACCGCCAAGGTGCCTTCGGAACCGACCAGCAAACGCGCCAGGTCGAGTTGATCCGCGTCGAGTATGTCATGCAAAAGATAGCCGCAGCGGTTGAAGCGCGTGCGCGGCTGGCACGTCTCAATCAGCCCTGCATTCTGTTCCAGAAGCGTGGCGACCGACGAAACAATGTCATCGAGCCGATCGTGCGTCGCGTCCACGGTGGGCCAGCGCGATTGCCGGGCCATGTTCACGGCCGCCCCGTTGTCGAGTACGGCGCGGAGACCAACGACGTGATCGCGCGTGAAGCCGTGACGGAACGCGCACGCGCCGGAGGCATTCGTGGCGAGCATGCCGCCGAGCGTGCATTCGCCGTTGGCTGGGTCCGGCGCGAAACGCCGGCCAACGCACGCCAGTTCTTGGGCGAGATCGCGATAGACTACGCCCGGCTGAATGCGGACGGTATCGGCGCCCACATCCAGAATGGCGCGGAAATGTTTGCTCAGATCGATAATCAGCCCCGCGCCGAGCGATTCGCCAGCGACGCCCGTGCCCGCGCCGCGCGCCACCAGGGGCACCTGATGCTCGCTGGCGTAGCGTACCAACGCTTGCACGTCCTCTTCGTCGCGCGGCACGACGATGCCGGCCGGCCGCACCTCGAAGATGGAGGCGTCCGTGCTGTAGAGCGTGCGCGTCAGATCATCGAACAGCAATTCGCCTTTGAGGATGCCCTTCAAGTCATCGCGGATGCGTTCGCGCTGCGGCGGGTCCATAGCAACACTCCGTCCACATAGCCCTCGGCTTGCCGGGGGTATAATTCCCCCGGCAAGCCGGGGGCTATGTGGGTCACTTCAATTGCTCGCGGCGCAGGCGTTCCTGTCGATGACGCTCGTGAATGGTTAGCTCGAAGGGCTTATGCTCGGCGTTGGCCGGGACGCCGCGGAAATGCGCATGGCAGCGATAACAGACAATGACATCTTTGACCCACAGATAGAGAAGACCATCGAAGGCGGCCGAGCCGATGAGGATGGCCCACGTCAGCCACTTATCGTAAAGCCAGTAGGTCAGGGTTGAAGCGAGACAGGCCAGCACGAGGATGGCCATGCCCAGGCCGTGCGGGAAGTCCTTTTTCTTGTACAATTCGCTGCCGCCGCAGATGACGCAAGTGGGCAGCGCGGCATCGGCGGCCTCCGCCGGCAGACGCAACAGATGATCGCAGTGTGGACACTGCCATTCCGAGCGCCCCGGTATGTCCAGTTGGCCAACATGTTCACAGACCGGACAATCAAAACGAATGTTCATCGAGATAACTCACGCGCTTCCTTCGGGGATTGCCAGCCCGCAGCGCCAGCAAGGGAACCCTTGCTGGCGCTGCGGGCTGGCAATCCCCGACGAGATTATAAAGTCATACCCGTTTCACGCAGCAACTGACTGGTCAGTTCGCCGAGGAAACAGAAGATCACGACAACGTACAGGATGCCGGTGGCCGACTGCGTCGAGCGAATACGCGCCGTTCGCCAGGCCATCCAGTCCAATCCCAGCGGAGCGAGAAACCCCAGCAACCAGCGCAACGGCAGCCATAACACCGCATCATTCAGACTAACAAGCGGATGCGTTGCGGTCCAGCAGCTCAGCGCATACGCATCCACGCCCAAACGCGCGACGACGGCCACGGCCAGCGCCGCCAGGAGACGCATCAACGGCGTCAGCGACATCGTCGGCGCGATCAGGTAGGAATGCCCCAACAACATCGCCGTCAGCGCCGAACCGAGGACAGCCGCCGAGGTCAGATCCCCCAGTAGCCGCGCCGGTTGATCGGGATTGCTCGCATCCAGCCCGATGAGTGCGCCGGTCAGGGTCAACGTGGTCAGCACAATAAAGATGCGTCCGCCGGGCGCTCCTTCCAATCCCCATACCAGCGAACCGGCAAACGCCAGGACCAGCGCCACACCGAGCAGAGTCAGCAACGGCCAAGCGGCGTCCTCACGCACGCACACCAGCGCCAGACCGGCCAGGGCGAGGGCAGTCAGGAAATGAGTGCGGAAGAAGCGCGGATTGATGATGGCGGGAGGCAGCAAGAGCAGACAGCCGATCATGCCGGCGGCGAGGCGGAGTGCGAAGACGGCGAGCATGGAATCACCGCGGCCCGTAGATCAGTGCCATCAGTTCGCTGCGCGTCGCTTGGTTTTCGCGGAAGACGCCGCGCATGGCGCTGGTGGTGCAAAGAGCGCCGGGCTTGCGCACGCCACGGATGGTCATGCAGGTGTGCGAGGCTTCGAGAATGACGCCGACGCCGCGCGGTTCGAGTTCCTCCATCAGCAGGTCGGCCAACTCCTCGGTCATGCGCTCCTGCACCTGCGGCCGATGCGCCAATCCCTCGACGACGCGAGCCAGTTTGCTCAGGCCGACAATCTTGCCGGCGGGCAGGTAGGCGATGTGGGCCTTGCCGAAGAACGGCAACAAATGATGCTCGCAAGTCGAAGCGAACTCGATGTCGCGCTCCAGCACCATTTCGTCGTATTTCTGCGTGAATGTTTTGGCGAGAAATCGCCGAGGGTCATCGTGCAGGCCGGAGAACAGTTCGGCGTACATACGGGCGACGCGGGCGGGAGTTTCTTGCAATCCCTCGCGGTCGGGATCTTCGCCGACGGCGAACAGGATTTCACGAACGGCCGCCTCAATGCGCGCGGAATCGATCGCATTCGCGGATGCGCCATTGCGGGCGGGCGAACTCGATCGTCGCGGATGAGCGGCGGAATCAGGCATATGTGGTGTTACTTTCTTTCTGAAACCCACAAATCACAAGGACTCACGAGCTTGGAGCGCCAGTGACGGGTTCATTGCCTCGTCGCTGGCGCTCCGGGCTAATCCTTCTCTCTTGTCCTTTGTAGACTGTTCGGCGAAACAATCAAGCAACGAACAAGGGCGTCCGTTCACCGATGTCTCCATCGGCGGACGGACGCCCTTGTTCGTTCACCATCTAGGCGGATCAAAAACTTTGCAGCGGCACCTCAGCCACGACCTGGGCGCGGTTGCGCAACTCGCGTCCGTCCAGCAGCGGCAGGATGGTTTCCTGGGCCAGTTGCTTGAGGTAGTAACTAGACACTTTTCCCTGAATCGTGACGGCGGTTTCGCTCTCTTCGAGAGAGAGCTTGCGGAGCGCGGGGATGGGGCTGCGGCGCAAAGCCAGCGCCAGCCGAGACTGTTCCAGGGTCGAAGTGGACATGCGAACTCCTTCAAACCAGAGGCGAAAATGCTCCGTCGCCGAAGGCTCTCGTCCGCTGCCAAAAATCGGCAACGCGAGATGCCACGAGATGGGCATTCCTGCAAAACTCAAACGACAGCATTGTCGCAACGATGTTCGACACTCCAGGGGCAGGATCTTCAGAAAGACCCTTGCATCCTGTCCGCGCTGGTGAGTCAAGTTAGACGTTGAGAGGATCGACCGATTGTTGCTCAATCGCGTTGTCCGACAAACGATCCTCCTATCCGAATCATGGTAGGCAAGATTGTTGGCCAGAGCAAACAAAATCCGGAGAAGATTTCCAAAATCTTTCATCGGGACATAGCCTCCGGCTTGCCGGGGGCGTTTCGTTCCCTCCGGCAAGCCGGAGGCTATGTGCGAAATCGGCCAAGTTTTTTCTTGCCTTCCGTTAACCGAACGAGAATAATCCGGGGTACAGATCAAGGGATGTCGAAGGCGGCATCTGTTCCTACTCGGATCGAGCCGCCAAGATGATAGTGTCGCAGCCCCGACTCTTCTCAGCGAGGAATCCTCATGGCTCCCCCTGCTCTACACCCTCTAAAAGAACTGGACGCCGCGCGCGAATGGCAAGCCTGGCAACCCGATGAACGCCGGCACTGGGACCGCAAGTGGGCCGGCCATCTCTATCGCCGCGCCGGCTTCGGCGCTACCCTCGACGAACTGCGCGCGGCCGAACGGCGCGGCCCGCAAGCCACGATCGACCTGTTGCTCAAGGGCGAGCCGGAGTGCGATGAACTGATGCCGGCTCTGGTGACGGCGGGCCAATACACCGCCGATGCCAATCAACCGGCCGCCCTGCGCGGCTGGTGGTTGTACTGCATGCTGCACAGCGGCCATCCGCTGCGCGAGAAACTGACGCTGTTTTGGCACAATCACTTCGCCACCAGCATCGCCAAGGTGCATAGCACCAAGGAGATGTTTAACCAGAACAAGCTCCTGCGCGAACACGCTCTCGGCAAGTTCGGCCCCTTCCTGCTCGCCATGAGCAAGGACGCGGCCATGATTCACTGGCTGGACTCCAACAGCAATATCAAGGGCAAAGCCAACGAGAATTATGCCCGCGAAGTGATGGAACTATTCAGCCTCGGCGTTGGCCATTACCAGGAGAAGGACATCCGCGAGGCCGCTCGCGCCTTCACCGGCTGGCACACCGATAGCGATGGTTTCGGCTTCGCCTTCAACGCCCGTCTGCACGATGACGGCGTCAAAACGGTGCTGGGGCAGACCGGCAATTGGAACGGCGATGATGTGGTGCGCATCATCCTGAAACAGCCGGCCACCGCGCAGTTTCTCGTTCGCAAGCTGTATCGTTTCTACGTCAGCGAAACGCATGAGGTGCCCGATAGCTTCCTCGAACCGCTCGCCGAGTCGTTCCGCAAAAGCGATTACGATATCGCCGCTCTTCTGCGAACCATGCTGTCTTCGCGGCACTTCTTCTCGGACTATGCTTTCCGCCAGCGCATCAAGAATCCGGTCGAATATGTTCTCGGCGCGGTGCGTTCGGTGTACCGCGAGTACGATCCCAAGGACAAGGACCATCAACCGTTGACGCAGCAAGATCTCGTGCGCCGGATCGATGAGATGGGCCAATTGTTATTCGCACCACCCAACGTCAAGGGTTGGCGCGGAGCCAAGGCATGGCTGAATACGTCCACGGTGCTGTCGCGCGATAACTTCGCGCAAGCGTTGGCGATGGGAACGCTCTGGGGCGGCGGCAACGGTAACGATGTCGTTCTATCCAAGTTCGCTGTCCGCCCCCCAGACGCCGTACCGACTGCGCCATCCAAACCCGCCGACAAACCCGAGGAATCCGCTCGACCCAAGGCGTTCGATCCCGCTCGCGTCATTCACGAAGAAAAAGTCACCAGCGGCAAAGACATCGTGCGCGTGCTGCTCGATGTGTATTTGCCCGGGGGTGTGCGTCCGGCGTCGGAGGCGAAGTTGATCGCCTTCGTCGAGGCGGGCCATCCCAAGGGAGCGGCCCTGGATCGCCGCGTCCGCGAAACCGTTCACGCTATTCTGACCATGCCGGAATATCAACTGGCGTAATGATGTGACGTGGCGAGCGGGGTCGCGTAAGCGCCCCGAGGAACGAACACTCGGGGCGCTTACGCAACCCCGCTCGCCAAACCTTCCAACACGAAAGGAAACATCCATGTTTAATCGTCGCCAATTCCTGACCCGCACACTGCAAGGTTCATCGCTGCTGGCCCTCGGCTCCGTGGTGCCGGAGTTCATCGCCAACACCGCGCACGCCGCCGAGAAAGGCAAAGACAACATCCTCGTCGTCATCGAAATGAACGGCGGCAACGACGGACTTAACACCGTCATCCCCTATGCGGATGATCTTTATCATAAATATCGGCCGACGTTGAAGCAGACGAAAGATCAGGTCGTGCGCCTGAACGATCAACTCGGCCTGAACCCCGGGATGCAAAGTTTCCGCCAACTGTGGAACCAGGGACAACTCGCCGTCGTGCAGGGCGTCGGCTATCCCAATCCTGACCGCTCGCACTTCGAGTCGATGGACATTTGGCAGACGGCCGACCCGCGCCGCAGCATCAAGACCGGCTGGCTGGGCCGCAGCGTCAACGAACTGCAAGGCCAGGGCGGATTCGTGCCGATCCTGCACATCGGTGCCGGCCGATTGCCACCGGCCGTTCAGGGCACACCGGGCGGCGCGGTCAGCATCAACAATCGGCAGCCGTTCAAGCTCGATCTCGGCGGCGGCACCGTCGCCCAGCAGAAAGCGCGGCGAAAATTGCTCGAAGAATTATCCGTCCCCGAGAAGGACGACAACGCCGGCGACATCTTGCAATTCGTGCGGCTGCGGCAATTGCGGACCATGACAAGCGTGGAACGCCTGCAAGAACTGCTCTCGAAGCAGCGCATGCAGCCGAACCAGTTCTACGGCCCGGATGGTTTCTATGGGCCGAACTCGCTGCCGATGCAATTGCAGCTCGTCGCCAACCTCATCATCACCGGCTTCGGCACACGCATTTTCTATGTGATGATCGACGGCTTCGACACGCACTCGATGCAGGCCGAGCCGCATCGCAAACTGCTGGCGCAGCTATCCGACGCGATCTTCAACATGTTCAACACCTTGAAGAACGGCGGCCACGACAAGCGCGTCATGGTAATGACGTATTCGGAGTTTGGCCGGCGTGTGCAGGAGAACGGCAGCAAGGGTACCGATCACGGGGCGGGATCGTGTCTGTTTGTCGCGGGTCCGGCTCTCAAGGGCGGCATCGTCGGCGAGCATCCGAGCTTGAAGGATCTGGATAGCGGCGATCTGAAATACGCCATCGACTTCCGCCGCGTCTACGCCACGTTGCTCGATACCTGGCTGCACTGCGACAGCAAGGCCGTTCTCGGCGGCAAGTTTGAACATCTGGAAGGATTGAAACCGCGCAAGGCGTAATGATTCGCCCTCGATTTGCCAGCCCGCAGCGCCAGCAAGGGATTCCCTTGCTGGCGCTGCGGGCTGGCGAGTAATTCTTCGGAGATTCCCCATGGCAACGCGCACCCGTCCGGCGTTCACCCTATTTCAACTGCTGATTGTGCTGGCCATCCTGCTGATCTTGTTCGCGCTATTCTTGCCGGCGATCATCAAGGCGCAGGCGAAGGCCCAGCGCATGAAAGCGACCAACAATCTCAAGCAATTGGTGCTGGGTTTGCATAACTACCACGCCACCTATAGCGTCTTCCCTCCAGGTGTCGATGATAATTCGTTTTCAGCCGCCAGCAGATTGCTACCCTTCATCGAACAGGCAAACGTCTATAACCAAATCGATTTCAAAAAATCGATCGACGACGAGGCCAATGCCAAGGCGAGGAAGGCCAAGATCAAGACGTTCCTCAGCAGGGGCGATCCCATCACGTCGGTGAAAGACGAATGGGGGGCGACGAATTATCTGTTTAACGACAAGCTGTTCTCGCTCAATTCCAAGGCCACAATCCCCGCTTCGATCCCCGATGGCACGAGTAATACCATCGCCGTTGGTGAGACGCTCAAGGGTGACGGTGGCACCAAGGCAGCCGACGTGAAACGCCAGTATGTCTTGTTGAAGAAAGACGCCCTCAAGGGCATCAGGCCCGAAGCGGGCGTGCAAAACTTCAAAGATAACAAGAATATTGCTGGTGATCGCTGCGCCAGTTGGATGGATGGTCGTTTCCTGCAAGGCACCTTCAACGGTATGCTGCGCCCCAATGACAAGCGACCGGACGTGAGTTGTGCGGGATTGGGTGGCGTATCGGCGTTGCGCAGCCTGGATCAATTCGTTCTCGTCGGCATGGTCGATGGTAGCGGCCATGTGATCAAGACCGCCATTTCCGCACCGACCTGGCAGTACCTGATGGACCCGGCCGATGGAAACGTCATCGGTTCAGACTTTGAGTGAGCAGGCGGAAAACGCGAGAATTCTTTCCAACAGGAGATAGCCTCATGCGAAGACAATTACGATCCGCTTTCACGCTGTTTCAACTGCTGATTGTGCTGGCGATTCTGCTGATCCTCCTAGCGCTACTGTTGCCGGCTATCGCCAAGGTGCGCGCGGCGGCGGCGCGCAGCCAGTCGCTGAACAACCTCAAACAGCTGGGCCTCGCTCTGCACAACTACAACGACACCTACCAACTGCTGCCGCCGGGCATCGATGACAAAAACTTCTCGGCCGCCAGTAAACTGCTGCCGTTCATCGAGCAGCAGAACATCTTTAACCTGATTAACTTCAAAAAGTCGATCGACGACGAGGCCAACGCCGGACCCCGTAGGCTCCGAATCAAGACGTTCCTCAGCCCGCGTGATCCCCTTCCATCGGTGAAGGCGGAATGGGGCGCAACCAACTACCTCTTCAACGATCAAGTATTCTTCCTCAACTCGAAGTCGAAGATCCCCGGTACGTTCCAGGACGGCACGAGCAATACCATCGTCATCGGCGAGACGCTCAAGGGCGACGGCAAAACCAAGGCGACCGATGTGAAGCGCCAGTATGTGCTGCTGAAAAAGGAGGATCTCAAGGCGACCGGCCCGAAAAGCGGCGTGAAGTATTTCAAGGACAACAAGAACATCGCCGGCGATCGCTGCGCCAGTTGGATGGATGGCCGTTTCCTGCAAGGCGCGTTCAACGGCCGGCTCACGCCCAATGACGAACGGCCGGATGTGAGTTGCGGCGGCATCAGCGGCGTATCGGCCCTGCGCGGTTTCGAGCCGTTTGCCCTCGTCGCCCTCGGCGATGGCAGCGTCCGTACCGTGGCGGCGACGATCTCGAAAACGACCTGGCAGTACGCTGTTGACCCCGCCGACGGCATGCCCCTCGGCGCCGATTGGTAAGAGGCACTAACTTTATGAGGCGTGGAGCGGCCCTCCGCGTTTTGGCGAGCCTCCCGCGTTTTGGCGAGCCTCCCGCGTGAGCGGGGGGAGCCTACCGTGAACACTCCCCCCGCTTACGCGGGAGGCTCGCCATTCTGTTAGTGCCTCTAACAAACACTCTTTCACGAGGAGATTGAACGATGCGCAAACATCCACGACGCGGTTTCACGTTGTTTCAACTGTTGATTGTGTTGGCCATCCTGCTGATTTTGCTCGCGCTGTTGCTACCGGCCGTGCAGAAAGTTCGCGCGGCGGCGGCACGGACGCAGAGTATCAACAACCTCAAGCAATTGGGCCTCGCCGCATTCAATTACCATGACACCAACAACGCTTTTCCATCCGGCGTTGATGACAAGCACTTCTCGGCAGCCAGCCGCCTGTTGCCCTACATCGAGCAGAACAACTTGTACAACTTGATCAACTTTAAGAAGTCGATCGACGACAAGGCCAACGCTCAGGCTCGCGGGACGATCGTCAAGGTGTTCCTCAGTCCGCGCGATCCCGTTCTCGGGGCCAAACCGGAATGGGGCGCGACGAACTATCTCTTCAACGATCAAGGCTTCTTCCTCAATTCCAAGCTCAAGGTCACCGGCATCACGGATGGCACCAGCAACACCGTCATGGACGGCGAGACGCTCAAGGGCGATGGCAAAACCAAGGCCGTCGATGTCAAGCGCCAGCATGTGCTGCTCAAGGAGGCCGACCTGAAAGCGACGGGGCCGAACACCGGCGTGAAGTATTTCAAGGACAACAAGAACATCGCCGGCGATCGCTGCGCCAGCTGGATGGATGGCCGCTTCCTGCAAGGCACGTTCAATGGCCGATTGCGGATCAACGATGAACGGCCGGACGTGAGTTGCGGCGGGGTCAGCGGCGTGTCCGCCCTGCGCAGTTTCGATGCGATCGTACCCATCGGCATGTTCGACGGCAGCGTGCGCGCGGTCAGCACCAAGGTTTCCCACGACACCTGGAAGGCGGTGATGACACCGACCGCCGGCGACATCCCCGGCGCGGATTGGTAATCAGTCGCTTGTCGTTTCGCGCCGCAGGCGGCTTCGCGCTCAGTATGCGCTCAGCCGCCTGCGGCTTTTTTTCGCGCAAGCATCCCCTCGCAAATCGTTCATCCTCAATCCCCTGCGCCGGCGAGCGCAAACGCTATTGCCTGCGCACCATTTCACGAAAGGAACATCCGTCATGCGCCGCAGCTATCTTTTCCTGAGCCTGATTGGAGGCGTTTTTGTGTCCGTCCTGATCGTCTGGCGCTCCACGTCCGGCGCACCGCAGCCGGCGGACACGGGGCCGGCGGCGAACGAGCGCCGGCTGGGCAAAACCTTGCCGCTGGGCCAGGTTATTTTGTTCAACAGCGGCGTTGGCTACTTCCAGCGCGAAGGCGTCATCGACGGCAATGCCCGCGTGGACTTGCAGTTTCCGGCCAGCGATGTCAATGACTTGCTCAAGAGCCTCGTGCTGCAAGACCTCGATCATGGCAAAGTGACAACCATCAGCTACGACGGCCAGGAACCCATCGACCGCACGCTCAAATCGTTTTCGCTCGATCTCACCGGCAATCCGACGTTCGGCCAATTGCTCAACCAGGCGCGCGGCGAGAAGGTCGAATTGACCATGCAGAACGCCGGCGGCGCGGCCTCCGGCACGGTGACGGGCACCATTGTCGGCATGGAATCGCAGCAGGAACCCGGCCCGCGTGAGGTGCATCAACTCAATCTGCTGTGTACCGAGGGAATGCGCTGCGTGCCTTTGAATAGCGTGCAGCGCATGCGATTCCTCAATGCGGCGCTCGATGGCGAGTTTCGCCGTGCCCTGGAAGTCCTCGCCAGTTCGCGCAACAGCCAGAAAAAGAGCGTCACACTGCAATTGTCCGGCGAAGGGAAAAGAACAATAAAGGTCGGTTACGTCGTGGAAGCGCCGTTGTGGAAGAGCAGCTATCGACTCGTCTTCGACAAGGCGGGGAAGACGACGCTGCAAGGTTGGGCCATTATCGAAAACACGACGGACGAGGATTGGAAGGATGTGCGCATGGCGCTGGTATCGAGCCGGCCCATCTCGTTCCAGATGGACTTATATCAGCCGCTGTTCGTACCGCGTCCAGTGGTGGACCCGGCGCGCTTCGCTTCGCTGCGGCCGCCGGAATATCAGGGACCATTGGCCAATTACCAGAACAACGTCCCCGCCGGCGGTCTTGGGGGCATCGGTGGGATCGCCGGCCTCGGTGGTCAGGGCTTCAACCAACTCGGTGCCAACGGCGGCATGCAGGGCAATTTCCAGGGACAAGGCAACCTGGGTGCCGGCGGCG
The DNA here is from genome assembly GCA_035553375.1 of Gemmataceae bacterium. Lineage (GTDB taxonomy): Bacteria > Planctomycetota > Planctomycetia > Gemmatales > Gemmataceae > JAJPHU01. The sequence goes on from DATNCY010000214.1 coordinate 13,263, forward strand.
GCATCGCCGGTTTCGGCGGACAACAACTCGGGCAACAGGGTGGTTTTCAGGGTAGTTTCCAGGGCGTCCCCTTCAACCGCTATCAGACGAACAATGCCTTCGTGCAGGCGCAAGGGTTCAATCGCCTGACCTATGAACAATTGCAAGAACGTCGTAAGGAACGGGAGAACGCGAAGGAAGAGGCCAAGAAGATGGGCAGCGCCCTCGCCGAGTTCGATCCGACCAGCAGCGTCAATGCCGCCGCGCTCGCCGAGACGATCGGCGATCAAGCGCGCTACACCATCGATCACAAGGTCAACCTCGCTCGGCAGCGCTCGGCGCTGTTGCCGTTGGTCAACCAGGAAGTCACCGGCCAGCGTGTCAGCATCTTCAACGAGAAGATTCACGGCAAGTTTCCGCTGCGCGGCCTAAAGTTCAAGAACACTACGGCGCAGAACCTTATGCAAGGGCCGGTCTCCGTCTACGAGGCCGGCGTTTACGCGGGCGATGCGCGGTTGCCGGACCTGCAAGCCAACGAGGAACGTCTGCTCAGCTTCGCCGTCGATCAGGCCGTCGAGGTCAAGAGCGAGACGACCAGCGCCCCGGAGGTATTGACCACGGTTCGCATCGCCAAGGGCGTCGTGGAGGAGACGCATCGTTTGCGGAACACGATGAAATATCTCATCAAGAACCGCTCCGGCCAGGAACGTACCTTGATCGTGGAGCAGCCCATTCAGACCGATTGGAAATTGATTGGCGCGGAGAAACCGGCCGAGCGCAGCCGCGATTTCTATCGCTTCGAGTGGAAGGTGCCGCCCGGCAAATCGCTCATGCGAGAAGTGGTCCAGGAACGAACACGGCTCGATAGGATGCAACTAATGTCCATGACGGACGGCAAGATGGCGGTGCTGCTGCGTACCACGGCCATTACGCCGAAACTGCGTGAGGCATTGCGCGAGGTCGGCGGACACAAGAGCCGGTTGACCGACACGCAGCGCGACCTGGCCCAGCTGAAGTCCCAATTCCAGACGGTCACGCAAGAACAGCTTCGCGTGCGTTCCAGTCTCGACAAGGTGCCGGCCAATTCCGCGCTCCAGAAGCGTTACCTGGAGAAACTCGACAAACTGGAGACGCAGATTGAAAAACTCCAGGCGGGGATCGAGGACAGGCAGGAGAAAGAGAAGAAGCAGCAAAAAGAACTGGAGCAATTTCTCGCGGGGTTGACTGTGGAGTAAGTGGCCATGATTTGCCGCTTGCGGCTTAGCGCTAAGCCGCAAGCGGCAAAACACCTCATCCCACCGCTGACGGATCGAGTCCAATCAATTGCAGCGCCTGACGCTTGAAATCGATCGACAACTGTTTCATCAACGCATCCACTTCCTGACAGCCGTGCCGCCAGTCATCATCGGACATGCCGCTCGGACGGGGGGGCGAACACGCTTCCAGATAAATCTTCGCCTTCGGCTCGGTGCCGCTGGGCCGCAGCACCACCCGCGCACGTTCGCCACAGCGGAAGATCAACACGTTGCGCGAGGCGGCGTCAGTCGCGCCCTTGAGCGGGCCGAAACGGCCTTGTTCGTCGCGTAGATCCTCAACGCTGGTCACGGTGAGGCCGGCAATCTCACGCGGCGGCGTCGTCCGCAAGCGATCCAGCATGCGCGTCATCTGCTGTTTGCCTTCCAGACCGCGCATGAACATCGACACACCTTCATTGCGGAAGTAGCCGAACTCGCGCGCCAGGCGTTCCAGATAATCGAGTACCGTTTGGCCGCGGCGCTTCTGATCGAGCGCCAATTCCGCCATCAGCAAGGCGGCCCCGGCCGCGTCCTTGTCGCGAATGTGCGGCGTCACCAAGACGCCGTGGCTCTCCTCCACGGCGATCACGAAATCATTCGGCGTGCCGGTCACGTCCTCGTAAGCGCCCTCGCGGTCGAGATGCCAAAGTACATCGGCGATGTACTTGAAACCGACCAGCAAGTTTTCGACGATCTGTGCCTTGAAGTGACGCGCGATGCGCGTGACCTGGCTGGTCGTCACCTCGGTGCGCACGACGATCGGCGACGACGGCAAACGCCCCTGCTGCGTCAGCTTGTTCAGCTTGAAGTGGGTCAAGAGCGTCGCAATCTGATTGCCGGTGATGACGTGCCATTCGCCCCCCCTCACCCTACCCTCTCCCCCCAAGGGGGGAGAGGGTAGGGTGAGGGGGGGAACCATCGCGCCCAGGCGGTCGGCGTCGGGATCGGTGGCCAGAACGAGGTCGGCGTTGTTCGCGCGGGCGGTGACGGCGGCACGGTCCATCGATTCGGGAACTTCGGGGTTCGGCGTCTTGGTGACGTTGGGGAACTGACCATCGGGTGTCATCTGCTCGGTCACCGGCACGACGCGAAAACCCTGCTCGACGAGCGTTTCCATGGCGGTCAGTGCGCCGACGCCGTGCAGCGGCGTAAAGACGACCTTGAAATCGTCGTGTTTCGGCGGCGGTATCAGGCTCTGTTTGCGGCACAAGTCAATGTAAGCGCGGTGCGGCGTCTCATCGAGCCAGTGCAGCCGGCCCGAGCGCTGCGCCTCGGACCACGGCAGCGATTTGATGACGCGGACCTGATCGACGAGATCGGCCATGATCTGATCTTCCGGCGGCACCGGCTGACCGCCGCGTTCATCGTAAAACTTGCCGCCGTTGTCGTCGGGCGGATTGTGCGAGGCGGAAATGTTCAGTCCGCCATGCGCCTGCAAGTAACGGATCGTGAAAGACAATTCGGGCGTGGCCAGATAGTGCCGGCTATCCGACGGCAGGATATGAGCGTGGATGCCGTTGGCGACGTAGACGCTGGCGGCGTACTGGGCGAGATCGCGTGAGGACAGGTTCAAAACTGGATTCGGCAGTTCGGGATTGTACTGGCGGCGCTGGTCCACGAACTGGCGCACGTCATAGGCGAGGACGACGCGCGGAGCATCGACGCCGGAGAATTGCTCCTTGAGATATTCACAATGTCCTTGAACCGAGGCACGCAGCGTCCAGCCGTTCATGCGATTGGGACCGATGCCGACCGCGCCGCGGCGGCCGCCGGTGCCGAACGGTAGGATTTGATAGAAGCGATCGAGAAGGCCCGGCCACTGCTTCGTTTCCAGGAGCCAGATTAATTGCGGACGATAGGGCGTGAAGTCCGCCTCGGTCAACCATTGATGCAAAAACTTCAGCGCCTGTTCCTTCAAGGCGGCGTCCGCTTCGATCCCTCGAAAACCCTCGGCGGCCTGCGCCAGCAAATCCATATCTGAAACCTCATCCTGAAGATACGATTCCTGCCCAATCCGTGGAAATGGTACTGTACGAGGGGGAGCGTGGGAAGAGGGAGTAGAACGAAAGCTTGCTTGCCAGCCCGCAGCGCCAGCAAGGGAAGCCCCTTGCTGGCGCTGCGGGCTGGCAAGCAAGGATATTTGTCCGGCGTTTGCATCAGTCGGGAAGATTGGCGGGAATCTGGACCGGCACACCATGCCGGCGGAATTGTTCGGCAATCTCCGGCAAAGCCTCCCGCATGATGTCTCCAAGGGGAACGCGTTCTTGCTTGCCGGATTTGAACGAACAATCGAAATAGTAACTGTACGTTTTTCCGCGCCGGCCGGTCTTCCCCTCGACCACGAGCTGGACCCGATTCAGTTCCTCGTAACGGATTTGGTGAATGGTCTGATTCCACCAGAAACCGTGTCGAGAATAAAACCCGTCCTGGTTCACGACAACTCGGTCGAGGTACATTCCAGGAGCAACCACTCCGGCTGCCAGGACTACCGGGTTGCTACTTGGATGCCACGGTTTTGGCCGGGATGGGCCATTCGCGCCATTCCGTGAACAAACGAATGCCTTCCTCGGTTTCCTGCGCGAAAATGCGGACGCGCGTGCGGTCGTCGTTCCAGCTATACGCCTGCATGACCTGGCCTAAAGGACCATCCTGGCGGCGAAGATAGCCGAGCCGATCGAGATCGGCGGACCACGCCTGCTGGAGCGCCGCGCCGACTTCCTCATATTTCACCGTCTTCGGATTGCGATGGCGAGCGATCAGACGCGATACCTTGTCGTTGTCGTACCAGATGAGCAGGACATCGTAAGGACTCTTCGCTGGTAGGAACAGTACCTCCGCGCCGTTGGACGCGAACCGTGGCTTGGTGATGTCCCAGCGCCGCCGCACTTCCGAGAGCGTGTCGCCCAGGACGCAGGCTTCAACGCCGCGACGACAAAATTCCAACGGCGGCAGTTGCACGCCGAGCGGTTGCTCGGCGGGACAATCCCGCAGCACCACCTCGCTGCCGCCCTTGTCGCTTTGATAAGTCCAACTCGTGGCATCATCCAGCCAGCGATAGAAAACAGGTTGCTTGCGCGTGGGCAGATCGGTCCATAGGCCGGCCCACGTCGCCGGCAGCGTTTCGGGAGCGCCGTTGGGTTTCTTCTTGAGCGTGTCCAACAGCGACAACTCCGACTTGCCGGGAGTGTGTGCCCCTTCCTGATAGCGGACGCGAATCTCGGCCAGGCGATTGTCGGCGCCGAAGCGAACGAACATCTGGCGCGGCCAGTAGGCCGCCGTCGCCGGGGGTTCGTTGAGGAAGAGGATATTCAGGCCGTCCGTGAGTGGTTGAACGCGGATCGACCGCGAACCGGGCAGGGTGGCTTTCGCTTCCTCGCGGGTCATGCCTAGCCGCAGGTTATCGATGCCGTGCGAGGGCAGTTGAATGAAGCGCGCCAGACGTGTGCGCGGCTTGCCGGCGGTGAGACGCTCCTGACGCTCGCGGCGATTCAACTGCGCGGCGATTTCGGCGCGCGTCTTGAGCGCGGCCGGGCCTCGGCTATCCTCGGCCAGCAGTTCCGGCGATTTGTCATCATACGGCAGACGCAATTTCAGCCGCGTATCGCTGCCCTCCCAGATGAGAACCAGCTGATCGCCATCGGTCCCTTCCATACCCTCAATGCGCGCGGGGCCATAGGCGCTCCACAAAGGAAGAACCAGACGGTTCAGCGCGTTGGTGTTCTGATCGGCCGGCCAACGCAGCGCCAACTGAGCGAGCAAGTCCTCGCTCGCCTCACGTTTTAGCAGGGCCGCACTAGGTGCGAACGCCGTGGCCGGCTGGATGATGCGAGCCAACGTGTCTTTGTCGGTGATCTCCAACGCCGGGCCGGTCTGATCGGGCGCGATCTCCAGGCGGTTCTGCTCGAAGGAGCGATCGAGGTTGACGGCGCCGAAGTCGCGGGGACTATGAGCGAAGGATGCGGCCGGCGCCGGCACGCCGGCCTTGGCGACGCGAATCAGCGCGCCACCGGCATTGCCGCGCGTCAGCAAAGTCACATCGTAGGCCAGGCCGCCGCCCGTCCACGTCTGGCGATTCAGTCCGGACTTGGCGGCCGGCGCTTGGCTGGTGTAACCGTGTTCGATGAGGGCGAGAGCCAGGTTTTGCGGCTCTGGGAAGAGTTCATTGATCTTCGGGCGATAGGCGACAAGCACCTCCGTCAGCGTGTGCTTGTCATCAAGGAAAGCGACAACATTGTTGACGCCCTCAGCCGGCAGCGGCAAGGCGAGCAAATCGAGTGTGCGCTGCACGGTGGCTGGCGTGCCGGCGATGACGGCTCGGCCCGCAATGGGGCTACCAAACAGACGCGCTACCGCGTCTTGTTTGGCTCCGGCTGTCAAGCCCGTTACCAGGTCCGCTATCGTGCCCCAGTCGGCGAGGGCGGCGTCGATGTCGCCCGAAAGGGCGGTCTTGTTCTGGCGTGGCTCGCGCCAGGCCACCGCGGCCAACGTCAGCGCCTGCCGACCGCGCGGCAGCAGCGCCGCCCCCAGCGAACTCGCGGCCGCCTTGACATCCAGGACGGAACGCAATTGGCGATGCAACTGCACCAATTCCGTCGCGCCGTCCGGTTCGCCGTTGGCGAGCTTGAGCTGCGCGTTTTGCAAAACCAGGCCGACCAACCGCGTCCACTCGACCGGGTAGTTATGCTCGTTGCGGCAGGCATCAATCTGGGCCAACAATTCTTTATCCTCGTTGGCCATCTTGAGGGCGGCCTCACGGTCGCCGAAGCGAGCCAGGTGCAGAGCTACCGCCGCATCCTTCTGCCCTTCCTTCAGGTATGGTGGCAGACTGAAACCGGCGGCCGGCGAGAAATGCGCGTCGGCGAACACGATGCCGACCGTCGGCGGATGCAGCTGCGGCAGCAATTGAACCGAATCGGGATTGCTCCGGGCCGACTCCTGCTGCTTGTGGACCGTTACCGTCCATTCCTCGACCAACTTGGCCAACTCCGGTCGCGGCAGCTTGAGCCAGTCGGCCAGCGAAATATCGATCTTGTCGCCCAGATGAGTTGTCGTATCCTCGGGCGCAACTTCCTCTACCGTCGTCACCACCTTGGAGCGACAACCGGCGAGACTGAGCGCCAGCAGAAGAAAACAGCCACCAAACCAGCGCATCCTCATAGCGTTCCTCTCTTCAAGACGGAAATAATCATGGGGCGAATGGCTTGCCGTGTTCCCCGCGAGCAAGCCCGTGCGTTCAAGAGGAAGTACACGTCGAGCCGCGAGCGGAAACAAGGAAACCGAGATGGCTCCGCTGTCACGCAGCCTGGACTTGCGCAGCGCACATTCCCCTTCACGTTGAGTCTAGGTCATAAATGGAGCATAGGTCGGAGGCCGGCGAACCGGAGGCAGCCGTGCAACCCTTGTCTCGCCGCCGATAACCTGTATAGATTTCCATTCGGGCCGCCCTCTCTACTTTGGAATAAGATGAACTCGTTGAGGGCTGGACGTGTCCTGGAGAGTGAGGCGGCGCGCGGCTGAAAAAGCCGGCAAAAGGGGCGAGATCGCGAAGAAATTTCGACTTGCAACACCTATGCCGCCTTCCTATACTTACTCTTTCCGCAATGACGGGGGCTGCTAGCGTAGCTCAACCAGGCAGAGCATCGGTTTTGTAAACCGAAGGTTGCGGGTTCGATTCCCGCCGCTAGCTTGCACGCCGGATGAAACTGGGCGGCGCCGGCATAAGGATAAACGGGCAGATGGCCGAGCGGCCAATGGCACCAGACTGTAAATCTGGCGGACTTCGTCCTACGCAGGTTCGAATCCTGCTCTGCCCATAGGTTCAAATGTTGATGCAAGGAGAAGGGTAATAAGAGATATTTAAGAGTGCGGGTGTAGCTCAATTGGCAGAGCATCGGCTTTCCAAGCCGAATGTTATGGGTTCAAGTCCCATCACCCGCTTGCTTGTTGGGAGGTAGCCGTGCAGACCGGCGAAAAGAAGCAGGCTTACCAGCGTGCCCACTATCATGCCAACAAGGAAATGTGGCGCAGAAAGCGGATGCGCTATGAGGCAAAGATTCGCGCCCTTGTCCTGGCGGCGAAGAATAAGCCGTGTACCGATTGCGGCGGACGTTGGTCGCCACTGGTGATGGAGTTCGATCATCTGCCCGGCACGGAAAAATTGGCGGACATCGGCAACGCGGGGGCTAGGAAGTGGGGCGTGCGCAAAATCCTCGCGGAGATCGCCAAGTGTGAAGTGGTGTGTCCGACCTGTCACCGAATCCGGACGTTGCGACGACTAGGAAAAATTGATTAACGCACTTATGCTATCGCTGCTGTAGCTCAATGGTCGAGCACCACATTGGTAATGTGGAGGTTTTGGGTTCAAGTCCCAACAGCAGCTCTCTGGTTTTTGGAAAAGTTATCACCCTGTCCCAGAGCGACATCTGGGCAACTTGCTTTGAAACGTCGGAGGAAAAATGGCTAAGGAAGTGTTCTCGCGTACCAAGCCGCACGTCAACGTGGGCACCATTGGTCATATCGACCACGGCAAGACCACGCTGACCACCGCGCTGGTGATGCGCTCGGCGGCCAAGTACAAGCCCGACCTCAAGGTCAAGACCTACAAGGAAATCGCGAAGGGCGGCACAGAACGCGATGATTTGAAGACCGTCACCATCGCCGTGGCCCACGTCGAGTACGAGACTCCCAATCGCCATTACGCCCACATCGACTGTCCCGGCCACGCCGATTACATCAAGAATATGATTACCGGCGCGGCCCAGATGGACGGCGCTATTCTTGTGGTTGCCGCCAACGATGGTCCCATGCCGCAGACTCGCGAACACATTCTGCTCGCGCGTCAGGTCGGTGTGCCGCGCGTCGTCGTTGCCCTCAATAAGGTGGACACCGTCGATGATCCCGAATTGCTCGAACTGGTCGAGATGGAAGTTCGCGAACTGTTGAGCAAGTACGAATTTCCCGGCGATGAGGTTCCCATCGTCCGCGTCAACGCTTTGGCCGCCATGCAAACCGAGGGCAAGGACGACGCGGCCGGCAAGTGTTTGGACGATCTGTTCAACGCCCTGGATACCTACATCCCGACGCCGCAGCGCGCCGAGGACAAGCCGTTCTTGATGTCCATTGAGGATGTCTTTTCGATCAAGGGTCGCGGCACGGTCGGCACCGGTCGTATTGAGCGCGGCAAGTGCAAGGTCGGCGATGAAGTCGAGATCATCGGTCTGATGAAGGCGCCGCGCAAGACCGTGGTCACGGGCGTCGAAATGTTCCAGAAGACTTTGGAATACGGCACGGCCGGCGACAATGTCGGCGTGCTGCTTCGCGGTATTGAGCGCACCGATCTGGAACGCGGCCAGGTGTTGGCCAAGCCCGGCTCGATCACGCCTCATACCAAGTTCGAGGCTCAGGTTTATATTCTGTCCAAGGACGAAGGCGGCCGACACACGCCGTTCTTCACCGGCTATCGTCCGCAGTTCTACTTCCGCACAACCGACGTGACGGGCACCTGCACGTTGCCGGAGGGCGTGGAAATGTGCATGCCTGGCGACAACGTCAAGATGACCGTGGAACTGATCGCGGATTCGCCGATCGCCATGGAAGAGAACCTGCGTTTCGCCATCCGCGAGGGCGGCCGAACCGTCGGCTCCGGCGTCGTCACGAAGATTTTGGCGTGAGTACGCCGCATTGACCAGCCCGCAGCGCCAGCAAGTCCCTTGCTGGCGCTGCGGGCTGGTAAAAGAGGAATCAACCATGCGCGAATACGTCTGGCTGGAATGCACCGTTTGCGGGGCGCGGAACTACCGCACCGAAAAGGAGACGCGCGGGGCGGAACGTCTGGCGCTGAAAAAGTTCTGCCGTAAGGAACGCAAGCACACCTCGCACAAGGAATCGCGGAAAAAATAGTGGTTAGTCGTTAGTGGTTAGTGGTTAGCAGCAGGCAAGCCGAGCGAGATTCGGGCATGATAACGTCTGATGTTAACTAACCACTAACGACTAACCACTATTTGAAGGGGTGTAGCTCAATTGGTAGAGCACTGGTCTCCAAAACCAGCGGTTGAGCGTTCGAGTCGCTCCGCCCCTGTTGACACTGGGTTTGCCGGGCGTCGCTGGAGGCCAACCCGCACGCCAGGAAGGTGGGGAACAGCGCTGCCGTGAGGAGAGGACACCGGCAGGGTCGCCGGAGGAAGTCGTCTCCATCTATTTCATCAGGACAGGAACTGCCATGGCCGTGGCCGTCAAGAATACGCCGGAAGTCGCCTCAGCGAGCATGCTCGACCGCATGGCGGTCGCCAGTCTCGCCGGGACGGTTTACGCGCTGGGCACACTCGGAATCGTTTTCTTCCTCATTCCCTCTCTATGGGAAACCGGGAACAACAACGTCTTGGCCATCGTCCGTGGCCTACTGCAATTCGTTGTGCTGGTCGGGTTGATCGTGTTCGGCGTCCGTTTGCTGGGACCGAAGACGGCACCCGGGGTTCGGGCCGGTATTTTCATCGGTCTCGTTGGCTTTTTGACCATTCTCCTGCTGACGCGCTGGGCCAGTTTGTGGATTGAATACGGGAGTTATTCACGCAATCTGTATAGTCCCTCGGTTGGTGGGATTATCACGGCCGTCGTCGGTTTAGCGTTACTCATTCTCGGTGTCCGCCTGTTTATGCGGCCGGCCACCGAGCATTTCCTGGTGCGTTTCGAGGAACAAGGCTGGTTCACGCCCCGACCCTACAAGGCACTGCAAGGTGTGCGTGTCCGTCGCGGCACTATCTTCGGAATCCTCATCCTGGCGGGGGCCGGTATCTGGACGCTGCTGGCACATAATACGCTGCGCAAGGGATCGCCGAACTGGCAATTGGATATTCCCTTCACGGGTCGCGTGACGCTCGTATCCGCCGGCGACGCGGGAGCGGAACTAAGTAAGCGTTTCCCAGACTGGGAATCGCGGATCAAGGACCACACGCTCATTGTGGATCGCAACACGTTGCAAGAGATCAACGCAACCGTCGATCCGGCCACGCATGTGAAAGTGTTTCAGCCGGGTGGCTCAAAGCTTAACACGAATGAGATTGTGGATAGCGCGACGTTCAGCGAGGCCAAGAAGGAGAATCGCGACGATCAGCCACTGGGAGTCGCGCCGCTGCCGGCGACGGGGCCCTTGAGCTATCGCTCGTTGACGCTGGTTCCATCCGTGCAATTCACGATCCCGTTGTTGCTGTTGGCCGCGTCGCTGTGGCTGGCCTGGCGCATTGTCAATGTGCCGGCCTTCGCCGACTTCCTCATCGCCACCGAAGCGGAGATGAACAAGGTTTCGTGGACGACGCAGCGACGGCTCGTGCAGGACACCATCGTCGTGTTGGTCACGGTGCTGCTGATGGCCTTCTATCTCGCATTCTGTGATGTTGGCTGGCAGGCCGTGCTGAAGTGGCCACCCATTGGCGTGCTGTTGAAGCCCGCTGAGCAGCAAGATCAGAATACCACTGCGGAAAACCGCCCCTGGTGAGTGTTTCTCCCACCAAGCGATCGCCGACCAAAGAGTCCGCGTCATGACAGAAAATGTAACCACTCCCGAATCCGTTCCCGCGATGACGCCACCCGCGCCGCCGCAGGCCATGGAATCGACCGGCATCTCGCCGGTCCCACCAGCGACCGGCGAGATGCCGGTCCCACCAACGACCGGCGAGACGGCGGTCCCACCGGAAGGGACAGCCGCCGAGGTGCAACCCGTGGCGGAAGAAGCGGTTGAGCCGCCTGTCGAAGCGCCTCAAGCGAACGATGAGATACAGCACGCTCTCGACGAACCAGAAGCGCCTCAAGCGAACGACGAAGCGCAGCAAGCGCCTGCCGAACCGGAAGCGCCCTCCGCGCCGGAGCCGAGCAACAAGCACTGGTATGTCGTCAAGGTGCAAAGCGGCCGCGAGGAAACGATCAAGGAAGCCATCGAGCGGCGCGTCAAGATCGAGGGGTTGGAAGAGTATTACGGTCAGACGGTTGTTCCGGTCGAGCGCGTCACTGAGATGCGTAACGGCAAGCGAATCCAGAAGGAACGCAAGCTGTATCCGGGATATTTGATGGTCGAGGTGGAATACAACGACCGAATTCTCTATCTATTTCGAGAGACCTCCGGCGTCGGCGATTTCGTGGGTGGTTCGGTGCATCGAGCGCCGCCTCCCATGTCGGACCGCGAAATCGAACGCATGCTGCACGGTCAGCAAAAGAGCAGCGAAGCCAAGGTCGAGGAAGGCAAGGTTGTTTACACCAAGCCGCGCTTCGGTCCGGGCGACCGCGTCAAGGTCACCGATGGTACCTTCGCCGGCATGGAAGGCGAGGTCAAGGAACTGCTCGAAGCCAAGGGCAGCGTGAGCGTGGAACTAACGATCTTCGGTCGGCCCGTGAAGGTCGAGTTTGAATACTGGCAGGTTGAACAAGCATAAAAGTTTTCAGTTTTCAGTTTTCAGTTTTCAGTGGCGATGGGCAATCGGTCACGACAATCTTGCTCAGTCCGTGCCAAGAACACTGAACACTGAACACTGAACACTGAACACTGTTTGAAAGGTTCATCATGGCGCGACATGTAACCGCGCAGATCAAGTTGCAAGTGCCGGGAGGCACGGCGACGCCGGCCCCTCCCGTCGGCCCGGCGTTGGGTCAGCACGGCGTCAATATCGGTCAGTTCGTGTCGCAGTTCAACGACCGATCCAAGGAGATGCGCGGCATCACATTGCCTGTGGTGATAACCGTCTACTCCGACCGCAGTTTTGACTTCATCATCAAGAGTCCGCCGGCGGCGGTGCTGCTCAAGCAGGCGGCCGGCATTCCGCTCGAAAAGAAAAAGGGCGGCGATGTCATTAGCGCCGAGGAGAAGACCAAGCAGAGCGGCAAATACAAGGGTTTCAAGGTGTCGTCCACCCAGGTGCGCGACATCGCCCAGAGAAAATTGCAAGACCTCAATGCGCGCGATGTCGATCACGCCATGCGCATCATCGAGGGCACGGCCCGCAGTTTGGGTCTGGCCGTCGAGGGGTGAAGTGTAGCGCACTCACTCCGCGAGTCGGCCACATAGGACGAGATTCTTCCGAAATCATACAAGATCGCTCGTTCGGAATGGAGAAAGCTTCATCCCGGCGGGTGAATCTTTGTTGACTACGAGATGTTTGGGGAAATCAGTGGCGTCGGCCGTCGGCCGGTCCCTGACAGTAGCGAGAAGTAGCACAATCATGGCCAAGAAACAAGCCGACACACCCGCCGAAGCGACGGAGAATCCCGCAGCGGCTCCAGCCGAGCAGGCTGCTGCGGCCGGCGGCGAAACCAAGAAGGCACGCGCTCCCAAGGCGAAGGAACCGAAACCCGCCGCCGAAGGCGCGCCGGCAACCACCTCGGCAGCGCCGACCAGCAACAAGAAGAAGGGCCGGCAGCCCGGCCATCCGCCAGGGCGCGGCAAGAAACTCCGCAACAAGATCAAGAACGACCATCAGAAGGTCGCCAAGGCTGGTACCACGCCGCTCAAGCAGGCCATCGCCCTGCTCAAGCAGATCAAGCGGGCCAAGTTCGACGAAACCGTCGAGATTCACATGGCGCTCGGCATCGACTCGACGCAGAGCGATCAGATGATTCGCGGCAGCGTGCCGCTACCGCACGGCGTCGGCAAGGCGGTTCGCGTGTTGGTTTTCTGCCAAGGGGACAACGTCGCCAAGGCCAAGGAAGCCGGTGCCGACTATGCCGGCAGCGACGAACTCATCAAGAAGATCCAGAGCGAAGGTTGGCTGGAGTTCGACCAGGCGTTGGCCACGCAGGACATGATGGGTCAGGTCAGCCGGCTTGGTAAGGTACTCGGGCCGCGCGGCCTGATGCCGACGCCCAAGGCCGGCACCGTCATCACGACCGGCACCGACGTGGCCGCTGTCGTTCGCGAGTTCAAGGCTGGTAAGGTCGAGTATCGCTCCGATAAGGGCGGCAACGTCCACGCCGGCGTCGGCAAGATCAGCTTCGACGACGACAAACTGGCGGCTAATGTTGTCGCCTTCGTCGAGCAGGTTCGCGCCGCCAAGCCTTCCGGCGTCAAAGGCAACTACGTCAAGTCGATTACCCTGGCGGCCACCATGACTCCGGGCATTCCGGTCACCATGTAATTTCCGCTATCCACTATCCGCTATCTGCTGTCCGCCAAAACGTGGCGGATAACGGATTGGGCGGGTCGCGGATAGCGGGCAGCGGATAGCGGAAAAATGAGCAAAGTTATCAAGCAGATGGAAATGGATGCGTTGCGGAGTTCCTTCGAGGGAGTCCGCGACGCGGTGGTGTTGAGCGTCAAGGGGCTGAGCGCCCAACTTGACGGATCGCTGCGGGCGACACTGCGCAAGAAGAACATTCGCATGCAGGTAGTCAAGAACAGCCTGACGCGGCGCGTGTTCAACGAGATGGGCATTCCCATCGCCGCCGATTCACCCTACTGGCAGGGACCAACCACCCTGGCCTGGGGCGCCAACAGCATCGCCGACCTGAGCCGGGCCATCGAGGACGAACTGAAGAAGTCCAAGATCGCCGCTCAATACAAGGACAAGGTCGTCGTCAAGGGGGCCATTGCCGATGGCCAGCTTATCAGCTTCGATCTGGCGGTGAAGATGCCGACGCTGCCCGAGGCGTTGGGGCAGATTCTCAGCGCGATCCTGGGGCCGGGGTCGGCGATCGCTGGCTGCTTGACCGGCCCGATTTCGCAGGTGGCGAGCCAGATTCAGACGATCAGCGAAAAAACCGAAGAGGCGGCTGTGGAAGCCGCCCCCGCGCCCGTGGCGGGATAAACATTCAATGAGCGCCGGAGCGCCAGCGACGGGTTCTTTCCGTCGCTGGCGCTCCGGCGCTCGTTGATGACAAACAATCACAACTAGGCTATTACGCAAGCCGCTGCTCCGCTTCAAGCAGCAACTGCATCAGGAAAGGACCATACGCAATGGCTGAAGGAAATGGGATCAGCTTCGAGGCTGACATCACCGATTTGGGCGACAAGATCGCCGCCTTGACCATCACCAAGGCCGTCCAGCTCAAAGAGTATTTGAAGGAACGCTACAAGATCGAACCCGCCGCCGGCGGCGTCGTCATGGCGGGCGGTCCCGCCGCTCCCGCCGAGGCCAAGGTCGAACAGACCGAGTTCACCGTCGTCCTCGAAGGATTGGCGGACCCGGCCAAGAAGATCAACGTCATCAAGGTTGTCCGCGAGATCACCAACCTCGGTCTCAAGGAAGCCAAGGAACTCGTGGAAGGCGCGCCCAAGCCCGTCAAAGAGAATGTGGCCAAGGACGAGGCCGCCGCGCTCAAGAAGAAACTGGAGGAAGGCGGAGCCAAGGTCAGCGTCAAGTAATGTCGTAGACAGGCTGAAAAGCTTCGCCTAGGAAAAATTTCACGCGGCGAATTGATTCGGCGTGTCAAGCGAAAAGCCGGGAAAAAGAGGCGAAAATCGGGGGAACGGACCCATGCCAACGGCCGTTTCCCCGCCTCATCTTGACTTTTTGTTTGTATTCCGGGTGAGTTTGTGGTGAAATAAATAAGCTCGTTCTCCGTATCGTGGAGTTGAGGCGCGGCGACAATCGCTAAGCGGGTATTCGGATGTTCCGCTGGCGTAGATTGAAACGTGGATTGCAGCGTGCCACCAGTTAGCTTTCCCCCTCACCCCCGGATGTTTAAGAGCCAGGTCATGCGCCTGGCTATGTTCGCGCGCTGTCCGGGTATTAAAACGTGTAACGTCAGGAACAAACTCGTGGGAGATCCCGCACCGCATCACCGCCGAACAGGGCCGTTTGGCGTCGTTAATCTCGTGGTGCCTCCCCTATCGAATCCTGCATCCTTGAACGATCATTTGAAGACCACCCGACGGCCCTGCGCTGAACCGAAACGGTGACGGACGCAATTTGCTGCGCTCGTTATCGTTTCGGGAGGCTCGCGCATGGCCGTAGCTGTTGTTTGGGAGGAGCAAACGCTATGCCCGTCCCCGCTAATCGTACCATCGTCCCGGAAATCATCCGCAACTTCGGCCGCTTCGGTGATACTGCCGAAGTGCCGCCGTTGACGGCTATCCAGACGCGCTCTTACGACCGCTTCTTGCAACTGGACACCCTGCCCGACAAACGCGCGGCGTCCGGTCTGGAAGGCGTTCTGCGCGAGATTTTCCCCATCAAGAGCTACGACAACACTCTGGCTCTCGAATACCTCCGCTACGAGTTGGGCAAACCCCGCTACGGCCCTGATGAATGCCGTCAACTGCGCCTGACCTATGGCCGGCCCTTCCGCGTCTGGCTGCGTCTCAACAAGGAACAGCCGGTTGAGGAAGAAGTCTATCTCGGCGACATGCCCATCATGATCGGCGGCGGCGAGTTCATCATCAACGGTGCCGAGCGCGTCGTTGTCAGCCAGTTGCACCGCTCCCCAGGCGTCGATTTCGTCGCCCTGGTCGAAGGAGAAAAGAGGCTGCATAGCTGCCGCATCATCCCCGAACGCGGCAGCTGGATCGAAATCAACGTCACCAAGAAGGACACCCTCGGCGTTCGCATCGATCAGTCCGGCAAGTTCTCGTCCATGACGCTGCTGCGCGCCATGGACCCCGCCTATTCCACCGACGCCGACATCATCCGCGCCTTCTATCCTACCGAGACGGTCAAGGTGAAGCCGGACAACCGCGCCAAGGTCAAGGACGCCATCGCCGTCGGCGATGTGATCGACCCCGAAACAGGCGAAGTTTTTCTCGACAGCGGCGAGACTTTCACCGACGAGAAGCTCGACATCATCTTCGCCAGCGGCGTCACCGAAGTGACAATGCTCACCAAGGTCAAGGATCCGCTTATCCTCACGTCGCTGAACGAGGATCCGACCAACACGCATGAGGAAGCGCTGCTGAAGATTTACCAGCGTCTGCGGCCGGGCAATCCGCCGCAACTGGAAAAGGCACGCGAGCTGTTCAAGGAGAAGTTCCAGGACGCCAACCGCTATCGGCTGGGCAAGGTCGGGCGTTTCCGCATCAATCGCAAGTTCGATCAAGAGATCGAAGAGTCGGAGATGACGTTGCGGGCGTTGGATTACCTTAACGCTATCCGCTACATCATGAAACTGCGCTCCGGCGACGGGCACATTGACGACATCGATCACCTGGGTAATCGTCGCGTCCGCACCATCGACGAACTGGCGGCCGACGAACTGCGCAAGGGCTTCCTCAAACTGCGCCGCACCGTGCAAGAGCGCATGTCCATCCGCGATCAGCAGGACATGACGCCGCGCTCGCTCATTAATCCCAAGTCGATTTCGGCGGCCATCGAGTATTTCTTCGGCCGCGGCGAACTGAGTCAGGTGGTCGATCAGACCAATCCGCTGTCGCAGTTGACGCACGAGCGGCGGCTGTCCGCCCTGGGGCCGGGCGGTTTGAATCGCAAGCGCGCCGGCTTCGATGTGCGCGATGTGCATATCTCGCACTATGGCCGAATCTGCCCGATTGAGACGCCGGAAGGCACGAACATCGGTCTGATTTCGCACTTGAGCATATTTGCCGGCGTGGATGAATACGGCTTCCTCATTACGCCGTATCGTTCCGTCAAGGGCCGCAAGCTGACCGATGACGTGAAGCAGTTGCGCGCCGATGAGGAATCGCTGGCGCACCTGGCGCCGGCTGATGCGCCGACCGATGGCCAGAAGATCACGACGGAGCGTATCATCGCCCGCTTCGGCGGCGACTTCGCCTCGATTCCGTCCGATCAGGTGCAGTACATCGACATCAGCCCCAAGCAGATGGTCGGCGTCTCCGCCGGCCTCATTCCGTTCCTCGAACACGACGACGCCAACCGGGCGTTGATGGGTTCCAACATGCAGCGCCAGGCCGTGCCGCTGCTCGTCACCGAGCCGCCCATCGTGGCGACCGGGCTGGAAAAAGATGTCGCCTACAACAGCGGCATGGTGGTGCGGGCGCAGAGAGCCGGCACCGTCACCCATGTCGATGGACTGCGCATCCGCGTCGATGAACGCGAGTATGTGATGCGCAAGTTCACCGGTCTGAACGAGCATACGTGTCTCAATCAGAAGCCGATCGTCCGGGTCGGCCAGAAGGTCAAGATTGGCGACGTTCTCGCCGACGGAGCGGCTACGTATCGCGGCGAGTTGGCTCTGGGGCGTAACGTCCTCGTCGCGTTCATGTCGTGGGATGGCTACAACTTCGAGGATG
Source organism: Gemmataceae bacterium (assembly GCA_035553375.1). GTDB lineage: Bacteria > Planctomycetota > Planctomycetia > Gemmatales > Gemmataceae > JAJPHU01. The sequence continues at coordinate 30,720 of DATNCY010000214.1, forward strand.
CCATCATCATCAGCGAAAGGCTAGTGGAACAGGACACGTACACCTCGATTCATATCGAGGAGTTCGAGATCGAGATTCGTGAGACGAAGCTGGGCAAGGAAGAATTCACCCGTGATATTCCCAACGTCTCGCCCAAAGCGTTGTCCAATCTCGACGAATACGGCATCGTTCGCATCGGCACCTTCGTTCAGCCCGGCGACATTCTCGTCGGCAAGGTGTCGCCCAAGTCCAAGAGCGAGTTGACGCCCGAAGAGAAGCTGCTGCATGCCATCTTCGGCCGCGCTGGTGAGGACGTGAAAAACGACAGTCTCGATGTGCCATCCGGCGTCGAGGGCATCGTCATCGACACGCAGCGGTTCAGCCGGCGAGCGAGCATGTCGGAGGATGAAAAGAAGATCTTCGACAAAGAGCAGAAGGAGATGGAGAACCGCTACAACAAGCAGATCGCCGACCAGTTCCGGGCGATGATTACGGAACTGGCGGGGGTATTGGAAAAACCGGTCCTCAAGGACACGCTGAGCAACAAGGTACTCGGCCAGGACAAGGACGACAAGGTCATTCTGGAACAGGCGCAGTCCTTCCGGCTGGACCACCTGGACATCCGCAGTCCGGAGCGCAAGAAGCAGTGCAACGAACTGTATGGCCGGCATAAGGAGCGGCTCGACTTCCTGTTCGACGACAAGGAGCGCCGGCTCAACTCGCTGAAGCGCGGCGACGAACTGCCCAGCGGCGTGCAGCAGATGGTCAAAGTGTACGTCGCCACCAAGCGGCAGATTTCGGTTGGCGACAAGATGGCCGGGCGGCACGGTAACAAGGGGGTCATCTCAAAGATCCTGCCCGTCGAGGATATGCCGTACATGGCCGACGGTACGCCGGTGGATATTCTGCTCAATCCGCTGGGCGTTCCCAGTCGTATGAACGTGGGGCAGATTTTGGAGACGCATCTGGGTTGGGCGGCCCAGAAGCTGAACTTCAAGGCGGTCACGCCTGTCTTTGATGGAGCGACGGAGGAGGAGATTCGCAAGTGTCTCAAGGAGGCCGGCATCTCCGAGACAGGCAAGACAATCCTGTACGACGGCCGCACCGGCGATCGCTTCGAGCAGCCGGTGACGGTCGGTTACATTTACATGCTCAAGCTGCATCACCTGGTCGATGACAAGGTGCATGCCCGCGCGACCGGCCCCTATTCGCTCATCACGCAGCAGCCGTTGGGCGGTAAGGCCCGCTTCGGCGGTCAGCGTTTCGGCGAGATGGAAGTGTGGGCGCTGGAAGCCTACGGCGCTGCCTACATCTTGCAGGAATTGCTCACGGTCAAATCGGATGACGTGGAGGGCCGGACCAAGATTTACGAATCGATGGTCAAGGGCGAGAACACGCTGGAAGCCGGTACGCCTGCCAGCTTCGACGTGTTAACCAATGAAATCCGCGGCCTGGCTTTGAACATGCAGTTGGAAAAGAAGCGAATCTAACAGTGGTTAGTGGTTAGTGGTTAGTGGTTAGTGAAGAGAACCAATCCGTTTCTTTACTAACCACTAACCACTAACCACTAACCACTATTTGAGGGAGGGCGGACTATGAGTAACGGCGACATCAACTACGATCGCATCAACGATTACGGGGCCGTGCTCATCAGCTTGGCCAGCCCGCACGACATCCGTAGCTGGTCGTTTGGCGAGGTCAAGAAGCCCGAGACGATTAACTACCGCACATATCGGCCAGAGAAAGATGGCCTGTTCTGCGAACGCATTTTCGGGCCGGAAAAGGACTGGGAATGCGCCTGCGGCAAGTATCGCGGCATGAAATACAAGGGCATGATCTGCGACCGCTGCGGCGTCAAAGTGACGCATAGCCGCGTGCGCAGGAAACGCATGGGCCATATCGAGTTGGCCGCGCCTGTCGTGCATATCTGGTTTTTCAAGGCCATGCCTTCGCGCTTGGGCACCCTGCTCGATATGAAGACGACGAGCCTGGAAAAGATCATTTATTTCCAGGATTACGTTGTTACCGATGTCGGCGATACGCCGCTGAAGGCACGGCAACTGCTGACCGAGGAGGATTTCCGCAAGGCACGCGAGCAGTACGGCGATAGCTTCGAGGCCGACATGGGGGCCGAAGCCGTCAAGAAGATGCTCGAAGGGTTGAACCTCGTCGATCTGGCCCGCGAATTGCGCCAGAAGCTCGACGACGAGAACAAGAAAGATAAACCGTCCAAGCAGAAGCAGCGTGATCTGGTCAAGCGTTTGAAAGTGGTCGAGGCGCTGCGTGATTCGGGACTTGGTGGACCACAGAACAAGCCGGAATGGATGGTGCTGGAGTGCATTCCGGTCATCCCACCGGATCTGCGGCCGCTCGTGTTGTTGGATAGCGGTAACTTCGCTACCAGTGACTTGAACGATCTCTATCGTCGCATTATCAACCGCAACAATCGGCTCAAGAAGCTGGTCGATTTGAATGCCCCCGAGGTCATCATCCGCAACGAGAAGCGGATGCTTCAGCAGTCCGTCGATGCGTTGTTCGACAACAATCGCTGCAAACGGCCGGTCCTCGGCTCCAGCAATCGCCCGCTCAAGTCGCTGACCGACATGATTAAGGGCAAGCAGGGGCGTTTCCGAGAAAACCTGCTCGGCAAGCGCGTCGATTACTCGGCGCGCTCCGTCATCGTCGTCGGTCCCGAACTGAAATTGCACCAGTGCGGTTTGCCCAAGAAGATCGCCCTGGAATTGTTTCAGCCGTTCATCATTCGCCGGCTCAAGGAACTGGGCCACGCCGACACGATCAAGTCGGCCAAGAAGATGCTCGAACGCAAGGAAGATCAGGTTTGGGACATTCTCGAAGAAGTCATCAAGAACCATCCGGTGTTGCTCAACCGAGCGCCGACGCTGCATCGCATGGGTATTCAGGCGTTCGAGCCGACGCTGATTGAAGGCAACGCTATCCGCATCCATCCGTTGGTGTGCAAGGGCTTCAACGCCGACTTTGACGGCGATCAGATGGCCGTGCATCTGCCGCTGTCGATCGAGGCGCAGGTGGAAGCGACCGTGTTGATGATGTCCACCAACAACATCTTCAGTCCGGCCAACGGTCAGCCCATCATCAGTCCGTCGCAGGACATCGTCATGGGCTGCTACTACCTGACAGCGACGCGCGGCGACATGGGCGAATCGGGTGAGGCCGGCGAGGGCAAGACCTTCGCCAGCAAACACGAAGTGTTCACGGCATTCGCCCTGAAGAAACTCGGCGTGCATGCTCGTATCTACGTTCGTCTGCCGATCGACAAAAAGGTCATCGGCGAGATGAAGGTCGATAAGAGCAAGACGCGCGTCGAGGAACTGCCGCGCAAACCCAATGGACTCGTGGCCACGACGGTCGGCCGGGTACTCTTCAACGACATCCTCAATGCGAAGATGGCCTTCTATGATTTGGCTCTGTCGAGCAAGCAGTTGGCGCGCATCATCGCCGATTGCTACCAACTCATGGGGCGGCGCGAGACGATCGAACTGCTCGATCGCATGAAGGATCTCGGTTTCCGCGAATCGACCCGTTCGGGTCTATCGTTCGCCACCGACGATCTGCGCACGCCGGCCAACAAGGACAAGATCCTCAGCGAAACGGAGAAGGAAGTCGATCGCTACCGCAAGCAGTACGATCGCGGCAACATCACCGAGGTCGAGCGCTACAACACGGTCATCGATCTGTGGACGCATGCCCGCGATCGCATCACCGAGCAGATGATGGAGGACTTGCGCAGCGATCAGCGCAAGGACGAGAGCGGCCACCTGCGGCCGTATCTGAATCCGATTTACCTGATGGCCAACTCCGGCGCCCGCGGCGGCACCGAGCAGATTCGCCAGTTGGCCGGCATGCGCGGCCTGATGGCCAAGCCCAACGGCACCATCATCGAGACGCCCATCAAGGCCAATTTCCGCGAAGGACTCAGTGTGCTGGAGTATTTCAGTTCCACGCACGGTGCCCGCAAGGGATTGGCTGATACCGCTCTGAAGACGGCGGACTCCGGCTACCTAACGCGCAAGCTGGCGGATGTGGCCCAGAACGTCGTCGTCACGACGTATGATTGCGGCACCACGCAGGGCGTCAGCAAGGGCGTCGTCTACAAGGGCGAGCAGATTGAACGGCCGTTGTCCGAGACGATCCGCGGCCGGGTCAGCCGGAACACCATCACCGATCCGGTGTCCGGTCAGGATGTCGTCAAGGAAAACGAGATGGTCTCGTGGGAGGCGGCTCGCAAGATCGAGTCGATGGGCATCGACAAGATTCTGGTGCGTTCGCCGATGACATGTCAGGCGGCACTGGGCGTCTGCCGATTGTGCTACGGCATGGACTTGGCCACCGGCACGCTGGTCGAGGAAGGCATGGCGGTGGGCATCATCGCCGCCCAATCGATCGGTGAACCAGGCACGCAGTTGACCATGCGGACGTTCCACATCGGTGGCGTGGTCAAACGCGAGATGGGCGAATCCGAGGTCAAGGCCAAGAAGGCCGGCATCGTTCGCTACGAGCGCATCACGGACGTAATCAACGACAAGGGCGAGCGCATCGCCCTCGCTCGCAACGGCGAAATCAAGATCGTCGCGCCCAAGGGCGGCGGCAAGGACGAGAAGGAGTTGGAGAGCTTCGGCGTGCCCAATGGAGCCGTGCTTCTGGTCGAGGACGGCCAGACGATCCAGGAGAAGCAGGTTCTGTGCAAGTGGGATCCGCACATCACGCCCATCGTCGCCGAGTTCAGCGGCACCATCCGCTTCGATGAAATCGTCGAAGAACAGACGCTGAAAAAAGAGCGTGACGAGGCCACCGGCGCCGAGCGCTGGGTCATCATGGAACACAAGGGCGACCTGCATCCGCAGATCATCATCGAAGATGAACGCGGGCAGATTTTGGCCACATACTACATGCCGGAAAAGGCGTTCCTCGAAGTGCGTGAGGGCATGAAGGTATCGCACGGCACACTGTTGGCCAAGACGCCGCGTGAGGTGTCCGGTACACAGGACATCACCGGCGGTCTGCCGCGTGTCACGGAAATCTTCGAGGCACGCACGCCGCGCGATCCGGCGAAGATGTCCGAAGTGGCCGGCGTCGTTCGCCTAGGCGAAAAGAAGCGCGGCAAACGGCTTATCTTCGTGCAACCCGTCGATGATGCCGGCAAGACGACCGGCGAGGAACGCGAGCATCAGGTGCCACCGGGCAAGCATCTGTCGGTACATACCGGCGACCGTGTCAAGGAAGGTCAACGGTTGGTGTTCGGCCCCTTGGTGCCGCACGAGATTTTGAAGATCTCCGGTATCGAGGAAGTGCAGCGCTATCTCGTGCAGGAAGTGCAGTCGGTCTATCGCAGTCAGCGTGTGGACATCGACGACAAGCACATCGAAATCATCGTGTCGCAGATGCTGCGCAAGGTGAAGGTCGAGACGATGGGCGATACGGGTTTGCTGCCCGGCTCGGTCATCGACAAGTTCTCGTTCCGGGCGGTCAACGATCGCTTGAAAGAGTGCGTCCGAATCAAGGATGTCGGCGACTCGAAGTTCGAGCTTGGCAAGATCGTCACCAAGGAGGTGTTCGAGGACGAACGCACTCGCTTGGAGACCGAGGGCAAGGAACTGCCGACGTTCACGACGCCGACGCCTGCGTCGTGCAGCACGCAGTTGTTGGGCATCACCAAGGCGGCGGTGCAGTCGGAGAGTTTCATTTCGGCAGCGTCGTTCCAGGAGACGACGAAGGTATTGACCGAGGCGGCGCTGGCCGGCAAGGTCGATTATCTGGTCGGTCTGAAGGAGAACGTCATCCTCGGCCATCTGGTGCCGGCGGGCACCGGTTTCCATACGCATCAGGAGGCGGAGGTGCGTCTCAACGCTCCGGCGCTCAAGAGCAGTGTCCTCATCGAGGAAACCGACGAGGAAGCGACCGGCCAACTGGAAACGGCCGGCGCGGCGGAGTAAGGTCCGCAATCCGCTATCCGCTATCCGCCAAACACTATCCGCCGACTTTTGGCGGATAGCGGATAGCGGGTAGCGGACTTGACTATCGCCCCCGCGAACACTACCGTAATCTCTTTACGACTTACTCGTACAGAAATCAGAAAAAGGCTGACGATGCCGACGATCAATCAATTAGTCCGCAAGCCGCGCGTGCAGCAATATCGCCGGCCCCGGCACCCCGCCCTGCATGGGTGCCCTCAGAAGAAGGGCGTGTGCTTGCAGGTGAAGATCATGACGCCCAAGAAGCCGAACTCGGCTTTGCGGAAAGTGGCCCGCGTGCGCCTGTCCAACGGCGTCGAGGTGACGGCCTACATTCCGGGCGAGGGCCACAACTTGCAGGAACACTCCATCGTTCTGGTGCGCGGCGGTCGCGTCCGCGATTTGCCGGGCGTTCGCTATCACATCGTTCGCGGTGTACTCGATTCGCAGGGCGTCGCCGATCGCAAACAGGCACGCTCGAAGTACGGTGCCAAGCGCGAAGGCAAGTAAGCCGAACAGTGTTCAGTGTTCAGTGTTCAGTGTTCAGTGAAGAAAGCAACTCTTCGCTGAACACTGAACACTGAAAACTGAACACTGAACACTGTCCATCTCAGTGAGGAGTGGATGCACGTAATGATGGAACTCAAAGTAACACTGGATTTTTCCTGTTACGGCTGCGAGGAGTGTGTGACGGTTACGGTGCAATGTAGAGGAAAGGGCATAGGCAGCGAGACATTGGCTGCGGTCAATGTGCCGTGCCCCTCCTGTAGCACCATCAACAAACTGTCCTTTGAAACAAATGGCACGGTTCGGTCGGTGCGGCCCTGCGTCTGTTATCGACCGCTGCCGGAACCTTCGGTGAACTGAAACCTGACGATCCGAGTAGAGAATCAATCATGGCAAAGCGAACCGCTAGCAAGGAAACCCTCGAACAAAATGTTCGTTACAGCGGACATTCCGAATTGGCCGTCAAATTCATCAACTGTCTCATGTGGCAGGGCAAGAAGTCCACGGCCATGCGCATCTTCGACGGCGCGCTCGGGCAGATCAAGAAACGCATGCCCGATTTGCAGCCGATCGACGTGTTCACGCAGGCGGTCGAACACGTCAAGCCGACCGTGGAAGTGCGTTCCAAGCGCGTCGGCGGAGCCACCTATCAGGTGCCGATGCAGGTCAATCGCAAGCGTCAGCAGAGCCTGGCCATTCGCTGGATCATCGACGCCTCGCGCGGCAAGTCGGGTCGGCCGATGTTCCTACGCCTGGCCGACGAACTGATGGCCGCTTATCGCCGCGAGGGTGAGGCCATGACGAAGCGCGAGAACACCATCAAGATGGCCGAGTCCAACAAGGCCTTCGCGCACTTCGCGTGGTAAAAGCGATTAAACCGCCAAGACGCCACGAGCGCCAAGAAGAACTAACCACAGAGGCACAGAGACACAGAGAGGGTCAGATCGAAGGTATTTATCTTCTCTGATTTGTCTTTTTTCTTCTCTGTGTCTCTGTGGTTAGTTCTTCTTGGCGCTCGTGGCGTCTTGGCGGTTTAATTGTTGAGGGGTGATGTCATGGCCAAACTAGACCTGAGCAAGATCCGCAATCTAGGCATTATCGCCCACATTGACGCGGGCAAGACCACGACCACCGAACACCTGCTCTATTACAGCGGGGCCACGCACCTGCTCGGTGCCGTGGACAAGGGCAATACGACCACCGACTGGGAACCCGAGGAGCAAGAGCGCGGCATCACCATCTACAGCGCCTGCATTCCGTTCCAGTGGCGCGACTGCACCATCAATCTCATCGACACGCCCGGCCACGTCGATTTCACCGCCGAGGTCGAACGCAGTCTGCGCGTACTCGATGGCTGCGTCGTCGTCTTCGACGCTCAGAAAGGCGTCGAAGCCCAATCGGAAACGGTATGGCGACAGGCCGACAAGTACACGGTGCCGCGTCTGGTGTTTATCAACAAGATGGATGTGGTCGGCGCCAACTTCGAGAACGCCTTGGAATCTATCCGCCAGCGGTTGGGCGGCAATCCGGTCGCCATCAACATCCCCATCGGCAGCGGTTCGGTCAAGGATAGCGCCACGCCCTTCACCGGCATCATCGATCTGATTGAGATGCACGCTCTGTACTTCGATCCCGCCGATCAGGGCAAAACCTTCCGCACCGAACCGATCCCCGACAAACTGCGGTCCACTGTGCAGAGTTGGCGCGAGAAACTCTTCGATCAACTCACGCAGCACGATGAGCAGGACCAATTGACCAGCGCCTACCTCGAAGGCCGGGACATTCCCGCCGACACGATTCGCGCCGTGCTGCGCGAGCAGACGTTGAAGCGTCTTATTCAGCCGGTGGTGTGCGGATCGGGACGTGAACATATCGGCATCCAACCGCTTCTCGATGCGGCGACGTGGTATCTGCCCAGCCCGCTCGATCGCCCGCCCGTGACCGGCATCAATCCCAAGAAGAAGGATAAGGAAGAGAAACGCAAACCCGATCCGAGCGAACCGTTTTGCGGCCTGGTCTTCAAGATCGTCGCCGACACGCACGGCGAACTGTACTATCTGCGCATCTATTCGGGCACGCTGAAACCGCAGAGCCGGCCGTTTAACCCTGGTCGCGACGGCAAGGAGATGGTCAGCAAGATTTATCACACCGAGGCCGATCCGCACCAGCGCACGGAACTATCGGAAGCGTACGCCGGCGACATCGTCGCGCTGATTGGCATGAAGGAATCGATCACCGGCGATACGCTGTGCGACATCCAGCATCCGATTCTGCTCGAACGCATTCAGTTCGCTGAGGCGGTCGTCAGTCGTTCCATTGAGCCGGAATCGTCGGCGGACAAGGACAAACTCATCTCCGTCCTTAACGTGCTGCGCAAGGAAGACCCGACGTTTACCTGGAACCTGGACAAGGACACCGGGCAAACGCTGATGAACGGCATGGGTATGTTGCATTTGGAGATCAAGCAGCATCGCATGCAGCGCGATTTTCGCCTGAAAATCCGTGTCGGTCAGCCGCGCGTCAGCTACCGCGAAACGCTGCGCAGCGCCAACACGGTTCTGGGTGAGTGCGTTAAACAGGCCGGGCAAACGGGATTGTTCGCCAAGCTGAACGTCGAGTTCGAGCCGCACCGCGGCGAGGAGTCGATTGTCGTGGCGACGCGGCTGAAGCCGGACGTGCTGACGCCGTTGTTCCTGGCGTCGGCCGAGCAGGGCATCCGCGGCGCACTGGAATCGGGCGAGTTGGGCTATCCGGTGATGAACGTCAAGGCGACGATCACCGGCGGCGAAATGGATGAACAATTCTCCAATGAGACGGCGTTTCAGGCCGCAGGCGCGGATGCGGTCCACAAGGCGATGCGTGATAACATCGTGCTGCTGGAACCGTGGATGAAACTGGAAGTAACGGTGCCTGATGAATTCCTTGGCCCGGTGACCTCGGACCTCAACGCCCGTCGCGCGGAGATCAACAAGCTGGAGAACAAGAACGGTATTTGTATCTTGGAGACGATCGTACCGTTATCGAAGATGTTCGATTACGCCGACAAGGTGCGCAGCCTCAGTCAAGGGCGGGCGTCCTCAACGATGGAGCCGTTCAAATATAAGCCCGCGCCGGATGAATTGCTGCGGTCGTTGCTGCATCCGGATGAGATGTGACAATTGGCCAGCCCGCCGCGCAAGCAAGGGAAGAAAGAACCCTTGCTTGCACTGCGGGCTGGCGGGATTAGGTTTTCTTAGTATTCGCGCTTCTTGCGTCCCGGCTCCGGCACGGGATATTTGCCGTTGCTGCCGGCCTGTAGCGGAGCGGGTGAATCCATTTTCAGCTTATCGACTTCCGGCGCGAACTCGTGTTCGCTGTTGAGCATTTCGTCGAAGGTAACAACCTGGCCGGTGTGCGCGGCCATGCGGCCCATGGCCGTGACCAAACTGGCTTCCGCGCCGCGCTGGACCTCGTTGTAGGGCTTATCCTGGCGGATGGCCGCGAGCAGATCATCCCATTCCACGCGATAGGGGTTGTCGCTGCCCGGTTCCTTGCCGCATTTCCAGATGATGTCCTTCTGATACTTCCGCTGCGCGGACGGGTCGCTACTGCTATGCTGGCTCTTGAGAAGCCGGCAGCGTGACGGCCAATGGCTATTGGTCGAGATGATCGCCGAGCCTTTCGTGCCGTGCGCGAGGCTGGCGAATTGTTGATCGCATCCGTTCATGCAGCGGCCTTCCAGCAACAGCTTGGTGCCGTCGCCGAAGGTATATTCGACGGAATACACGTCGAAGTTTTGATCGATGCTGTTGCCGCGATAGTGCCGGCCGCCGGCGCCGCGCGCTTCGACCGGCCAGGCGTTCTTCATCCAGCAGCACTCGTCGATGTTGTGGATGTAGAAATCGCTGTAGCAACCGCCGCTGGCCCACAAGAACGAGTGGAAACGCTGTATCTGATAGAGCAGTTCGGTGATGCCGTTCGGCTTGGGGGCCGACTCGAAGAAGGCGACCGGATTATGCTGCCGATAGGCCCGCAGCAGCGTGATGTCGCCGATCATGCCATCCTGGATCCTCTTGTACATCTCACCGCGCGCGGGGCAATGCCGGCACATCAGGCCGACGCCAACCTTGAGATTGCGTTTCTTGGCCTCTTCGCCCAGCTTCATCATCCGCCGCGTGGAGGGACCGTCCACGGTGATCGGCTTCTCCATGAAGACATTGAGACCCTTTTGGATGGCGTAGGTGAAATGGGCCCAGCGAAACGCGGGCGGCGTCGTGAGGATGACCACATCGCCTGGCCGGAGACAATCCATCGCTTGCTTGTAGGCGTCGAAGTCGATGAACTTGCGGTTGTCGGGCACCTCGACCTGTTTCTGCTTCACGCGATTGAGGTGGCCGTAGCTGTCCTTGAGCCGATTGGGAAAAACGTCGGCCATGGCGACGAGCTTGGTCGGCCCATTCTTGCTGGAGAGCGCGTCCTCGGCAGCGCCGGTTCCGCGACCGCCGCAGCCAACTAAGGCGATCTGAATGGTGTTGTTTTCGCCTGCATGAACGTGCGGCATGGCCAGGCCGGCTAGGGCCGACGCCACGGCGACTTGGCCGGTCGTCTTCATCACGTCGCGACGTGTCGGATTACGCTTCGGGGTATCGGTCACGATGGAATCTCCTCCCGATGATGGTGGGTGCTAGGTGAACGAGGGCATTTCTTCCAGTTTCTCCGATTCGCGGCGAAAGTCAATCATCGAAATGGGAAAAGCCACCAAGAAGAGATCAAGCCCGCGAGCCAGTGCGAACATGCCTGGGCATCGATCCTCCCTGGTGGAGCGGTAAGGAGGCCGAGCGGCGCGGAATCTAGCACGACCGCTGCAATCGTTCTTGCAGGTCCGCAGGTAAGGTGAGTTGAAGCGTCATTGGTTCTCCTCCAGGGGACGATGCCTCGATCACCATTTTACTCGGTTCACGAAGATGGAACAGCAGCAGGAAGGGAAGAGATCGCCTGTAGGATTCCGAGTGTGAGGCGAAATTCGGATTGCCCTTCCCCGACCGCCGATGACAAGAGTACACTGCCCAACAGCCAACGACCTTGTTCGGAGAGGATGGCCATGTCCACGACACTGCCACGAACCTTGCTGCGGCTCGCCTACGAGAGAGCGGAGCAGAAATATCTGCGCAGTCTGCCGCCGGAGCATTTTATGGAATCCGTACCGCAAGCTACGCAACGCAAAATCACCATCGAAAGTCTCGACCTCGTTCACGCTCGCCGTCCCGATGTGCAGTTCTTCAACGAACTGCTGGTACAGTATCCCTTACCCCGACAGTCCGAGCCGGGCCAGGTGGTGCCGGATAACATGGTGGTTGTTCACGACCAACCTCTCGTCGCCAAGGGCAGTTACAACTTGCCCTTTCAGCCGGTTGGCCCCTTCTGGATGCTGGAATACGTCTCCGAGAGCAACAAGCGCAAGGACTACGAAGACAACTTCCGCAAGTACGAACGCGAACTCAAGGTGCCGTATTACCTGCTGTTCTATCCCGATGGCCAGGAACTAACGCTGTACCACCTGAAGGGACGGAAATACGTTTCGGTCAAGCCGAATGAACAGGGCCGCTATGCCATCCCGGAACTCGAACTGGAGTTGGCGTTGCTGGACGATTGGGTGCGTTACTGGTATCGAGGCACTCTGCTGCCGCTGCCGGCGGACTTGCAACGCGATCTCGATGAAGCGCATCGTCTACTGGGCGAGGCCATACGACGCGCCGAAGAAGAAAAACAACGAGCGGACGAACAGATGCAACGTGCCGAGGAGCAGACGCGGCGCGCCGAAGAACAGACACGCCGCGTCGAGGATGAGAGACGGCGAGCGGACGAACAGATGCGACGCGCCGAGGACGAGCGGCAAGCACGGTTGGCATTGGAACGCGAACTGGCGGAATTGCGCGGACAACAGCCGCGCCGCAAGCGCAACGGTGGGACTACTTGACGGTGCTTTGACTGCGCGAACTCACGCTTCCGGTTCCTCGCCGCCTGTTATCGTGCGATCGATGCGGATGCCGAGGTCGCGGATCTTGGTGCGTAGACTGCCGCGCGTGATGCCGAGAATCTTCGCTGCTTGCAGTTGATTGCCTCCGGTGTGACGCAGCACGCGCGTCAACAGCAGGCGCTCCATCCACCGCAGCACCTCATCGTGCAAATCCTCCGTACCCGCTTGCAATCGCGTCTCGATGAACGGCTCCAATCCCGTCTCATCCATCCCGCGCACACTCGGCTCCGTCGTTGTGTTTGCGGTCACGCTGGCCGGTAGGAAGTCCGGCACCAGCACGGAACCGGCCGCCTGCAACAACGACTGCTTGAGGACGCTTTGCAGTTCGCGGATGTTGCCCGGCCACGAATAACGGCGCAGCAAATCCAGCGTCTCCGGTGCCACGCCTTGCACATCCTTATCCAGTTCGCGGTTAAAGCGACGTAGATAGTGGCTTATCAGCAGTTTCAGATCGTCGCCACGCGCCCGCAGCGGCGGCAGATGGATCGTGAACACACCCAACCGATAATACAGATCGTGGCGAAAATCGCCGGCGGCCACCGCCGACTCCAGGTTGACGTTCGTTGCCGCCAGGATGCGTACATCGGTGCGGATCGTCTCGTTGCCGCCCAGACGCTCGAATGATTGTTCTTGCAGAATTCGCAGCATTTTGCTCTGCGTCAGCGGACTCGTCGTCCCAATTTCATCGAGGAACAGCGTGCCGCCGGAACATTGTTCAAACTTGCCGATGCGCCGGCGGTCGGCTCCGGTGAATGCCCCCTTTTCGTGGCCAAATAGCTCGCTTTCCAGCAGATGCTCCGGGATGGCGGCGCAGTTGATCGGCAGAAACGGTCCATTTGCACGCCGGCTATGTTGATAGAGTGCGCGAGCAACCAATTCCTTGCCGGTGCCGCTCTCGCCGGTAATAAGGACGGTCACATCCTGAGCGGCGACGCGACCGATGGACTTGTACACCTCCTGCATGGGCGGACAGACGCCGACGATGGCGTCGGCGCGTTCGTCCACATCGTCGTCGGCGGCCAGCACGGTGGGAACGTGCATGAGCCGGCTGATTGCCAGAGCGCGCTCGATCACCTGACGCAGCGTACTCAACTCCAGCGGCTTGAGGAGATATTCGTAAGCGCCGAGCTTCATGGCCTCGATGGCCGTATCGGTCGTACTCTTGCCGGTGATGAAGATGATGGGACTACGCGCATCCAACTCGCGCAGCCGGCGCAGCAGATCCAAACCGAGCATGTCCGGCAAATGGACATCAAGGACGATGACATCGGGGTGTCGCAGCCGGGCGATGTCCAGCCCTTGTGCGGCAGTCTCGGCCGTAAGGACGGTGACGGCCGGCTCGCGGAACGCCTTGCGAAAGGCGAGAAGGATCGAGGCTTCATCATCGACGACCAGCAACGTACTCATGTCGCGCTTCCCAAGAAAGAAGAATTTCACCACGGAAAACACGGAAAACACGGAAAAAGACAAAAAAGAATACAAGCGAATAAGGCGATCCTCAAACAGCTGGACTCTTCATTGATGCGCCTCATTCGCCTATTATAATCTTCCTATCCCCGTATTTTTCCGTGTTTTCCGTGGTGATCTCTTCTTTCATGCCGGCAAAGTGAATGTGAACACGGCACCACCCTCGGCCGCGTTTTCTCCCGTGATGCTGCCGCCGTTGGCTTCGAGCAATCGCTGGCTGATCGACAGGCCCAAACCCAGGCCGGTTTCCTTGCCGCTGACGAACGGCTCGAACAACCGAGCGAGGATCGGCGCGGCGATGCCCGGCCCGCTATCGTGGATACGCACGATCGCCCGCGCTGGGTCAACGGCCTGTCGTACTTCGAGGTGGATTTCGCCGCCGTGCGGCAGTGCGTCCAGGGCGTTGAGCAACAGATTCACCAGCACCTGATGAATCTGCTCGCCATCGATGAGCAACTCGACCGGCCCCGGTGGTAACTCGGACTTGACGACGACCTTTTGACGGCGGGCGCGCCCTTCAATCAGGGTGAGGGCGCGGCGGACGACGATCAGCAAGTCCATACGGCGGCGCTCGGCGCCGGGCGGGCGCGCGAAGTCGAGGAAAGTTTGGATGCACGCTTCCATGCGGCGGACTTCGTGTTCGATGATGGCCAAGTCTTCGGAAGGGAGGCCGGGCGGCGGATCGCCTTCCATGCCGGTCTGCACGAGCATCTTGACCGAGGTAAGCGGATTGCGCAGTTCGTGAGCCACGCCGGCGGCGACCTGGCCGACTGCCGCCAACTGTTCGGCGCGCAACACTTCTCGCTCACGCTGGTGCAAGCGTTGAAACACACGCTCGATTTCCTCAGTGATGCTTTGCATTTGAGGATTGAGCGCCGACTGATCGCCATTGCCTTCGAGCGTGACCGGTCGCAGTTCGCTGTTGAGTCGGCCGGCCGCGTCGCGGATGCGCACGCTGAGCTGATAGATGGACTGATGCATCCGCTGAGCCACGGAGTAGCCAAGCAGTAGGCCGGCCAACGGCGCGCCGACACCGACGGCCAACAAGCCCCAGGTCAGGCGATCGACAATACGGCGATTCGTCTGGTCCGACTCGCTGATTTGTCCCGTATTGTACTCAAGCAGATGCGAGCAACTCGGCAACACATCTTCATCCAATTGCTGAGCCAACTCGCGATCGTATTTCGCCAGTGTCCCGGCCGGCTGATGGCTGCGGTTGGTCCACTTGTTCCAATAGCGTGCCCAACTCTCGGCCACCTGATGGACGCGCTCTTTTTCCTCGTCCGTGTTGGCGTAGCCGCGCACCTTCATCAGTTGTTCGTTGGCCTTGTCGTGACGTTTGCTCAGTTCCGCCGTCAACACTTCGCCGCGTGAATGGTCGCCACGCAGCAGGGGAACCAACTCATCAATGGTCGTGTCCAGATCTTTGTCGGCAACGATGCTGGCCACGTTCTCCGTCAGCACGCGCGAGACTTCCTGGTGAAGCGCGTTCAAATAGAAAGCCCCCAGGATACAGGTGGTGACGAGCAACAAACTGCCGGCCAGCACCAGATAACGGAGAAGTGTTTGAATCCGAGTGGAAATGGCTGCGCCTCCTCAACAGAACAACGCCAGGGACGGCGAATGCGCCAGCCATTATACCGCAAAGGTCCGTGATTCGGAGATGGACGTTCGCCGAGATCCAAGGGAAAGAAAAGACCCGCGCCGGGGAGAGCGCGGGTCGGGAGGGGATGAGAGCGTTCGCGTTGGTATGAAGTAAGGGCGGGCGCGGCGAGGGTCGGTTCACCGCGCCCGCTCAACGGACATTAGCGGGAGGAAAAAGTTATTATACAGGAAGTCGATAATGGAGTTGCCCGAGTTCGTCCGGTCAAGCCGAACGAACTCGAGCCCCTGCCATGCCGCTCGGGGGTTCGCCCCAAGCCCTCTTCTGTTCCAGCCCCTATCAGTTGCATGGTGCGACTTTCAGAGCCGTCGCTCTTTTATAAAGCAAGTGCCGTGCCATTCAGAGGCGAGGCGAAAGTGCTTTCTCGCAAACCCCGATGAAAACGCGAGTTATCGCGATTACCTCTACGAAAATGCCAAAGGTGAGACGAGCGAAGGTGTTGCAATTGTTACAAAAATGTACCGCCGGATGGTAAAGACGACACACAAACGCCCTGGCAGTGACGTGGGCTTGTCACTCGCCGCGCGTGCCGATGAGGATGACGCGCACATCCATGACGTTCGTTTGCGTCAAGCCGGTCTTGAGCAGGTCGCCGGTCTTTTCAAAGAAGGAATACGCATCGTGGCGTTCCAGGTAAGCGATGGGATTGAGTCCCGCTTCGCCGGCTCGCGTCAACGTCGTTTCATTGGCGAGGGCGCCGGCGGCATCGGTGGGACCATCCTCGCCGTCGGTGCCGCCGCTGAGGACAACGATGTCACGCAGTCCAGCCTTCCCGAGATGCGCCGCGGCGGCCAGTACGAACTCCTGATTGCGCCCGCCGCGACCGTGCCCCGGACTCAGCGTTACGGTCGTCTCGCCGCCGGACAGCACACACACGGGCGGGCGCATCGGCGTGGCATCGGCGCGGATGCCGCGCACGATGCCGGCCAGCACGAGGGCGGCTTGTCGCGTCTCGCCCTCAATGAACGAGCCGAGATTGAGTACCGCATAGCCGAGCGCTTCCGCGTTCTTCTGGGCGGCGGCGAGGGCACGGCTATTGTTGCCGAGGATGAGGTTATGCACGGACGGAGGCAGCGTCTTGGGCGTTTCGGCGATACCGCCGTCCCGGCCGCGTTCGAGATGGGATAACACGTCGGGCGGGACGCGCGGCCGCAGGTCATATTGATCGAGAACGGCGAGCGCGTCGGCGAAGGTGGTGGGATCGGCGGCGGTAGGCCCGGAAGCAATCACGTCGAGCGGATCGCCGATCACA
>DATNCY010000215.1:0-18933 GCA_035553375.1 Gemmataceae bacterium
GAAGCAGGAATGGCAGAAGGTCGGAAGGAGATGCTCATTCGATTCACCTGAGTCCGCGGTGGGGCCAGCCTCGTACGGCTGGATCTTTCTCTACTTTTGAGGATGGTCACCATTTCGGCAAGCGCGATTGTCACTATACGCGCTTCTCGACAAGAAAAAAGCAGTTCAAGCCACTAACCGAATGCATTACAAGCCTGGAGCGCCAGCGACGGGTTCTTACTCCCCGTCGCTGACGCTCCAGGCTTGTCGGCAAAAAATTAGTGTCGCTTATTGACCTTGCGGTCAATCCTTCTTCGGTAGCGGAGGGGGCGGGAGATCGCGGCGATTTCCCGGCAAACCGCCACGCGGCCCACCGAATGCGGGCGGCGGGGGGATTTCGCTATGGAAGCCCTCGAAGGGCAGCTTGAGAATCTTATCCACTTTACCTTTTTTATTCACTTCATACGCGATGCCAAACTCAACACCGAAGGTAGTACCATAACGGACTTGAGGAAATCGCGGGGGAGGCGGTCGGCGGACGGCAACCGGGGCAACTGGAGCCGGTCGGGGAGCGACTTCCTTACGGCGACCGGGAGGCAGCGGTAAAGGAATGGGCCGCCCGTTGATACCGCCGCCAAGTTGGTAAGCCCCATCGCTAATGCGTGTGCGGAAATGAACGCGCAAGTGTTGTGTTTGAGGCAGCCAGGTAAGATAAAAGAGTTCGGTCGTCTCACGCGGTCCCGTTGGTTGGCGATCCTTCAGGGCACTTTTCTGTTCCTCGGCGAGAGCGGCGTCAATGGCCTTCTGCTCCTCATGACGATAACGCTGATAACGCTTGCGCAAATCGGCGACGACATCGGCGACCTTGAGAGGATAATCCTTCGTGCCATCCAGGCGCTTCATGTTCGTGGCCACGAAGCTCTCGATGGCCGGCGAACCCTGCCCATCGTTGACCTCGCATTCGACGAGGGCATAAGGTGCGTCGATTCCCCAGCGCTTGACGGTTGTGGGGCTGGCCATGCTCAGGGTGGGATAGGTTTTCTTTTGCTCGCCCTTCTCGCCGACGGGAACCATGAGATTGTTAATCAGTACATGCTCGCTGACGGGCACATACATCCAGCGGTAACTGTTGCCGGCGGCGCTGAAGCCCATCGCATCGGGAGGGCCACTGCGTCCCTCCTGCCCCATCATCGCGCTCACGTCGCCGACCAGCACGCCGATGACACTGCCGGGCAGCGACTGATACTTCCGCTGCGGGATGAACGCTTTGTGATCCTTGATGATGCCGGTCTTCAACGGGGGAGCGGGAGCGGCCAACGCGATACCGGCGACTCCCACTGCCGCGGCCAGCAGGAGCAATCCTGCTTGGCGAAGGGAAGTGAACCTCAAAGTAAACTCCTGTGCCAATGCGCCGAAGTCGTTCGGCTGGAGAGCGATTGTATAGCGAGTATCCCAAAGAGAGACGAGAAGGCGATCGGGATGGTTTGGACGAGGATCGATTTTCCTTGACGGGTGTTAGCTGCTTCAACGTAATTCGTCTTTAGAAGTGGATCCGAGCAGGGGATTCCTCTGGCCCACGGACCGGGGCGGATGAATAATGGAACCATGAAACCGACGCCGCCACCGGCCGATGTACACCGTACCAACTTCGAGATACTGTACGAACGTCACAGTCGCGAAGTCTGGGCGTTGGCCTATGCGCGCTGGATGAATGCCGATACCGCTATGGATATTGCGCAGGAAGCCTTCCTGCGCTTGTGGAAACAATGGGAGAGCGGCGAGACGATCCTCAATCCGCGTGCTTGGCTGCTGCGGGTGGCGCGCAATTTGGCGGAAGACTACGCCAAGAGCGCCTTTCGCCGTAATGGCACCCATCCACCGCAAACGATGAATGGCGTGCAGGCTCACGATCCTCTGCCGCTGGAGAGCCTGGAACGAGAAGAAACCTTCGCCCAGCTGCGCGAAGTGATGGAACAACTACCGAAGGCGGACCGCGAAATCCTGACATTGCGGTACGCTCTGGACCACGATACAGGGGAAATCGCGGAATTGCTGTCGATCAACGCCACGGCCGTCCACATGCGTTTGAGCCGCGCCCGCCAACGTCTGGCCGAACGCTTGAAAGCCACGGGCGTTGGACAGCTGCCGTGAATCCTCAGTCCCGGCGTCTGGTCAGGGAGACGCCGCTCTTACGCGAGTTTTTTCATGAGTCTTGTTGAACCCTCTCCCATGAAACCCGGCGACGACCTCGATGGTCTGCTCCGCGCCTTCTTTCGGAGCCAGATGCCCGATCCGTGGCCGGCTCCGCCGGTGCCGCGCTCGGCGAGCGTCGTTACCATGCGTCCGGCTTCCTCACGGCATCCGCTGATGCGGAGCCGCTTTGCCCTGGCCGCGTCCGTGGCCTTGCTGCTGCTTGGCTCATTGTTTCTACCCGGCCGGTTCACCCATGACCTCAAGCCAGGAAGCGATGCTGAGGGGCTGATGTATGGTCGCGATGTTGAGCGAGAGCGGATGAGGCAAGAGATGAAGAGCAAGCACTTCGAGGACCAGAACAAAGCCGGTCCTGGAGAGGGCGACGGTGGCCCAATCCACGATAGCGATGAGTTTGACCTACCTTCCATGAAGTAATGCTATCAACTGTCGTCTTCGTCAGCCTGCGGTTCCAGCACGAGGGATTCCCTCCCACATAAAACCTGAGCAGGGGGCTGACGCCCCCCGCTCAGGAGGCTCTGAAACCACGTCCTAGCGTTTGGCCTGTTCTTTCTTGGCCTTGTCGAGGTCCGCGCGCGCTCGCTTACGCCATTGCTCGCGGCTTTGGTCGTCGAGAGTGTCGCGCTCGCGGAGCGGCACGATTTGCTCGGGATAGCATCTCTCCAGGAGGGAGCGATTGAACTGCCGAATCTCTTCGGCTGGCTGATTCGGATCGGCGTTATGGCGTAGCACGAGTTCGGCAGGCAAGGCAACCGTGCGGAAAGAGTCGCCGTCAAAGAAATCAGCGCGCTGCAAAACCACCTTGAGGGACACAATCAGATCAAAGCGTTCGTTCCGGTTCAGCGCCTGCCCCCTGGCGGCTTTCGTGATGAGTGCCTGTTCGTCCGCGTTGAGGAACCGGCAAATCCGGCTGCCTGGCGTGCGCTCGAACTGCTGGCTCTCCGTATGAATGCGATAACAAAGTCCCTCCAGCAAGGGAACATCGCGTTGATCGAGCTGGGGGTTCGCCGGGTTTGGTATGAGTGCCAGAGGACCGAATGCAGGGTCCGGCTGAATGTCCTTCGCGTCATCCTGGATGGGGACATCATTTAGATGCTTCCGAAAATGGAAGTCGGCCTCGAGCTTCTGCGGTACGACGGGTTTGTAAGTGTACGAAGGCGCGGAAGAGTCGGTGCGGGCGACGACGAGGATAATGCGGATAACGATGAAGATGACGCCGAGGATGAGGCCGGCACCGGCGCGGCCGTTCCAGTTCCAGCCGCCACCGTTGCTTGGAGGCGTGTTCCCGGATTTGCTCACCTTGCGAATGCGCTCGCCAAACTGCTGTTCGTAGTAACGACGAGATCCCTCGCCCAACGGCACATCATTCTCGGACGACATGGAAGCACTCCTCATGCAAGGATGCAGGCGTTCTCTCTAAAGAATAACCGAGCGATTGCTCCACCGCAACCTCCGCGAGTCCCATTGGACGCGCCGTGCGATTGATTGACAAACCGACGATGGTTCTCTAGGGTGTCTGCCGGAATCGCGCTCGCCCATGACCTGCTGGATGAGGAGCAAAACCGTGGAATGGTTGAATGACTTGGGCCAAATGCTGTCCCTCCTTGGAGACATATTAGCTCCGTTAACGTCGTTTTTGGTCGCCTTATTGCCGTGGATCGTGTGGATCGCCTGGTGGTTGTGGGGCGTCAATTGGCGGAAAGCCTGGCCAATGCTCGCCGAGGGCGGTTGGGCACCCGTTGTACTGCTCATGCTGATGACGAGCCTGGCCTGGGCATCGATCGATCCGCGTCCGTGCGATTGTCTTCGCTTCGTGGTCATTCCCAATGGTTGGTGGCAACTCGGCGAGGTTTGCACACTGGCGGCGCTAGCGTTATTTTGCGGCTGGTTGCAAGGCTATTTCGGTTGGACGCCGCGTGAAGTCAGCGTCGAGCCGCCGCCGGTCGAACACGATCATCACGATGGCCACGCGGCCGCGCACGCCCATCATTAAAAGGCGAACGGCCGGCGTAAGCCGGCTGGTAGGCGAACGGCCGGCGTAAGCCGGCTGGTACAATGTTGAAAAGCCGATTGGTAAGGCACACCATACCAGCCGGCTCACGCCGAGTCTATCGAGCCAATGGGAGCAGTCATAGCTTGCGCGAGAATGATGAACTGGATGGGGAGGATGTGGTTCCCGGCTTTCGCTGTCCGGTGCGAGACTTATTCCCGCGTCCGCCCGTCGCGCCGAGCAACGGCAGCGGGACGACGCCGGCTCCGTGATCTCGCGGTGTGGGAGGGCAGCGGCGATGAATCAGGACATGCAGCATCTCAAGCTTCTGTCGATTTTTCACTACGTCGTCGCGGTTTTGATGGCTCTGATTGCCTGCTTCCCCATCATCCATTTCGTCGTCGGCGTGATGATGATTGTCTCGCCGAACACGATGGCCGGAAAAGGCAGCACACCGCCGCCGGCGGAATTAGGCTGGCTTTTCATTTTCATCGCCGGAGGGATTATTTTCGTCGGCTGGACCGGGGCGATCTGTCTGATGCTCGCCGGTTGGTTTCTGCGCCGCTGCAAGCATTACCTGTTCTGCATGGTCATGGCCGGCTTCGTCTGCCTATTCAACCCCTTCGGCACAATCCTCGGCATCTTCACCATTATCATTCTCATCCGCCCGTCGGTGAAACGCCTTTTCGAGACGGGCGGACTGCCGGGCGAGCGAGACGAGGAAGAAGACGAACCGCGATTTCCCGACGACTATATCATCCAAGGTCCATACAACATTCGCGGCGAGCGCTGACCACCAGCCTGCGGCGCGAGCAAGGGTTTGGCAATCCCTTGCTCGCGCCGCAGGCTGGCGAGAACTCGGAGACCCACGCATGCGCTATTTTTTCTTCCACCTCATGTCCTGGCCGTACCTGCCGGCCAATTTCGCCGAAGAATACGATTCCGCCTGGGTCTGGTTGCCCAACCAATTGTATGATCCCGCGAAAGGGCAGGACCTGTATCAGAACTACATCGATACGCTGGCCTATGCCGACGAGTTGGGCTTCGACGGCATCTGCGTCAACGAGCATCATCAAAACGCCTACGGCCTGATGCCGTCGCCGAATCTCATCGCGGCGGCCCTGACACAGCGCACACGCCGCTGTCAAATCGCGGTCATCGGCAACGCCCTACCGATGTACAATCCGCCGCTGCGCGTGGCTGAGGAATTCGCCATGCTCGATGTCCTCAGCGGCGGCCGACTCGTCGCCGGTATGGTCATCGGCGGCGGGCCGGAATACTTCTCTTATCAGATCAATCCCACGCACGCCCGCGAACGCTTCCGCGAAGCGCTCGACCTCATCATCAAGGCATGGACGACGCCCGGCCCGTTTTTGTGGAACTCGAAGCATTACTTCTTTCGTTACGTCAATCCGTGGCCGAGGCCGCTCCAGCAACCGCATCCGCCCATCTGGATTCCGGGAGCCGGCAGTCTGGAGACGATCGATTTCGTCGCCCAGCGCCGTTACGCCTACATGGGCATTCCGTATTTTCATATCGACACCTTTCGCCGCGTCTTCGGCCTGTTCCGCGAGGCGTGCGAGCGAGCCGGATACACGGCCGATCCCGGACAAATGGGGTGGGGCATTCCCATCTACGTCGCCGAAACCGACCGGCAGGCGCGCGAGGAGTTCGAGCCGCATCTGTGGTATTTCATCCGCAATCTGCTCAAGAACATCATCCTGACGCCGCCCGGCTACACGTCGGCGAAATCGGCGCTCGCCATCTTGCGCAATCGCGGCGCGTTCCTCGCCGATCAGAAGGATTGGGATGCGATCGAGAAGGGAGTCTTCGCCATCGTCGGCAGTCCCGAAACGGTGCGGCAAAAGCTCGATCACTATCGCAAAGAGTTGGGCGTCGGCGTGGTGCTAACCGGCTGCCAGACGGGCACACTGCCGCACGAACTAGCCCGCAAGAGCATGGCCCTGCTGGCGCAGGAGGTGTTGCCTCATGTTCGCTAAACGGTTTACGCAAGCTCAAATCCTCTGCGGCCTGCGGATTTTCTGGCGGGAAGAAACCGGGGGCAATGACTCATTTGACGCCGGCACGCGCATTGACCATCATTTGGAGTCAGAAGGCATCTCGGAAGAAATTGATATAACGGAGATTCTTCACGATATTGAGCAGTTCTTCCGTTTCTCCTGTCGGTTGGAAGAGTGGCAGAGCTATTTCGGCTGGGATACCAAAGATCCGGAGGAATGGGAGCGAAAATACGCTCCCCAGTTTACTTTTGGAAGATTGGCGGACTTTATCCGCGAGCGGGTGGAAGCGATTTCGCTGGAACCTCTGACCTTGCTGGGGAAACCTTGTCTCACGGCCGGCATCTTTCGAGGGCTTGAACGACTGGCGGAGCAAATCAATCCCAAGACACCACGCTTCGCCCCCCACACACCGATCCGCGAGTGTTTGTGCGGGACTCGCCTTCACCAATTCTGGAACCGCCTACGGTGGATTGTCGAGGAGCAGATACCGCCCGCACCGAGGCTCCCCCTCAGCATGCGCGGCTTCATGCACTCATTGGCCTTCAAGTTCGGTATTGGATTATTGATTGCTCTGTGGAGAAGAAACCTACAAGGGCTATTGATCGGTGTATTGTTGACCTTTCTGCTCCTCATCCCTGTCGGATGGCTTATATCCTTTATCAACTCTCGAATAAATCCTTTGCCGAAAGGAATCGAAACCTTCGGCGATTTGGCGCGCTTCCTCGCCGCCGCCACCGCAGACAAACAACCGGAGAGAACATGATGTTCGACGCCTTGAAGAAACTGAAGTACGGCGCGCGGGTGCTGCTGTCCCGTAAGGGTGGCGAGCCGGAAATCGTGGATGTGCGCGGCCGGCCGACGGCAATCCTGTCCGGCGGCGATGGTCCGCCCTTCGTCTATCTGCACAGCACGCTCGGCGAATCGATGCGCTGGCTGCCCTTCCATGCCGCTTGGAGCAAACATTTCACGGTCTACGCCCCGCTGCATCCCGGTTTCGGTCAGAGCGGCGGCTTCGAGCAAATCGACACCATCGAAGACATGGCGTTTCACTACGCCGAACTATTCGACGCGCTCGGCCTGGGCGAAGTGATCCTGGGCGGCGTGAGCCTGGGTGGATGGATCGCGGCTGAGTTTGCCGTGCGCTGGCCGGAGCGCGTCAAGAAACTGTGGATCGCGGATGCGCCGGGTCTATGGGTCGAGGAGCAACCGTTACCGGATCTATTCCGCGACATGGCGCAGGTCGATCGGCTGCGCGCCCTGCTGTTTCACGATCCCAACGGTTACATGGCCAAGATGATTTTGGCCGACAATCCCGATGACGAACGGCGCCTGGCCGGCTATCAGGCGATGACGGTGCTGGCTCGGTTAATGTGGGAACGCCCCTACGATCCCAAATTGCCGGAGCGTCTACACCGCATCCAGTGCCCGACGCTGCTGCTGTGGGGCGCCCAGGATCGCCTGGTGCCGCCGGCTTACGGCGAAGCGTACCGCAAGCATCTGCCGCAGGCCGAACTGAAGCTGATCGCCGATTGCGGACACATGGGCATGTTCGAGAAAGAAGCGGAATTCGTCGAGGCCGTGACGGTGTTCTGCCGTTAGCCCATTCTACAGGCATTCCATTTGACGACGGCGCGCACCATCCAGTATCCTGAAAGCGCTGCCTGTATTCGCTCCCTACCCCCAGCCTGTATCGCAGGCTCCCACCCTCGGCTTTTGGGAGGCCGTTCCGTGTCTTCGCAATACGCCTCGCCTCGATTGTGGACCGCCTTCGTCGTTCTGCACTTGTTAGTCGTTCCCTACGCGGTCCGCGCCGATTTTCAAACTACTCCCGCCACCGTGACGCTGGACGGTTACTTCGCCCGCGCTCAACTCATCGTCACGCAGCGCGGCACCGGTGGCGACGTGAACGAACGCTCGGCGGATCGGACGCATCAAGCTCGTTACGCCTCCTCCGATCCACGGATCGTCCGCGTCAGCGATACGGGCCTGATTCTGGCTCATGCCAATGGCTCGGCGACCATCCAGGTGAGCGTGGGGGCGGTCAAGCATGCCGTGCCGGTCACGGTCAAAGGCATCGTCCCCAGGCCGGCTCTCGGTTTTATGGAACACGTCATGCCGGTTCTCTCGAAGGCCGGTTGCAACGCCGGAGCCTGTCACGCCAGTCAGTACGGCAAGGGCGGCTTCAAACTGTCCGTGTTCGGGTTTGCTCCCGACGACGACTATCGCGCCATCGTCCGCGATGGTTTGAGCCGCCGCGCCAACACCATCGCGCCCGCATCGAGTCTCTTTCTGCGCAAGCCGACGGGAGGCGTCCCGCATGAAGGCGGCCAACGGCTGGAAAAGGGATCGGTCGATTATCAGATTCTCGAACAATGGCTGGCCGGCGGCGCTCGCGCTCCTTCGGCCAAGGAGCCGAAAGTAACCGCCCTTCGTGTCTGGCCGGCGCGCCGCATCGGCGTGCTCGGTTTCACGCAGCAATTGCAGGTTCTGGCGACTTACGATAACGGCCAAACGCGCGATGTGACCGCCCTGGCACGCTTCGACAGCATGGATGAGGGCGTTCTGCGCGTCTCGCGCTCGGGCCATGTAACAACGGTCGGCCGAGGCCAAGGCGTTGCGCTGGCACGCTTCGAGGAACAAGCGGAAATCGCCACCTTCGTCGTCCCTTATTCCAACGCCGTGGATCTGACGGGCTGGATGGATAACAATTTCATCGATCGTCTGGCCGCCGCCAAGTTCCGCGAGATCGGCATCTCACCCTCGCCCCTGTGCGATGATGCCACGTTCTTGCGCCGCGTCTCCCTTGACTTGACCGGCACGCTACCCACTCCCGCGCAGACGACGGCGTTTCTCGGCGACAAGGCACCCGACAAACGCAACCAGCTCATCGACGCCCTGCTGGGGCTGACGGGCGATCCAAGCCGCGACGTACATAACAACGCCTATGCCGCGTTCTGGGCGCTAAAGTGGGCCGACCTCATTCGCTCCAACAGTGCCACGCTTGGCGAACAGGGTATGTGGGCGTTGCACAACTGGTTGACCGGCTCGTTCCGCGAGAACAAGCCGGTCGATCGCTTCGTCCGCGAATTAATCATGGCGCGCGGCTCGACGTTCAGCAACGGCCCGGCCAACTATTATCGCATCGCTCGCAATCCTCAGGATTTGACCGAAGCGACCTCACAGCTTTTTCTGGGCGTTCGTCTTCAATGCGCCAAGTGCCATCACCACCCCTACGAAACACTGGGGCAGGAGGATTACTACCGTTTCGCGGCCTTCTTCGCGCGGGTCGGCAACAAAGGCAGTCAAGAGTTCGGCATTTTCGGCGGCGAGACGGTCATCGTCGCCCGCTCCGGCGGCGAGGTCAGCCATCCGCGCACCGGCCAAGTCATGCGGCCGACGCCGCTGCACGGCAAGCCCGTATCCGACAAGCGCGAGCGCCGTCAGGCGCTCGCGGATTGGCTGACCGCGCGAGAGAATCCCTATTTCGCCCGCAATATCGTCAATCGCTACATGGCGTATCTTCTTGGTCGTGGATTAGTCGAACCCATCGACGACATGCGCGCGACCAATCCGCCGAGTAATGTGGCGCTCATGGACGCGCTCGCCGCGGATTTCGTCAAAAACGACTACAACGCCAAACATCTGCTGAGGACAATTGCGCGTTCGCGACTGTATCAACTCGATTCGCAACCCACCAAAACGAACGCGGCGGACAGCCGATTCTACAGTCATTACAACGTCAAACGCCTGGCGGCCGAGCCGTTGCTCGATGCGTTGGACCGCGTCACGGAAGTGCAAACGAAGTTCGCCAAGGTGCCGCTCGGCACGCGAGCCATCGAACTGCCCGACGCACGCTACAACAACTACTTCCTCAACACCTTCGGCAAGCCGCGGCGCGAAGGCGTTTGCGAGTGCGAGCGTGTCTCCGATCCGAACCTGGCGCAAGCACTGCATACACTCAACGGCGACCTTGTGACGACTAAAATCGCCGGCGCGAACGGCCGCGTCGCCCGCTTGCTCGCGGCCAAGAAGTCGCACGATGACATCGTCAACGAACTGTATTTGGCCACTCTCAGCCGTTCGCCCAACGCGCGCGAACAGGCTGCCTGGCGTCAGCAATTGGCCGAATCTCCCAACGCCAAGGCGTTCTATGAAGATCTGTTGTGGTCGCTCATCAACTCGAAGCAATTCCTCTTCGTCCGGTAAGGACAAAGAGGAATTAACCACAGAGGCACAGAGGCACAGAGAAGGCAAATAGGGAATAATCTCATGGCTAAGCATTTGCTCAGACGAACACGCATTCATTTTTCAATTGTTTTCTCTGTGTCTCTGTGTCTCTGTGGTTCAATGGTATGGGCCGAGACTTCGTATCCGATGGTGATGTGTCTGCGCCCGGTGGCGGTGCAGGTGGGACAGACCACGGAATGCGAGGTCATGGCGCGTTACAACCTGCACGGTGCCTACAAGGTTTTCGTCACCGGCGATGGTGTGACGGCGACTGTCGATGCGCCGAAGACGCCGCCGAAAGCCGGCACTCCCCGGCCGAAAGTCAGTACGCTCAAGGTTCGTTTTCAGGTTGCGCCGGACGCACTGCTTGGCGTGCGTGATGTGCGCATCGCCACGCCGCAAGGAGCATCCACCTTGGGTCAAATTGTGGTGGTGCGCGATCCCATCGTCCGCGAAGCGGCCAATAATGATACGTTGAAAACCGCTCAGTCGATCCCGCTGCTGGCGACGGTGTGCGGCACCATCGAGAAACGCGAGGACGTGGATTTTTACAAGTTTACGGTGAAGGCCGGGGCCGCGCTGACGTTTCATGTGCGCTGCCAGCGTTTGGAGAACCGCATTCACGATTTGCAGGAACACGCCGATCCCATCATCTCCCTGCGTAACTCCGTAGGCACCGTGTTGGCGTCGAATGATAATACCTTTTTCGGCGATCCGCTTTTGCATTTCCGGTTCGCGGCCGCCGGCGAATATTACCTCGAAATCCGCGATACGCGCTACGGCGGCAACCCCTATTGGCAATACTGCATCGAAATCAACGATCGCCCGTTCGTGGCCAACGTCCACCCCCTGCGCGTGACGCCCGGCCGGACGACGCGCTTGCGTCTCCTTGGCCATAATCTGCCGCGTGATTCATTCGCCGCGCTGACGCTGCCGGCCGATACGCCCGAAGGACCGCGCTCGGTTTTGCTGCCGCTCGGTAAGGACAAGAGCAATGCGGTTCCGGTGATCGTCAGCCGATTGCCGGAAATTATCGACGCGGAGGCAGAGCATGCAAAGCCGGCGAAGGCGCAAGCCATCGCGATTCCCTGCGGTATCAGCGGTTGTATCGCCAAGGAAGAGGAGGTTGATTGCTATTCGTTCGCGGCCAAAGCCGGCGAACGGTTCTCGTTCGCGGTCCACGCCCGCGCGCATCAATCGGGGCTTGATTCCCTCCTGCGCATCGTCAACGACAAGGGTCAAACCCTGATCGAGAACGACGACGCGCGGGATCGCTATGTTCACGCGGATTCGCGGATCGAAAATTGGGCCGCGCCGGCGGCGGGACGCTATACCATCGAGGTTCGCGATTTGCATGCGCGCGGCGGCGCGAACTTCGTGTATTTCCTCAGCGTGGTCCGCAGTGAACCGCATTTCCTGCTGGAAATTGATACCGATAAGACGTTGCTCGCTCCCGGCGTGGCGAGTGTGATTTTCGTGCGTGCGGATCGCAAAAACGGTTTCGCGGGCGAAATCCAGTTGGGCATCGAGGGACTGCCGCCGGGCGTGACCGCCCATTGTGGTCGCATTCTCGCGGCGGGAAAAGATGGTTGCATCATCGTGCAAGCCGCCGCCGACGCCAAACAAACCGCGGTCAACCTGCGTATCTTCGGCACGGCGACGGCCGCCGATAGCAAGGACAAACTCACGGTGACGGCTCGGCCGCTTCAGGAGATTTACATGCCCGGCGGCGGCCGCTATCACTACCTCGCCGACATGCACACGCTATCCGTGGGCGAATCGCTCGATCTCAAATCCGTCAAAATTAGTTCGACTTCGATCGCGCTCAAACCCGGTGAATCGAAGAGAATTGAGATAACGATTGAGCGCAATCCCGGCTTCAAGGGCAACGTGACGCTTGACACGGTCTATCAGCATCTCAGCTCGATTTACGGCAGCAGCATGCCGCCGGGCGTGAGCATCGACGACAAAGCGAGCCAGACGCTGTTGTCCGGCGAACAGACGAAGGGCCATATCACGCTCAAGGCGGCGACGGACGCCAAGCCCGTTCAAAAGCAGCAGGTGCCGATCATGGCGCATGTGTCCATCAACTTCGTGATGAAGTGGACTTACTGCGCCGAACCGCTGTTCATCACGGTCAGCCCTGCCGCCAGCGCGAAGTAACGGCGTGTCAACGATTCGGCCGATCGCGCAACAACTGGGCGGCGCTGGCATCCAAAGTGGCCAGAGCGCGATAGGCGCGCGCGCGTCCCTCGTAGGCATCGGAGGTCGGATTGGTTTCGACGGCCCGACTGAACGCCTCGACGGCCTTGTGAAACTCCTCATTTTGCAGGTGCATTTCGCCGATCAGACAACCGACATCCGCGGCGGCGCCATCCGGGACGGCCGCTTCGCCGTTGGCATTCGCCGCCGTCTCGCCGTCCTCATCGTGATAATTCTGATATTTCTCGCGGAGTATCTCGCCCACTCGATGGTACGTGACCTTGCGGTGTTTCAGGCCGCGCAGGGCCGCTTCCTCGCCGCGCACGAAGGCGAAGAGACGATGCAAGTCGGGATGGTTCTCGTCCAACCACTGCTCGACATCGCAGTGAGCGATGGTATCGAACAGGTCGGCCAGTTTCTCCGGCTGCCGCGACTCCAGCGCGGCCACGGCTTCCTTGTCGCCGTCGAGAGCCTTGGCGAACAAATACAATCCTCCCCCTTTGTGCTTCAGCCAGCGCAAAGCCTCGGGATCGTGTTCCATGCCGCGCAGCAGATAATAGATTTCCGGATCATCCTTTTCCAACCAAGTGAGATCCGGTAGGGGCGTCTTCGTTTCCATCTTGTTGTTCATGGTTCGTATACCGTTCGTGTTGATCGATGAACCCCCATCAGGGAACGAGTAAACATCACCAAATCGCAGGGGTAGTCGTCAAGGTTTCCTGCGCGCGACAGGCGATTTCCACCCGGCGGCGCGGTAGAATGTCTGCCGATAGTTCCCTTGCCCTCTGGAGATTGCACCATGAATCGCCGGCAGTTCCTGGCCGCTTCCGCCGCCGTCACCGCCCTCGCTGCCAGCCAAGCCGAGGAGACCGTCACCGTGTTCCCCGTCATCGATACGCATCAACATTTGTGGGACTTGAGCAAGTTTCGTTTGCCCTGGACCAAGAACGAGCCGAAACTCGCCAAGAATCACCTGATGTCCGATTATCTGACGGCCACCGCCGATCTCGGCAAGGTCGGCGATCTGCCCGCGAAGATCGTCAAGACCATCTACATGGAAGTGGACGTTGATCCGACTCAACAGAGCGCTGAAGCCGACCATGTACTCGACTTGTGCAGTCGGGCCGACAATCCGATGGTCGCCGCCGTCGTCTCCGGCCGGCCCAATTCCGACGGCTTCGCCAAATATCTAGACGCCTTCAAGAACAGCGCCAGTATCAAGGGCGTGCGGCAAGTGCTGCACGGACCAGGCACGCCGGCGGGCTATTGTCTGGACAAAAAGTTCGTTCAGGGTGTCCGGCTACTCGGCGAGCGCAATTTGAGTTTCGATTTGTGTATGCGGCCAGGCGAACTGTTGGACGCGGCGAAGTTGATCGATGAATGTCCCGATACGCGGTTTATCCTCGATCATTGCGGCAACGGCGACGTGCAGGCGAAAGATCGTTCGCAGTGGGAAAAGGACATCGCCGCCGTTGCCAAACGCAAAAATGTGGTGGGCAAGGTATCCGGTATCGTCGTGACGGCCACGCCGGAGCGCTGGACGGCCGACGATCTGGCGCCGATCGTCAAGCACACACTGGAGGTATTCGGTCCCGATCGCGTGATGTTCGGCGGCGATTGGCCGGTCTGTACGAAGACGGCGACGTTCCAACAATGGTTCCAGGCGCTGGCATCGATTGTCCACGGCCGCAGCGCGGAGGAGCAACGGAAACTGTTCCACGATAATGCGGTGCGGGTGTATGGATTGGAGTAATAGTGTGGCGCACTCGCTCCGCGAGTGCGTTTCCGACTCGCGAAGCGAGTCGGCTATTATCCGACACGGTAGAGGTTTTATGCTCGATCTGCACTGCCATATTCTGCCAGGAATCGATGATGGCACCGCCTCCTTGGAGGAGGCGCTGGCCATGGCGCGATTCTGCGTGCAAGACGGCATCACCCACATCACGGCCACGCCCCACTGTCATCGTCATCTGCGCTTGCTGCGCGCCGATGTCCTGCCGCACGTCGCCCGCTTCAACGAAGCCTTGGCACAAGCCGAGCTGCCCCTGACGATCCTCCCCGGTTCGGAGATTCAGGTCACGGACACGAGCGCCTACCGTCGAGATTTCGAGGCCGGCTTGTACTGTCATCTCGGCGATGGTCACGATTTCACGTTGTTGGAGTTTAACTGGGACGGCCGGCAATATCCGTCCGACGCGGTCGAGTTGGTGTGCTGGCTGCGCGAGCGCGGAATGAGACCGATCGTGGCCCATCCGGAGCGACACAATTTCTTCCGCGACGATCCCGCTCGACTTCGCGCCCTGACCGACGCCGGCGCCTGGCTCCAGGTGACGGTAGATTCTCTGCTCGGCAATCACGGGCCGGCATCGCGGTCGGCGGGCGAGGTAATGTTGCGAGACTACGCGGAGGTGGTACTGGCTACCGACGCGCACAACCTGCGACGATGTTCCGGGCTATCCGTGGGCTACGCCTGGGTCCAAAAGCGGCTCGGCGCAGACCGTGCCGAGGATCTGCGAATGCGAGCAGAGCAGGTGTTGGCGGAACTGTTGGGTAAAACATAGCGAGAATCTGCTGGAGAATCGAAAATGGGACACCTGGCGGATTGGGTGGAATCGTCAGCATCAGTAGGCCGCCGAGGACGAGAGGACGTATAGTATGGCCCCTGATGCTTTACCTCCCTGCGACGAACTGGAAGTGGTGATCTTCATGGGGTTGCAAGCTTCGGGTAAAAGCACTTTCTTCCGCACGCGCTTCGCGTCCACCCATGTGCATATCAGCAAGGATAATTTCCGAAATAACAAGAACCCTTCGCGTCGCCAGGCTCTCTTGTTGGAGGAAGCTCTCCGCGAAGGGCGATCCGTCGTCATCGACAACACGAATCCGACCGTCTCCGACCGCCTCCCCTTGATCACCCCGGCTCGGGCGGCCGGGGCGCGCATCGTTGGCTATTATTTTCAGTCGCGGCTTGAGGATTGCCAGCGACGCAATCGCCTGCGGACGGGCAAAGCTTGTGTACCGGACGTAGCGCTTTATGGGACGCGGAGCAAACTTCAGCCTCCCACTTATTCGGAGGGGTTCGACCAGCTTTTCCACGTCCGCATGACGGATGAATCCGAATGGGATATTTCGGCGTGGATCGAGGAGAGGAAGGATTATGAAGCCCCGTGATTTTGAAGCGAGCATGCGCGATCTGGAGTATTTCCACTCCGTTCGTTTGCTACCCGGTGCCTGGACTATCCTGCGCGTGGACGGACGAGGGTTTTCGCGCTTCACGAAGACACGCTTTGACAAACCCTTTGACCCACGCTTCAACGCCTTCATGGTACAAACCGCTCAGACATTGTTGGAAGAACTCCAGGGCGTCTATGCGTACACGGAGAGCGATGAAATCTCCGTCCTCTTCCGACCCGACTGGGATCTGTTCGACCGCGAACTAGAGAAACTGGTGTCGCTCTCCGCAGGCATGGCCAGTGCGATCTTCACCCACGCTTGCGGTGAAGTAGCACACTTCGATAGCCGGGTTTGGCTTGGAACACGTCGTTCCTTGGTCATCGATTATTTCCGTTGGCGGCAAGCGGACGCCTCTCGCTGCGCGCTCAATGGATGGTGCTACTGGACGCTACGACAAGCCGGACGAAGCGTGAAGGAAGCAACGGCCGCGCTCGAAGGCAAGGCAATCGGCGACAAGAATGAGATCCTGTTTCAGCACGGCATCAACTTCAACGACCTACCAGCCTGGCAGCGGCGTGGCGTCGGCCTGTACTGGGAGGAGTACGATAAGGAAGGGTATAATCCAAAGGAGCAGAGGATCGCCCTTACTCGCCGCCGCCGTATCAAGGTGGACCGCGATTTGCCCATGCGTGACGCCTACAGTGAACTGCTTCGTGGTATCTTGCAAGAAGAGGCCGAACGGCCGAAGGACAAACCTCTCGAATCCAGGGATGCGTGAGCTATGCTCGATCCGCGCCATCTTATCCGCCTCGTGCTGCTCATCTTGTTTCTCGTTTCGGGAAACCGTACGCATGCCGAGTCCCCCGACACCCGTGCCATTGATGCGCTCGTCGAGCGGGCACTTAAAGCCTGGCACGTTCCCGGCGTGGCCGTGGCCATCGTCCGCGATGGTGAGACGATCTACCTCAACGGTCATGGCGTTCGTTCCGTCGCCAGCAAAGAGAAGGTTACGCCGGACACGCTTTTTCCCATCGCCTCCTGCACCAAATCGTTCACCACGGCGGCGATGGCCCTCCTCGTCGATGAAGGCAAGATGAACTGGGACGATCCGCCGCGGAAATACGTCCCCTACTTCCATCTGTCCGATCCGTTCGTCGATCGTGAGGTCACGCTGCGCGATCTGGTGACACATCGCACCGGCCTGCGCGGGCACGATATGCTGTGGTATCGTTCGCCGTGGACGCAGGAAGACATCATCCGCCGCATCGGCCGGCTGCCGCTGGACAAGCCGTTTCGCTCGACGTTTCAGTATCAAAGCACCATGTTTACCGTGGCGGGTTTCGCCGTCGCCAAAGCATCCGGTATGCCTTGGGAAGACTTCGTACGGAAACGGCTGCTTAATCCGCTCGACATGAAGGCGGTTTACTTTACGACAAACGCGACCGCGAAAATCGCCGATCGCGCTAGCCCGCATCGCCTGAACGATCATCACAAGGCGGAGATCACCGAACTCTATCCGATGACGGTGGCGGAGCCGGCCGGGTCGATGCAGGCCAACGCCCGCGACCTGAGCAAATGGCTGCGCTTTCAACTCGGCGACGGCACCATTGATGGCACCGTCAAGAGCGAGCGTCTGCTCTCCGCGCGCAATTTGAAGTTGATGCACACGCCGCAGATTATGCTGCCGCTCGACCCGCTCGACCGCGAGATGTTCCCCGACACCCACCAGATGAGCTATGGTCTGGGCTGGGTCATTCAGGACCATAGCGGACATCGCATCTTGCAGCATGCCGGCGCGATCGATGGCTTTCGCTGCCATTTCACACTGGTTCCGAAAGCGCGACTCGGCATCGTGCTGATGTGCAATCTGCATGAGACACGCATGAATATCGCGCTCAGCAATGCTCTGCTGGCGGTGCTTTTGAAATTGCCGCCTCGGGACTGGAACGCCGTCATCTTTGAGGCGGAGCGCAAGAATGCACGGGAGATCGAGGCGCAAGAGCGCGTGAAATTAGCCCGCCGCCACATGAACGCCCCGCCCTCTCGCGAGTTGGGGGGCTTCGCTGGCACCTACGAGCATCCGGCCTACGGCACGGTTCGCATCACGCTCAAAGACGCGAAACTTTCCTGGCAGTGGAACCACTTTTCCGCGCCGCTGGTGCATTACCATTACGACACGTTCATCCTGCCCCTTGAGATCATGGGCGAGCCGCATGTGGTCTTCACGCTGGATGCCAAAGGAACGGTGGCCCGCATGAAGGTGTTCGGCACCCTGGATGTGGAGTTCCAGCGGAGCAATCCTCATTAGTCCGCGGAGCCGCGCCCATGACACAGGACTTTCAGGATAAAGATGAACGTACAAACCCTTGCCAGCCCGCAGCGCAAGCAAGGGAAGAATCTACCCGTGCTTGCGCTACAAGTGCGGTCCTAGTGCGTCCTCAAGTCTTGATTTTGGGGTAGAGGCGTTTCAGTTTCATGCGAGCGTTCTCGATGCGGAACTGCCAATCGACACCCCGTTGCTTGGCGTTGGTCTTATCGGACCAGGCTGCGATTTCGCTTTGCAGTTCGGTCAGTTCGCCGATGCGCCTCCCCCGCAGGCACTGGTTGGTCAGGCAACTCAGTTCGCATTCGGCGACATTCAGCCAACTGCCGTGCTTCGGCGTGTAGCAGAATTCGATCCGCTGCACATAGGCCCGAGCACGCTCCGGTTCAAACGCTTCGTAGAACGCTCCCTTGGTGTGCGTGTTGAGATTGTCGCACACCAGCGTCACTTTCGCACAGCCGGCATAGCGACCATCCAGCAAGTGGGCGACTGCGATGGCCCAGTCTTGCTTGGTCCGCCGCGCCCGAGCCGTCGCTTGTCGGAAACCCGACAGCGGTTCGGCGAACAGAAAGATGCTGGCCGTGCCATTGCGCTCGTATTCGTAATCGACACGCGCGCCATGTGTCTTCGTCGGGGGGATCGGCAGCCGCGTTTCCTGGAGTAACTGGCTCCAGTAGATCCAAGTTGCAGCTGATGAGACAAGACAAACGCATGTTCCCTCCAGAGAATAACTTCTGTCACGATTTCATTCCTGGAGGGAAGCATGCGCAACCACCACTATACCATCACCTCACGCCAAGTCCACGACT
>DATNCY010000216.1:0-2009 GCA_035553375.1 Gemmataceae bacterium
CAAGGTAAGTTCTGGTCGTATGTCGCCGAGATAGAGTCCCCGAAGCTTGCCATCTGGCATTGGCAAGATACCGGCCCAATCGGTGTCTGGTGTCCAGAGACCGGCCTGATTTTCGTAAAAACGTCGAATTTGATCTCCAGAGATGTTCTGTTTGAAGTTCGCCCATCTTTCGCTGAAGTCGCGACCTGTGCGCCCTTCCCCAAAGCCGAATATCTCGATTGCCGAGGCCAACGTAAGCCTGTTGCGGTGAGCGATGGACACCTCTGTCTGCGGATGGAATGGCCGTCCGAGATGGCAGTTCTTGTACTTCTTGCCGCTGCCGCAAAAGCAAAGCTGGTTTCGCCGTGACGTGACCCCCGTTTTTCATCCAGGTGAAACGAGAGTCCGGGGTTGATTTGAGCCTTCTGTTTGGTGGGTGGCAAGAGGCCGGGGCGCGGAGCCCCAGCGTAGCGCAGCGTCCCGACCGGGCTCTCCGATAAGGGCGCTGGCGTAGCCCCGAGGCGTCATCCATCCGAGCTTCGAATGCGGCCGCTCGTTGTTGTAATCGTTCCGCCAGGCTTCCAGCACGGCACGGGCATGAGGCAGCGAGCGGAACAGCGTCTCGTTCAAGAGCTCGTCGCGCAGCCGGCCGTTGAAGCTCTCGATGAAGCCGTTCTGCTGCGGCTTGCCGGGCGCGATGTAATGCCAGCCGACACCGGTCTCATCCGCCCAGCCGAGGATCGCGTTCGAGGTCAGTTCGGTGCCGTTATCGCTGACGATCGTGTCGGGGCGTCGTCCTCGCCGGTGAACGATGTCGTCGAGTTCGCGCGCTACCCGCCGGCCGGAGATCGAGGTGTCGGCGACCAGGGCCAGGCACTCGCGGGTGCAGTCGTCGACCACCGTCAGGATGCGGAAGCGCCGGCCGTCGGTGAGGTGATCGGAGACAAAGTCGAGACTCCAGCGCTGGTTGGGAGCCAATGCCGCCTCGATCGGCCGCCTCGTCCCCATCGCCCGCTTGCGGCCGCCACGCCGGCGCACCGTCAGCCGCTCCTCGCGGTAGAGCCGCTGCACCCGCTTCCTGTTGACCGCATGGCCCTCCCGCCGCAACAGCACGTGCAGGCGGCGGTAGCCGAACCGCCGCCGCTCCTGGGCCAGGGCTTTCAGCCGCTCGCGCAACGCCACGTCATCCGGTCGCACGCCTCGATAGCGCACGCTTGTCCGATCGGTTCCGATCACCCGGCAGGCCCGACGCTCGCTCATCTCGAAGGTCTGACGCAGATACGTCGTCGCCTCCCGTCGCGCGGCGGGCGTCACCACTTTTTTCCCAAGAGATCCTTCAGCGCGGCATTGTCGAGCATGGCATCGGCCAGCATCCGCTTCAGCCGGCCGTTCTCGTCCTCCAGCGACCGCAGCCGCTTGGCGTCGGATACATCGAGACCGCCGAACTTGGCCTTCCACTTGTAAAACGTCGCCGAACTGACCCCGTGCTTGCGGCACACCTCAGCCGTCGGAATCCCGGCCTCCTGCTCCCGCAACACCGCGATGATCTGCTCTTCGGTGAACCGTGATCGCTTCATCGTCCGTCCCTTTCGTTGGGCCGGACTCTAGCTTCGACTGGAGGAATTTCAGGGGGTCACGTCAAACGACATCGGCGCGGAGGTGGCAACTCTTTTGACCGGGCCAGCGTGGTCAGGGCAGCGCGTCGTCGAGCTTGGTTCGATGGTCACCGCGCATGACGTCGCGGAGCAATTGGGTGAAGTCCTGAAACTCGACGTGAAAGCCTTTGCGGTCCCGCGTGCAGGGTGGGCGGAAGCGTTCGAGCAATTCGGCATCCCGAAGGGCCACACCGGACCTGCCGAAGAAATGTTTGAGGCCGTGAATGCAGGATGGATGGACCTCGGAGTCGAGGGCACGGAGCACGTAGCGGGTACGACGTCCGCACGCGGTGTATTCGAGGCTGCACAGAACGCCGCCAAGGCGTAAGTCCGGGACGGAATCAGGTATGAGAGGAACTGCGTGCTGGCAGAGTG
>DATNCY010000217.1:0-41859 GCA_035553375.1 Gemmataceae bacterium
CTGCGATCAGGAAAGACCTTGATTGACGTTGCACTAGCGCGGGGCCAAGTTCGCGGGTTGAAGAAAGAAACGGATTTCACCGCAGAGAGCGCAGAGAAACGGTAGACTGGTTTGGAGAGTAATTCTTTCGAGTTGTCTCCGCGCGGGTACAACGTCCATGAGTTTGAAAGACAAAGCCGTCGGGCTATGTAAGCGACTCGGCGCGCCGGCCAAGTTCGCCGCCAAGCTCGCTCTCGGTGCCATGCTGCCGGGCAGTCCCGCCGTCGTCGAACTGGTGTGCGGCGTCCTCGATTGCGTCCACGAAACCGCGAAGGACAATCTACAATTCGATCCCGCCAAAATGCGGACAGCATCCCCTGCGGACTTGCAGCGCGTCGAGCAGGTGCTGGACATTCTCAACGACGAGTTGGCCGCGCTCATGGCGCAACTGGCCCAACTGGAACAGGTACCGGACATCGCGACGCGAATGCTTGATGCGGCCCTGGCGACGGATGAACGCTGCCGGCAGGCCGCGCATCGCCTCAATGACCTGGCTCGCCGTTTTGACCGCCTGGAGGAGCAAAATCGCCAGTTGCTCGAAGGGCAGGGTTACGCGGCGGGGATGTTGGAGGAATTGTTACCGTTAATGCGTCGGGTGGTCGGCGTGGTGGATTTTGTCGAGGAACTGCGTGCGGCCAGCCTGGGACTCGCCGACTTCCACAAGAACTTGCACGCCTTTCAGGATGGCGCTCGCGCTCTCGGCCTGGGGCGTGTTGTCGAAGCCGAGCCGCTGTTTCTCGAACTGGCGCAAGAGCAGCCGCAATCGGGGGCGACGGCGACCGCCCTAGCCGCTGCGCAAGTGGCGGCGCAAGACCTACCCGCCGCTGAGAAGTCGCTGGCCCGCGCCGCGCGTTTGTGTCCAGCCGATGCGGAGTTGGTTGACCTTCATCGCCGCGTGACGGTGGTGAGCCAAGGCGCTACCCCGTCGCAGTCTCGCTCGACGACGGCGTCGGGGCGACGGCGTGTGAAAGTGGGCGATGTATTGGACGGCTGGCGTTTGGAGCAAATGCTCGGCTCCGGTGGCTGGGGGCAAGTGTTCAAGGCGAGCCGTGGCGATCAGGTGCGGGCGCTCAAGGTGATGCACCCCAACCTGTCGGCGGATGCGCTGTTTGTCGAGCGTTTCAAGAGAGAGATTTTGACCCTCGCACGACTGAGCGGCCAACATCCGCACCTCGTCGAGATCGACGGTTTCGGCTACGCCGCCGACGCTGCCTGCTGGTATTTCGCGATGGAGTTCATCGACGGCTTGTCGCTGGAGCAGTACCTTCAGCGGCGAGGAGCGTTAACGCTACCGCAGGCGCGTCGCCTGTTCTTCGCTGTGGCGGAGGGACTGGCGGCCGCTCATGCACGCGGTATCGTCCACCGCGACATCAAACCGGCGAACATTCTGCTGCGGCCGCCCAACGGCAAGCCGGTGCTGATTGATTTCGGTCTGGCCGCGTTAGCCGATGGTTCCGGGTTGACCAAGACGGGCCGCTCGGCTGGTTATACGGCGATGTTCGCCGCCCCCGAACAACTGCGCGGTAGGACGGCTGATGCTCGCAGCGATGTCTACTCGCTGGCGGCTTCGCTGTATTATGCCCTCGTCTACGACCAACCGGCTTTTCGGGAACCACACTTGTTTGAGCCGGAGCAAGCTCCCGATGAGTTGCGGCAGATACTGATCGAGGCATTGCATCAGAACCCCGATCGCCGCACGCAAGCCGTAGCCGCTTTCGGCAATGCGCTGCGCGCACCCACTGCAAAACCAGTCACCATCGAAATAACGATACCAGGAGAATGGTATGTCCGTGCCGCTGACGCAATCGAAGCGGATAGGACTAAAATCTCTGACACACCCGCAACAGTTCAGATCACACCGGGTCAAGTTTACTCTCTAAGCGTGATTAGATCGGTTACGGATGCAGCGCTTGCAGGTCTGTCCTACCTGCGGGAAATCACCGTCCTCCAAACACTGGACTTGGGAGTATGTGAGCAGATCACGGATGCAGGTCTGGCTTATCTGCGCGGACTCACAGGGTTGCGAACACTGGACCTATCCTTCTGCAAGCAGATCACAGATGCAGGATTGGCTCACCTACGGGGACTCACCAGCCTGCAAACACTCTACTTGGTGGGCTGCAAGCACATCATTGATTCAGGGTTGGCCCACCACCCAGATACGGCGGGTTTTGTGTGGTCCCGCACCTCAGGATGCAAGCCGATCACCGATGCAGGGGTGGCTCACCTGCAGGGGCTCACCAGCCTGCAAACACTGGACTTGGGAAGTCAGTGGATCACGGATTCGGGACTGGGCCACTTACGGGAACTCACAAACTTGCAACAACTGTACCTGAGAGACTGCCCTTGGATCTCAGATGCGGGACTGGCCGACCTTCAGAGGCTCACCGGATTGCAAAAGCTGGACCTGCGAGGCTGCCGTGGAATCACAGGTGCAGGACGCGCCATACTCCAAAGAGCATTGCCGGCTTGTTACATCGTCCCCTGACCCACGTCATTCGGGGTTCAGTCCAGCGGGCTGGCACGGCATTGAGGACCAGAGACGCGCCTCCGATTTCGGTCGCCTACAAGGTGTCCTCTCCTGCCGCGACGATTCCCCGTTTCGGCGATTTGCTCCGTGCTTGTGGTAGGTGTAGCCCAGCTATGACCTTCTCGCCCAGCCACTACGTTCTCCCGGCACGCGACGAAGCGTCCTTGTGGAACGCATCCTTGAAGAAACGCTGACCCGGTAGGGCGACAAATCGTCGTGACAGTCCCGATTGCCTTGTCCATGATGCGATGCTCCCTGTGCCGAACCGATCAGAAACTTAGGTTTTCTCCTCGGCGTCTACATCATCCGCTTCCTGATCCTGATCGTCTACTGCCTGGTCCGCCAAGCCTTCAAGCATCTTCTCTATTGATTGTCTCAAGCGTTCACGACTCTGATAGAACGTACGACCGGTTTCTGCGTATTCCATCTCCTCAATGTCTTTACCTTCAAAAATCTCTTGCAAAGATTTGTATTCCTCTAGCAACGCAGTCATTGCCTGTAGCCGCGATGATTGGTTCTGTAGCACAACTTGCTTTTGCACTGCAGTGGCCGATATACGCTGCGCCTTGTTCGACGCTTTCATCTCATCAGATGTACGAATCAGATTCTGGACCTGGATGGCGAGTTCCTTTCGCTGTAGGATAAGGTTCACTATCAAGGCGGCGAAGGCGAGTCCAGAAAATAAAGTATTAACTGCACCAAACATGCTCCCGAACAATCCTCGGTCTGACCAATTAGGTATAAAGACAACGCCCAATACCCATGACAAAACCCAAATCAAGAAGACGAAGGTGCAGGCGATGATAAGCATAGCCCAAGGTTTAACATCGTATTGCATCTTGTAAGGATGCTGATCGGTTTCGGGGTACACAGTTCTTTGTTCTGTCGCCATCAGTCCTTCCCCCCTTTTTTCCATCGGCACGTCGTGAATGGCGTTCAGCGCTTCTGGCGGCTCCACTGAAGAGGTCGGTTCGTTGCTCGTCATAGGGGATTCCTCAAGTTGATCAAGGCTCTTCTTGTCTGAGCGACATCGCCCAGACGCGGGCCTTTCTCGTATTTTACAGCAGAAGTCAAACTCAGGTTCTTATACACGATAACCCCTCCTCCTTCGATTTTCTCTGTCACTGAGAGTACTGTGACCGCTTCATGATGAGTACAATCGAGCCGTGCAGCGCTCCTTTCAGGTCATTCAACCCGTACTCGATGCCCTCCGCCTTGCCGAGTTTGCTGCTTCAGCGCCCACTGAGCCGTTGCCGAGTTGCATGGATCGGGCTACCGTTGCCACCCACGAACAGGGCGATCCTCTCGTGGCCCAATTCCCGACTCTGCGGTCCCTGCGGTGAAATCTTTATTTCACACCGATCAGTTTCTCGAATTCATCTTCCGTCAGCACCGCGACGCCGAGTTGCCGCGCCTTGTCGGCTTTGCTGCCAGGACTGTCGCCGACCACGACATAATCCGTGTTCTTCGATACGCTGCTCGTCGCTTTGCCGCCGTGCAGCTTGATGACATCCTCGATTTCCTTGCGACCGTAGTTTTGCAGCGTTCCGGTGACGACCACCGTTTTGCCCGCCAGCGGCCCGGTGGTGACTTTGGCACGCACTTCCTCCGTCAGTTTCACACCGGCATCGCGGAAGTCTTGCACGAGCTTTTCGCCGGCGGGGCTATGGAAGAAGTTGTAAATGCTCTCGGCACGCTTGGGGCCAAAACCCTTGACGCTTGCGAGTTGTTCTTTCGAGGCGGCGAGCAAGGCGTCGATGCTCGGAAATTCTTGGACCAGCAACGGCCCCATCGCTTCACCGACGCCGTAGATGCTCATTCCGGCGATCAAGCGCGCCAGGCCACGATTCTTACTACCGCTGATGGCGTCGAGCAGGTTCTGCGCCGAGAGAGCGCCCATGCGCTCCAGACCGAGAAGTTGTTCCTTTTTTAGTCGATACAGATCCGCCACGGACTTCACCAGGCCGCTGGTGACGAGCTGCTTGGCGAGTATTTCGCCGACGCCTTCAATGTCCATGCGTTCGCGCTTGGCGAACGACTCGATACGGCCCTGCAACTGCGCGGGACAGATTTCGCTCGCCGTGCAGCGCGGCGTCGGCGCATCCTTTTCCCGCGCGGCGGCCGCACCGCATACCGGACATTTCGACGGGAACTTGAAGACTTTCTCACCGCCCGTGCGCGCTTCGTGCAGTGCCTGTTCCACGTGCGGAATAATCTCGCCGCGTTTGACGACGACGACGCTGTCACCAATACGAATGTCCTTTTCCTCGACGCAGGCCGCGTTGTGCAGCGTGGCCCGCGATACCGTCGTGCCACACAGTTGCACCGGCGGATCGAAGACGGCTACCGGCGTCAGCTCGCCGTATTTGCCGACATCAATTTGTATTTCGCGGATCTTCGTTATCGCTTGCTCTGTCTCGAACTTGTACGCCACCGCCCAGCGCGGCTCCTTGTTCGTCGCGCCCAGCCGGCGCTGCTGGTCGAAATCGTTCACCTTGATGACCATGCCGTCCGTCTCATAGGGCAGATCGAACCGCTTTTCGGACCAGCTCTCGCAATAGGCGATGGCCTCCTCCATCGTGTCGAACGCCTTGGCTTCGGTATTGACCGGGAACCCGTATTGCCGCAGCAAATCGAGCGCGTCGAGATGCGACTTAATGGTGATGCCTTCGACAGACCCAACGGAGTACGAGAAGAGCCGCAATTTGCGCTTGGCGACGAGACGCGAATCGAGTTGCTTGAGCGAACCGGAGGCCAGGTTGCGCGGGTTGGCGTAGCGATCCTCACCACGTGCGGCGACTTCTTCATTGAGACGCGCGAAGTCGGCCTTGGACATGTACACTTCGCCGCGCGCTTCAAAATGCACGGGCGGTTTGTCCGTGTGCAGCCGGAGAGGAACGCCGCGA
The DNA here is from genome assembly GCA_035553375.1 of Gemmataceae bacterium. GTDB lineage: Bacteria > Planctomycetota > Planctomycetia > Gemmatales > Gemmataceae > JAJPHU01. Next base: position 5,476 of record DATNCY010000217.1, read on the forward strand.
ACCGTCTTCAGGTTCTCCGTGATGTCATCGCCCGCCTTGCCGCTGCCGCGCGTCGCGCCCAGCGTCAGCAAGCCATCCGTGTACGTCAGCGACATGGCCACGCCATCGATTTTCAGCTCGACCACGTACTTGATTGGTTCCTTGCCCAGCGCTTTGCGGACACGGCCATCAAAGGCGCGCAGCTCATCGGCGCTGAATGCCTTGCCGATGGACAGCATCGGTACGCGATGCGTGACGCTTTTAAAGCCGTCGATCGGTTGACCGCCGACGCGCTTGGTCGGGCTATCGGGCGTCACGAGTTCGGGATGGGCCGCCTCAAGGTCTTCGAGTTCTTTGAGGAGACAATCGAATTCCTTGTCGGAGATTTCGGGCTTATCTTCGACATAGTAGCGGTGATTGTGGTGGTCGAGGAGACGGCGTAGTTCGGCGGCGCGTTGTGCGAGATTCGGCATGGCACACCAAAAGCAATGCAGAAGTCAGAATGCAGAATGCAGAATGAAAGATATTTTTTGGTTTTCATTCTGCATTTTGCATTCTGACTTCTGCATTTGGGTTAGGGGGATAGTTTCTCCTCTTTCGTTGGAGGGATTGTCACCTCAGCGCGCTGTTTTTGCAAGGTCCGCAGGCGATCGACGGCCATGCTGGCCACGCTGAGGACGATGACGGCACCGACTTCGTAGAGCAGCCAACGCCAGCCATCTTTGCGCAGCGCGGCGCGAAACTCCGAGGGCGGCGGCGGTTGGCCGGCGTCGGTGGCCTTCTGTTCGAGGACGGGCACCACGGCGTAAGCCAGAGCCGTGACCACGAACAGCAGACTGGCCAGAAGCAGGAGGAGATACAACGGATTACGTGGTTCGCTCGGCGTCATCGATACCTCTCAAGAAATACTTTCACCACGGAAAGCACGGAAAACACGGAAAAAATACAAAAGGCAAAATGATAAATTCGAGAGGATCGAATCCGTTCCCGACCCTGATCTGTCATTCCTGACCGTCTCCTCTTTTTGTATTTTTTCCGTGTTTTCCGTGCTTTCCGTGGTGAAAAGTTTTTATCCGCCTACAACCCAGGGGGAATCAACGGGTTGAAAGTTGACCAATTCTTCCGGCTTGAACCATAGCGCCACTTCGGTGGCGGCGTTCTCCACGCTATCGCTGCCGTGGATGAGATTATTTTGCACACTCAGAGCGAAATCGCCGCGGATCGTGCCGGGCGCTGCCTTGGTTCCGTCCGTCGCGCCGATCAGGTTGCGAGCGACGGCCACCGCTTGCGGTCCCTCCAGCACCAGGGCGACCGTCGGACCCGACGTGATGAACTTCAGCAACGACTCGAAAAACGGCCTGCTTTTGTGGACTGCATAATGCTGTTCCGCCAGGCTTCGACTTACTTGCACCAACTTCAGCCCCGCCAGACGCAGCCCTTTTTGCTCGAAACGCTGTAATACACTCGCGACAAGACGGCGCTGCACGCAGTCAGGCTTGAGAAGGATCAAAGTTTTTTCCATGATTCGCTACTTTTCCTCTCGGCTAAGGAGACATCTATTTTCGTTCTTCGCCGCTTGCGGCCTAGCACGCTGGGGATGCTAAGCCGCAAGCGGCGAAGTACGAAAGGCATTCTAGTGAGAGAGGCTACGCGGAGGAGTGTTCAATCAGCGAGCCGGCACGGCGATGCGATCGAGGAAGTCCGCATTGGAAGGATACTGCCCAAGCTTCTTGACCAACATTTCCATCGCCTCAATGGGCTTCATCTGCACCAGTGTGCGGCGCAAGAGCGTCACGCGCTGCAATACCTCCGGCGACAGCAGGCGTTCTTCCTTGCGCGTACCGGATTGGCTGATGTCAATGGCCGGATAGACGCGGCGGTCGGCCAGGCGACGATCGAGTACCAACTCCATGTTGCCGGTGCCCTTGAACTCCTGAAAAATCACCTCGTCCATTCGGCTACCCGTGTCGATGAGAGCCGTACCCATGACGGTCAGCGAACCGCCCTCTTCAAAGACACGCGCGGAACCGAACAGACGCTTGGGCACTTCCATGGCGCGGATGTCCACGCCGCCGGACATGGTTCGACCGCTGTTGTTGACATTCTTGTTGTACGCCCGCGCCAGTCGCGTCAGGCTATCAAGCAACACAAATGCTTGCTTGCCCTGTTCGGCGAGCCGCTTGCCGCGCTCGACCACCAGTTCGGCGCAACGAACGTGACTTTGCGAATCGCGGTCGGAACTGCTGGCGATGACTTCGCCGCGAATCGTGCGGCGCATGTCGGTCACTTCCTCCGGCCGTTCATCGACGAGCAGCATGATAAGGTGCATCTCAGGATGATTGCGTGCGACAGCCTGGGCGATGTGCTGCAACAGAATGGTCTTGCCGGTTCGCGGCGGTGCGACGATCAGGCCGCGCTGTCCTTTGCCGATCGGTGTCAGCAGATCCATGACGCGCGTGGTCAACGGCTCCGCGTCGGTTTCCAGCCGGATCATCTCATGCGGGTCGATGGGCGTGAGATCGTCGAAGTTACGGCGGCGAAACTGCTCCGGCGGTTTGCCTTCAATTTGCTCGATGCGCGCCAGCCGCGGCCCAGTCGGCTGCTTGCCGCGTGGCGCGCCATTGCCGCGCACAATCTCCAATGGGCCACCCAGCATCACCCCCTCGCGCAGGCCAAGCCGTTGAATCAGCGGCGCGGGCACATAAGGATCGGCCTGCTGCGCCACGTAATTGCGGGCGGCGTTGCGCAGAAAACCGAAACCTTTGGGATGTAGTTCGAGGACGCCTTGAATGGATTGCTCGTCGCGGACCATGGGATTCTCTCTTCAATGCAGAATGCAGAATGCAGAATGCAGAATTAAAGACAGACCTTTTTTAATTCTGCATTCTGCATTCTGCATTCTGCATTGGGTTGTCAGACCTTACGATGAGGCGTGGCCGCCTCGAAGGTGCCATCGGGCAGGGGCACGAGTTGGTAATCGCGGAACAGATTCGGTGCTTCCGTTTGCATGATCTGAAGCACCTTGACCGCCAACTTTCTTATCTCAACCTCGGCATGACGGCTACCGCGCATCTCGATGAAGTGCCGTAAGGCACGGGCGTTGGCGGTGACGAAGATTTTTGTCTCCGTGGCGTTGGGCAACACGCTCCGCGCTGCCTGACGTGCCAGCTTGCGCCGCAGCGTTTTGTCCGGCTCATCCTTGTAATGCTCGGCCAACTTTTCGACCAATTTCATATAAGTTTGGTGTGCGTGAGCGACCGCATCGAGCCAGAGGGCATGCAGTTCGGGATTGCCGGCGATCGCGTCCGGTTCAACGTACTCGGCGATGGACTCATCCACGTAACGCTGGCTCAGTTGGGAATAGGCCCATCCTGCTCTGTGCCGGATCAGTTCGTGAGTCAGCGAACGACTAATCCCGGTAAACACGAAGTTCCAGGCGGCATGTTCGAGAACCGAGCCGTGGCCCACCTCCAGAATATGGTGTAGGTAGGTCTGGTTGCCGCCGGGACGCGGCTTGGCGAAGCTCATGTAACAAACACGTCCCGCTACTTCGGCCAGGTGTTCCCCGGCGACCTCGGTATCCGTCTGCCAGCTTACTCCATGATCGGTGAGGAAGCGATCGAGTTCTTCGGGTGCGACCGTCTGGCGACCGACCAGATAGACCGACGGTTCGCGAAGGATGCGAACGTCCCGAGAAGGATCGAAGCCAGACACGGGGCTTAATCCTAACTGTATCATGGAGGGGAATCCTTTCCCAGCAAGAATTGGATTCCCCGAGAAGCCTTTCTCGGGGAAAGGTCATCTTAGCGGGATGCCGGTTGCTGTCAATGACGCCTTGCGCATGGCATCGCCTAATCCGGCCACTTGCTCCAGTTTATCGCAAACAGCCTCCGCTGCCATCCGCAAATTGCCGGAACGTATCCCTGCGGCATCGTTCAGGTCTCGCCACGGAGACGACGCAATTCCGCTTCTAACTCGCGAAGCCGTTGCTCGTTTGCCTCGGCACGAGCGTGTTCCGCGTCCGCGCGTCGCTCGTTTGCATCCGCGCGGGCTTGCTCCGCGTCAGCACGTCGCTGAGCCTCCAGGCGCGTGGCCGCTTCAAGTCGCAATTGTTCCTCGGCCACCAGCCGCGCAGCCTTTTCCTCCTGAAGTGCTTCGGTGATTTCTTGGTAATCACCGATCCGCACCTCCGATTGTGCATCATAACAGGCAATCCAACCGTCCTCCAGAGCCAGCAGCAAACCTACCGGCTCCACGAACAAGCGGCCGCCGGCGTCCAACGGCAATTCCTCATAACCGGCCGGCGTCCAGCGATAACCGTGCAATTGCCGCGGTCCGCGCTCCCGTTGTTGATCGATCAGCACGTACAGGGGAATATCCAGACGATGATAGTCCTCCGGCTTGCGAACCACATCGTTATCCCGACTGTCCGGCGAAACCACTTCGATCACCAGCACCACACGGCCGCCCGAAGTCGCCAGGTGAAACGTGCCCTGTCGCGGATCGGGCGGTGTCTGCACATCTCGGAAGACGCTGACATCGGGCTGATGGTTGCGTTGCTCGGCGACGCCCCAATCGATCAGACAATCCGACAGCACCGCAACGGAAGGATCGTCGGCATAGCGCGCCCGCAGGACATTGGCCAGGTAAGCGCACTCGATCTGATGCTGCGGGCGCATGGGGATCTCATCTCCTTCTTGGGGATACAGAACGTCCTCCAAGGTGAGCGGAACTTCCTCCAGCGTTTCCCGGCCATCGGCGTCGCGGCGACGCAAGTAACGCCAACCGTAGAAGGGGATTTCTTGCAGGGGTGGCGTGGGCGGCAGAGGAGGATCGAGCAGACGCGACATGAGCAGTCCTCCGAAGGCAGACAACCAAAACACGGCAGCGCTCACTCCAGTTTACCGCAAACGCCCTCCACGGCCATTAACAAACTGCCGGAACGTATCAAGCGTTCGACCGCTTCAAGGTCGCGGTGCAGGGTGCGATCGCGTCCCAGTGGCCGGACGTGTTCGCGCACATGGCGATACGCCGCCTCGACACCACGGCCTGGACGCAAACCCGAATGAAACTCCAATCCCTGAGAGCCGCATAGCAATTCACAGGCCAGGACGCGGCCGATGTTGGTGACGGCTTGCCGGCACTTGCGAGCGGCGGCGGTACTCATTGATACGTGATCTTCGCGGTTGGCCGAAGTTGGAATCGAATCGACGCTAGCCGGGAAGGATAGCGATTTGTTCTCCGAGACGAGCGCCGCCGCCAACACCTGCACGAGCATCATGCCGGAATTGAGTCCGGCATGCGGCGTCAGAAAACCGGGCAGTCCGCTCAGGTCGGGATTGACCAAGTTCTCGACGCGCCGCTCGCTGATACTGCCGAGATCGGTGATGGCCGCGCACAGCAGATCGGCGGCCAGGGCGATCGGCTGAGCGTGGAAATTGCCGCCGGAGATTACCTCGCCGGTGTCGGGAAAGACCAGCGGATTATCGGTCGCCGCGTTCATCTCGCGTTCGATGATGGTCGTGAGGTGACTAAGAGCGTCGCGCAAACAGCCGTGAACCTGCGGCATGCAGCGCATACTGTACGCATCCTGCACCTTACTACAGTGCGCGTGCGATTCATTGATGGCGCTCTCGGTCAGCAGGCGACGCAGATTGGCGGCGCAGGCGGCCTGTCCGGGGTGAGGACGAATTGCCTGGATGCGCGGATCGAACGGCCGTTGCGAGCTTTTCGTCGCTTCCACGGTCATCGCGCCGGCGATGTCGGCGATGCGTGCGAGATGATGGGCACGCACCAGAGCATCGGCGAGGATGGCGGTGCTGATCTGCGTGCCGTTGATGAGCGATAGTCCTTCCTTGGCTTGCAGTCGATACGGTTTCAGATGCACGCGGCGCAGGGCGGCGCGGCCGCTCATCGGCTTTCGTCCCTCATTGCGCGAAGAGGGCCGGACGATGAAGGCGTGTCCCTCGCCCATGACCACGAGGGCGAGATGAGCCAGCGGAGCGAGATCGCCCGATGCGCCGACGCTGCCTTGTTCGGGAATGGCCGGCACCACACCACGGTTATACATCTCGATAAGTTGTTCGATTAACTCCATCGTCACGCCGGAATGTCCCTTGGCCAGCGCTTGAATGCGCAGGGCGAGGGCAAGCCGGCTAACGCCGATAGGGAGCAGCGTCCCCATGCCGACGGCGTGACTGCGCAGAAGATTTTCCTGCAAGGCCAGCACTTCATGCGGTTCGATGCGTTGGCTGGCCAATTTGCCGAAGCCGGTGTTGACGCCGTACAGCGTGGCTCCTTGGGCTAACAGATCGTGTAGGCAACGACGCGCTTGCTCGACTCGGCGACGGGCGGTGGACGCCAGATGGAGTTGTTCGACCTGTCCATTCAGAATGCGAGCAGCGTCGGCAAGAGCGAGGTTGTCGCCGGTTAATTCGAGGGCGGCATCAGTGCGATGAGTGCGGTTCATACACCTTATCATAGACACCCCAAGCCAGCTTCCACGGGTGATAGCCGCGCCCACTGGGGAAACTCCAAATTTTCTTTCCAACGATCATTGACGAAATAGCCAGATGGGGTTTATGATCTTTCTACCTCACGACTCGTATTTCTTCCTCATTGAGGTGGTATCATGACGCCCGGACTCCGCGTAAAATTCGGCTTGCTCAGCATCGCGGCGTTGTTCCTCGCGGTTTTTGCTTGGAGTGCCGCTCAGGGACAATTTCGGCCGCCTCGACCGCCGTTCAATCCTCCACGCCCTCCCGGCATGAATCCTCCAATCGGATTCAACGGCGGCATCAATGGTCGCGGCATCAACGGCGGCGGCTTTAACGGCGGTATCAATGGTGGCGGCATCAATGGCGGTGGGTTTAACGGCGGCATGGGCGGCGGCGGTATCGGTTTGAGCTGGCGCTGTCCGAAATGCGGCCGCACGGGACCGGGCGCCATTCCTCCGGCTAATTGCCCCGGCTGCGGCGTCCACTTCATCAATGGTATGGGCAATGGCAGCGGTGGAGGGATGATGGGAGGCCCAGGCCGTCCGAATCCTCCCATGAATCCCGGTGCCAACCCGCCTGGTATGCCAGGATTCACTCCACCCAATAATCCGGCCCCACCGGCTATGAATCCGCCACCCTTCAATCCGGGAATGAACAATCCTCCCCAGCCGAACCCGATGCCTAATCCGAACGATCTTACCAAAATCAGTTCCCCTCCCAGCACCGCGAACGGCACTCCCAGCGACAGTTCGAGTAGTTCGTCGGGCAAGGGGAAAATGATCGCCCTGATTATCGGCATCATTGTTGTCGGCATCGGCGTCTTGGCCGGCGGCACCTTCCTGATGATCTACACGATGAAGAGCAGTGCTTCGGACGCTCCGCGCCGCAAGCGTCGCCGTCGCGACGACGATTGATGGACGCGGATCGCGCTTACGCTCTCCGGAACCGCCGCCAAGTTCCGTGTTGAAGTACGGCGGCGGTTTTTGTCTCCGCGACCGACGGCCATTGACGCTTCGGCGAGACTCTGGCATGATTTCGCCGGGTTGGATGGATTCATCCCGGCGGAGAGCGCGGTCATGGACGAGCAGACAGTCTCAATCCCTTCTTCTACGCCCCGATCTTCGTTGACGGACCTGCCCCGCTCGTTACCGGCCTGGTTACCATACCTGTGGTCGCGTGTGCTGTTTCCGGGCGGCTCTTGCCGCGAGGCGGAACCGCGCCGTCTCTCGTCGCTGGTGATCCTTCTGCTTGTGCCGGCGGCGCTGCTATACCCATGCCTGTCGTTTCATCTCTTCGAGCCGGACGAAAGCCGTTACGCCGAGATTCCCCGCGAGATGTTCCAGCGCGGCGAGTGGGTGGTGCCATATCTTCAAAGCGAACCGTATCTCGATAAACCGCCGCTGCTGTACTGGCTGATTGAAGCCAGTTACGCCGTGTTCGGCGTCAAGGTGTGGGCGGCGCGTTTGATACCGGCGTTGGCCGTGCATGGCTGCATCTTGCTGGTCTATTTTCTCGGCCGGCGCAGTCTTGGTGAACGCGCGGCGTTCTGGGGTGCTCTGGGATTAAGTCTGGCCCCCGGTTTTTTGAGTATGGGCCGGCTCCTGCTGCTGGATAGCTTGCTGACTCTGTGGACGACGTTGGCCTTGCTCGCCGCGTTCGAGTCGGTGCGCGGCCAACGGCTGCGCTGGGGCTGGTGGCTGCTGGCGTCGTTGGCCTGCGGTCTGGGCGTACTCACGAAAGGGCCGGTGGCTCTCGTCTTGCTGTTGCCGCCGCTGTGGTTGCAGCGCTGGCTGACGGGTTCCACCTGCCGAATTGGTCGAGCCGGCGCGCTGGTATTCGCGCTGGTCGTTGTGGTCGTGACGCTGCCCTGGTACGTGGCCATGTCGCTGCGTGTGCCGGCGTTCGCGCGGGAATTTTTCTGGGATCACAACGTCCGTCGTTTCCTGGCTCCGTTCGCCCACGAACACGGCATCTGGTTCTATGGTCCGGTCCTTCTGGGCGGTCTGCTGCCGGCTACGCTGCTGCTGGTGCCCTTCGTGCGTTTCCTGCTCGCCAGCGATCCCGCGCGCGCCAGTCGGCGCACGGTGGAACTGAGTTTCATGCTGCTGGGCGGCCTGTGGTGTGTCTTTTTCTTCACGCTGTCGCAGTGTAAACTGCCGACATACATCATGCCGGCCTTCCCGCCGCTAGCGCTCGCCCTGGGTTATTTCTTGGTGAATAGCCGTTGGCAGGCTTCGCGTCTGCCGCGAAACCTGGCGACCGGCGCGTTCCTCCTGTTGGCCATCGGACATCACCTTGCCTGTCCGTGGTACGCCGCCTATCGTTCGCCCGTGGGCCGACCGGAAGCGGTCAGCCGGCTCTGCTCCGATAAAGCCACCACAGTTGTCTGTTATCCGCGCAATTGCGATTCGGTAGCCTTCTACTTGGGCCGCGATGATCTGCACAGTTACCGCAGCAAGAGCATCGACGAATTGCGGATGCTGGTTCGCGTGCAGCCGCGAACGGTCATTCTGTGTACGCATCGCCATTCGTTAAAGGGATTGCATCAACTGCTGCCGCCGGATGTGCGGATCGTCGAGGAAGCGAATTTCGGGCTGGCGAATATCCCCGGCGTGCCGCCGCGTTTGATGAAAATGCTCGTGCGATTGATGGGCGAGACGGCACTAGGTTTGTGCGACATCGCCGTGGTCGAACCGGGCTGGCGTCATCCCGGCCTGCCTCCCAAACCGCCGGCGTCCGGCAGCGATAGAGGGGCGATTCCGGGAGCGGTTGAACTCAGTGATAGCGATTCGTGAACGAACTCGCGAGGGCCTTCCTTCGTGCTTCCCTCAAGGATGGGTGTTGGGATCTTCGACCATCAACCCCTCGGCCACCGCCGCCGCATTTAGGTCCGCGTCAGCGGAAACGAGCGTGAGGGATTGGCCCACGATGCGACAGCGTTTGTGGACCTGCAGTGCTGCGGCCAATTGGACAGCATCGTAACCCCGAAGCAGATGGGCCTCGGCCAACCTCATAGCCTGCTTCACGAGAGCCACCGTGATACCGGTAATATGAAAGCGGCTCTTGAAATCGGCGTGGAAACGGACCAGCGCCGCCGCCGCATGAGCAGCCGATAGAGAACCGCTACGTGCGCGGCGAGCAATCGCCGACACGACTTCTACTCCCGTCAGCCGCGCCACATAAAGGAGATTCCCCGCTGCCGGGGCCGCGATGCCCGTGACCCAGGCCGTGCCGATTTCAGCAACGTATCGTTTGACGAGACCGCTCGTGTCGAAATAGTACAGCGGCACTTACCGGCGCTCCTCAATGATGGTCTCCGACAGTGGCTTGCCCTCGATCGGCACGGGTTTATATTCCTCATACGCCTTGTTTTCGGCATCGGTGGGCGGACGAGGAATGCCGTCAATCACGCCGTCTTTGAGCAAGAGCAATTGCAATTCGTCTTCCGGCGTCAGGGGCTGACGCTTGAACCGCAGCGCATTGAGCAACCTCCGCAGTCGGCGCTGTTGGTCGGAGGGCAATGTCTTGACCGCTTCCCACACCTGATCAAAGTTCATGAGGGACATGCTCTCGCCTCCTTCGTTCAAGACGATGGTCCCATCCTCCAGGCCAGCGGCCAGTTCACGCACCACGGATTCAAAGTTGCGCGGCGGCTTAAAAGGGTTCATTGCGGCCCCTTGATCTGGAATCGTTACAGGAAAACGAACAACAACGCCTCGGTGGTTTCTCTGGCATTGTCCGCGCTATCATTGCTTTCCTCTCCCTCAGTGTACCGCGTTCACCAGGCTGTGTCGCTGGAGTTTACTTAGGTCTTGGCTGACCGTCGAGTCTGCCCAGACGCGGCCGAACTCAGTGATAGCGATTCGTGAACTCGCGCACCACGCCTTGCATGCGTTTATCGAGACGCATCCAGGCTTCCGCCTTGATCTCATCGGGCACGCCGCCGTAATAGGCGGCGGCGATACCGCCGGCAATACAGGCCATCGTATCGCTGTCGCCGCCAAGCGAGACGGCCTTGCGCACGGCATCCTCGTAATCGCTTGATTCCAGGAAGGCCAGGATCGACTCCGGCACCGAACCCTGACACGACACATCAAATCGATAGTTTGGCCGAATCTCGTCGAGTGTGCGATCCAGATCGTATTGAAAAGTCTCCTGGATATATCGGCGGATGTCCTCCTTGCTCGTCTTCTGACGCGCGAGGAAAACAGCGGCTGCCGTAGCTTGCGCGCCCTTGACGCCCTCGGGATGATTGTGCGTTACCTCCGCACTGCCCTTGGCCTTCTCCAGCACTTCATCGAGCGAATCGTAGGCCAAGCCAATCGGACTAACGCGCATGGCCGAGCCGTTGCCCCAACTGTTGTACCCTTTGCGACTACGCGACATAGCCCAGCGCATGAAGTTGCCGCCGTAGCCGGCGTGCGGATAGGTTAGGAAGTACTCACGCAGTCGGTCAATGTAGTCGGTTCCGGACAGGATGCTATCCGCCAGCGCGACCGTCAGCACCGTGTCATCGGTCGGCCGCGAGAGCGGATCGAATAACGGGTAAAAATAGGGCGTCTTGATAGGCCGGCCTTCGTATACGGAACCAATGATGTCGCCGGCGATCGCACCAAGCATGCGTGTATCTCCTCGGTCAACCCAGTAAGCCAATGTACCAATTGGCGATCCGGAAAATCGCCATAATGATAATCAAGGCGACGAACAGCCAAACGCCGTAGCCGGCCAAACTCGTCAGCGCCGCCAGACGCCGGCCCGATTCCTCGTGGTAATGCGCGGCCTGATGAGTAAGCACTTGATCCAGCGTGCCCGACTCCTCGGCGACGACGATCATGTGCTGAAAATCCTCCGGAAATAGTCCGTTATCCGCCAGCGCCAGCGTCAAATCCTCGCCGCGCCGCAGTTTCGCTTCGATGTCGTCACTCCGCGCCGTGAATGCCCGGTTGCCGGTTGCTTGCAGACTCAGACGCATCGCCTTCGTGATCGACATGCCCGTCTCGGTCGTCAGACGCAGCGCCATGCAGAAGCGTGCCAGCGCCAGCGCACGCAAACAGGGGCCGATGGCCGGCAGACCGAGCAGGAATCGATCCAGGGCGGCGTTGTCGCGCAGTTGGCGCGTCATCAACCAGTAGATGCCGCCCAGAACGCACAATACGCCGGCAACGATGCCGAGAAAGATCATAGCGCCGGAAGGGCCGGCCAGACCCAGACCGAGCGGATCGAGCGGTTTCGATCCAGGCCCGCCCGGTGGAGTCAGCATGCCCATGATGAAAATCAGCCCGGCCAGCACGAAGATGGCCAACACAAACTGAATGAGCGGCCAGGTGCCGCGCGCGACAAACTGCCGCCAGAGCATCCGTTGGCGAACATAATACTTTTCCAACTCGGCGAAGACTTCGGCCAGCATGCCGCTCTCTTCGCCCACGCGTGCCAGCGATAAGAACAGGGACGGGAAGAAGGCTTCTTCTCGCTGAAGCGCGTCTTCCAGACTGACGCCGTGCCCCAGCGCCGCGACGATGCGGCCGGCCACGGGACGCACGCCGAGCGCGCCTTTGTTCGCCTGATGGCGGAAGGCATCGACGAGCGGCAGGCCCGCGCCGAGGTAATGGCGCAGCGAGCGACACAATTCAATCAGATTCGACAACGACAGACGCGAGGACAGGAGCATAAAAGGACTCCGGTTAACGGATGGTTGTCATTGTATCCGCTGAAACGCCGTGGCGAGCGGAGCAATGACACACCGGCCGCTCAGCCAAAACGGGAGTGATGATCCTCTTGCATTCGCTGCGGCGGACGGGTATGAGATGCTCCCGGCAATGAGTCGGCGGTGTGTGACGGTATCCGTTAGCGAATGGGAGATGCGGACGAGAAATAATGCACGACGGCAGTGTTTTTGCACTCCATTTGAGAGGACGGGGAGCGTGCTTATCCGGCGGTGAACGGCAGGATAGGCAAGCGAACTTCATGGATGCGCCGGAGTTTCCCGTTGCTCCGTGCTTGAAAAAGGCTATGCTGATAACGCCGGCTAAATGAGTCGCCTCATTGAGAAATGGTGTCGCTATTCACGGTGGCATCGTTCGGGCGGCGAATGAAAACGCGAGGCATCCAGGATGCACATCTGGTCTGAGTGCGGCAATTTCATCCGCGAATGTCGTCGTCATTTCCATACTACGGGAGCGATCTTGCCCAGTAGTCGTTTTCTCGCCCGTGCCCTGGTTCGACCGTTGCGCGGAGCGCGGATGCCATGCCGGATTCTCGAAGTCGGACCCGGTACCGGCTCCGTGACTTGCGAGATCGCCCGGCGCATGCTGCCCGGCGACCGCCTCGACGCCGTCGAGATCAATAGCCACTTCGTCGATCTGCTGGAGCGACGATTGCGGCAAGAGCGCGTTTTCGCCTTGCGCCGCGATCAAATTGAGATTATCCATGCAGCCGTGCAGGATCTGCTCGGCGCAACGACCTACGATTTCATCGTGTCCGGGCTACCGTTGAATAATTTCCCGGCTCACGAAGTGCGCGACATCTTCGATACCTACAGTCGTCTGCTCAAGCCGGGCGGCACGCTGACGTTCTACGAGTACACCTTGGTCCGCCAGTTCAAGACGCCTTTCGTCGATCGCCGCGAGCGTCGCCGGCTGTTCCGTGTTGGTCGGGTCATGCGCGGCTACATCCGCGATTACCAGATTCGCCGCGAACGAATCTTCATCAACGTGCCTCCCGCGACGGTGCGCCATCTGCGCTTCCAGCCGACGGCCCTCCCCGTGGTCGAGGTGATCGAACACCCTTCGAGCGTTCTGCATCTCTGAGTACCCTGATTCTTACCAGCCCGCAGCGCAAGCAAGGGTAACGGATTCCCTTGCTTGCGCTGCGGGCTGGCAAGGACTCCCATCTCGCTTGACCGGAGCAGAAACTCTGCGCCGCGCCGGCCGATGTCATCGGTTGGGCCGGCGTCCTATCTCGTGGAACGGAGGGATTCGTTCATGACTCGTCGCTTTCTGTGCGCCTGCCTGGGCGTTGCCGTGTTCACGGGTGCGCTGGAGATGCCAGCTCGCGCCGTCGCCAAACCGCCCGATCTGCCCATGAATGAGACCATCACGGCGGCACCGCAAGCCGACCCGATGCCTTCGGAAGCGAATACGGGATCGTTGATCTTCGGCGTCGGCGTGAACAGCAATTCCGGACTGACCGGCAGCATCGCGGTGAACGAACGCAATTTCGACGTGGTGCAAGCTCCGGCTGAGGAGGAACTGCCTCCTGCCAAGTCTATCTATGATACTCTCCCTGCCGCAGTGCCGACGCCCGCGCTGTACGAACTGCATCCAACGGCTCGCCGCACTCTGGCCGGTTCGATGCTATTCGGCGTCAATCCGTTGCTGGCGCTGCTGCCGACCGACAAGGCTCTCGATGCTCCGAACGATCATCCGCAAAAAGTTGCTGGGGATGATGTGTTCGGCGACATGCCCCCATGCCAAGGGCGTTTGGTGGGAGGGCCAATAGCTTGTGCATACATGGCGTTTGAAGCGCTGCCCATGCCACAAGAGGACAAGCCCGCCAAGAAGAAGCACAAGAAGCACCATCGCAAGGGCGAGCGTCTGTCGATGCCGCAAGAAGACGCCCCCGCCACGACATCCGCGGACGGCGTCACCTGTCCCTTTCTGCGCCAGCAATATGTCGATCGCCACGCCTGCCAGTTCGCTGATCCGCAGATTGGCCACGATGTACTCGACAATCTTGCACGGCTGAAGAAGGCCGAGGCTCTCTTGGAGTTGGCCGAGAAACTCGCCCAGACCGGCAACATCGGCGAGGCGTTGGAATGCTGCGTCCACGCTCAGAATCTTTGTCCCGGCAGTCCGTGCGCGAGCCGCGCCGCCGATGTCATGCTCGATGTGTGCTTCGGCGCCGACAAGCCGGCGATGGCCACGGAAGAGGCCGCCGAGGCGCAGCCCGAAGCAAGGCGGTTGAAATGTCCTTCCAAGCAAAGTGCCATCGAAAAAAAACTCCAGCAGCCCGTGAACGTGAACTTCACCAACGCGCCGCTGCGCCAGGTCATCGATGATCTGCGAGAACTTTTTGGCATCAACATCTACGTGGATGAGCCGGCGCTGGCGGAGAAGGGCATTAGCCTGGATTCGCCTATTACGATTAAGCTAGATAACCTCTCCTTCAAGTCAACCTTGAACCTGCTCCTGCACTCCGTGCATCTCACGTACATCGTCAAGGAGGAGGTGGTACAAATCACCACGGAAGAGCATGCCTGCGGTAAGCTGGTGCAATGCGTCTATCAAGTCGCCGATCTGGTCGAACAAAAGGACTTGCCGAATCGTTGTAAGGCTAAACCCGTCAACCCGCACGAATCGGGTAAGGATTGTCTCATCCGGCTTCTCACAACCACCATTGACCCGCGCAGCTGGAGCGAACAGGGTGGGCCGGGGACCATCGACTTTTTCCCCCTGTCGAAGTCGCTTGTTGTCAATCAGACGGCGGACGTTCAGGATCAGATTACCGATCTGCTGGCGGCCCTGCGCCGCTTGTATGAGCAGGAAGGTGAAAAGAGAGAGACAAAGGCAGAGCCGGGCACCGAGCAACAAGTGGACGGGCTGATGAAAGCGTGTCGTCTGTTGATGAACGAGGGGTTGCACGAACAGGCGGCCGAACTGGCGCGGCAAGCGTTCGCCCTCGATCCCGAGCGCGTCATGGCCGATCCGCTCCTCTACAAAATGCACCTTCTCGCCGATGCGCCGGCGAAACAGTCGGCGGGATCGAGCGAAGCGAGCGAGCCGCCCTCGTGCCCGTATTGCCCTCATGGGGGCAAGCCGATTTCCGAGATCGTGCCGGAGAAGAAAACGACGGAGTCCGGCCCCAGCACGCTGCTCGTGCCGCCGTTGCCGCCCATCGATTATGAAGTGGTGCCCGCACTCGATCGCGTGCTGACGGAGCAGACCGAATCCGCCGCAGGCTCGGAGGAAGCGAGCGAGGACGATATGCCGTCGAGTTTGCAAGAACTGGTCGAGTCGATCATGGGACCGAGCCAGACTTTGCTGGGCGTTGGCGTGAACGCCGATGGCGGACTTCGCGTAATCAGCGCGTATCCGTTGGGTGGCAGCGTTTATCACGTCCAGTACAGCCGAGGGTGCCTGGCGATCTGGAAGACGCCGGACGCGGCGAAGTTGAAACCGTGATATTGGCATTGCGCGATCAATGACTTGCCAGCCGCAGCGCCAGCAAGGGAATGTCCCTTGCTGGCGCTGCGGCTGGCAAGTCATTCGTAGGCGATCGCCTCGGCAATGCGCAGGCGCGTGGCGTGATAGGCCGGCCATATACCGACCAACGTGGCCAGCACCACCGACAAAGCGAACACGACCGCTACGGGTTTCCAGGACACCAGCATGGGAAATACGAAGCCGGCTTCATCGAACAAGATCAGCCGAATCGTATACCATTCGATGAACAGGCCGACCAGGAAACCGATGAGCGCCCCAAACACTCCCATCAAGGCCGCCTCCGCCAACACAGTCCCAAGCACCTGACCGCGCGACGCGCCGACGGCGCGGAGCAGGCCCAACTCGCGGCGACGCTGCAACACGGAGATGAACAGAGCGCTCACCACGCCCAAGAGCGTCACCAGGCCGACGATGAAAAACTGCGCGTAGCCCAGCAAATAAATGCGATCGATGCCCTCCTCGATACTGCGGTGCATTTCTTTGCGGGTCGCTCCATAGAGCGCTTCTTGATGGCCCCACTTTTCCCTAATCTCATCGCGCACGGCGGCCGGGTTCGCGCCGGGCCGCAGATAGACATCCCAGATGTCCACGAGATCATCGCCGAATACCTTGCTGAACCAAGTGCGATCAACGAGGATGGTGCCGCGGTTCCAGGTGTAATCGACCATCGTACCGATCACCTCCAACGACAGCGGTCCCTCACGGCCACGCACCGAGATGCGATCGCCGGGATGGATGCCGTAGAGGGCGGCGAAATTCTCCGAGACAAGGGCGGTGCCGCCCTCACGCAGACGCGGATATTTGCCGAGATTGCGGGCCAGCGAGCGGGTGCTGTCTTCGCGGAAAGCGTCCGCATCCATCGCCAGCATGAAGATGATGCGCTCGCGGAAATCGAGGATATGGAAGCGCACGCCGACGGCAGCTTCCACATCGGGCAGCGAAGTCAATTTGTCGCCTAGCTTGGAATCCATCGGCTGCGTCAGACTGGCCGAATCGATCGAGCCGCCACAAGTGATGAACAGATCGGCGGCGATCTTGTCATCGATCCAGGTGTAAATGGTTTCCTTGGTGCTATGGATGAAACCGGCCAGCCCGAAGACAAGTCCGGCCGTGGCGGCAAGGGCGGCGATGACGATGCCGGTACGCCCAGGACTACGCACAAGGTTGTCGGCGGCGAGCCGGCTTTCCAGTCCCATGAAGACACGCACGAAGGGCCGCAGCAGCCGGCCCAGCAGTTCCGTCGCCAGGGGAATCAGCACCAGTCCACCGACAAACAGCAAGATAGCGCCGGCAAAGACACCGGCGCGGCGCGGCAGATACTCACGCCAGACCACGCTGGCGATGCCGACCGCCATGAAGAGAAGAACAAGCGATACATGCAAGACGCGATGACGCAGCCGGCCGCTGCGCGGCACGCGGCGGACGGCGTCGGCGGGTTCCTCGGAGGCGGCTTGCAAGGCCGGAATCAGCGCTGCCAGCATCGCCGTGCCGATACCGGCCGCCGCCGCGATCAGCATCAACGACGAATCCAATTTCAACGCCGCGCCCCCCATCGGCACAAACACATCACTGAGAAAACCCAGCAGTGGGCGCAGCGTCAGCCAGCCCAACCCCCACCCCATCGGTAAACCGACGGCCGAGCCGACCAGTCCCAACAAGGCCGCCTCACCCAAAAACAGCCCGGCCACTTGCCCGCGCGTCGCTCCCACCGAACGCAAGATGCCGATGTCGTGCCGCCGCTCGGCCACGCTGACCGACAGCACGTTGTACACCAGGAACAGACCGACCACGAGCGCGATGGCGCCGCCGATGTCGAAGCCCAACTCCAGCCCGCCCGTCACGTCGCGGACCGGCTCGAAGATGGCCGCGAGGTTGCGCACTTCGGCGCGATCGCCGACGTAATCCTTCACGGCTTGCCGCACCTGTCGCGGATTGGCTCCCGGTTCCACGTAGAGATTGATCTGGCTGACGTTCTGACGTCGCTGCGGGAAAATCAACGAGGCGGCGTCGCCGACATCCATGACGACGAAATTGCCGTCTCCCAGGGCGCTGATGTTTTTGAAGTGTACGGTGCCCAGCAAGGTCAAGTTGTTCCGTTTGCTGGCCGCCAGTGCCTGGAATTGGTTGCCGCCGTCGGGCAACTTCTCTTTGAGGTCTTGGGCGAGTTTGTCGCCGACCAGCACATGGATCCGCCCCAGATGTTGCTCCAACTTCAGCCGTAAGGCGACAAGCGGGTTCGCCGGGTTGTCGATCCAGTGGATGTCGATGCCCCAAGAGTTGTCCGCGCCGGCTTGCGCGTCGCGGAGTTGCTTGGACTCGCGGTCGAGTCCGAACAACCAGACGGAACGGCCGTTTTTGTCGAGTTGCGGCAGCGTAATACGGCCGAGGACGACCGGCTCCGCGTCGCGCAAACCGGGAATATTGGCCTGTTTGAGTTCGCGGGCCAAGTCGCGCGGCACGCCGGTTTGGGCGTTCATAACGACGAGGTCGGCGATCTTGGCCATCGGATTGACGGCTTCGGGCGCTTCTTTGCTGACGCTCTGATTGAGCATGCGCGTGGCCACCAGCGTCGCCACGCCGAGAGCAATGCTGAGGACAATCAGCACCGCGCGCGTCGGGTGCAGACGCAAATAACCAACGCTTAAACTGCGGTGTAGCGCGAGCATATTGAGAGCAGTTCCTTGCTAGCCCGCAGCGCCAGCAAGGGAGTCCCTTGCTGGCGCTGCGGGCTGGTTAGCGCGGTCGAGCAATGGAAGACGACCGCGACGCGAATCGCTCATCCGTCTGCGTTTGACCGTTCCGCGTCAGATCGTCGATGCCCGCGAGCAGGCCATCGCGGATATTCACGAGACGATCGCCGTAGGCGGCGGCTTGCGGATCGTGCGTCACCATGACGACGCTACGGCGACCCGATTCCGGCAGACTACGCAACAGCAGCATAATCTCGCGACTGTTGGCCGAATCGAGATTGCCGGTCGGTTCATCGCACAGCACGGCCTCCGGTTCCGTCACCAGGGCGCGGGCGATGGCGACGCGCTGCATCTCGCCGCCGGACATTTCTTCAGGATGATGCTCCGCGCGATGTCCCAGACCGACGCGCTCTAAGGAAGCGATCGCCTCCTTGAGCGCTCGACCGCGCGGCTGAGCGCCCAGGAACAACGGTAGCGCGACATTCTCCGCCGCCGTCAACGTCGGCAGCAGGTTGAAGAATTGAAAGACGAAACCGATCTTCGTTCGCCGAAATTTGGAGCGCTCTCGATCCGATAAACTCTGTAGATCACGGCCCTGAAACAACGCCCGGCCAGTCGTCGGCGTGTCGAGTGCGCCAAGGAGGTGCATCAAAGTGGACTTGCCGGACCCGCTTGGTCCCATGATGGAGACGAACTCGCCTCCGGCAATGCTTAGGCTGACGCCGCGCACCGCATGAACGGGCGTGCGGCCGGTGTTGTAAACTTTGGTGACCTCAACCAATTCCATCATCTTATTAGTCCGTAGTCTGTAGTCCGTAGTCCGCAGCAAATACGGAAGTGCTACGGTTCCGAGGTTCGATCTTCACCGGCACGAGGACCGATGGATTTTAAGTAAGCGTTCAACATCGGGCACAAGTTGTCGAGGATCTCCTTAAGTCTCTCGATCTGCTCCGCTGTTAGAAGCTTCCGTCTGTAGGCTCGCCTCAACCAATGTTGAGTCTCATAAAGCGAGCCTCTGGCTATCCTTACAAACCGTCGATTGTCTTGATAACTGCCTCGTCCTGTTCCCTCGGCGATGTTGGCCCCAATGCTGTCCGCTGCCCGTAACATCTGCTTGCCGATTGTGTCTCTCGCAAAGATCTCCCACTCGCGGACAAGTTCCCACAGCTCATCAGCCAGTTTTTCCGCAAGTTGGTAGACTTGGAGGTTCTCGAAGTTGCTTCTCGCCACGGCAACTCACTCCTTTTGCTGCGGACTACGGACTGCGGACTACGGACTATTGATGGAGTTTCTTGTAGCGAAGGCGATGCGGTTGGTCGGCCTCCTGCCCCAAACGCTGCTTGCGCTGGGCTTCGTAAGTCTGGTAATTGCCTTCACACCAGACCGTTTTGCTATCACCCTCGAAGGCGAGGATATGCGTGGCGATGCGATCAAGAAACCAGCGATCGTGACTGATGACCACGGCGCAGCCGCCGAAGTTCAACAACGCTTCTTCCAACGAACGCAGCGTGTCCACATCTAGATCGTTGGTCGGCTCATCGAGCAGCAACAGGTTGCCCCCGCGGCGCAATAGCTTCGCTAAGTGGACGCGATTGCGCTCACCGCCAGACAGTTCGCCGACTTTACGCTGTTGGTCCGGTCCCTTGAAATTGAAGCGCGAAACGTAGCCGCGTGAGGCGACACGCCGCTTGCCGAGCATCAGGTGATCGACGCCGCCGGTGATTTCTTCAAAGACCGTCTTGCTGTCATCGAGTGAATCGCGGTTTTGATCGACATGGGCCGGCACGACTGTCTCGCCGACGCGCAGCAAACCATCGTCCGGCTTCTCCTGGCCGACGATCATACGAAACAGCGTCGTCTTGCCAGCGCCGTTGGGACCAATGATACCGACGATGCCGCCGCGCGGCAGATCGAAGTTCAGGTCTTCCATGAGGAGATTGTCGCCGTAGCCCTTGCGGACATGCTCGGCTCGCACCACCACGTCACCGAGATGCGGCCCCGGCGGAATCTGCAAAACCAGCTCGTCCTCGCGTTCTTCGTATTCCTGACTGGCCAATTTTTCGTAGGAACTCAGACGCGCCTTGCTCTTGGCCACGCGGGCGCGCGGAGCCGACTTCGCCCATTCCAGTTCACGAGCCAACGCCTTACGGCGGGCCGATTCTTGTCTTTCCTCCTTGGCCAGCCGCGCCTGCTTCTGTTCGAGCCAGGAAGAATAATTGCCCTTCCACGGAATGCCCTGTCCGCGATCGAGTTCGAGAATCCACTGGGCCACGTTGTCGAGGAAATAGCGATCGTGCGTCACGGCGACGACGGTTCCGTGATATTCCTGCAAGTGACGCTCCAGCCAGGCCACGGATTCGGCATCGAGATGGTTCGTCGGTTCGTCCACCAGAAGGAGATCGGGCTTCTGAAGCAGCACCTTGCACAGAGCCACGCGCCGGCGTTCGCCGCCGGAGAGCGTGCGTGGGTGCGCGTCGCCGGGCGGCAGACGCATGGCGTCCATGGCAATCTCAAGCTGGCGATCCAGGTCGTAAGCGTTGGCCGCGTCGATGGCGTCTTGCACCTTGCTCATCTCGTCCATGATCTTGTCGATGTCGTCGGCGGACGCCTCGGCCATCTTGTTACCGAGTTCCTCTTGCTGAGTTAACAGCGCGCGCGTGCCGGCGACGGCTTGCTCGATATTGCCGCGCACGTCGGTGGATTCATCGAGACGTGGCTCTTGTGGCACGAAACCGACGCTGAAATTGGGCGTCAGGCGAGCCGTGCCGAGGAAGTCCTTGTCTTCCTGGGCCATGATGCGCAGAAGACTGCTTTTGCCGGCACCGTTGCTGCCGATGACGCCGATCTTCGCGCCGGGATAAAACGATAGCCAAATGTTCTTGAGGACCTCGCGTTTGCCATATGCTTTCGTCAGGTTCTCGATCGTGTAGATATACTGCTCTGCCATGCCATCCTTCTTGTTCGGCGGTTTCACGCCCACGGCGCGAGAGGCTGTGGATACAGGAATGTTGTTAGCCTACCGGAGCCGGCCAGGAAGGTAAAGCCACGTCCGAACCATCCCCTTCTCGGCACGACAACGCCAGCCGTTGTATCTACCCATCCACCGCGTCGCGGGTTGCAGGAATCGGTTCTCATCTGGCCCAGCGTCGATGCGTGGGCGATAGACTTGCTTGCAATCGCCTTGCCACGGCCCTAGAATGCAAGAGATTTGATGGGTGGTCGGACCTTTCTTTCAACAGGTGTTTGTCGCCCTATTGCCATGCCTTCGACTGCCGCATGGAGCGAACTGCTCATGAACAATCGGTCCTGGCTCTGGCTCCTTCTGAGTGCTTGCTTGTCACTCGCTCCATCGGATGCAACCGCCCAGACCCTCCGGGTGGATTTCGGCAGCGGCCCCGGAGTTCAATATCCAGGGGACAAGGAATCGCATCGCGAGCTACCGGGCGGACTCGACATCAACGCCGGGCAGGCAATGATGGCCGAGCGACTGCATGAATTGCACGAACTGCACCAGCTTCAGGATCAGATTCAAGGACTCCTCAAAGACCCTGACTTCAAGAACACTCTGCGCGACAAATTCACCGACGATCAATTGCGTCGATTGCGGGACAAAATCCTCAACGGCGACAAACTCGGCCGCGATAACGACTGGAACAAACTACTTCAGCAAGCGGTTTCGCGGAACAAGTTGGATGGGCGACAGATGGATATTCTCCGCCGCTGGGCCGAACGGTCGGACAATAAACAAACGAACCCATCGGGCGAGCCTGAGCCGCTGTCCGGCCGGCCGTCCAATCCCTCGCCGGCGTCCTCCGGCTCTCCTTCCTCCGATTCAATCTCGCCTTTGCCCTCGGCGGGAGCCGTGGAGCCGTCGATGTGGGAACATCTGCGCGATAAAACGTCGGACTGGATCGGCAAAAACATGGACGGTTTCGGCGGCGACCTCGTCAGCGCACTCGCCGAACTGGGTATCAACGACGAAGGCGGTCCTCTGGCCGATGTGCTGCGTTCTCTGAAGGATCCTGACTTTCCAGGAGCAGGACTCATCGAAGAAGCGGCCGGTCTGTCGAGCTATCTGCCGGATATGGGCGAGCTGATTCACGAACAGCGCGGCGCTTGGGACGATGTGCGTTCCCTCTTTCGGGATACGCATGCCCCTTCGCTGCCGAGCATGGGCGGCGGTGCCTCGTTGCCTTCGCTGCCGGGGACACCTTCGACGGACGGCGGCGATTGGAGTGCTGGATCGCTCGCGCTGCTGACGCTGGGCGTCCTGTTGCTGCTTGTGTGGAAAATGCGTGTCGGATCGCGCGGCAAGACGACGCCTGACGCATCCGGCGATTGGCGATTGGGTTCCTGGCCCGTATTGCCGGCCGCCGTCTCGAACCGCCAGGAACTGGTTCGCGCTTTTGAATATCTGGCCTTGCTCTGTCTGGGACCAAATGCCAGCACCTGTCATCATCATGAGTTGGCCGACCGTCTCGCCGAGCAGCAGCGTGACGATCCCGCACGGAGTCGCCAGGCCGCCGAGTTGCTCGCGTGGTTCTATGAACAGGCCCGCTATGCCCCCGCCGAGAATGCGCTGTCGCAAAAGGAACTGCGCGAAGCCCGCCACGCGCTCTGTTTTCTGGCGGGAGTGACAACCATATGACACACCTCGAACTCAATGCAGAATGCAGAATGCAGAATGCAGAATGCAGAATCAAAAAGGTTTTTCATTCTGCATTCTGCATTCTGACTTCTGCATTCGCATTGCTCGCTCTCGTCTCACCCTGCGCCGCCCAGAGGCCGCAGGCAGGACACCGGTTGAAACAGATCTCTCTTCCCCAACTCCCCTACGGCCAGCGCACTGACGCTTTTCGCCGCCTCCTGTATGAGTTAAAGTTCCAACCGCTGAAGACCTTCGCGGAACTTCAGCTTAATCCAAGCGAATCCGTCCTCATCGTCTTGGGCGATCCGAGTTGCTTGTCGAGAGGTTATTTTCCCGAAGGATTGATGCCGTTCGTGCAGCAAGGCGGCGCCGTGCTGATCGCCACGGACAAGAAGACCGAAGGCGAGGTCGGCAAGAATCTCGTTTCTCTCGCCGGCGTCAACGTGACGGGCGAAACGCTGATGTGTCTGCGTCCCAACCCTGCGGACCTCTACGGTACTTCGCCGTACTGTCCCTTTGTGCAGCCCGTTCCCGATTCGACTGGTTCCGCTGGTTCGACGAACGTGCTAGGCGCGCTCGCGACCATCGTGGGCGCGGGGGGGCAGCCAGTCCTGTTCCGCAATCCCCGCCCCGATCAACCGGATCTGCGCGTTGCTACCAACGCTCCTTCTCGGCTGCAACAGCGAGGCTGGTGGCTGCCGGGTGGTATCCAGCGACTGGCCTATTTACCCCTGTGTGAAGACGAGACAAAAGCTCTCCATCGTCCCCCCGTTTTGCGCATCCGTCCCGATAACCAGCCGGAAGCGTCACCGAGGCCGCTGTTCGCCGTCGGCGGCACGATGGGCGAAGGGCGTGTCCTGGTGCTGGCCGATCACAGCGTTTTCATCAATCGCATGATCTTGCCGCGCGACACCGGCAACCTGGAGTTCGCCGCCAACTGTTTGCACTGGCTGCGCGGCGGCGCATCCACTCCCATCGAGATGTTGCGCGCGGCCAACAGCCCACAAGCGATTCAGCAGATCACCGGCCAGCGCGATAAGGTGCTGTTCTGGGATGATGGCCAGATCCGCACGGACTTTCGCGTCCCCATGAGGGAGATCCCGATCAATCCCTCGCTCGGCTCGGAACCGGCCATTGTCGCGGCTGTCAATCAGACGGTGATGAAGATGGAAGATCAAAATGCGTTGAATCGTAACTTGCTGGACGGACTCGATAATCGGGACTGGTCGCTGCAACGACTGGGGCGTTATGCCGTGTATGCTCTGACGCTCGCTCTGCTGCTTTTTCTGGGCTATGTCGTGGTCTGGCGCGGCCGCTATCGATTGGATGCGTCGTCGCCCTTGCTGGAGTATGTGGCGGCTCAGCATGAGCCGAGGCTGTCCTTGCTCGAACAGCGCCGCCGCGCGATGTTGCGAACGGGCAATGTCTGGGAGACGGCGCATCAACTGGCCCGGCAATGCTTCGAGTCGGCCGGGATTCCCCTCACCGGAACGTCCGCGCCGCGCATCGCCCTGCGAGGCGGTTGGTGGCAGACCTGGCGCATCCGCCGGCGCATCGCTCGCTTGTGGAGTCTGGCCCAGGGCGATACACCGATGCGTATCTCTCCCATCGCCTTGAAACGCTGGCTGCGAGAAATGGAAGAACTGAAAACCGCCCTGGTGAATGCAGAAATCAGAATGCAGAATGCAGAGTGAAAAACAGATTGTCTTTCATTCTGCATTCTGCATTCTGACTTCTGCATTTGAGGTGTTTGCATGGCTGGCGAACGCGGGATGAACAATACGATGGATGCCGAGGCGCTGCGGAAGTTGGCGCCGCAGATGCGCGAATTGCGCGATCGCGTCGTGCGTGAGATCGGCAAAGTCGTGGTCGGCATGACGGAGGTGACGCAGCAATTTCTCATCGCGCTGTTGGCCGGCGGTCATGTTCTGCTCGAAGGTGTGCCCGGCGTCGCCAAGACGACGTTGTCGAAGACCTTCGCCTCCGTCCTCGGCACCCAGTATCAGCGCTTGCAGTTCACCCCCGATCTGCTGCCGTCCGACGTGACGGGCACCTACATCTTCGACCGCAAGGCGAACGAATTCGTGCTGCGCAAGGGACCGATCTTTTGTCAGGTGTTGCTGGCCGATGAAGTGAACCGCGCTCCCGCCAAAACACAGTCCGCCTTGCTCGAAGCGATGCAGGAAAATCAAGTCACCATTGAGGGCACCACGCTGCCGCTGCCGCAGCCGTTCATGGTGCTGGCCACGCAGAATCCCATCGAGCAGGAAGGCGTTTATCGTCTGCCGGAAGCGCAGCTCGATCGCTTCCTGTTGCGCGTCGATATGGGCTATCCGCAGCACTTCGATGAGGTGGCCATGCTGCGTTTGCACAGCCATCCGGTGACGCCGGCGGAACAGCTATTCACGGCGGAGCAGATTTTGGACATTCAATGGCAGGTGGCCAGCGTGCATGGCGAAGATACGTTGCTGGAATACATCGTCGATCTGGCCGACGCCAGCCGCAATCATCCCGACCTCGCGCTTGGTGCCAGTCCACGCGCCGCGCTGTGTCTGTTGCGCTGCGCGCGGGCGCGGGCCTTGCTTGATGGCCGGCATTATTTCACGCACGAAGACGTACAGGCCATCGCTCCGGGTGTGTTGTGTCATCGACTGATCGTGCGGCCGGAAGCGGAGGTTGAAGGCAAGCACACGCTCGATGTGGTGCGCGAACTGCTGGATACGGTGCCGGTGCTGGAATCGGGACCACGGAAATCACGGCGATGACAGGGCAGCGCGCGTTACGTTCAATTCGAGACAGGCTGCCGCGCTTCTTCGCTCCCCTCGTAGACAGCCAATTCTTCGTGAAGGCGGGCAATCATTTTGCGAATGCCAGCCTTGGTGAACCCTTTTGAACCGAGGGGATGCGTCTGCTGCAATCGCTCCAAGCGTTTTTCAAGGACGCGGATTTCTTCCTGCGCTTTCTGGTATTCCGTCGGATTAGAAATCATAGCGTAACC
This sequence comes from Gemmataceae bacterium, assembly GCA_035553375.1. GTDB lineage: Bacteria > Planctomycetota > Planctomycetia > Gemmatales > Gemmataceae > JAJPHU01. The sequence continues at coordinate 31,509 of DATNCY010000217.1, forward strand.
TCCACAAGCCCTTTGCGCCGATCATCGTCTTCCCGTGTGCGACTGAAGAACTCAATCCACTCGTTCCAATCCACCTCGTCTTCCGCGGCAAAGATCTCTTCGGGGCGACGAGTTAAGAGCATTTCTTCGAGTTCCAGTGCCGCTTCAATCCCCTGCGCAACCTGCTCTTGGAAATCGGACGGAAGCAGAATAACGGCGTCAATGTCGTTTGGCTCTTCCTTCGCGGTGACGAAACTTCCGTCAATCAATAGACGCCGGCCACCGATCTGTCGCGCCAATTCTATCCAGCGCCGAAGCCGAAGGCCAACCGCCTGCGCCGCCGAGTAGAGGAGCCAAATCGAAAGAGGACTTCGGCTTCCGAAGCCAAATACAACGCCTCCGGCAAATAGCCATCGGTGCGGAAGGGAGGTATCAGCAAATCTCGCGGCACCATCGGAAATCCTCGAACGCGCGATAGAAATAGTATAACGAAAACTAGAGTTGGTTGCGCGCCGCATCAGCAGCCGCTGACCAGCCCGCAGCGCCAGCAAGGGATTTCCTTGCTGGCGCTGCGGGCTGGTGAAGACTGGAGGACACCATGCTGACATCGCGTGCCTGGTGGTTCCTGTTGACGGTGCTGCTCATCCTGAGCGCGGGTTTGCTCGTCCCATCTTTGCCGCTGCTGCTGGTCGGTCTGACGCTGCTGTTATGGTTCGGCTGTCAATGGTTGCTCTTCCTCCTTCGCCTACCTGCTGTGCGCGGGTTGCGCATCGAGCGCGAAGTGTGGGACGAGAAAACGGCCGTCGCCACGCTCTGGGCCGGACAGACGTTTGAAGTGCGCATACGCCTGGTCAACGATTGGCTACCTTCGTCTCACGTCGCGGCAACCGATCGGGTGCCGTTCGCCGTCGAGCATCGGGACGGGCTGACCACGGTACAAGGCACACTCAGCCCCCGACAGCCGCTGGAGTTTTCCTATCGCATCCGTTGCGGCACGGCGGGTCTGGCGCGTTTTGAAGGCGTGCGCATTCAGACCGCCGATTGGCAAGGCTTCTTCTATCACGCTCATTTCGCGCATGCCGTCGTGGTGATGCGCATTCTGCCCGTGCTGACGCAGCGCGCCGGCCAACCGGCGTCAAAGAAGCGGCAGAACCTGCTCATGCCGCCGGGCATCCATCGCTTTCATCGGCCCGGTTCCGGCAGCGAATTGCTCGATTTACGCGATTATCTGCCAGGCGATCCCCCCAAAACCATCGCCTGGAAAGTGTCGGCTCGGCGCGATCGCCTCATCACCAAGGAGTTTGAGAGCGAGGTTCCCGTCCGCTGCACCCTGTTCGTCGATACCTCGAACTCCGTGCGGGTTCCCGGAATGGCGGGCGTTGGACCGCGTCAGATCAATTACGGCAAGGCGCTCGATCGGCTCGTCGATCTGGCCGCGGGCATTTTACAAGCAAGTGCGAATATCCGCGATCTGACGGGCTTGTGCCTGTTTGACGAACAGGGCGTCACCAACATTCGCCCCAATCGCGGCGGCGCTCATCTGACGGAATGCCTGCGCAAACTGGCCGAGTCCAGCGCCTTGACGCTGCGGTTGGAGCGCGTGAATCCGAATCACCTGCTACCGTTGGCGTACAGCTTCGTGCAAGAAGTGTATCCGGAGTTATTGCGACCGGCCGTCAACGCCGTGCCGTTTTGGATGACGTGGCTGGAAGGATTCTCCAGCTACTCGCGCCGTCTTCCCCTGAGCTTGTTCGAGATGCTCCGGCGCGGCAAATCCGAACGAAGCGTGGGGAACCTATTCGAGATTTTGCATCGTCGCAAGAGTGAACTGCGGACCCTGTGTTGGTGGTCGTCGTTCTGGACGCTATTGCTGCCGTTGGTTTTTCTTCTCGCCAGGGTCGTGTTCAAGGCGCGGGTACCGGATGGCTTGCTCGCGTTCGTGCTGTTCTTCTGTCCGCTCTTCTCGTTGCTGATGTGGGGAGGAACGTCGGCGGCATTCGCGTTGGATTCATTGGTGGGTTGGCGCAAGCGACGGCGAGACCGCTGGCGCAAGCAATTGGCCGCGATCCTATCGGCGCGCTACGGTCTGGCACCCGGCGGACTGGCGGCACTCTTGGAGGATGACGACGCTTTTTCGCTGCTGTTGCAGCGTTTCCTGAGTGAGCATCAGATACCGTATTCGCTGCCGTTGTATGGTCCGGAAGGACGGTATTTGTTCGCGGCGTCGGAGAAGGTGCCGGTGTTGGCCGACGCCTTGGTGCGCGCCGTGGGCAAGGGACGCGACAATGAATTATTCGTGCTGCTGGTTGATCTGTTGGAACTGGATGACTGCCTGGAGCCGCTCTTGCGCGCGGTGCGTGTGGCGCTGGGCCGGCATCATCAGGTCGTCCTCATCTGTCCGTGGCCGCCGGGTTTGGCTCTGCCGACCGACAACCCGGCGCGGCGGGCGACGGCTACCCTAGCTCTCCACGGTCACACGGCGCGCTCCGCAAGCCGCGCCCCGCAAGCCATCCTTTGGGATCAGCTGACCACGCGGCGTTTCCATCTCGCCTATCAGCGTCTCCGCCGCACCTTCACGCGCCTCGGCGTCGTTGTGATCTGCGCCGCCAGCGACGAGCCGGTGCCGCTGATCCTCAGCCGGCTGGAACGCCTACGCACGCCAGGGAGACCACGCTCATGACGAAATCTCAAATCCCAAAACCGGCGTCGCCGGCGCAAGCGCGTCAGGAGTTGCGCTCGCATCCGGCGGTGCGTAATTACACGTTGGTCTGCCTGGGCGCGTTGTTTCTGCTCGTGGTGTGTCTGGCGGATCGTGGACTCGGATGGTGGTGTCTGATACCGGCGCTCATCGGCAGCGTGGCGTTGCTGCTTCACTGGAGCCTTGGACCGCCGATGGTGATCGTGTCCCTGACCGGCCTGATGCTGGCGAGCGCGCGGTATCGGCGAAGCTATCCGTATTGGGCGCGCGATCAAGTACCGACTCTGATGGATTTGCTTCTGTGCGTTGCCGTGTTGGGCTATGTTATGGGGCACTATCGCTTGCTGTCTCTGGTACGTCATATCTTTCCCCCCGATCCACGGAGGATGCGCGACAACGCCTCAGCGGAGTCAGCAAATCGTCGCTCCGCTGACCAGGTGAATGGGCGAGAGCTGGCGCTGTTGGTGCTGGCGTTGCCTTTGTGGACGGTATTATCCGTGGTGGTGTGGAGTTGGATGATGGACAGCGCACCGGCCCTGGAGATGCCGGTCAAGGTCTGGCGAACGCTGTGCGTGGGCTGGACGGCCCTGACCATCCTGACGGCGACGGCGACCGTGGCCGGATACCTACGATGGGCGACGGCAACGCCGGAGGAGAGTCTGTTGTATTTGCAGGATCAACTTTGGCGACCGACGCGGCGGGAGCAAGGCAGTCTCAATCGTTGGCTGGTGTGGGCGCGTCTGCGCGCCCAGCGAAAGAAGGAGAATTCATGAGGTATTGGTGGCGCGAACTGGGCGGCTGGCTGTTGCTGGCGCTGGGGTTGCTGTGCTTCTTCGCCGTCTGGCAATTCTGCAAGAAGCACTACATCGTGGAAGCGTGGCCGATTGCGGTCATTGGGATCGTTATCTTTTGGGGCGGCATCCATTTACTCAAGGTCGCCATCGCCGCGCGCATCTGCCAGCAAGCCCAAGATCGACTCTATCCCGCTCCCGCTGCGCAGGAAATCCGAAATCCGAAATCCGAAATCCGAAATCCGAAAGAAACTTGAGATATGAAATCAGAAACCTCAAACCCCTGTTTGCGATTTGGAATTTGGGATTTGAGATTTCTTTCGGATTTCGGATTTCGGATTTCGGATTTTTCGCTGCTCGTTTATTGATTCCAACTGCGGATCATTAGTGCCAGGCCGATCCATTGGGCCAATGTCACCAACACGCCGAACGTGATGGCGACCCTGGCTTGGCCGCGTGCCATGTCATCGTTGGCGACTTTGCGCACGATCAAGCAGCCCAACACGAAGGCCACCGGCCCCAAAAGTAAACCCAGACCAGGGACGAGGGACCATAGCGACAACCGAAAGGCCCGCGCCGCCCGATGATTGCGCTCGGCCGCTTCGCCTTCGTCTACCGTGTTTCGCCGGCGCGAGCCGGAACGCCGCACGGATTGACTCGGGGGCGCGGCGCTCGCCGGAATAGAATCGCTCCGCAGAGAACCTCCGCAGGCGGAACAGGTGACGGCTTCGGCGGCGTTTTCGGCATGACAGGCCGGACAGTGCATAACAAATCGTCCAAGAATAACTTCGTGTAACTGCGCCCCTTGGAATGCAGAATGAAGAATGAAGAATAGAAGACCCAGTGTATTCATTCTTCATTCTTCATTCTGCATTCTTCATTCCTCATTCTGCATTCGAGCGGCTAAACGGGGAACGGTTTCTGTGTTATACTCCCTCTTTCGGCGTTCGTCTTTTCTTTCGTCCCTGAGTGGGAGCCGCGTGTATGCGCTATCGTCCCAGCTTCGAGCAATTCGTTGAATTGACCCGCTCCTCCACGGGGCCGGTGAGTTTAGTTCCGGTCTATCGCCAGCTCATCGGCGATACGCTGACGCCGGTCAGCGCCTTCTGCAAGATTCAGGAAGGCGACTGGTCCTTTCTCTTCGAGAGCGTCATCGGCGGCGAACGTCTGGGACGTTACAGCTTCGTCGGTTGTGGTCCCTTCTTGCGTTTCCAGGCGTATGGCACGCGCGTCCAGATTCACGCTCCGCCGCCGGGTTCGCCGACCGGTCCCGTCTCGCTGACGGAGTTAGAGCATCCCGATCCGCTGCGTCTGCTGGAGGAACGGCTATCGGCGTATCGCGCGCCGGCTCTGCCGGGATTGCCGCGTTTCTGCGGCGGCGCCGTGGGATATGCGGCCTACGATTCCGTGCGCTATGTCGAGCGTCTGCCCAATCCACCAGCGGACGATCGCGGTCTGCCGGATCTGTGCTTCGCCTTCTACGATCGCATGGTCATCTTCGACCACATCAACAAAACCGTGGCCGTTGTGGCCCACGCCCATGTCGATCCGGCAAACCTGCGGCAGTGCTACGACGCCGCTTGCGAACGTGTCGATCGTCTCGTTGAACGATTGCAGCAAGGCGTCGCCGATCTGCAATTGACGGACATTGAACCCCTCGGCGACGCGACGGCCGCCTTTCGCTCGAACTTCGAGCGTGCAGCGTTCGAGGCCGCCGTCGAGCGCTGCAAGGAATACATCTTCGCCGGCGACATTTTTCAGGTGGTCCTCAGTCAGCGTTTACAAACCGAGACGCGAGCGCGTCCCTTTGATATTTACCGGACCTTACGTGTAGTCAACCCGAGTCCGTTTTTGTTCTACCTGAAATCGGGACCGCTATGCCTGGTCGGTTCGTCGCCGGAAATCATGGCGCGCGTCGAAGGCGACAAGGTGACGATCCGCCCACTGGCCGGCACACGGCGGCGCGGCCGTAACGATGACGAAGACGAACGCCTCGCCGCTGAGCTATTGGCCGATCCGAAGGAGCGAGCCGAACACATCATGTTGGTGGATCTTGGCCGCAACGATGTCGGTCGCGTCGCCCGCTACGGCACGGTGCAGCTGAGCGACGCGATGAGCGTGGAGCGCTACAGCCACGTCATGCACCTGTGCAGCACGGTCACGGGCCGATTGCAACCGAGCAAGACCGCTTTCGACGCTCTGCGTTCCTGTTTGCCCGCAGGCACGCTCAGCGGCGCGCCGAAAGTGCGCGCGATGGAGATTATCGACGAACTGGAACCGCACCGTCGCGGTCCTTATGGGGGTGCGGTCGGTTATGTCGATTTCAGCGGCAACATGGATACGTGCATCGCGCTACGAACGCTGGTGCTGAAGGGACAGACGGCGTACATCCAATGCGGTGCCGGCATCGTCGCCGATAGCATCCCGGCGAGCGAGTACGAGGAGACGCTGAACAAGGCACGCGGGTTGCTGCGGGCGCTGGAGATGGCGGAGAAGCAGCTGTAAAGAGGAGACGAGGACATGATGGAGGAGGAATGGTTGGTTGAAACGGATCTTCAGAAAATGCTGTTTCTCTTAGGACATGAGAGGGATCGTCGCCTGCGTTTATTTGCCTGCGGTTGTTGTCGCCGTGTATGGCACTTGTTGAGCGACGGTCGAAGCCGAAGAGCGGTCGAAGTTGCCGAGCGTTACGCGGACGCGCAGGCGGATGATGAGGATCTGCGTCTAGCCATCATCAGTTCCGCGAACATAGCCGAGGTATTTGTTTCCCACTCGACCATGCCTGCCGAGGAAGCACGCAGCAGCGCCGCTTTCGCTGCATTGAGTGTCACCTATTCCGGCGCGAAGGCTGCCGATTATGCTTCTTCTAGCGCAGTCTCGGCCATTTTTCACGCCGCCACGGCCGCCTCCGCTCCATCGGCTGCTGCCGTGCGGGACGCTGAACGTGCTAGGCAAATTTGCTTACTCCGTGACATCTTCAGTTATCCCCTCCGCCCCATCGTCATTTCTCCTCGCTGGCGTCGTTGGAACAATGCCGCCGTGACCCATCTCGCCCAAGCCGCCTACGACGAACGCATTCTCCCCACCGGCACCCTCGACAATACCCGTCTCGCCATCCTCGCCGATGCGCTCGAAGAAGCCGGCTGCACGGACGAGCAAATCCTGTCGCATTTGCGGAGTGGCGGCGAACATTATCGCGGCTGCTGGGTTATTGATTTGCTTCTGGGCAAGGAGTGAAGTCACGCTTCTTGCATCATCGCTTCGAGACGTTTGGCGCTAGTCAGGAACCCTTTGCTTTCCTCATCGAGACGAACGATAAGTGTACGAGACAGAATCCTTCCAGCCCGCAGCGCCAGCAAGGGACAAGTCATTCCCTTGCTGGCGCTGCGGGCTGGCAATCGAGGAACCCCGTGAAACGGCGCGGCCTCAACTGCCGAGTGTGGCCCGCCATTCCTTATCGAGTTCTTGCACGGTCTTACCCGTCAAGGTCTTGAACGCTTCCTCTTTGTACTTGCCCTCGCGCATCATCTTGTTGAGCTTGCGGACGAGTTGCTTATCGTATTTCTCCGTCACATACGCCAGGAATGCCGCCGTCACGCGATAGCTGCCGTCGTAATGCGACCGCTTGGGGTTGATCGGTCCCAGTTTTCCCGGCTCGTACTTGAAAAACCGCACATAATCGGCGATTCCCTCGACCAGCCAGCCCGGATTGGGATTGCCTCGGCCATTGTAGCTTTGCACGATGTGGACGGTTTCATGGACCATCGCACCGAAATCGTTGGGGTGGTCCTTGAAATACTTCACCGCGCCGGTGATGCGCCCGCCACCGGCCATCGCCACGCCTCGATAACCCTTACTCAACTTCATCCGCACCACACGCCGCGGTGTAAAGCCTTCGCTTTTCAGTTCCTCGTTAATCATCGCGTACTGTCGTTCGCAGATGCGGACGGCCTTGTCGGTCCATTCTTTCATCTCCGGCGCATCGCGCACGTCCACGATGAACTCGACGGGATATTTGAAGATGGCCACCGTTGGATTCGACGCGATGGCGATTTCGCGAATTATCAGTGGATATTTCAGATCCGCCAACGGCTTTATGCGGATGGCCAGGATCGTTCGTCCCTCCAGTTTGGCGTGGGCTTCCCCGCCGATGAATTTCGCCAGTTCTTCAAATTTCTTGCCGTCCGCGGAACCTTCCACGATGCCGGCTTCGAGTTTGTCGCCGCCTGCGGGCCGGCCTGTGGTCACCGTGAGGGCTTGGACGGCCACTGGCTTATCGAACAACAGGGTGAAACGATCTTTGCTGCCGGCGTTCTTCTCGGAAGCGAAAAATGTTTTCGGGTCGCCATCGAAGGCGAGTTGGCGGATGTGTTCGCCATCGGTACTCAGCGTCGTCGAGACGATCGCGGAAACCGAAGAGGAGGCTGGTTTCTTTTCCGTATCCGCCAGCGCCGCGACAGGAAGGCACAGCAACCAGAACGCGAACAACGGCCGGAACATACCTGGCATGAAGTCTTCCCCTGTATGGTTGGGTGGAAGAGAGGTTGATTGCCCACGGCAGGAATCGAGCCTGCATGAACCCGCTTGGAAGTCAACGGGGGAGCAAAGCCGAAAAGCCGAAAAAGCCCTCGATTTTAAGCATTTTATGCGGCCTACTCTTACTTTACAAGCCCGTGGGAGCGAAGGATATTGCATCAGCAACTCGTTGAATACCCGCATGTCATGAAAACGCTTTCCGATTTCTGGGGGAATACTTCTCATATCTCCGTGGTATGCCGGGCACTTCGATACGTTCGCCGTCACCGAGCCATCCATCCGCGTTTCTTTGGATGAAATAGATCCCGGCACCATCAGAAGTTGCGATCAACATAGTCACACATGGTTAACAAATGATGACTTACTTTATCGTCAGGTAGAGGGCCGGCATCTGATCTGCAAGAACTATCCGCACGAGGAAATGAGGAACATCTTTCCCTCCCAACCTCATCAGCGAAGCGGGCCGCGAACGAGCAGGGCGCTCCAGCGGAACCGCATTATTTGACTGCCGGATCGCACGGAGGACATTGCACTTTTGACCCGCCTAATCTCAACCTGATACGTATTCTCGTCCAACCTAAACAAACCGTCGCTGCCCTTTTCCGCCGCGTGAGCGAGCGAAGAGGACGGCCACGTTCTGACTACGACCGTGGGAGGCCGGAGTGGGTCCGGCGTCGCTGATCCCACGTCCGTTCGTCCCGTTGGCAAGCGGGACGCTGTAACTGCCTGCGCCGACGGATGCCGCGGAGGTAGCCGTGGTGGCAGGGTGTTCGTCGCCCGGAAGAAGGAGGTCTTCATGAATATGCGTTCGTTTTTCCGCACGCCGTGGACTCACAAGGACCGACAGAATCGGAAGGTGAAGCCAACCGTTCACCGGACGCCCCTCACGGTCGAAGGGTTGGAGGATCGATTGGTTCTCTCAACCATGTCGGGATTGCCCATCCCTAATATGCATGCCGCCTTGATGGCGAATGTCCACGCCAATGGCCATGCAGGGAATGGCTCCGTCCAAGGCAATGTCGGTGCTTCGCTGAATAGCAGCCAAGCCTTGCAGAGCTTGGAGAAGGACGCCGTGACGGCTCTCAACACACTATCGACCAGCCTGACTCCTCTCGTCAACCAGTTGGGCAGCGTCACCAGCGGCACGCAACTCAACGGGATTCTCTCGCAGATCGAGGGCAGTCTGAACACGGCGACGGGCAGCCTTAATGGTATCGCTCAGCTGTTGCCGGACTTCGCCCACGGCAATCTGAAGCAGACCGCTGATACCCTGGGCAATGCGCTGCGGGACTTCAGCGGCAGTCTGAACAGTGTGTCCGACACGTTAAGCGTCATCGGCGGCCAGGCTTCCGGTCTGACCGGCAGTGCGCTGACCGACACCACCTCGGCCGTCCATAGTCTGCTTACGAATGTGACGGGCAACGCAGGCACTCTGTCGAGCAGCCTCAATGATCTGGCCGGCAGCGCGACCGGCGACACCACGAAGTTGCTCAACGCCGTCACCTCGGCCGTGAACGGCAGTCTGAGCAATGTAGCGAGCAGTCTGACAACGCTGTCCGGAGCGCTGACCGGAACGACGGCTGGCTCAGCGACCGAGGCTCAACAGTTGCTGAACGGCGTGCTGAAGGATGTCAACGATAGTGTGGGCACTGTCACGAACAGCCTCAACACGATTGTCGGCGTCTTGCCGCAAGTCGGCAAATCGTCCGTCAGCGATGCGCAACAGTTCCTCACGTCGGCACTCAACGACGTGACGAGCAATCTGGGCAGCATCACCGGCAGCCTCAACACCATCGCGACGCAGTTGCCCACCGACCTCGGTCCCACGCTCAACGGCACCTCCGAGTTGGTCGGTAACGCGTTGAACGACATCTCCAGCAACCTGAATACGTTGTCGGGCAGCGTGAATGCCCTTGGCGGCATGGTGCCGAGCCTTACCCAGTCCACCTTGAAGGGCGTCACAGGGGTACTCAAGGATGTACTCCAGAATTCGACCTCGCAGGTGAACTCGCTGTTGGGTAGCTTGAATCTCGCGGGGTTGGTATCGAACCTGACGGGCAGTGTCACAGGCGATACGACGCAGCTGGTCGATGAGCTGTTCATGTTGCTCAATCAGGAACTCGGCAGCCTCGGTGGATTGCTTGGCGGCACGCAGGGGCTAATGGGCGGCGTCGGCTCCGGCCTGGGCGGATTGCTTGGCGGCACTCAGGGATTGGTGGGGAGCATCGGTTCCGACCTGGGCGGATTGCTCAACAACCTGTGATGTCCGCGATGTCCTGAACTGGGGGAGAGAGGTGATTTCCCCTCGGGATGCGGGAGATCGGAGGATTCATTCCTCTGTCTCCCG
>DATNCY010000218.1:0-8809 GCA_035553375.1 Gemmataceae bacterium
CCGTAATGATCCAGCGAGGATGGCGACGGATGCTGACAACCGCTACCTCTGGCGCATGAACCCGCGCCGCATGGAAGCCGAGGTGATCCGCGATGGCATCCTCACTGCGGCGGGGCAACTTGATCCAACGCTGGGCGGTCCCATTCTCGACCAGAAGCTGGGACAAACTTCACGACGCCGCAGCGTCTACTTCCGCTTCAATACCGAATATCGCATGCGCTTCCTCGATTCGTTCGACCCGGCCAGCCCGACCGAGTGCTACGAACGCCGGGTGAGCGTCTTACCGCAGCAGGCGCTCGCCCTCATCAACAGCGCCCTAACTCTCAACCAGTCGCGCGTGCTGGCGCGCCGTCTGGTGGCGGAGGCTTCCACCCCGGAACGATTCGTGACAGCAGCATTCGAGCAAGTGCTGAGCCGTCCGCCGACGACCACGGAGCGGTTGCGTTGCGAGCGATTCCTGCGCGATCAAGCCGACGTGGTCCGGCAGCCGGGGAAGTTGACGCCTTTTCCGGGCGGTCCAGGCATTGTCACGCCGCCGGCCACCGATCCGGCCCAGCGCGCGCGAGAGAGCCTGATTCAGGTATTGTTTAATCACAACGATTTCGTGACCATCCGCTGAGGGAGACGGCCATGTTCGATCCCGCATCCTCCACGAACTGCTGTGGCCGAGTCAACCGGCGCACCTTCCTGGCCGATGTCGGCATGGGCTTCACCGGCCTGGCGCTGGGCGCCCTTCTCTCGCGCGACGGCATCGCCCGCGCCCCTTCTTCTCCCCTCTCCCACCCTGCGGGGAGAGGGGTTGGGGGTGAGGGGGTGCCGGTCGGCCAGGCACACTTCACGCCGAAAGCGAAGAGCGTTATCTGGTTGTTCATGCTCGGCGGCGTCAGCCATCTGGAGACGTTCGACCCCAAACCGGCCCTCAACAAGTACGCCGGCAAAACCATCGATGAGTCGCCCTTCAAAAAAGCCGTCGTCGAGTCGCCTTTCTATCGCAAAAACGTCAAGGATTTCGCCGGCACACCGCGCGCGCTCTTGAACAAGCTGTATCCGCTTCAGGTCGGCTACCGTAAGCGCGGCCGAAGCGGTATCGAGATGAGCGATTGGTGGCCGAACCTGGCGACCTGCGCCGACGAATTGGCAGTGGTCCGCTCGATGTGGACGACGGACAACGATCACGCCGCCCAGTTGCAGTTTCACACCGGCCGGCACATTTTCGAGGGTTTCCATCCGACGCTCGGCGCATGGATTCACTATGGGTTGGGATCGCTGAGCGATAATCTGCCGCGTTTTGTGGTTCTCGGCAATCCGCCGGGTGACTGCTGCGGCGGCGTCGCCGCTCACGGTGCCGGTTACCTCGGTCCCGATCACTCCGGCGTCCCGCTCGCCCTCGACCCGAAGAATCCACTGTCTTTCGGCACTCCCGGCGCAACCGTCAGCCGCGAGGAACGCAAAGGCCAACTCGACCTGCTGCAAGACCTCAACGGTCTGGCCGGCGTGGAGTATCCGAACGATCCGAACCTGCGTGCCCGCGTGCGCGCTTATGAACTGGCCGCCAAGATGCAACTGGCCGTGCCCGAAGTCATGGATGTCACTCGCGAGACGGCAGCGACGCAAAAACTCTACGGTCTGGATAACCCGACGACGGCCGCCTACGGGCGGCAGTGTTTGGCCGCTCGCCGACTGGTGGAGCGCGGCGTGCGTTTCGTGCAGATTTATGACGGCGGAGGCGGGGGAGGCGGTTGGGATGCGCACGGCAAACTGAAACAGAACCACGGTTCCAATTGCGCTCGCGTCGATCGCCCCATCGCCGGCCTGCTCAAGGATCTCAAATCGCGCGGCCTGCTGGATGAAACCATCGTCGTCTGGGCGACGGAGTTCGGCCGCACACCGGGATCGGAGAACTCGGATGGCCGCGATCATCATCCTTACGGCTTCTCGGTCTGGCTGGCCGGCGGCGGCATCAAGGGTGGCATCGCGCACGGGGCCACCGACGAGATCGGCTTCCACGCGGTGCAAGACCGCCACTACGTCACCGACATCCATGCCACGGTCCTGCGCCAGTTGGGCCTCGATCCGCATCGTCTGGAGATACCCGGTCATAAGCGGCTTGAGATGGACTTCGGCCAGCCGATCAAGGAAATTCTAGTCTAGCTGCCGGATGGGTGTCTACGCGGATGGCGGTATTTTTCGTTAGCCCAGCCCTTTAGGGCTGGGGATTGCGGCGTGATGCAGGGTTTTGGGGCTTCAGCCCCTCCCGGTCGCAACACCTGGGCGGCGGAGGACCTAAAGGCCCAACCAATCCACCGCTATCCACTTCCCCAGCCCTGAAAGGCTGGGCTAACGAAAAAACAATACCAGAAACTATTCGCGCACCCGCCGGATGGTCGTCTGTCTGATTGGGAGGATGAACCGAACGTGGAAACGCATCAAGCCTGTCGGGGCCACCTTATCTCCGCCCCCATGAGCCGTCGTGAGTTGTTGCGGGCCGGCGCACTGGGTTTATTCAGCCTTGGACTTCCGCAATTGCTACAGGCGCGAGACGCCGCTGCGGCGCGGCCCCGGCGAGCGCGGGCGTGCATTCTTCTGTTCATGTGGGGTGGGCCGGCACACCAAGATACTTGGGACATGAAACCGGATGCCCCCGCGGAATACCGTGGCGATTTCCGGCCCATCGCCACGCGCATCCCCGGCGTCCGCATCTGCGAACACCTACCTCGCCTGGCGCGACACACGGACAAATTGGCGATCCTTCGTTCGATGAGCCATCCCGATGTCGATCACACGACAGCCACCCATTATCTGCTGACAGGCCGTGGCGTGCCCCGTCGCGGCGGCCCTCGCACCGAGGATTGGCCGGGCTACGGGTCCGTGCTGAGCCTGCTGGGACGCGGCCGCGGTCCTCTACCGCCCTCCGTGTCCATGATGCCGGTCGTTCCCAATGGAGCGCCGCGCTTCGTCGAAGCGTCGCACGGTCAGGACGCCGGCTGGCTTGGTCCGTTACATCACCCAATGCGGATCGATGCCGACGCCAGCAAACCAGGCTACCGCGTCGGCGAGTTCGGCTTGCCGGTCGATGTTTCAGTCACCCGCGCCGATGGCCGCCGACTTCTGCTACGCGATCTGGATCGTCAACGCCGCGCACGGGAGGGACGGCGAGAGGTCGCCGCTATGGATGCCCATTACGAGCGCGCCTTCTCTCTGCTGGCTTCGCGCGGGGCCGCCGATGCGTTCGATCTGAGCCGAGAACCTCAGGCGGTGCGCGAGCGCTACGGCATGAACATTCACGGCCAAGCCGTGCTGCAAGCCCGGCGACTGGTCGAGGCCGGCGTGCCGCTCGTGACCGTCTTCTGGCAGAACGACGGCATCACGAACGTCAGTGTCTATTGGGACACCCACAGCCGCAACTTCATCGACCTCAAGACGCGGCTGTGTCCGGTGGCCGATCAGGCGTTCAGCGCCTTGTTGGAGGATCTCGAACAGCGAGGACTGCTCGACGAAACCCTGGTGGTTTGGACGGGCGAAATGGGGCGAACGCCGCGCGTCGGTCAGAGCGTGGTGGGCGGAGCGGGAGCCGGGCGCGACGGGCGCGATCATTGGCCTCATGTGTTCACCACGGTTCTCGCTGGAGGCGGCGTCAAGGGCGGCATGGTTCATGGCGCGAGCGATCGCCATGCGGCGTACCCGGCCGAGAATCCCACGTCTCCGGCAGATCTGGCGGCCACGGTCTATCACTGCCTCGGGGTCGATCCGCGCCTGCCGCTGTCCGACCGCCTCGGTCGGCCCCTTACTCTCTGTGAGGGAGCGCCCATTCAAGCGATCCTGCGCTGAAAAGCTGTAACTGCATGCGGTAGGTCCGGCGAGCCGAGCCGGACTTTTTACGAAGTGCCGCTCGGCTCGCGGCACCTACTCAATGCGTGCCGCTCGGCTCGCGGCACCTACTGCCGGTAGGTCCGGCGAGCCGAGCCGGACGGGAAGAAGTGCCGCTCGGCTCGCGGCACCTACCCCATCGTATTCGTGACGCGAAGGTGAGCGCCTACGCCATGATGTCGTGAACGACTTGGCCATGCACATCGGTTAGCCGGAAGTCGCGGCCTCCGTAGCGGTACGTCAATCGTTCGTGATCCAGCCCCAACAGGTGAAGCAACGTGGCGTGCAGATCGTGGATGTGGACCTTGTCCTCGACCGCGTAATAGCCGTAATCGTCCGTGGCACCGTAACGGAAACCGCCCTTCACGCCGCCGCCGGCCAGCCACATGGTGAATCCCTCCGGGTTATGATCGCGGCCATCGCCCCCTTGCACCGTCGGCGTGCGGCCAAACTCGCCGCCCCACAGCACCAGCGTATCATCGAGCAGGCCACGCGCCTTGAGATCGCGCAGCAGGCCGGCGATCGGTTTGTCCACCTCGCGGGCGTTCTTCTCGTGGCCTTTCTTGAGGTCGCTGTGCTGATCCCACTGCACGAAAGCGTCACTATGCGTCACCTGCACGAAGCGGACGCCGCGCTCGGCGAAGCGGCGAGCCAGCAAACACTGCCGGCCGAAATTCGCCGTGATTGGATCATCCAGGCCGTACAACCTCCGTGTGGCCGGCGATTCGCCGGAGAGATCCTCGGCTTGCGGCATCTCCGTCTGCATGCGAAAAGCTAACTCGAACGAGTTGATGCGTCCTTCGAGTGATAGATCAGGACCGGACTGCGTCAGATGTTCGCGGTTCATCTCGGCCAATCGATCGAGCTGCATTCGCTGCACGGCGCGCGGCAGGCGGTCGTTGTGGATATAGCGAACGCGGGCGCGGTCGGCCGGGATGCTGGCGTTGCCGAGAGGCGTCCCCTGACAAGCGGCCGGCAAGAACGCCGAACCCCAGTTGTTGACGCCGCCGTGGGCCAAGGTCGGGCAGATGGTGACGAAACCGGGCAGGTTTCGGTTCTCGCTCCCCAGGCCATAGGCGACCCAGGCACCCATGCTGGGACGCACGAAGTTATCGCTGCCGGTGTGCAGTTTCAGCAAAGCGCCGCCGTGAGCCGCATTGGTTCCGTGCAGCGAATGCAGGAAACAAATGTCATCGACGCATCCCGCCACATGCGGAAATAATTCACTAACCGAGATGCCGCTGTTGCCGTATGGACGGAATTTCCACGGCGAGCGAAGCAGGTTGCCGGTCGGGGCGAACTGCACGCGCGGCTTGGCGAAGGGCAGCGGTTTGCCGTGGTCGCGCTGCAAAAGCGGCTTGTAATCGAAGGTATCGACGTGCGAGGGGCCGCCCTTCATGAACAGGAAGATGATGCGCTTCGCCGTGGCGGGAAAGTGCGGCGCCTTCGGTGCCAGCGGATCGGGGGAGGGCGCAGCGCCGGCCGCGGCTTCTTCGGTCAGCAACGCGGACAACGCCAGATAACCGAAACCGATAGCGCTCTGGCGGAGCATCTGACGGCGAGACGGCAATTCATACGCAGGCATGGTCCTGTCCTTCCTCTTCCTTCGCTCCTGTTCCAAGCGAAAAAATCTCACCGGATGTAAATGAATTCATTGGCCGCCACGACGATTTGACACAGGCAAGCCCAGGACTGCGCGCGGCGTTTGCCGGCGTCCGGCTCATCGCTCCGCAATTCCTGCTCACACGCCCGCACGAACTCCCGCACCTTCGCCGTTTCCTCCGCCGTCGCCTCTCGGCCGTAAGCCATTGCGTACAGTCGGCGGATGCGGCCGGCATCGTCGGTCTTGGGGGCGTTAAGCAATTCCGTCGCCAGCCGCTCGCTTGCACGGGTGACGAGGTCGCTGTTCATCATGAACAGCGCCTGCGGAGCCACGGTTGTCGTTGGCCGATCACCGTTTTGCACGGTCGCATCCGTCGAATCGAACAGTTGGAATACGTCATACAGATGATTGCGGATGACTGGCAAGTAAACGGAACGACGCGGACTGTCGTAGCGGGTGGCATCGCGCGAAGTGTGATCGAACAGGTAATCGCGATTCTTCACGTCCAACAGCGAGCCGCCCATCGTTCGATCGAGCGAACCGCTGATGGCCAGCAGTGCATCGCGGATCGCCTCCGCTTCCAGACGGCGCACGTTTGCCCGCCAGTGTAGCCGATTGTCCGGGTCGCGCTCGGCAGCGCGGGCGTCGTGGGTACTGCTCATCTGATAGGTGGCGGAGAGCATAATTGTGCGGTGCATGGCCTTGATTGACCAACCGCTATCGACGAAGCGATGGGCCAGCCAATCCAGCAGCGGCGGATTGGTCGGCGGTTCGCCCAGCTTGCCGAAGTTGTCCGGCGTGCGCACAAGTCCCTGGCCGAAGTGCCAGCGCCAGAGGCGATTCACCATGACCCGGCTGGTAAGCGGATGTTCCCGGCGTACCATCCATTGTGCCAGTTGCAGACGGCCGCTGTGCTTGCCGTCGAGCGTCGGTGGATGAGAACCGGCGAGGACGTTCGGCACCCGCCGCGCCACGACCTTGCCGAGTTTCAGGTGGCTGCCGCGCAGGTGAACCGACGTATCCGCGCTGATGCCTTCCGCGACGCCCATCGCTGCGGGCATCACAGGGGGCGATTTTTCCAGCCGCGCCAACTCGTCACGCAGGCGCTTCAACTCGGTCTTCGTCTCTTCCGGGTACATCGTCTCTGGCTTCTTCGGTAACGGCGCCTCGCTCTTAAGACGAGATTTCAACTCCGCGTTGGCGTCTTTAATTCGCTTCTGGATCGCCTCTTTCTGGCGGGCAATCTGTTTGTCGTACTCTGTCTTGCGTGCCCGTTCCGCCGCGTCCGCGAGATCGTTCTCGTGCCAGCGCGCGACTTTTTTGAAGCTATCCATCGTCCGCGTGCTTTTGAAAATGCCGGCCAGAGCGTAATAGTCTTCGGTGGCGATGGGGTCGAACTTGTGATCGTGGCAGCGGGCGCAACCCAGCGTCAGCCCCAGAAGCGACCGGCCGACCGTGTCAATCTGCTCATCGACGATGTCCATCTCCATCTTCTTCTCGTCCACCTCCGCCAACACCTTCGGCCCCAGCGAAAGGAACCCCGTCGCGATCAAGCGTTCGCGGCGCATGGCCGAATCGGAACCGGACGGGAGCAGATCGCCGGCCAATTGTTCGAGCAGGAACTGATCGTAGGGCTTATCGCGGTTGAAGGCGGCGATGACGTAATCGCGGTAGCGCCAGGCGTTGGCGTGGGCGACATTTTCATCCAGCCCGTTGGAGTCGGCATAGCGGGCGACATCGAGCCAGTGCCGGCCCCAGCGTTCGCCATAGGCAGGCGAAGCCAGCAGGCGATCGACGACGCGGCCGAAGGCGTCCGGCGATTCGTCCGTGAGAAAGGCATCGATCTCTCGCAACGTGGGCGGCAGGCCGGTCAAATCGAAAGTGGCCCGACGGATCAACATCCGCTTATCGGCGGGCGGTGCCGGTTTCAGTCCGTGCGCTTCCAACTGTGCCAACACGAAACGATCCAACGGCGTTTTCGTCCAGGCGATGTCCCGAACGGCGGGCACCGCTGGATCTATCGGCGGTTGGAAGGCCCAAAACTTCTCGGCGGCTGAAACCGGCGCGAATGGGTTCACTACGAGGCCGGCCAGAAGCAACAGGGGGATTGAACGGTAGTGCATGGGAATTCCCCTGGTAGATCGATCAACGGTGGGAAATCAGGCTGGGCAGGTTCACTTTATTATGGACGCCGGTAGCGCGAATTGCCACTGGATTCCTGACGAGACAAGTGCCGCTCGGCTCGCGGCACCTACAGCGGTAGGTCCGGCGAGCCGGACAAAAACAAGTGCCGCTCGGCTCGCGGCACCTACTCCTGCTTTACCCCTATCTCCGTCACAGTCGCTCCGCACGGAAGAACAAGAGGATGTGAGGCAAGGGGTCTTGTCTCGAATGTGACACTACATCCTCTTACGAAGGAGCATCCCATGCGTCGATTTCTCCTCGGTCTCGCGGTGTTTGTTGTGGGGCTTGGCCTCATCGGTTTCGCTCACGCCGGGAGCTTCCACCACCGCGCCCATAACGCACGGCCCAGCAATGGCAGGACATTCCGAATCAACAACGCACGCAACTTGAGTCGGAAGAGTTTCAAACCGATCCAGGGCAATATCGTTGGCAAAGGCCTCCCGAGGAATGGTATCGTTGGCAAAGGTTTCCGGGGGAACGGTCTCTTCCACAAGAGCAACAATCACCTATTCTCGCCCCAATTCATTTGGTCCAAGAAAAACCACGGCCACTTGTTCTCGTCCCTAAAGAAGCACGCCCGGCATCACCGGCATCATCGCGGTAGGGGACAAAGTTCGTCGGACGACGGCGATTCCGGGTCGTCCGGCATGGACGACGACGGCGATACTCCGGGACTGGCAGCGGGCGACCTTGATGATCAGGGCAATACTCCGAATCTGGTGACGGCACCCGACATGAACGACGAGGCTGATACGCCGGGCCTGGTGACGGTCGATCTTGATGACGAAGAAGTTGTTACTCCAAATACCACGACGCCGGTCTCTGCCGGCGATGAAGACGATGAAGACGATGAAGACGATGATTAGACGCCGCCATTCGCCCGCTGGCAACCTCGCACGGCTGGTCTTTCTTCAAAGACCGGCCGTTTGTCTGCGCGCACCTTCGCGCTACAACTAACAGACCAGCCCGCAGCGCCAGCAAGGGAAATCCTTGCTGGCGCTGCGGGCTGGCAAAGACTCCAGTAGATCCAAGTGTGTCTCTCCGAACGTCCTTGGCATAAGCTATGCCTCCCAAGGACGTTCGGAGGATGCCGATTCGTTCACGCCGAAGATCGCCTCAACGACCGCTTGCAACCAATGCATCATCGCACGCAAC
>DATNCY010000219.1:0-8961 GCA_035553375.1 Gemmataceae bacterium
CCATTCGCGCCAATCATGGGGCTGCTTCATGCCTCCTATTATAAACGCCAACGGAAAGTTTAGTTTCGAGCGCAGTTGTCAGTAATGAGAAAGATATGGAGGGCGATTCTCAGGGCCGATTTGTGTATCTTCGATATCAGCAAAGGCAATCCGAATGTGGCCTTCGAGTTGGGTCTTGCCGCTGCTGTTGGGAAGCCCTGCATTACGTTACTCAAGGCCGGTGAACAGAATCCCCTTGGGGCCGCTGATCTCGGTTATTCCGAGCTCGCCGAATACACTTCGCGCGATACCCTGAAGACCAAGTTGAAACAGCTTCTCCGCGCAAAATCATCACCACTGCGTTTGTTCTATGACATCTCCTACCAAATGCAACACGATGCTTTTAACGTCACGCGAGAACAGGTAGAACAAGATTTAAGCGAGATCGTAAAACACGTATTTCAACACAAGAAGATCGCGAGGCCGAAGGCGCGTGAAATCATTGGAGATGACAAACGCGCGACCAATGTTCTAAATGCTCTCCGAAATGGAAATGTATTACGTTGGGTCAAGAAAGGTGCGACATGGGTGTTTACAGATAAATGGGTATATCACGATCATGAAGTGGTCGGTTCATGACCGCATTTGAGGGGCATGATCAACTGGCCTACTAAATCGACATAGCGACATTGGACACGTTCCTCTCCTCCGGCAGCATTACGATATTGTCTGCCGCGGAGAGATGACCACGGACTCGGAGGAACGCCGATGGTTCGGCCCACAGTTCTGGCTTTGCTTAGTGTGTTTCTCATCCTCCCTGCGGCGACCGCAGCCGATCCTTGGCACCTACCGGGATGGCAAGCGCGGGCCGTGGTCGAGATTGCGAAACCGGCGACCGAAACCGGCGTTGATACGGCCGGCGTGCGCATTCTCTGTCAGGGCAAGAGCAAGGCCGACGGTAGCGATTATCGCGTTCTCGACGCCGCCGGGAAGCCGGTGCGGTTTCAGCTTATGTTCCACGATGCGGAGCGCTATTCTCTGTTATCCTTCCACGCCATCGATCCCAAACAACGCTATTTCGTCTACTTCGGCAATCCCAAGGCGGAGCGCTCGGCGGAACAGGTGATCGTCAATCCAGCACCCGGCGCGGGACCACCGAAAGGGGCGTGGGTGCCGAAATATGGCTTCGTACTCGAAGCGATTCAGCGACCCGAAGGGGACAACCCGCGCACCGTAGCAGACATGGCAGAGCTTATTAAAGGCAGCAAAGCGAAGTATGGTGCCCGCTATCAGCGGCGCATCGCCGATGGCTACAATCCGTTCGGCCCCTCGGATTACTACCTCAGCATCTATCGCGGGTGGATTCGCATTCCCAAGGACGGCAAATATCAGTTTTGCACCGTCTCAAACGAGGCGTCTTTCTCGTTCCTTGATGGCAAGGAGTTGATCCATTGGCCGGGCCGCCACACGGTTGACCGGGGTTCGCGGGGTGAGGTCAATGCGCTCGTTGAGCTGACGGCCGGGTTGCACTACCTCGAATACTACCACGAGGAAGTGACACTCGAACAAATGGCTTATCTGGGCTGGCGACCGTCTGCCGATGCCGGTCCTTTCGCGCCGATCCCTGAGAGCATTTTCACCGCCCCTCATGCGGCCGTGGCGACACGCTATGAAACTCCCAAGGGAGTGCTGGCGATCTTCGAGCCGATCATTACCGATTCGGTCTGGCCGGCGGAACGATCCGAGGGACAGTGGACGCGCTGCCGGTTTCAGGTAACGAAGAATGCGGCATTACCGGCAGGCATGACGTACCAATGGGATTTCGGCGATGGCCAGACGGCCACGGGTGCCGAGGTCGAGCACGTGTATTTAGCGCTGGGCAGACGCACCGTTACGCTGGCAGCGAAGGGGATGGGGCTTTCAAGTACGACGAATTGGCCTTTGCGGATTTTTGAGATCGAACACGTCACCGAACAATTCAAGGAGGGACGGCCCAGGGATTATGCGAAGTTGGCTCGCGCCTACGATCGGGCAAAACTCGATGAGGTGGGTTTGGGTGAATTAGCGTACCTGTTCGCCGAGAGCGAGGAAGCGGCGGAAGCGCTGGCGGTCGGCAAACTTTTTCTCACTCGATTCAAGGACGCCAAGCCAGCGCAGACGGGACAGTTGCGCCGCCTGATGGCCGATTGCGCCTTGCGATCAGGTCAAGGATCGATCGCGGAGGTGATCGCGGACTATCAGGCGTCGCTGACGAAGGATACTCCCGCCGCTGAGAAACTCGCTGTGCTGGCCCGCTTGATACGGTTGGTCGGCATCGAACGCAAGACGCCGGACAAGGTCGCCCCATTGTTGGCGCAGGTGGAGGAAATCATCAAAGCCGCGCCGCGTCTTGACGATGAGACCCGCACGGCCTATCGGCATGCGGTCATCGCTGCCGGTGATGTGTTACTCTGGCAGGGCAAGCACGATGGTGCGCGGGAGTTGTATGCCAAGGCCGAACAACTGACCCGAAATCCCATTCCCCGCCAGGTGCGCGCGGCTCGCATTGGGGCGTACCCCAATGCGTTGCGCGAATACATCGGTGGCGGCAACTTCGGCGCGGCGCTCGATCTGGTCGATCGTTGGGACGAGACGTTTCCCACGGAAAAGGTGAAGGGGCATACGCTGTACTGGCGAGGAAAAATCTTGACCCTGCGCGGCCAGCCCAAGGATGCCGAGCGTTACCTTCAGTTGGCCGTGCGTTTGACGGTGGGGGCTGATTTTGAATCGGAGGAACGCTGGCTGTTGGCGCAGACACTCGAACAACTCGGTCGCAAGGACGAAGCACGCAAGGAACTGGAGAAGCTCGTGGCGAGCGGATTGAATGACGAGTTCACGCGGCGCGCCAAGGAGAAACTGCGGAAATAGCACGAAACCGCCGCTTGCGGCTTAGCGTAACCCGCCAGCGACAAGCTCACGTATTCATCTAAATGGATAAAAACATGTTGCTACGGTATACCTGGCTACTGGTCACGATGGTCGGGATAATCGGTCTGGCCGTCGCGGCCGAGCCGGAGAAAGCATCCCGAGCGGAGGAGAAAAAAGGACCGCGCAATCTTGTGGTCAACGGCGATTTCGAGGCCGGTGAGCGGACGCCGACCGGCTGGCAGACCGTCGATGGTCTGAGTACGTTCTGGGTCAAAGATGACGACGCCAAGCACGGCAAGGTAATCAAGTTCGATACCGACATCTATCAGTCGCAAGCCTACGAGTGGTGGGTCAAGCTCGCCAAGGGAGCATCACCCAAGGACGCTCCTAAACGAATTGCGACCAAGGGCGACAAATACGATACGCTGGCCGGCCTCGATGGCGTGTGGTTCTGGAGCGACTACATCCCCGTGGAAGAGGGAAAGGCGTACTGGCTGACGGTTGATGTCAAGGGGCCGGCCATTCTGACCTGGCTGGTAGGTTATCCGAAGAAAGGCAGCACCGCCTTCGGCTCGGAAAATGGCGCGTTTCAGGACGCGCTTAAGGAAGGCATCACCAAGAAGCCGGTGGAGAAGAAACGCGGCCACGATCCATTTATCCATACTTATGTATGGAAAGGCCAGATGCCTGCGGGCGGCTCGAACGAGTGGAAGACGTATTCACGCCGCAAATTGCCGTTCCGCCCGACCGTATCCGCGGGCAAACCCAACGGCGTCAAGTTTGTCCGCGTTATGATCTATCCTTTCTGGCCGCCGGCGACCTACTACGTCGATAACGTCAAGCTGGTGGAGTGGCAGGACAAGAAGTGAGTCGAGTTTTGTAGGGTGTGCCGAGAGTTTCTGCGAGGGCTTCACCAGTGCCCCACTGGTGGGCCTCGCAGAAGCTCTCGGCACACCCTACAAGACGTGATTGACGATCGAGTCCTCATAGTGCGAGAATGAAAGGGAGGATCGCCAACGAACGAAGTGCGCGAGCGCCCAGGAGATCACCAACTGTGCGGACACCCGAACCCGTCTTCACCATCACCTACTGGGGTGTCACCGGAACCTTGACGGCGCCGCTGAGGCCGCCGGAAGTGACGGATAAACTCGTCGGCGCCATCAAGCATCTGATCGAGCAAGGACGATGGGACGATCTTCGCCCCGGTCCGGACCTCGACGCGATCATCCGCCGCCGTGTCGAGGACGAGGTGCCTTTTCACCTCCGCAGCGGCTACGGCGGCAATACAACGTGCGTTGAGGTGCAAACGCCGGATGCTCTACTGATTCTCGATTGCGGCAGTGGTTTCCGTGAGTTGGGTCTGGCATTGGAAGCACGTTGGCGAGCCGATCTGTCTGCTGCCGACCGGCGAGACGCCGGTCCTACCAGCCGGGCGGCGCGCACCGCCCATGTATTCGTCACCCATCCGCATATTGATCATATCCACGGAACCCCTTATTTTGCTCCGTACTACGATCCGGCTAATCGCTTCATCATCTGGGGGCCGCCGGATGTGATCCATAGTCTCGGCCTGCTGTTCAATCCCGATTCCGAATTCAGCCGCCGCTATTTTCCGCCGACCTTCGATCAGATGAAGGCATTGGAAGATTTTCGGCCCATCCAGCCGGGAGCCGATTTTCAGATCGGCCTGACACGCATCAGCACCTATGCGTTGTGTCATCCGGGCGGTTGCCTGGCCTATCGGCTGGAACATGCCGGTCACGTTTACGTTTTCGCCACGGATCACGAACAGCTGGAGGTGCCGGATCGCGGGCTGGCCGCCTTCGCGCGGGGCGCGGATGTGTTGTACACCGAAGGGCAATATACGCTGGCTGAATACGAAGGCCGGCAGAGTATCGGCAGCAACCCGCCCCTGGTGCGCATCGGCTGGGGACATAGCACGATCGAAGCGTGTGTGGTTACGGCCGTCGCGGCCGGTGTACAGGAACTGCATCTGGGGCATCGCGACCCCGCTCGCAGCGACGAGGATATGGCCCGGCTGGAGATTTTCCTTCAGCAATTACTCCGCGACGAGTTACACCGGGTTGGGCGACCCGAAGGAAGTTGCCGGGCACGGATCGTGCATGAGGGACTCGCGATGCGCTGCTGATCTGGGGAAAATAGGCAATCAAGAAGGGCGATTCGCGTTCGCGCTCGAAGTCATAAACAGCCTGTTTCACGCCGTTCTACCAAGAAATCCTCAACCAACGGGTGCCGGCGTCCGATGATTGACGCGGGCAGGCTTCGCGTTGCCCGAGCCGCGACCGTCAGGGAGCGGGACTGCTTCCGCTCTCTGACGGTCGCGGCTCGGAATCGACGGTGATCGTCGTCGATTGCGCTTGCTCGCTCTCTTCGTTTTTGGTTTGATGTGTCCGCTCCACGTTTTGCATCTCCACTAGACCCTCGGGGTGGGTTGACCCCCCATAAACTTCGAGAAGAAGGTCCGTATGAGTTCCTCACCGATGCAGCAGCTGGCCAGCGCCCTCCGCCAGAACGGCTTGATTCGCTTCATCGAGCATTTCGCCGAATTGTTTCCGACGACGCATATGAAGGACATGATCGTCGATTACATGGGGCCGAATCGGATTATCGAAGTCGCCGGCAAGAAAGTCGTCAATTTCGGCTCCGATAGTTTCCTCGGACTCGATCAAGAGCCGCGCGTACAGGACGCCCTCCATCGCGGTATCCGTCGCTGGGGCACACACAATGGTGCCTCGCGGGCCTTCTCCAGCGTCCAGGCCAACATCGAGGCCGAGGACAAACTCGCCGCCTGGCTGGGCACGGAAGCGGCCTTGATCTATCCGTCCGTGACATTGGCCAACGTCGGAGCCATCCCAGGGCTAGTTGGTCGGCAGGATGTACTCGTCGTGGATGAGCAGGCGCACAACTCGATTCAAGAAGGGGCCAAGATCGCCAAGGCCAACGGCACGCGCCTCCTCACTTTTTCGCACTGCAATCCGCAGGCGCTGGAGAAGGTGCTGGACGAAGCCGGCGACTATCGCTGCGCCGTGGTGGCCATTGATGGCGTTTACAGCATGTCGGGCGAGTTGCCGCCGTTGGCGGAGTTGAACCGCGTATGCCTGGAACGCCGGGCCGTGCTTTATGTTGATGACGCCCACGGGACCGGCGTTATGGGGCAGCAGGGCCGTGGCACCGTACTCGACGCGCTGGGCAGCTATGACAACACGCTCGTTGTCGGCTCGCTGTCGAAGGGGTTCTCGTGCATGGGCGGATTCATCGGCTGCACCAAGGAGTTCAAGCTCCTCCTCAAGATGCGGTCGAATACGTACATTTTCGGCGGCCCTGTCGCGCCGTGTTATCTGGAAGCCGTTTGCACGGTTTGCGACATCCTCAATTCATCCGAGTATCCGCTGCTGTCTGCACGCCTCCAGCGCAACATCCGTCAAATGAGTACCGGCCTAACGGATCGAGGGCTGGTCGTGCTGGGCGGGCAAACGCCAATCCTCTCGGTACTCGTCGGCGACGAGGAGGACACGCTGAACGCCGGCAATTTCCTGTTCGAGCAAGGTTACTATGTGCAATCGGTGACGTTCCCTGCTGTGCCCTATCATGCGGGCGTGCTACGTATCCAGGTCAACGCCAACCATCTGACCGAATCGATCGCCGGTCTACTCGACGCCGTCAGCCAGCTTCAGCAGAAGATTCACCTGCCCGGACCCGACTCCGCGCCACGTTTGGCGGCGTGAATCCCATAGCCCCTGGCTTGCCGGGGGTTATAAAGCAAACAGAGCATCCGTTGTCCCGACATCATGGGCGGGACAACGGATGCTCTGTTTTGTTCGCGAGAACATAGTTTCAGGCGGCCGCAGCCTGCGACGACGACGGATCGGTCAGCTTGGCTTGCAGGAGATCGAGTACGTCGCCGACGGCGACGAGTTTCTCCAGTTCTTGATGCGTCAAACGAATGTGAAAGCGGCGCTCGACCTGCGAGACGATGCTGACGACATCGACGGAATCGAGTCCAAGGCCTTCGCGAAGGTTGACGGAATCGTTCAAGTCGGCGTGCTTCTCGCCGGTGTCGGCTTCGAGAAGCTCGATCAGGGTCTGGCGGATGAATGCGCGGTCCGGCATACTTCACCTTCCTGGCTTGAGAACATCCTTGTTCGAGAGAACCTCGCTGCCGGGGTCGCGCCCGTGTCAGCCGCCGAGGTCGCTCCAGTGGGAGCTAGGGTAACGTCGGGACGGCCATTTTGACAAGAGCGCTTCCCGACCGGCCCGCAGCGCCAGCAAGGGATCGTCCCTTGCTGGCGCTGCGGGCTGCTCCATTCGGTTCAGCGACGGATGCGCGTCAACTCCAAAACAGTGGGATGACCTTCCTCGACAAACGCTTCACGCACCAGGCGTTGGGAGGCGTCGTACCACAAATCGACTTGCTTGCTGCCCGTGAGCCGATAGTGTTCGACGTTCTGCATCTGCCCGGCGACGGCCATCTGCGTGGCGCCGATATGTTGAATGCGGAATTGGAGATCGCGGCCATTGTCGGCGTCGAGGACGGGTATGACCTGGTTGCGAATCTTCGCGTCGGGAAGGGTCCAGTAGCTCGACAGCCATACTTCGGGTTTGACCGTGCGTTCGCGGCCATTGACGCGGACATGCACGCCGTCGGCCTGCGTGGTTGCCGACACCTGAAAGCGTTTGCCGTCGTCGTAGCAATTGCTGCCGAACTGTTGGAGACGCCCCTCCTTCCAGACCTCGCGGCTCTGACAGTTGTAGACGTATCGCTTGATGAGGACGCGCACCTCTACCTTCGTCTCGCAGGAAACGACGGTATTGCCATCGTCCTGGCGCTGGATGTTCATCGTGGCGCTGCCGGCTGGCTTGCTATCGACGAGAACCGTGAATTCGCGGGTCTCGGTGTCGGCAGCCCGCGCGGCCGTCCCACCGGCGATCAACAGCGACAAAGCAGCGCACACCAGCCATTGAGGAGCCATCGCCCACTGCGGGGCGCTTTGAATCTTCCCGGCCATTAAGCATTTCCTCCGACTTCGAGAGGGGCAAAGTTCGACGCCGAGGCGAATACCGCGGCGCGCGGCTGCGTCTTATAGCCGTACCTTTTCCTCCAGCCAAGGCGAATCGCCGTGTCGCCGCTCCTATGGACTCTTGTTCATTCCCAAGGCGCGAGGTTAAATGAACGGACGAAGCTGAGAGAGGAGAGAAGACGTTATGTTCGAGGCGAGATGGCTGGCTTGCGAGGACAATCCAGAGCCGATGCTGCGTTACATGCTCGGTAAGACGGGTGATCGTAAACTGCGTCTGTTCGCCTGCGCTTGCGTGCGGCGGGTCTGGTCGCTGTTGCAGGACGAGCGTAGCCGGACGGCGGTCGAGGTGGCGGAGCGCTACGCCGACCATCCGGGCGGGCTTACCCAGTTGTCCAGGGTCCGCACGGAAGCGAACGATGTCGCCCAATTCTGTAATCTGGAACGGTTGAATCATAGGGACGAGCATTCGAGGGCTGTCTGGGCGGCGGCGTTATCAGCCTGTGCAACGGTCGATCACACCGGATGGGATGTTGCCTGCCAGGCCGCCTTGCAGAGCGCCGCCGCACTCGGCGACTTCTCCGGGGGAGCAGAATACCGCGTGCAATGCGAGTTGGTCCGCGAACTGTTCGGCAATCCCTTTCGTCCGGAAATCCTCAATCCCGCCTGGCTCCGCTGGCATGATCGCTGTGTCGTCAAGATGGCGCAGGCCATCTATGAGGATCGTCGTTTCGACGAATTGCCGATCCTCGCCGACGCGCTCGAAGAGGCGGGCTGCGATAACGATGAGATCCTGTGGCACTGCCGCGAACCAGGCGAGCATGCGCGCGGCTGCTGGTTGGTGGATGCGATCCTGGGGAAGAAGTGAAGGATCTGCCAGCCCGCAGCGCCAGCAAGGGACTCCAGTAGATCCAAGTGTGTCTCTCCGAACGTCCTTGGCATAAGCTATGCCTCCCAAGGACGTTCGGAGGATGCCGATTCGTTCACGCCGAAGATCGCCTCAACGACCGCTTGCAACCAATGCATCATCGCACGCAAC
>DATNCY010000220.1:0-31241 GCA_035553375.1 Gemmataceae bacterium
GTCCTGATCGCCGGTGACAACCAGCGTGGGCAAGGGGATGGCGGCGAGGGTAGCCGTCGCCTCATAGCGGAACATGGCCAACATGCCCCGTGCGACGACGCCCGGCCACGCCTTCACATAATAGCGGGTGATGAAATTCAACTGCCCACGGCTTTCCTGGCCGGAAAAGGAACTGCGTTCGGTCGAGCGGTGCGCCGACCCGTTGAGGTAGCTCAGTATATTCATCACCCAGACGAGAGGGGCCAGCCAAACTATAAGATGACACAATGGCTCCAGAACCGGCTTTTGCAGGGCAGTATAGAGGCCGGCCAGCGAAGTCGTCTTCACCGGATTCGTATAGGTGGTGTGCGCCAGCACTAGGCCGCAGATGCGGCTGCCAAGCGCTTGCGGAAAGAGCCGGCAGAACGTAAGAATTATCATTCCGCCAATGCTGTGGCCGACCAGAATGGCCGGCCGATCGCCGGCCAAGGTGAGGACGGCATCGAGATCGCCAGCCAGTTTCTCCAGGCTCCAATCGTTGTTGGCGGGCCGGCTGGACTTACCCAGGCCAGGCAGATCCCAGACAATCAGTTGGTGATTTCGGCTCAATTCTTTTTTCGTGTAGTACCACTCGTTGCTATCCAGGCTCCAGCCATGAGTGAAAAGGATAGGAACGCCGTCCGGCGGGCCATAGATTTCAACTTGCAGTTCCGTGCCATCGGGCCGTCGAAGTCGCCGGATCTCTCCGTCATGGATTTCATTTGGCTCGTCTGGAGCAGGCCGGCGAAGGAGTGGGCGAATCGTCCAGCCGCCGAAAGACCAGACGATCAAAGCAAGTCCTCCGAGAAGGAAGGCGGTTTCTCGATTGAGGCCAAAACGCCAGGGAACGATACGGACACTCTGTTCGTCAGAAGAACGAGCGCCGGCATCCGGCTGAGATTCTGTCTGAACTTGGGCGGCTGGCTCCGTTATCTGGCGATGGTTATACCACTCCACGAGTAGATAAATACCGCTACCCAGAATGAGGAGCGCGAGCAGACTGCGCAGCCAGAAACCGAGTATCTGAAAAGGCATGAAAAGCATGGCATTTTCCCTTGGGCCGTCTTGATTCTCGACGCAAGAGAGTATGCAACTAGCGGGCCGCTGGTACAGCAAATGGTAAAGGAATGCCGCTTGCGGATTAGCCTGGTTCCGATGCTAAGCCGTAAGCTGCTCACGGCGAGACATAATAAAAGGCCAATCCGAGGATGACGTACACAGCCAACAGGAGTAATCCCTCGAACCAAGTGGCTTCGCCGTCGTGGGCGATGGCGTTGACGATGAAGGCGACGGCGGCGATAGCGATCATCTCCAGCGGATTGGCGAAAACGAGGTTCATGGGATGGCCCATGAAATAGGAAACCAACACCAAGAGCGGAGCCACCAACAGCGCCACCTGGATCGCCGAACCCAACGTCACTTCGAGCGATAAACTCAGGTTGCCGCCGCGAGCGAAATAAACAGCGGCAGCGTACTCGGCGGCGTTGCCGACGACGGCCAGGACTATTATGCCCAGGAAAAAGGAGGACAGTCCTAATCGTTCCCCGGTTGCCTCCAGCGCGCCGGCGACCAATTCCGCCTCGATGGCGGTCAAAACGGTGGCCCCCAATAACACGCCGAGCGCTTTCACCAGGGACCAGTCCGCTTGCGCTCCCTCCTCATGCTCCATCGCGAAGACATTGCGATGCGTGATGAGGGTATAAATCAGGTTGGCAATGTAGATGCCGATGAGTACCACGGAGACGCCGAGGCTGAGCCGTTCTTCCAGCAACGGCACCGCTTGCGAGTCGGCCGCGCCGCGCTCGGTGTAGTGGAACAAACCCGGCGTCAGCAGGGCGATCACCGATAAAATCAGCAAGCTGGAAAGCAGACCGGCTCGGCCCTTGTGGAAGGTGCCCTTGTCGCGCCCCCAGGTGCCCACCACAATCGCCAATCCCAGACCGAGCAGTCCATTGCCAATAATGGCTCCCGTGATCTGTCCCTTGACGACCTCCGCCTGCCCGCTGGCGAGGACGAACAAACCGAGGAGCAGTTCGGCCATGTTGCCGAACGTCACATTCAAGAGCCCGCCAATCGCGGGGCCAGCCAACTTCGCCATTTGGTCGGTCGCGCGCCGCAGCCACTCCGCCAACGGGACAATGGCCAAGACTGCCGTCACGAAGATCCAGATCGGGGGAGCGTGGAAGATGTAGGCCAGGGCGAGCGAGAGCGGGACGAGCAGCAGGAGATAAACGAAGATCATCGGCCAAAGCCTTTCATGGCGGGATTCGGACGGATGGAGAATCGGATTGCCGCGGGTACGTTATCCGAGTCAAGATAAGCCTACAAGATAGGTAGTTGAGAGCAAATCTGTTATTACTCCGGCCTATAAAGACATCACGAAAACACGAAAGAATGAAAGCACGAAAAAACCGTGGCGCGATCTTTTTCGGCTTTTCATCCTTTCGTGTTTTCGTGATGTCTTTATAGGCCGGAGTAATAGTACCTCTAAACACGCCAATGTTATCGATTCGAGCCGATCTACTACTTGTCGTTCTTGATGCTGGTCATGTCGCGGCGATACAGCGGCAGATGACGATAGTAAACCTCCAGGCACAGCAGCGAGAGCGAGGTGGCCATGATTCGACCGCCCGGTGAGCCGTCCCAACTGCCGATCTGATGCGGGTGCTTCGGCGTGCTGCCGCTGTCTTGCTTGGCGATGAGGGTATCGCGCATGCCGCCCTTGCCGTCTCCCTTGGGGCCGAGGTTCCAGAAGTCCCAGCTTTCGCCCTGCATGTGGTGCATGACCTGCGTGGCATAATACAGGTAATAGATGTTGTCATTCTTGCTGGGTGGTTGAGTCTTGAGCCGCTGCACGCCGGCCAACAGGCCGGGATTGCGCGGATTGACGCCGCTGTATTGGCGGCACAGCAAGCCCACGGCGGTCATGGTGATCGTCTCGCCGCTGCCGGGCGTGTAACCGTAGCCGCCCTTGTTGGAGGTTTCGCATGCATCGAGGAAGCGTTCGGACAACTTCAGGGTGTTCTTGGGTACGCTCAGACCGGCCATCTGCCCGCTCTTGAGCGCCATCACTTGCCAGCCGGTTACGGACGTATCGCCGGCTTGCTTGGGCGCGTAACGCCAGCCGCCACCTGCGGGATCTTGGGCGTAGGCGATGAAGTTCAAGGCGCGTTGGGCGGACAGTTTGAGACGCGGATCGGAAGTCAGGCCATAGGCTTCGCACATGGCGATGGTGACGATGCCGTGGGCGTACATATCACCGCTGAAGGAACCTTCCTTGCTTTGCTTGGACATCAGCCAATGGAGAGCGCCCTCGACGGTTTTGCTGTAATCCTTGCTGGCGACCTTGGTGGGCCGGTGGGTGATGCCGGCACCGAGAAAGGGCAGCAGGCCGAAGCCGGTGGCGGCGATGTCGTTGCGATGAGTGGAACCGCTGACACAATTGCAAGTGAATATCTTGCCGGCGGGGCGGGGTTTCTCACGGGCAGAGTGGTTGCATTCGTGCAGCGACCAGTGACCGTCCTGGGCTTGATGCAAGGCCAGCCATTCGAGACCTCTGGCCACAGATGCCTCGGAGCGGGCGTTGCCGCCGTTTCTCGCCAAATCTTTGACGCGGGTAGCGGGACTGGAGAAACTACCGATCCCGCTCAGATACTCTGTCCCAACTGTAGAGGAATCGCCTGTCAGGTTAGGTAAAGAGCCGCCCGGCCCATTGCCCACGCCCGGAGGAGGCGGCACGTCATGCCGTGCGGTTCCCTCCAGCACGCCGGGAATGCCCGCTGCCAGCGGGTTCACCACCATGCCCGGCACAACCACATCCTCAATGCGATCCACGTTGTTCGCGGATAGCATCGGATCGTTGTCGCCGATGTTCGTATCGGTCAGGTCGAATTCCTTAGGCGGCTCCTCAACCTGGGTCGTGGATTGCAATTCGTCCGCATCATTTGGAGACGCGGCCTGAGCGTGTGAGAGGAAGGTGAACAGCACGGCCGCCAGCAGGATGATGGCGAGATGGACGACGGTACTCGCCACCCAGATGGGGAGGACCCTCAGCATCGACACGCCGGTGTTGACGCCGAGGACGGGAGCGATCACGACCTTCCGCCGGTCGGGGGCGGTTGGGTTGGTTGACATGAGGAGATCCCCTCGGAATGTGGAAGTTCTATCGCGAGCGCAACCGAAGCGTACAGAGACGCTTGACGGCTCGGAGAGACGAACGATCCCGGTGTTGAGCGTTGGCGCGTGCGCGGAGTTGCTCTCCAGGTCGCCGTCCGTTGGACGATTCCGCCGCTGAATCAGTTCCGGATAATGAATTGCCAGCCTGCGGTGCCAGCGAGGGAGTCCCTTGCTGGCACCGCAGGCTGGCGGAAATGTTAGTGTCTCTCAAGACCGTTATCGTATTCTGCTTGCAGTTTCTCCAGACCGGCCATGTTGCGCGTCTTCGTGACGCTCACGCCCCCGTAGTTCTTCTTCAGACTACCGGGCTTGCCGAGGCTTTCTTGCCGGGATGAGATGAGGAACTCTCCGCCATATCTCTCGATCATTCCGGCATGTTCCCGACAGAGCCAGGTCTCCAGCAGAATCTCGACCCGTTCCGAGATGTCTTTCTTACAAACTGCACAGAGTCGAACCTTCGCGGACATGCGTTCTCCTCGCGCCAAGAAATCGCTGATCCCCACACTCTCTTCTACGAGGAGGCCATCTCATTTTTTCAGCGAAATCAGGAGAAAGTTGACAATGTGCCGACCAGGAGGGAGCATTGCTCATTCATCCTGCTCGACGGCTGATTCATCCGACCGCCGCGACCCGGCTCCGCTCCTCGCGCGCCAGCCATTTCTGCATCTTCGCCAGTTCTTTCGACCACTGATCGCTGGCGCGCTTCTCGCTGAAAGCGTCGTAAAGTAGATCGAGCGTCTCCAGCAAATGACGCAGTTGCGTGAGGCGTTCCTCCAGTCGGGCGCGTTCTTCGGCGGCTTCCGGCGCGGGCAGCCGCGCTCCACCGACGGCCAGCGTCTCGGCCTGCAAGGTCAACTCATACTGATGATCGTGACGAACAATCGTCAGGCCGACCTTGCGCGGCAGCTTGCCGGCCTGGATGGCGCGGCGTGCTTCCGGCAGGCGCGTCGGGCCATCGCTGGTGATGCTCTCGCGACCGGTTTGACCGCGGGGGCATTCCAACACCAGCGTGCGCGCCAGCATGACGGCGGCCTCCGTCCCGTCGCTCAGCCGGATCGTGTCCGCGTCCGAATCGAGCATGTACCACAGCCAAAGCAAATACTCATTGCCCAGAAAATCGCGGCTGTTTTCGTCGGGCAGCCAGGCGACCTCGGAAGGCGACGAGCCAGGCACGAATGGAGCCGGTGTCGCGTCATCGACGCCGCGTGTTTGCTGGCGCGGCTCGGACAAGCGAAACGCCTGCGAGCCGGCGCCCAACGGCTCGAAACCGTGGCCGAACGTGTCCTCGAACAACGTATGCAGACGATCGATCGCCGTCACCGACGTGGTGCCGATGAGTAATTCATTGGACAGCGCATCCCACAAGAGCGGGTAAACCTTGCGCTTGAGAAATCGGCCGTCGCGCGCCTCGTCTTCCAATTTCTCACGAGCGAGTTCGCGGGCCTCGCGCTTCTGGCGAGCGCTGGGCAGACCACTGGGATTACTGGCCGCCAGCCCTTGCAATTCGATCTGCGCATACGCGCGCAGCAAATCCGCGGGAATGCGCATGGTGTCGATGCGCAGACAGAAATGCAATCCATCGTTGACGATGTTCTTGGCTAGGTCGAACGAGGTATCGAGAAGATGGTCGCCGGCGGTCCAACCGACCTCGACGCCATCGGCGGAGGCGGTCTTTTGTTTGCCGATGGCGTGCGTTTGCAAGCGCTCCAGATGTTCCGGGCCGAACATGCCCGGCGACGGACCATTGACTCGATAACGCCCGAAGGTGACGCGCCCAGAGAAGAAACCCATACGGTGCCTCGCTTCCTGCGGGAGAGGGACATCCTTCCTCTCTATCGGCGCGAGACGGTTCGGTTATCTAGGCAGTTTTGTTAAGAAGCACGAACATTTTGGCAGCCCGCAGCGCCAGCAAGGGTAAGTCATTCTCCTTGCTTGCGCTGCGGGCTGGCAGTCAAGGGTTTTGTCCGGTAGCTCTCAACGAACTCACTCCAGTCCCAGCAAGGTAGGCACCTTTTTGCGCAGTAGCTCGATCTCCTGATGACTTTCACCGAGGTAGGCGAGCAACCGTAAGTCGTCGCGCGTGACGGTGCCGCCGCTAAACAGCCAGGCCCGGACGCGAAACAGTTTGTACAGCTTCACGAGCTTGCGATCACTGATGAAGATTTTGTCGCCGCTAACCAACGTCTTGACCAGCCGGCGAAACTCGTCGAACACATCGGCCGGGAAGAACACCTCGCGATCGTTCTGCTCCTGACTGCGACCGCTGCGGTGCTTGCGCGCGAACAGATACGTCAGATAGCGGTTGGCCTTGAGCAAATCATCGAGCGAGCAGTGCCCTTCCACCCACGGTTTTTGATTGAGAACCTTATGTACCTCGCCCTCAATGCCGGCATCGACCAGTTCCGCGAAATGATCCTCTTGCACGGATCGACTCTCAGCCTTGAGACAAAAGCGATCCTTCAAGGCGGCTAATTCACTCTGTTCGGGTATTTCATTGGTAGCCGCGAACAGAACGCGCAGGCGCACCGGCTGCGGCATGCCGTCTTGATAGAACTTGCGCTCGTTGATGATCGTCAACAGAATGTTGAGAATGGCCGAGTTCGATTTGAAGATTTCATCGAGAAAGCCCAGGCGAGCGGTCGGCAACTTGCCCTGTTCGCGGCGGATGTAACGGCCCTCGCGCAGCTTGCCGATATCGATCGGCCCGATGATCTCCGACGGTTCAGTGAAGCGCGTCAGCATGTACTCGAAATAATCGTCCTCGCCAAGTCCGAGCGCGTCCTTGAATTTAAGAACGAGATCCGACTTGGCGGTGCCGGGTGGCCCGACGAGCAGCAACGGTTCCTGAGCGATAGCCGCGACGACCATGAGGTCGATCAACTCTTGTTTCCGGACGAAGAAGCGGCCCAACGATTTGCGAAAGTGGTTGATGCGCGTGCGCAACTCCTCGGCTTCATCTTGTAGTTCTTCGAGGGGCCAGTCCTCGCGGTGTTCCATGATGGAATTGTTATTCGGGGTAGTCTTGGCAGGCATGACGGAACGGTCCCTGAGATCCTGACTTTTCAACGGCCCCACTCAGCGGAGACGTTTGTTCGATGGTTCGCCAACAGGTTTTATTCTACAGCATCGAGTCGAGCCTTGGCGTGGTCGGTAAGAGCTTGTGGATTTGCCACGAGGATGGTTTCGCCAAACCGCCGCTTCCGCCGCAAGAAACCGTTCGGTCCCATCAGGCCATTCAGCAGCAGATGCGTCGGCAGGAAGAACAGCAATGGCAGGCCGGTCATCATAACGGTGAACCACGCCGCAGGCGGCATCCATTCTTGCGGCTTGTCGTCGCTCGTCCCATAGACGTAGTTCACGTTGACCGGCAGGTTCGGCCGGTCGGCCGGCGCTGGCGGCGCCGGCAGCAGGAAGAAAGCGATCAGCATCAAAGCCCAGGCGAGGACAGTCCAGGCGGCGAGCGCTCGCCGGTCATAGCCGAGCCGATAAACGACGTATAACAGCAAGAACGGCAGCCAACCGTGGAACAGCGAGATGGCGCGGGCGTACAAAGGTTGGCTGTCTTGGAACATATAACCCGTCATGCCCACGACCGGATGGCCGAACAGACCGCCGAGGAAGTCGATTACCCAGATCAGCTGCGGCACCAGGATGCCGACCGCGGCCATACTGGCGGGGAGTGGTTTTTCCGTCAGAACCGACAACAGCGTTAAAAACAACGCCACATCGCAGAAGTAAAGGAAGTTGGTCGGACCGTAGGCCGACCAGTAGAACGGAACTTGCACGCACACGAACGCCGTCAAAACCAGCTTCAACGCCAGCGGAATAGGCTGCGAGGGTAGAACAGGCTTTACGCTTTCGGACAAGGCCGCCTCCAGGTTTGAGAGAAGTCAGTCCATTCGGCCGCGCGTCAAGAATAGCGGCATCATTGGAACTGCTATCCGACAGGGCACCATCGATCGCGCCGCCGTCACGTCTGCGCCATCCCTTTGCGATGATCGTCATGGATGCGGCGGCGAACAAGAAACTCATCGTCGTCGAGCCAGCGGCGGGCCTGCGCGCCTTGCGTGAAATCGTCGCTGACCACGGCCAGCACGACCGACTCGATCAAATCGAGCTGGCATACGCTGAAATGGCTGCCCGATGTGAACGAATCCTTGACGCCCTTTACCTCGCGGAAGATTTCTTCCAGTCGTGTCTTGGCCACTTCCATTTCGGTCTGACCGAGCGTGCGGGCATAGGCACACGCCAGATCACGCTGTTTCAGCGGCGGATAGGCTGTCTTAAACAGGATCGCGCGCACGGTCTGCAACACGGGATCGGCCTGATGATCGCGGCCGAAATAGTACCACGACGACGCCACATCCAGCAGCGCTTGCAGCGGCGCGGGGCTGTCCTCCTTGAAGTTGATCTTCTTGACGAGAGTATCGAGATCCTGGCTTTCGAGAACGACGTTGGCCATCTGCGCCAGCAGTTTGTCAATTTCCTCGCGCATGCCCAGTTTGCGGAGGCTACGGAAGCATTGGCTCGCCAACTTGTGGACCATCTCGATGGCGAGCGGGCCGCGCTGCGTTTGCAGCATCTTGTGAAAACGATGAATGAGCGGATGGATATGCTCAGTGCGTCCGAAGTGGGCGGCCGTGAACAGCGCCTTTTCCAGAAACTTCGCTTGCTGTTCCAGCGTCGCCATTCGCTTCTCGTCCGGCAGCGTTTCGAGGGCCGGCAGTGCATCGTAGGCCGGCAGCGTTCGGTCGAGCATCTCCTTGGCGAAGTCTTCGCCGACGCGCGGAGCCATCTCCAACGCCGTGCGCAAAATGCGTGCCCGCGTTTCGTGGCCGGCCGCTCCGCGCCCCGTCTCCTTGAGAAGCTTCTGAACTCGTGCCGTAATCTCTGTGCGATCGCTCAGATTGGCCAATTCGACCAGCACCTTGTCGAGATCGCTGATTCGAGCGGACCAGGGCGAATACGGATCAATGTCTTGCTCGGGTTCGAGGATGCGCGAGTGCTTGCGTAAGCGATCGACGACATAGCGAAGCAGCGCGGGCATGGCCGCCAGTCGCTCAATTTGTTTCGCCGGCAGTGGGCCGGTATGCGGCTTGCCTTCCAGCGCCTCGTTGATGCGATGCTCGAAACTGTGCAGGAGGAACGTGTGGGCGTCGTCCTTGCCGGCAAGCACTTCCTGCGCTCGTTTCATCAACTGCTTGCTGAGGTCGGCTTCGCCAAGGCGCGCCATGCCGAAAGCGAACAGCAGATTGATGTAGGGCGGCATGGGCGGCTTCTGTGCCGGATCGCGGTTTTCCTCAACCCAAGCGTGCGCCTTATCGCACAAGCCCTTCATCCATTCGCGCATGTCGCGGAAGCGCTGGCCGGTCGGCTGACCGGCGAAGCGCAGGAAACTCGGTAGATCCTGTTCCGGACGGAGACCGCCATGAAACAGCCGTTCGAGCAAACGGTCGCGGGCGCGAGCCAGAGCCAGTACATCGCCATCAAGCAATTGGACGAGGTGATACCACGCCAGCCAGCACGCACGCACCGGCAGCAATTTTTCGTGTTTCTCCAGAAAACGCTGTACCGTTTGCAAGCGTTGCATCAGTGCTGCCGGCCGCGGATTGCGCGACGCGGACCAGACAAGGTACGCGGCCAGGGCGCGGACATCGGCGGCCGCCGGCTCGTTCGATTGGAGCAGAAGATCGAGGTCTTCGCCCTTCACCTCGCGCGAAACGCCCTCCGGCGTGACCGCTCGCGCGATCCATGAACGTTTTGTTTCATGGCCGACGCCGGGACGCTGCGCGGCACCGAGAGCCTCCGTGCGAAACCATGCCGTCGTCCATTTGCCGATGCGATTGTTGGACGTCTCGCTCGGCTCCCACAGAGCGTTGAGCCAGCAGATGCCGGCCTCTTCCATGTTGTGGAGCCGCGCGTTAAGGTCCGCCAAACGCGGCCATAGCGATTGATGGGCGTCGTCGTCCAACCCACCCGGCAGCGAGAGAAATTCTTCCTCGACCGCGCGGCGCATTTTCTCCAGCTCACTTGGCTCGATCTTCTCGACGGCAGCGAAGGGTTCCAGGTCGGCTTCCTGTGCCGCGCCATCGGCCGCTTCGTCGAGTACCTCGAATGCCGTCATCTCCTCATCGCCGCCGGTCGCCCCGGATGGTTGGCCGGTCTTGGGACCGCGCGACTTCTCGGCGGTTGGCGGCTTCTTCGGTTTGGGCGGAGCCTCCTCATCGCAAACGAATGGCTCGAAATCGAACTGCATCGCCTGCACCCAGGCTTGTAACATCTCTCTATCGCGATCCAAGACGTAATCGACCCAATCGGTCAGCGGCCGGAATACGTCCTCCGGCAAACTCTCCGGCGTGAACGCGCCATTGTCGCCGGCCGCCAGCCAGGTTACTTGGCCGGCATCTTCGGCAAGCAGTTTACGAACCACGTCACGCCGCAGAGGTGGATGCAAGAGATGGCCGGCCGGCAAAAATAGGTTCGGCAATTTAAGATAGCTTTTGTACGCTTCGGCGGGCAGAACGAGAACAGGCGGCGGCAGTTTCGATTGCCGAACACGCAGCACGACAATCGTTTGCCCATTCTTCTCGCCGACGGCAAAAGCGAGCCGGGTGAGCAGCTGGTCCTCGACATTCTGCACGAAGCGATTCAGTTCGTCGATGGCCTCGCCGCGCAATACCCACAACTCAGCACCATCCGCCGGGCCGGACTGCCGTAAACGCGGCGTGACTTTGAGTCGCGCCGGAAATGGGCTATCTCGCCAGGGCGTGACACCATCGGGAAGCTGAAACTCGACAATCTCATAGACATCGCGAAAAGGGGCGTCTTGCAGCAAAATCCAGTTACGCGGCGGACGCAGCAGCAGTAGCTTGCCCTTGGGCGGCCGGATGTTGGCCGCCAGCGGATGAGCGTGCCCCAACTCCACCCACACGCCCGGAGCGCGTTCGACAAACGCATGCGGCGCGACACCGGGGCCACCTAGCTGATCGATAGCGCGCAACAGTGAGTAATAGGGTGGACCGACCACGCGCAGCAACGCTCGGCCGCCGTCACCGTTTTTGTCGCTGCTCTCTTCCAGCCAGCGGAAACTCTGCCGATCGTTGCCCAGACGCAGCATCTCCACGACCAGGCGCGACAGTTCGGCATGGCCGGGCACCTCGAATAGCACCGGCGTTTGCTCAAGCGTATCGAACGGCGAATTATCGGGAACGAGCGGCAGCAATTCGAGCCATGAAGAGACTTCGATACTGAGCGAGGCATCGCTGGCCTTGCATACCAGCGCTCCGAGGCGTTTCAACTCTTTCTGCGCCGCCGCCGGCAGCTTGGCCGGAGTTTCCACCCAGAGTTGATCCTGCTCGCCGAATCCAGCGACGGCGGCTTTCTGGACCACATCGGTGGGAATGGCTCCCGAAGTGAGGGCCAATCGCAGCGTATCGAGATCGGGAAACTTGACAAACATGGATAATTCACGACTCGCCTTGGGATGAAATGCGGTTCACGAACCGCCTTGTTGCTGCGCCTGTCGTTGGCTCTGCGGCGTGTTACTCGTCGGCTGCGCCGTGGCCGATTCTTCCTCGCGTTCGATGATGAGGTTGCCTTCTTCGCCAGCCTTGAGGATGCCGCCGTTGATGAGCTTATCCACCAGCGCTCGGTGCATCTGCTCGTGTTCGTGCGGCAGGGCGTCCTCATCGGAACGCAGTTTGACGATGATATTTTGCTTGCCAGTCTCCGGATCGCGGCGCAGGCGAATGGTCATTTCGGGCATGGGAGTCTCCTCAAAAGGGCGAACGGCCGGCGTAAGCCGGCTGGTGTAGACTAATGGACACTCTACCAGCCGGCTTACGCCGGCCGTTCGCCCAGCTTTGATTTCTCTTTCTTCTCTTGGCGCTTTGGCGCTTTATCCTTCTCCTCTGCGAGCGTTTTGAGGGCGGATGCCTCGATAGTCTTTTTCTCGATGAGCAAATCGCGCAGCGTTTCCAGGAGCGTGCGATTCTCGCGCAGGATGGTCGCCGTCCGCTGCCGCGCTCGGGCGATTAAATCATTAACCTGCCGATCCAGGATCGCCAGTTGCTCCTCGGAGATGTTGTCGAGCCGTTTACCATCTTCAAGAGAGCGATATTGTCGCAAATTGATCTCCGCATCGCCGCCCATGCCGCAGACTTCGACCATCATGTGAGCCAACCGCGTCGCGCGTTCCAGATCGCTGCCGGCCGCCCCGGTGGAAACATCTTCCAGCAGCAAGCGCTCCGCTTCGATGCCGCCATACAACACGCATAGGTCGTCCATCATCTGGTTGAGCGTCATGCCGATACGCCGGCTATCATCGTCCTTGTATTGCACATACGCCGGTGCCCACGAGGTTTCGCTGCGAATGGTGATGCGTTCGATGAGCCGATGATGCGGGCAGAACAGCGAACAAATGGCGTGGCCGGCCTCATGCGTGGCCAGCAGCCGTTCCTCACGCGGCGTCAGTTCCAATCGGTCGTCGTATTCCGTCAACGCCCGCTCGATGTCGGCCGGTTGCGTCTCGTCGCTGCGCCCCTCGCGCAGACGGATGCGGGCCACGGAACGACACATGGCGTTGATGTGATCGCCACTGAACGGTGTCCCATGTCCGGTGAGGAAGCCGGAGCCGGTACGCTTGACGGCGAAGTCCAGAGCCTCCGGCGACAATTGCAGCGCCATCTTTTTATCGTAAATCTTGATGATCTCGCGGCGCGCGTCCGAGTCGGGATAGGGAATGTGCAGATGAAACTCGAAACGGCCCGGACGCAGCAAGGCCGGATCAAGAATCTCGGCGAAGTTCGTCGTGCCGACGACGAAAACCATCTCCTCGCGGTGAAAGCCGTCCATCTCGGTCAGCAGCTGATTAATCATCGAATGCTCAACGCCGCTTCCCGTGTAGGTGCCGCGCGCTGAGGCGAATGAATCCAACTCGTCGAAGACAATGATCGACGGCGCGGATTGGCGAGCCTTGTGGAAAATCTGCCGAAGATTTTCTTCACTTTCTCCGACCCATTTGCTCTTTAATTCCGGGCCGGACACAATGGTGACGGCCGCACCGATCTCCGAGGCCATCGCCTTGGCAAACAGCGTCTTGCCCGTTCCCGGCGGACCCCAAAAAATCATGCCCTTGGGGATTAGCTCCTCCATCGCGCGAATCTGCTCCTCGCTGGTCAAGTGATCCTTGCGGACGAGCAGATTCAATACTTCGTTGCGGAGTTGTTCCTTGACCTTGACGTAACCGCCGATGTCTTTATCGAAATTGATGGTCGGTACTTCGAGCGTGCCGCCGAGTGTGGCCTGGCGAAGCTGGCGCACGGCGCTCTGCGGGTTGCTCGGATAGTCCTCGCCTTCCAGCGTGGACAGCAGTTTGCGCAGCCGCACGGCGTTGACGCCGGAGACGTATTTGTAGAGCGCCCACGGATTGAACTCGCGGCCAAACTTGCGGCTTTCCTTACGAGTGATGAGATACCGCAGTCGATTCCGGCTGATGCCGAGCAGACTGACCCGGTGCGGAAACAGATTCTCGATGACCTTCGGCAAGGAAAATGAGGGATCCTTGAAGCCGATCCACACAAGCTCCGGGTTTTCGTAGAGCAGCGGGATAACTTCGCGCGCCTCGGCAGTCAGCCCGCCCTGGCTGGTGGTCAACAGATCGAGATGCGGCAGCACGACGATGCGCCGCTCGACATGGCCGCGCACCGCCTCACGAAGCTGAGCGAGCATAGTGCCGATCAGACCCACCGACATCGCGCCACCCTGCTCTTCCTGACGCGGACGACCGTCGAGATACAGGCAGCGGAGGTTGACGGCGCGCAGCCGATTGCGGAGATTGACGTAGAGAAAGGGTGCCAGATCCTTGTCGCATTCGACGAGCGCCGGCAGACCGCGCTGGACCTTGGAAGCAATCTCGGCCAACTCAGACGAATACGCCGCTTCAACGGCTTGCTCCGCCGTCAGTTCTTGCGGTAAATCGGATTCTTTGATGAGGATGGACATGTAGTTATGATCGCCTCCATCAATGGCAACGGCAATGTCAGTTGAAGAAGAGCCTTACAAAGGTTCGGAGGGATTTCTAGCGGCCGGTAGGGCAGCGCAATTATCCCGGGAAGGGTAGAAACACGAGGCCCTGATCGCTGATTTCTTCCTCCGACATATACTCCACGATGAGTTGGATATCGTCGATAGCCGAGCCGACGGATTGCTCGTTGGTTGTGGCGATGAGGCCGGGCACCGGCTCGCCCGCCGCCACCCGCTGGTAAGCAAAACCAACCATCGTATTGCGATCGTTGGTGATAAGGACGCGGGTCTCCGCTGCGGCCCAGGCCAAAACCTCGGGATCGGTCGTGCCTTCGGGCAAGGCGTCCTGAACGCGCACCAAATCGATCTCCGATAGGCGGCGACGCAGTCCGCGGATGATCTCACCGTGGACATCGGCATCACTGGCCAGTCGAAACATCGGCCTTCTCCCTGGCCGCACGGCGTGCGAGTAATTCTTCCCGTGAGATGCGCGGGCGCTCGACCTCAATCTTCGCTCGCAGGGACTCGGCTTCCTCTGCTCGCCGCTTCAGATAAGT
Organism: Gemmataceae bacterium; assembly: GCA_035553375.1. GTDB lineage: Bacteria > Planctomycetota > Planctomycetia > Gemmatales > Gemmataceae > JAJPHU01. The sequence goes on from DATNCY010000220.1 coordinate 14,775, forward strand.
CCGCACTTCGTCCCGATGTCGAAGGTAGTAAGCAATGACGGCGCGAACATCGGCCAGCATCAGGGTATCGTAGGTGCGGACCATGTCTTCCGGTGTTATGCCGTTCTCATATTGCTGGACGACAAGGTCAAGGCTGATACGGCTCTTACCGACGCGGACGGTACCCCCTTCGTCCACGCGAAGCGGCCGGACGTCGGTGAACCAATTGGGCGGAAACTCGGTCGTGCCTGACACATTGATGTGCATGACCTGCTCGTCTTGGGAGTAACGATCCTTGTCTTCCTTTGCCATCTTCCATGCCGGGATTTTTCCAGTGCCTCGGTACTTGGATCGATAGTTATCCAAACTCGTCATATAAATATCACCGCTCGCATGCACGTAGAACGCAAGCCAAGGTACGCGTCCCTGCTTTTGACAAACTTGCTCAAACTTCGTCAAAATCGAGTCGTTCCCTACCTTGATATATGATTCAACGTCTCCTTGCCTTCGCTCGCGTGAACGTATCAAAATGCCCAAGTGCCCTCTATCTTGCCGATCAGCGATAACGATCCGCAAATTGTCGATTGTCTTCACGTCAACAGTAAAGCCAGATGACTCCAACTTGGTAAGAACCCAGTCCTCCCCAGTGGCTCTGATGCTCTGAAGCAGATTAGCCAGAGTATTGCTACTCGGCTCGCGGGACTGCCGCAAAGACTTCCTTAGTTCCCCCGGCACTTTCGTCAGGAAAAGTGAGATCATTTCCTGAGACTCTGTGGGTTTGTCGCTGGCGAATTCCAAGACGAACTCAGCAACCTCCTGCTTAATCTGCTCGGCTCCTGCCTGGGCGACGGCTTCCACGTCGGCCTTCCGTTCGTCGGGGTTGCGATCTTTGCTCCACCAATCCCAGGCGTCCTTGCAGGCTTCCGGGAGAACATCCACGACGAGATCAACAACTATTGGCCCCCCAGGCAACGCAGTGGCGAGGGCTTTTGCGAGATACTTCAGGAGGACGACAGGCGTTCGCATAACTGTGCCCATTCAGGAAGTGGAACCAGAGATGGTAGATAGACCATAGGGCCGGCTCACGAAAAACATCACCTTATTCTACGCGGTTCCTTGATTTCCTCAAAGTTCTCCTCCTATTGCGATACGAGGGATGGTCGATGAGGACGGACATGACAAGCGCCCTGGAGCCGTGATATTCAATCCGGGTGAGCGGAGGGGTAACGCCCATACGCAAGTTAAACGCTGTGGATTCGTCGATACTCCCCAAAGCAGATTTCGCGGTGACCTATTCTCACCACCACGGTCAATGGTCCTCCAATGCGGTTTCTTTCAATAGATTGTCCAGAACATCGACGCTGCCTCTCGAAGAGCGGCGTGCCCAATTCCATAAGTCAGCCAAATCATTCTCCGGCGCAAGCGATTCGGGAGAATAATCCTCCAATTCTCTCCCCTTTCGATCCAAGAGCGTGAGGGAGTAATCGATCACTTCATGGCCCTCTTCATCGAAGCGAAACCTCTTCTGTACTCGAACCATGCCGCCTTGCATGTTGGCACGGAAGGCATCTTCGTCAGCGGTGTCGTGCCAAACAATTTTGCCGTTCTCCGTATTTGAGATCAGTTGTTGAACCAGTTTGCGGAACTTATTCCGCACTTCATTCTCGTGCATCTATACCTCCCACACCCTATTGTGAATGCGGGCACGTATGGCCCTGAGTGTAGCAATGAGCCGGTCCACCTTGTCCAGCTTCGGCTCGTGAAAGCCACCGGCAGGATGGGGCTTCAAGGTCTTCTGAAGAGTGATGTAGCGAGACACTAACCGCAAATCGTCAACGCCAATTGCCAGGTTTTGCTGTTCATTCTCAAACAAATGCGGATTGCCTAGCATTCGAGCGACTCGCGCTTCGGCATCGTCGCATTTCTCCCCGGCTCGGAGCCACTCTCCTCGCCGAACAGCGTTTTTGAATTCCAGCAACAGCCCCTCGACTTCCTCCGCTGTACTTGACAAGACGCTTGATGCAGCCCTTTCAATCGCCTTGGTAACGGCTTGGCGAATTCTATTCTGCTCTCCCAGAGTCAAACGGAAACCATAGAACGTGATACTGAAGCCGATCACCGTTAGTACTAGGCCGACGACGCTGGCTACATTGCCCCATTTGTTAGAGGATTCGACAAACTCAGTCCATGCAGCGTCAGGACCACGAACGAATATCCAGGCGCTCACAACCCCTAATAAGACCAGGGCGAGCAACAATCCGACAGCCAAGAAGGCGACCCTCAAATCAAGCTCTCCTCCGTTGAACTCCTTATCGGCGCGACCGATCGTGTTCTTTGATGAGGACGGACATCGATGGTGTCCTGTGTGAGTGCCGCTCACATAGCCCCCGGCTTGCCGGGGTGAGCGATTCCCCCGGCAAGCCGGGGGCTATGTGAATTAAACCTCCACTACAATCGTCAGCGAACCCGCCTGCGGATCTTCGGTCATTTCCTTGATTTGCCCCATCTGCCCGGCCTTGCGCTTGAGCGCCTCGGCCGTCACGCGGTTGATGGCCTGATCGAGTTCCTGACGCACATCGCACAATTCGCCTTCGAGACGATCGGTAACTTTCGTTTGCAAGCTGGCCGTCTGCTCGCCGGCCTTCTTGTCGATGTCCTTCTTCACCTGCTCCTTGAGGTTCTCACGCACCGTCTTGGCGTGCGGTCCGACATCGTCGTAAGCGCGGTCGGCACGCTCCGCCTCGATGCTCGTTTCCTCCGACGCCTCGGCGGCAACCGTGACGGTGCTGGTTGTCGTCTCGACGGTGATAGTCACGGCGTTTTGCTTGCGGGTCATGCGCGTGCCGTCGCGCTCGAAACCGCGTTTCTCCAGTTCGTCGGCGAGAAGCGCGGCCATCTGTTCGGGCGGCAACACTTCGAGAACCTCCAGCTGCGTGCTGACATGATCCTCGGCGCGAATGGTACGATTTTCACATTCGCGAACACTGACACGATACGATCGGCTCATGGTCGGCCTCCGCTGTAAGTGAACTTTGCCGCTTGCGGCTTAGCGTTTCCCGCTAAGCCGCAAGCGGCTCATGTCTGCCGCATAGGGTCCAATTGCTGGACGATGGCACGGGCGCGCTCCACCAGTATATCGCCTTGTACTTCCTCCCAGCCGCCCTTCCATAACTGGCTGGCGGTGTAATCCTCGTCGAAGTAGCCGACGCCGCGCGCCCGCCGTTCCCAGGTTTGCAGGCGATCCAGCGTTCGCAGGAAAGTCGTCGCCGCCTGGTAGGTGGCCGCGCGATCCGCCACACGCAAGCCGGCCATCTGCAAACGCGCAGTCCACATGCCAGCGTGTGCGTGTGGTCCCACCAGCACCGACGCCGCCTGCAACAGAAACTTCGCCAAATCCATCCGGCCCGCCTGCTCGATCGCGTCGAGAAACGCTGTCAGCACACGCTGTTGAGCCAAGCCAAGAACGCGCATGGCCTGCGGTTCGCTGATGCGTTCCTTGCCGCTCTCGACCTCGATCCATCGTTGAGCTAGTTCCGATTGCAAAGCTTCCAGCATGCACGCGCCAACGCCATTTGTCCAGGGCGCGAAATGCGGCCGCGAGCCGACCGGGGCCGCCGTGTAGTCTTCGGGAAAGGCCAACCAACACAGGCCATGCTCGACAAAAGGCTGATGGGTTCGCAGAGATCGAGCGCCCAGGCCATCGGCCAGGCTTCGCAATCCCTCATGGGCGAAGTACAGCAGCAGGCGATCACCGAGCGTTAGATCTTCCTCACGCGGCCGCCAGGGTGTGTCCTTGTCGCTCGGACGGTTGGCCGTGATCCAAATGAGGAACTCCAGCGTGTGTGTCGAGAACGTCAATCCCAACTCGGTCGGTGGTGTCCGTTCCCAAAGCCGGCCTTCGACCGCGCGATCACCGCGCAGGAAACGCTCGCGCCGCCAGCCGCCGCGCCGCGCCAACAAGACGACGCAACCTTTGGCGAGGGCGTCCTTCACCAGATGGACCGCATTGCGATGCAAGCAAGTCGGAGCCGCGCAGCGATTCTCAAGCAACGGTAGGGCGCGCTCGGGCGGCTCGTGGTGGAGGAAATACCCCAACAACCGCAATAGGTTCGCTTCAAAACGGGAGACACTCTGCATATTCGCATCCGCTTGCCTGTTGTCGATGTATTGTCTCAGATGAGGCGACGAGTTTCTATGTCCGTTATCAGCCCGCAGCGCCAGCAAGGGACAATCCTTCCCTTGCTGGCGCCGCGGGCTGGCCAAAAAGTTAGGGACTCTTACATTCCTCCTCATGTCCAAAAGCAAACCGCGCAAACCCGCGAGCGAGATCGCCGTCGTCGGCGAAGTCGATGACTGGGAAGAAGAAGTCATCAAAGCCCTGCTGGAAGTTCCATTACGAGGGCCGTGCGTATTCTATATCGATTCCGCCGGCGGCAGCGTCTTCGGCGCTCTGGCCGTGCTGACGCTGATGAAGCATCGCCAGATTGATGGCACCGCCGTCGTGATCGGCGAGTGTTCGTCGGCCGCCCTGCTGCTTTTCGCCGCCTGCCGTCATCGTCTGGTCACGCGCTACAGTACGCTCCTGTTTCACCGCATGCGCTGGCAGAGCGAAAAACGCATCGGCTCCTCCGAGGCGTCGCACTGGGCACGACACTTCAGCGAGATGGAAAAGGATATAGACGATCTGCAAGCTCGTCTGTTCGGCACAGCGGAGGAACAGATTCGTGCTTGGACGGCCAGCAGTCAGTACGTCACCGGTCCGCAACTCGTCGCTGCTGGACTCGCCGAATTGTTGGAGATGTGAGAGGGGATCGCGGGTCGGCACCCCCGGCTCCGCGAAGGCGGGGAGTCGGGGGTTTCTCTCGACATGGCTTTCACTGTCCGTTCTGCTTCCGCCACCACTCATTCCAATCGCCGATGACCCGCGTTTGATCGACGCGGGCGACGCCGACCACGCGACCGAAGTTTTGGCCGGTCATGTTTTTGAGGGCCGTCTTCGCCGCCAGCGCGACAAACCGTTCGGGGTCATCCAGAAGGGCGATGAGATCGGGAATGCGACTTTTCGCCTCCTTCATGGCGCAAGCTAGGGCGGCAGCGCCGCGCACTTCGGGATTGTCGTCCTGCAGCTTATCGCTCAGGGTGGCGGCCTTCATGCGTGTCAGGCGCTCCGTCAGGGCGTCCCTGGCCTGGTCGCGGGCGTCTCCGGTCAGAGACGGGATGGCGTCGGCGAGGGCGTCGGTGTAGACCACGCCTTTGCTGTCGCGCAACTTGCTCAACACCGCCTCGCGGCGCGCGGGCGTGGCCTGAATCAACTCCTTGCTCAGGCGAGTTGCCTCATCCTCCGGCGTGGCCTTCTTGGGTGTCTCGACGCGGGCGGCGTTCTTGGCGGTGATGGCTTTCACGTCCATTCGGCCGGACTCCAGATTTTCCCACCAGGTCCGCCACTTGCGAGCCGCTGTCCTCTGGGCGGCCGGACCCGCCTGGAGCGCCGGCCCGTAATCCACCCGTTTCACGCTCGAAGTGCGTTCCGCACTCTTGGCGCGGAGAGCCGTGGTGCTGAGTTCGACTAACCCCTGCCGCGCTGCTTGGCGGACGTGGGCGTTGGAATCCGTCAGCAGTTGGATCAATTCGTCCCGCAAGGGCAGATTTTGCAGACCGACCACCCGAGCGCCCGCCCAGCGGGATTCGGCCCGGACGGACTTGAGGGCCGCTTTCACGGCCGGGATGCCTCCCGCGGAGAGTTCGCGGACCTCGCGGTCGAGTTGCTTGAGTTGCAAGTTTTGCTGCTGCAAGACGCGCTGTTGCATCAACTGCTGCTGCAACAGCATCTGTTGAAGCTGTTGTTGTTGCATGCCCGTTAAGCCGGGAGACATTCCTCCGTGATGGTGGCCGTGGTGTTGGCACTGGCCATGCGCTTGCTCGGATAGGGAGAAACTCACCAGGACCGCCCCCAAAGATGCGATACGGAGAAAGACTCGTCCGCGTGAGAAAGACATGTGACGCTCCAGACTGGGCAGAAGTGATCGACGTGAAAGGCAATAGTCTCAAATATAAACAAATGTGAGCGCGCGTCAAGAGTCGAGCGCGGCTTGGCGATTCGCGTGAAACGCCAAGCCGCGTGTCGAGGCTATCGGTCCTCACAAAAGTAATGCACGCGATAGGAGGGATTCTTCTCTCGTTTCCAAGCGGAGCTTGAGAACGAGAAACGCCGAACCAACGTGCATTACTTTTCTGAGGGTCGATAAACTTAGCGCACCAACTTCTTGAGCGTTTCCATGTGTCGCGGAATCGCCGTGCGGGCATCCTCGGCAGCTTCGTACTCCAGGGCGACATAGCCGCGATACCGCGCCTTGGCCAACATGTCGATCAGGCGTTTAAGATCCGCGTCTTCCTTCTTCATGCCGCGTTGTTGAATCTCGGTTTTAATCTGCACCGTCACCGCATAAGGGGCCAGTTTCTCCAGATCGCCATAGGGATCGGCAGTGTGGAAATTGCCGGTGTCGAGGTTGACGCCAAAATAATCGTGTTGGACCGCCTTGACCAGCGCCAGGATTTGCTCAAGCGTGCCCGTGATGCCGCCGTGATTCTCCAGCGCGAGATAAATTCCGTACTTCGCGGCATAATCACATGCTTCCTGGATGGCCGCTACGCAGCGTTCGCGGGCTTTCTCCTCGCTGTCGCCCTTGGCCACGGTGCCGGCGAAAATGCGGATAGTCTTGGCACCCAGGCGAGAACTGTGTTCGATCCATTGCTTGACCATGTCAATCTGGGCTTTGAGTTTATCGGGATCGGCCACGCAGAAATTGTTGCCGACTGCCGTGCCGCTCACGTCCAGACCGAGGCGCGTGCATCGGCCCTTCAGATGAGCGAGATAATCCGGCGCGATCGTTTTTGGGAAGTAGTAAGCGGTCAATTCGACGGCATCGAGATCCAGGCCGGCGGCGAGGTCGATGAAGTCATCGAGCGTCATCTTCGGTTTCGGCTTGCTGGTAAGCTCCTGGCGAAAACTGTAGGCGGCGATGCTGAGACGCAGGTGCGCGGGACCGGCGCGGTGGATTGGCTCGATGGCGGCCGCTGAGTCAGCGCCGGCGACGAGGCCGGCACCGGTTAGCACAGACGTTTGCAAAAACTGGCGACGTGTGGTGGTGTTCATGAAAATCAAACTCCAGGTGTGAGACAACAGGCGAGGAACAGCGAGAGTATACCCGGAGCGAGCCGCAGACAGGAGAAGAAAAAAATCCCGGCCGCGTTTTCCGCGAACGTGGCCGGGATGTTCAAGGGGCATTCACCTCGTTCAGAGTCTGTGCCACAAGCTCCCCTCTCCTGTACTCAGGGGAGAGGGGTTGGGGGTGAGGGGTGCATTTTTCGCAGGGTTCTTGCCCCCTCACCCCAACCCCTCTCCCCCGGAGTACCGAGGGAGAGGGGCTTAGCGAACAGGCACTCAGTGCCGGACGGCCGCTTCGGTTGCCCACAGGAGTTCATACCAGTCGGCACTATTCGGGCCGGCATCCAATCCCGTCAATTCACGCAACGCGAACAGCACCGCGTCACGCTGCGGATAGGAAGCCGGTTCGGTCGCCGTCAGCACTTTCTCGTGAGCCGCCCGTTCGCCGGCGGTTAGCTCGCGGGTGCGAATCATGTAATCGAAACGCTGCCATTGAGGCCATTTATCCGGCTTGGCGACGCGCTCGATCAACGAAAAGTCCTGCCGTAAATAGGTCACATCGGCGCGCACGAAGTCTCCCCCTTGGCTGCTGTAATAAACGCGCGGCAACGACTGACCGGGGATCGGTACGATACCCCGGAGCGGATCCGTCGCGGCGGTCGAGGGCGCGTGACAGAGCAGACAATTGCGCAGGTGATTGACGCGCACCACTTCTCGGACCACCCATTGATTGTTCTTATCTCGCGCTGGCGCGCAGGGATCAGCAGCGTCAAGCAAGGCGGTCAACGAGAAGGCGGCCTCACGGTCGTCGAGAGCGACGAGAGCCTCGGCAGCATGAGCCGCCACCGGTGCCCACGGATAGCGAAGTCCGTCCAGCAACACTTGTCGATACTCCCCGCGCGGCCGATCTTTCAGCACACGAATCGCTTGCTCGCGGACATTGCGCGAGAAGTCGAACAGAGCCAGCCGCGCGAGAGTCGTGTTCGCCTTCACGCTCTTGGCCGTCGCGAGGCGGTCAACCAACTGCCCTCGTTCCAACGCTGGTTCCGTCTCCATCATCTGCACTACCGTGGAAATCCCATCCTCCTGCAACCAATCGTCATGTTTGGCCAAGAAATTGCCCAGTGTCGGGGGCTGAGAATACCCACTCATCGAAAGACTCCGGGGGCGGGAAACGAGAATTCTCCGCATTTCCTGCGAGATCAATTGCTTTTTCTTGGCTGCTTCTGCCGAAATTTGGCAGTCGGCCGCGCCAATCATGGGCAACCCCTTCAAGTCGGCGCGTTCCTCCCGCAATGCGAGAATCGCCGACGGACTTTTCGCATCCACCGGAGTACGCACAACGTCGGGAGCGCTGGCGCGTCGGGATTTCGGAATCAGGACAGGCTTGGTCTCAGGTTTCTTGGGCAGCAGTTTCTCGCGTGTGCCTTTCACGGATTCCAGGTCCACTTCCTTCACTTGTCGAGAAAGTTCATGGAGCAAATCGTCTTCCCATAAGGGATCGAGACGCTTGAACAACGGCACGTCCACCTCCGTGAATTGCAGCAGCGGATTCGGCGCGGGCGGCGGCACGGCCACGACAGCAACCGCTTTCCGAATGGGTTCCGGCTTGATCAGTGGGCGAGCCGCCTCCACATAGACCGGGCGCGGAGTCGCTCCCTCATTCGGCGGGACGTAACTGGCGATGGGTCGAGTGGGCGGAGCCACCGGCTCGACGTTCACCGGCTGCAGGACCGGCGGACTTGTCCGATCCGCTTGCGGATCTTTGACGGCATCATCTTTCGCCGTCGCGATACAGGCCAGCACAATCGGCACGATCAAGAGCAGGAAACCCGCTCCCGCCGCGGTGACGAGCATTGGCCAATTTACCACGGTCTCCAATTCGGTCTTCGCGGACGGCGACGATGTGAGAGAGGACATCGACATGGGGCTGCCTCCTAGAAACGAAGTGGGCGAACGGATCGCCTGAAAGAGAGACGCTTCCCCGACAAAACTTTTCCTTCGTCCAGAGTACCCATCCGCGCGGCGAAAGCATAGAAAAAAATCGCCCCGATTTCCGATGTGCGAAGTCATGCGGTGCCGCGACGGGATTCAATCTCCTCTGGCATCCGCGATCTGCCGGCCCGATGCAAGGAAGAGCGACCATGTCGTTTACGCCTTTCCACCTGTATTTCGATGACGTGGAGGTCGGCCAGGAGTGGGAATCACTTGGCCGAACCATCACCGAGGCGGACATCGTCAACTTTGCCGGACTCAGCGGCGATTTCAACCCCATCCACATCGATCACGAATTCGCCGGCACTACGCCGTTTCGCAAGCCGATCGCGCATGGTCTGCTGATTTTCTCCGTGAGCAGCGGACTGAGCTTGTACAGTCCACCCATGCGGACGCTGGCATTTCTGGCCATCCGCGAATGGCACTTTCGCGGGCCGGTATTCATCGGCGATACCCTGCGCGCGCTCAGCAAAGTGCTGAACAAGGAAGTCCGTGGCCGGGGGCGGCGCGGCGAGATCACTTGGCAACGGCAGATTATCAATCAGGAACGCAAGGTCGTTCAGGAAGGCGTCACCGTGACCTTGGTGGAAGGTCGCGGCACCGTCAAGTCCGACGCTTGAAAATAGAGGGAGATACGGATGCGGGAGTTTCAGCTTTATGGACTCGGCAACGCCCTGGTGGACATTTTCATCGAATTGTCCGATGCAGAGCTGGCGTCACTCGGCTTCGAGCGCGGCTCGATGCGTCTGGTGGAATCGGCCGAACAGAAGATGTTGCTGGATCGCTTTGAAAAAAGCGAAGCACGCCTAGTCAGTGGCGGCTCGGTCGCCAACTCCGTCATTGCTTTTTCGCAGTTGGGCGGTCAAGCCGCTTTCCTCGGCTGTGTCGGCGACGACCGCTATGGGCTGTTTTACAAGGCCGAGTTCGACGAGTTGGGAGTCGATGTCGGCAACCCCGTTATCGTCGGTCAAACGACGGGAACTTGCGCCTGCCTCATCACGCCGGACGCCGAGCGCACCATGCGTACCTGTTTGGCCGTGAGCAGTCATCTGGAAGCGCGGCATGTGGACGAGCGGCGTCTGAAAGAGTCGGATTGGCTGTTCGTTGAAGGCTATGTCTTGGCCAATCCGCACACCGGCCAGAGCGCGGTTCGGGAAGCGGTGAGCCTCGCCCGCAAGCATGGCGTGCGCGTCGCCCTCACCTGCTCGGAAGCGTTCGTCGTCAGCCACTTCCGCGATGTGTTCTTCGAGATTCTCGGCCAAGCCGAGTTGCTTTTCTGCAACGCTTCTGAAGCCTGCGCTGTCACCGGCGCGAGTGACGCCGAGAAAGCGTTCGCCGCTCTCGCGGGGCAGGTTCGCTCGGCGGTAGTCACGGATGGTCCCAATGGCGTTTACGTCCGTCACGCCGGCATCGAGGCTCACGTTCCCGCGTTCCCGTCCCAGCCGGTGGATCTGACCGGAGCCGGTGATATGCTTGCAGGTGCATTCCTGTATGGTATCACCCATGACATCGCGCCCGACCGGGCCGCGCGGGCGGCGTGCTACCTGGCCATGAAGGTCATTATCCAGGTCGGTGCCCGGTTGCACCACGGAGCGCGGCGTTTCTGGGATGAGTACCTCGATACTCTCTGATACCTGTTATCGATCCGGGGTAATATCATGGCGCGAATGCGAACTTTCATCGCGATCAATCTGGGCAATCTCCTCCGCGATCGCTGCATCGCCTTGCAGGAGACGCTGGCCGATTCCGGCACGGATGTCAAGTGGGTCGAAAAGGAGAATCTACATCTCACCCTGCTGTTCCTCGGCGAAGTCGAGGATCGCACCCTACCGGCACTTTGTCGCGCCGTCGCCGACTGTTGCGGCGAACACCCTCCCTTTACTCTTGGCGTCGAGTCGGTCGGCTGTTTCCCCAATCCGCGCCGGCCGCGTGTCGTTTGGGCCGGCGTCGCCGCAGGCAGTGCCGAATTGATTGCCTTGCACGACGCGCTGGAACCGCCGTTGCTCGACCTGGGCTGCTATCGCCGCGAAGCCCGCCAGTATACGCCGCACGTAACCCTGGGCCGCGTCCAGGGCGATGGCGACACCGACGTATTGGCGGCCGCGTTGACCAAACAGGCGAAGTGGCGCGGCGGCGAAACGGAGGTACGCGAGGTGTGCGTGTTCAGCAGCGAACTGCGGCCGAAAGGCCCGGTGTACACGGTGTTGAGCCGAGCGAAGTTACGCACGCGGTAGCCGCTTGCGGCTTAGCGCTAAGCCGCAAGCGGCTACGGCGCTTCCTTGATGTCTCCAACGAATTGCTCGTGGACGTGTTCGCAGGCGGCCTGGATGAGCCGATCGCTGAAACCTTTTTTGCTCAGCGCTTTGCGAACCTCATCCTCAATGCGGTCGGTGCTGCGCTCGGCCAACACGCTGATAGCGGCAACCGTTATCTTGTCTTCGTTGCTGCCGTCGCGGACCTGCAAATCCTTATGCGTGCGGATCAGTCGTTCATAACGAGCCAGCAACCGACTCTTTTCGGCGTCCCATTCCCGGCTTCCTCCTCGTTCAATCAGCAATTGATGCAACGCGGCGAGAAAACGCTCTCGACTGGTATCGTTAGTCGATATGTGTTTACTTTTGAGAGGTGTAATGAATGTGTTTTCGTTGCTTGAAGCCATCGGAGCGGGGATTGCTGACAGGCGGCGATGCAGGGCCAGCGTGGACCACAGATTGGCGGTGAGCAATCCAATCAGAACTACCAAAACGGACCAAAGAGCGATCCGCGATCCTCGTCCGACGCGGGCGGGACGAGTCACCGGCATTTCCGTGCTTTTGCGATCGAGTTTGATGGCAACCCCGGACAGGTGCGGCGTCCAGGCGACGAGCGGGCCGCGTTGAGCATAGGTTTGCAGAGGAAAATCGAGACCGACCAGCGGCAGCCATTGCCAGGAAGTGCCGGCCGCCTGTTCGAGCAAGCGCAGACGATGATCGGGATCGGCCGGCGTGCTGGCGGCAAACAGCAGCGCCCCCTCCTGCCAGAGACGAACCGGCAACACGGGAATAGGGTCGGTGTGCGCCGGCAAGGGACCGACAGCCGCGATAATGTCCGCTAATACGGATCGACTACCGAGCTGATGTAAATCATCGGCGGAAGCGCGGCGCTGTTGCAACCAGTGATAAATCGTCAGGGCCGAACGCACGTCCAGATTCGCGGGAGCAACGACGCCGATCAGTTCGAGACCGCCGCGCCGTTGTCCGGGCGTGTGATCGGACAGACCGTAGCGAGCCAGCGCGACCACGCGCCGCCCATCAGCCAGGAGGACGGAGCAGAAGAGATCGGTAGCCGGCCAGTGATCGGAGTAGGGTGCTGCCTGGAGACGACGCGCCAGCGCTTCCACTTCATCGCACCACGGTTCGCCGGGCCGCGGTGCCAGCAAGCGATAGCCGAGGCTGCGAAGCGATACGCCTTCTAGATCTTCACCGTAGGCAAAGCCGGCCAGGTCGCCCGTGGGGTCGGACATAATGATCGCGTCCTCTCGCGGTATTTCGTTGGTGCTTCCACGGTTATTTTATGGTTTCGTTCGTCACCAGCAGGATTTCGCGGCCGTTGTAGAGATCGCGATGCCGGGCAACCAAGTGATACGATGGCGGCGCGAACTTCTTGAATTGCTCCCACTTTTCCTCGGAGACGAACAAATACACCGGCAGCGGCGTGCGCAAGAAATCGAAGGCGAAATAATCATTCTGGGGGCAATGCACCTCACGCTGGCAATAAAAGACAAGGCTTGGTTGAAAATAATCGAACGCCGCCACACGCACTTCTCGCCGCGTGTGATCTTCCGGCAGTGCCTGAACCAGCGAACGCGGGGCCTTGAAACGATCCACCACGCCGGTGCCCCAGAAAGCAATCGTGCCGGCGAAGATAACGCCGACCATCGCCACACAACCAATCAGCCCGCCACGCCAGCGGCGACGCATGCACCACCCCGCCACGGCCGCGCCGATCAGGAATACACCGCCCAACCAGGCTCCCTTTTCCAGACCAGGCAGACATCGACCGCGCAACGCATCCACGGAGATCGCATTGCCGGCGATCAACAGTCCCAGGCTCACGCCGACACCGATGAGCGCCAGACAGGTCAGACTCGTGGGCATCACCCAGGCCGGCAGTGTGATCTGGCCGCGCCGCCAATCGTCGAGGAACGCTGCCGTCAGCAGAGCCACGGCGGGATACGCTGGCAAAATATAGTTGGGCAACTTCGTCCGCACCACGGTGAAGAACACGAACCAGACGCCGAGCCAGCACAGCAAGAACTGCTTTCCGCTGTCCGCTGTCCGCTGTCCGCTGTCCGCTTTCGACCAGATCAACGAGCGATTGCGGAGAGCGGACCACGGAGAGCGGAGGGCGGAAAGCGGAAAGCGGAATGCGGAGAGAGCGTGCCAGACCGTCGGACCAAGGAACACCGACCACGGCGTTAATCCGACGATGAGGACAAGGATGTAATAGTAGAATGGCCCACCGTGGTTCTCCATCGCATCGACTGCGCGCTGCACGTTGTGCTTCCAGAAGAAACCGATCAGCCATTCGCCCTTCGTTTCCAATCCCACCCAGATGTACCAGGGCGCGGCGATGGCGAGAAACATCACGGATGCTCCCAGCATCCGTAGATCGCACAGACGCCGCAACTCACCGCGCCACAGCAAAAACAGTGTCGTCACCGCCATCGGCAAGAGAAGGCCAACCGGCCCCTTGGCCAACATGCCCAGCCCAGAAGCAACCCCGCAGCCGAGTAACCACCAACCGCCCTCGCTCCGGTAGTGGTTCCAGAAACACCACAGCGTCAGCACCGTACACAGATTAAGCAGCGCATCGGGATTGGCGAAATGAGCCGCGCCGCAGAACGCCACGTTACTCGCCAGTACCAAGCCGGCCAGCAAGCCAGCGGATTGGCCGAACAGACGACGCCCCAATTCGTAGGTGACGAGGATCGCCAGGAGTGCCGCCAGCGCCGACGGCAGGCGGGCGGCGAACTCGTTGACGCCGCAGACATGGTAGGCCGATACTTGCAACCAATAGAGCAAAATCGGCTTGTCCACACGCAGTTTGTAATTGAAGGTCGGCACGATCACATTGCCGGATTCGTACATCTCGCGGGCAGCCTGGGCGTTGTTGCCCTCATCAATGTCCCATAGGCTCGGCCCACCGAGATTCGGCAAACACAGCACGGCCCATACGAGCGTCAAGAGCGCGTAGTGTATCCCGCGGGCGGCGAGGCCGGACGACATGATGGCAAGGTGACGAGGTGACAAGGTGATAGCCCCCTTCCGGATGATACGTATCCCAGTCCAGGCGATAACGCGCTGGGGACGCCGCTGTCAAGCTCGTCCTCCCCTTGTCCTCTTCAAGCCGGGTTGACGCTCTTGCGAGGCTCCGCTATGTTCGCCCCACTCATCACCTTGTCACCTTGTCAGCGTATCACCTTGTCACGAAAAGGGGGATCACGGCATGCACGCCATTCAACCCATCTTATTTGGTCTGGGAATGCTGTTCGCCGATGGGGGAGCGGCCGACGTTCGGATGCCGGATCTGTCTCATCTGCAAGAGATGTTGCACGATCGCCAGCATCCGCACCTTCAGAGCCAATCCGCCCTCTTGTTGGTGCAATGCTCGCTGGACGGAGCCGAAAAGCTGGTTCATGACGGACTGCGGAATCTGGAAAACGTCGAAGTATTCCTGGCCCTGGCCGCCGCCGTGCGTCTGCATCAAGATCGACGTTTCCGCGATGACTTGTTTGCCGGTTTGTCGGCTCGGCGGCCTCCCATCCGCGAGGCGGCCGCGCAGACGTTGGCTGTGTTCGCCGATGCTTCGCTGGTAACGCGTTTGCAACGCCTGGCCGGGCAGCGCGAAGCGGGAATGGCTGTTCGCCAGACGGCTCTATGGACGCTGGGACGCTGCGGCAGCAAGCAGGCGGCGCGCATCTTGCTCGATTACCTGAAAGATGACAACGAAACGCTGCGCCGGGCCGCCGCCGCCGCCCTTCACGATCTGAGCGGACAGGATTACGCCCTCGATGTCGGCCGCTGGCAAAGCTGGTGGAAGAGCCGCGAGCATTTGACCAAGGAGCGTTGGCTGGAGACGCGCTTGGCCTACCAGACCAGCCGGGCCTATCGCCTGAAGGCGGATCTGACGCGGTCGCGCGCTCAGGTGCTGCGCTTGCAGCAACAACTCTACAGCCGGCTCTCCGGTGCCGAGCGCGTCGCCCACATTCAATCCCTGCTGGAGCAGGACGATCCGGCCGTACGCACGCTGGCGGTGAACTGGAGCGTCGAACTGCTGCCGGGCGCGGAGGCCACGCATAAGCGTTTGCTGACGCATGTACTTTTGCGGCTGAGTCATGATAGTTCGGTGGAGGTGCAGCGCGTGGCCGTGCTTGGCCTGGGCCGCGTCAACGAACCGGCCGTCGGCGAACGGTTGTTGCGCTTGGTACATGCCGATGAGCCGGCTGTGCGCACGGCTGCGCTGCACGCCCTGGCCCTGCATGCACGCGGTCCCGGTGCGGACGTTCCGGCCCGACGAAAGCAAATCATGCCGCTCTTGCAACAGGCTCTTGAGGATCCCGCTCTCGAAGTAGTCGTTGAGGCGGCCGAGGATCTCGGAGCGCTGGGCGCGCTCGAAGCCGGCCCCGTACTCACGGGATTGCTGCGTCATTCCTCGGTGACGGTACGGCAGGCGGCGGCGCAGGCGCTGGAGCGCGTGGCCGAGCCATCGGTGCTGCCCGGCTTGCTGGATGCGCTCGATGATCCCTGCGCCACCGTGCGTTTCAATCTGGTGGGAGCGCTGGCGCACGCTGCCGGCGATGGTGTAAGTCTGTCCGAAAAGCAGCGGAAACAACTGTTGGCCCGGCTGGAAGCGTTGTTGTTGCGCGATAGCGATCCGGGCGTGCGTAGTCGCGCCGCGACCATGCTGGGCGAATGCGCACCGCCGGCCCAACTCGCCGCACTGTGGCGCTGCGTGCTGGCGGGCGAGGATGGCCGGGTTCAGGAAAAAGCATGGGCGGCCTTCGTGGACATTCTTGCGCGCGCGGGTCAACTACCGTTGCTGCAAGAATGGGATCGCACTTTGACGGCGGCTCGCCAGGGGCCGCGACGCGTGCAGATGCTCAACGAAATCGTCACCCGCTGGCAGAATCAGCAACAGCGCAAGCCCCTCGTGGTGCCGGCGCAGGAGATCCTCGTGCGAGCGCAGTTGGAACTGGGCAAGTGGGCCGCCGCGATGCCGCTGGTGCGCGATCTGCTCACACGGCCGGCTGACGAACCGACCCTGAAGCGCCGTCTCGGTTGGCTATT
>DATNCY010000221.1:0-11958 GCA_035553375.1 Gemmataceae bacterium
CCTCGTCAGCTTGATGGTCGGGGGCAAATGCTGGATGGCCCCGACGATGCAGGGGACTTTCCTCACGCCCCACAGTTTTTCTGACCATTCTTCCAGATGGGCAACTGCCTGATCCGTGGCGACGTACAGCAGGATGAACACATCAAAGTCGGCGGGCGACACAAGACCGGCCAAGGCGTCTTCTGGATTCATGACGCAATTGAAGAACTTTGCGATCTTGCCGCCGACCGTCCCATCTGACTTTGGCATGTAGTAGCTGCTGCCGCTTGCCGAAAAATCGTCCAGGAGAACGATGGTCCGGAAGCGATGGTCGGACTTCTCTTCGGAAGTGTTGCGGAGTTTGCGTACTTGCACGCTGACCTTCTCGACAAGCTCCTTGACGCGGAGAGCGGAAAGGTCGTGCGTCTGCCAAATCTGCTCGTGGTCGAGTTCACGATTTGCTCGCCGGAAAGAATCGATGCGGGCACCATCACTCAGCCCCAGAAACAAGCACTGGCGTTGCCGGACGCGGAATGCAACTGTGTCGGCAATGGTCCCGATATGGTGTGGGTTCAGCGACTGTTCCTTGGCCACCTTCTGCAAGAGAATTGGCCGGATGTGATCCGCATACGCGGTTTCTACAAGATGAGTCATCTCCTCGGCGGAGCAGCACACGAGCCGGGTCTTGATAAACTCGTAGGCAACCTGCCTATCGAGCTTCTCAAACTGGCTCAACCAGCGTGCCAAACTTTCCACATAGCGCATTCCCGGTGAAAACTGCTCGTAGCCGTCGTATTTGAAGGCTGCCATTGCCTGGAGGATCGGTCGCTCGCGCGCGACATCTTCCGCGCTCCAGTCGAGTATGTGGGCCAGAAGTTTCTCCGCTAGGGCGTCCTTCATGATGACTTCTCCGCCAGCCCAGTAAAGCGGAATGCACCCGGCTCCGTCTCGAATTGGCTCAAGTAGTACAAGCAGGCGTCAACGTAGCGACGGCTCGGTGGGGCAAGATTCCAGCAAGTGGAGGGGTCGAGTGAGGATTGGTCAACGCTCAGTGCAAAACGATGCTGGAGTAACTCAAAGTCGTTTCCGGGCCAGCGGCCTCGATCGCCGATGCACAAGATGGCGGGGTCGCGATGATCCTGGCGGAGTCTTTCCATCAACGCATCGAGCACGGATCGCTTTGAAACTCCCGGTGCAAGCACATCAATCGAGTGAGTGGACTGGACAAGCAGAATGCCGGCAGCAGCATGTTGCGGAACAATGTCCAATACACACTCCCAGAGATCCGTGATGATGAGCCGCGATTTCGCTTCCACGGTGATCTGCCTTCCCTTTGCCTCCAGCCGTGCGTTCTGCGAAACGAAACCGGACTTGGTCAGCGCCGCATTGATCGACGAAAGACTTTCATGCAGCGGGGGAGCATCAGGAGGCACAGTGTCGTCGTCCAGCCAGCCTATCTCGCCCGCATTGTGGTAGCCGACCACAATCAGCTTCTGAAGGGCGCGCTGGCGAATCTGTGACCGGAGCACCTCCTTCACGGACTTGCCGCGGCCGGTTGCTATTCCGACGACGATGCCCGCCCGAAGCAAGGAGACGAGGCCAGTTATCACTTCCTTGCGAAGGCCGGTGAAACGTTCGTCCGAACCGCAAAGTGTGCCGTCGTAGTCGAAGATCACTCCCTGAAACGATGTCCTTGTCAGCGTCTTTCGGAAAGCTCGGTAATGCGTTCGCCATTCGTCCAACTGATTGCGGGCATGCAGGGTGGGAATGCTAAGCCCTGACTTTCTTTCGATGGCGTTGGCCTCGAACTCTGGGATCGCGACGCCGTTGAGAGGCCACTTGGGAATGGCACGAAGGTGGTAGAGTTTGCGACCGAACTGCTGCACCTTGGGCCTGCCAGGATCGATTCCAAGCGACTTCGCTGCAAACCAGCCCAGATAGATCGAATGGATCACCGCCGAAAGCATGCCCTCGAAACCGTGTGCGAATCGAAGGTGCAATTTCGGAATCGACTTGGGCAAAAGCGCTGCCGTCCGCTCGGCGGGAATCTTGTCTTCCGGCGACGACAGGATGAGTACGGCAGTATCATCGGCCTTCCTTGCAAGCCAATGATGGCGACCGTGCGCAAAATTCCTGTAGTCAGCCAGTTGAACGTTGCCCAGTGCAGCCTCGGTGAAACGCGATTCAACGTCGGTGGCAGCGGGTTGGGTCATCGCTCCGTGCAGCACGGTGAGCGTGCGACGCTCACAAAGTGGCCGGAAGCTGTCTTCAAGCGCGCCGAGGGATCGTTCGAGCTGTTGGCCTGGACTTAATAGTTCGTCAAGTGTCGAAGGAAGAGACGAGGGCACCAAGAAGATGTGCTCATATGCGCGAATGAGCAGTACAATTGTGGCAAGCAGCGAGTTAGTTGCGAGAAAGCCATCCTTTCGTATCGGTGCAGGAAACTCATGACAGCAAGTCCATTCATGCGACGCCGCTGCCTTCGCGAGCGGACTATCGAGCCGCGTACAGATTGTTGCAAGGAGCGCCGGTTCCCGGCGCACAAGACCGTAGAAGCAGGATAGTACGTCAGGGTTACTGCCCCCGGCCGTGCATAGGAGGACGCCAGTCTCTTTGAGAGCGAGTGGGGACATTGCCAACTCATAGGGCGTCATGACGCGCGCAATGCGCCCCGTAAACTGTGCGTGTAACGCTGCGGCAACTGAAGCAGAGGTCAAAGAACCACCCGATCCGACTGCGATGAGAGGCAAGTGCGCCGCTGATGCAAGCGAGGTAGCCAATGGTTCGACGGAGGCAGCCAGGCTCCAAGCATACGTCTCGTTGAATTCCGAGAGTTCAGATTCGTATGGCCTACCCATCTCGCTTCTCCTGATCGAAGATCGCGGGGATAACCCGGCATCCAATCCCGAAATCCTTCTTCGATTCCTTTGGGGTAGCGGTGGTCATTTGCGTGAAGATTCCTTCCCGTTTGAAACCGTTGCGGGTTCGGCAAGAAGGTGGTACGCCCAACCGTCAGCGTGCTTTTCGGACCGAATGACGTAGCCACATTGCTTGAGGAAGTCGATGTCTCGGTAGATCGTCTGTTCCGAAACCTTCAGCTTCTTGGCCAGGTCAGGTGACGAAAACTCGCCCGAGCGGATCAACTCGATTAGCTTGCCGTGGCGGCTCGTAATCGCCAATGACTTTCGGTAGCGCATAGCTTCTCCTGAAGTGTTATGTCTAACGCGCCGTGAGAGACTTGTCAATGTCGGATGCCTTTGTTCTGTAGAGGCTTGCGCACCATCGGCTTGCGATACTGTCCTTTAGTACATTACTGTCCGACAGATGGAACCCCGCAACAGAAATGAGGGAAGAAGGTGGGGAGTCTGGGGGCGGGAACTGGTGCCTCTGGTCCCGCCTCCGGATGGCTTCCGGCTACGAGTGGAGATTCACGCACGATTTGAGGAATTCACCAACGAATTGAGGACTCATGGTGGACTCGGTCCGTCGTCCTTGCCTTGCCGCTCCATTGCAAGACGCTCCTGGAACGTCATAGGCTTGCTGGGTGAATTCTCCCCCGCTGCCGGCGGCAAATCTGCCTCCGATGCAGCTGTGTCGGGCTGAATCGCTTGATCGGACGCGGGATTTGCCTCCGTCCGGCGGCGGATGCGGGCGGTGACGGGTTCCTCGGCGGTGGAGTGCTTCTGCCGGGCGCGCTGCGGCGTGGCCTCGATGCTGTGCGCGGTCTTGAGTGCCTTGATCTTCTCAGCCATTTCGGAAACGCTCGGCCCCTCCTCTTTGTCTGACTGATATACCGCACCGGAAAGCCCAGCCTTGAGCTGGTCGCGCAAGGCGGTCAGTTCGGAGAGGTAGGCATCAAGAGTGAAGGGCTTGCCGAGCTGTGCCTGGTAGTCGCGCAGCTGGGACTCGGCAATGCCGATGTCTTGCCGCACACGGAGGCATTCGGAACCGTAGCCTCCGGCAAGGCGTTCCAGGGCGTTCAGGACAGCGCGTGGCCCCTGGTGTTCGCGTGAGAGGCCGGACTGACGGGTCATCGCGCCTTCCAGGTACACGTCGGGCGGGAATTGCGGATGCAGGACAAGGCCAAAGCGCAGGCCCCGGTAGATGCCGAGTGGCACGCGGGTCGTCTCATGGGCGTTCCGGGGCAAGGTATCGAGTCGGCTGGCCAGGATGGCGGGCGCGTCCTCGCGTGACCAGGAACGGCTGCCGATGGTAACGGGATCGTCGGTATGGTCAGTCGCCGTGACCGCGTCCGCCGAGAGCTTGGAAACCCGTTCGGACAGGCTGGCAATGGTCGAGGGTAAGTCACGCACGTTGCGGCGGGCGACGTATTGTTCGTCCAGGTGGTTCTTTTTCAGAAGGTTAAGGCGTTGCAGCTCGGCGTCGGCTTCGGCAAGGGTCAGCACGGCGGGGTTGCCCGACGCAATGGCCTTGACCTCGGCGTAGGAGAGTTCCTGGCTGCCGATGTCTTCGGCCCGCCGGGCGGCGTTGTCGCCGGTGATAACCTGGCCGATGAAGCGGGCCTTGGTCTCCAGCGCCTGCCACATATAGGCGTCGAACGAGCCTTCCGTGACATAGCGGTAGATCGCCACTTCCTCATTCTCGTTGCCCTGGCGAAGGATGCGGCCGTCGCGTTGTTCGACCTCGGCCGGCTTCCACGGGGCGTCCAGGTGATGCAGGGCGACCAGGCGTTTCTGGACGTTGGTGCCGGTGCCCATCTTTTGCGTGCTGCCGATCAGCGCGCGCACCGAACCGTTCCTCACCTTCTCGAAGAGAGCCTGTTTCTTGGCGTCGGATTCGGCGTCGCCGATGGCGGCGATCTGTTCACGCGGGATGCCGGCAGCGATGAGTTTTTCGATGATCTCCTCGTAGGGCGAGTATCCCCACTCGGTCGGATTGACGCCCATATCGGCGAAGATCATCTGCGTGCCGCGCGTCGCGGCGGACTTGTTCCAGATGGAAACGACATTCTCAACCAGGCGGTTGACCTTGGATTCGGGGAAATCGGGGGCCGTCTCCGACAGCATCCGTGCGTCGGTGGCGAGCTTGCGGCCGTCGGTGGTGATGGACAGGGCGTTATCGACGCGCGGGTCCACTTTCTGCGACCGCAGCCGTTCGTAGCGTTCGACCAGTTCTTGCTGGAGGGCGTGCTGCTCCTCGGACATCGGGCAGGCAACGATGATGGGCTTGCCGCCCTCTAAGCGCGGCCGGGGCAGGTTCAGCATCTCGGCCGTCTGCACGTCGGAGAAGGCGCGGAACATCTGCTGGAGTTCCGGCAGGTTGGTGAATCTTGCGAACCGGCTTCGCGGCCTGAGACCCGAACCGTCCGGGGAGATTTCCATCGTGTCGATGACTTCGCCGAACGTGGCGGCCCAGGCGTCGAAATGCTCCAGCCCCCGGCTGCGCAACCCTTCGGGGTCGAGGAAGCGCTGCATCGTGTACATCTCGACCATCGTGTTGGAAATCGGCGTGCCGGTGGCGAACGTCACCCCATGCCCGGCGTGTTGTTCGTCGAGGTAACGGGCTTTCATGTATACGTCGAAGGCCCGCTCCGAGCCGCCGGTCTGGATGCCGGAGACGCGATCCATTTTGGTCGGCGTCTCCAGGTTCTTGAAATAATGCGCCTCGTCAACGAAGATATGATCTACCCCTAATTCGTCAAATACCAGCCCGTCATCCTTCTTGTTCTCGGCGAGCAGGTCCGTCAGGCGTTCGGCTCTCGCCGCCTTCTGTTTCTCGATGGTCTTGATGAGGTTGCGGTTGGCGCCCTTGGCGCCCGCGTGTTCGCGCAGCAACTCGTCATATTCGGCGATCTGCTCCCGGAGGAACTTCTCCTGGTAATCGCGTGACATGCCGATCCGCTCGAAACTGCTGTGGGTGACGATGATGCCATCCCACTCGCCGCTGGCGATCTTGGCGGTCAAGACCTTGCGGCGGTCCCGGCTCAAATCCTCCTTGGCGGCGACGAGCAGCTTGGCGTTGGGGTAAAGCTGCATGAACTCGCGGGAGAATTGCTCCAGCAGGTGGTTGGGGACCACGAACATCGGCTTCTTGATGAGTCCGGCCTGCTTCATCTTCATGCCGGTGGCGGCCATCGTGAAGGTCTTGCCCGCGCCGACGGTGTGGGCGAGCAGGGTGTTGCCGGAACTCATACCGCGCCACACCGCGTCGTTCTGGTGGGGCCGGAGCTTCAGGGCTTGGTTCATTCCCGGAAAGTCGAGGTGCGAGCCGTCGAACAGGCGGGGCCGCAAATTGTTGTAGGTGTCGTTATAAATGCGGACCAGCCGCTCGGTGCGTTCGGGATCGGTGAACACCCAGGAGCGGAACTTCTCCTTGATGAGCTTCTGCTTCTCGCGGGCGGCCATCGTCGCCTCCGGGTTGACGACGCGCTCCTCGCGGTCGCCGGCCTGGATCGTGTCGTAGATGGTGGGGGTCTTCATGTTCAGCGCCAGGTCGAGCAGCCAGGTGCCGTTGGCGCGCGCGGTGCCAACCTCGGAGGTGGCGCCGACCGACTGCTTGGCGGCATAGCTGGGGTCGATGCTCCAGACGGCATCTTTTTTCAGGTGGGCGACGGGAACATGGGACGGATCGACATGGAAGAGGTCGCCGGCAAAGGCTTGAATGTCCCGCTCCGGTATCCACGGCGCGCCGAGATTGGCGTCAATATCGCCGGGCAGCACGTCCTCGGGCTGCACAGACCGCAGGGCGGTGACATTGCGGGCATATTGCGGGCCGGCGGCTTCCACGGCGGCGAGCTTGGAGCGCACATTGCCGGAGAGATAGGCGTCGGCGGTCTGCCAGGTTCGGGACTCAGGGTCGGGGAAAATCAGGTCGCCCAATTCGGCGACAATCTGTGCTTTCGGCTTGCCGTAGAGGGTGCCAATGAACGGCAGATCGACCGCGCCGCGCTGGTTGAGGGAGACGAGCAACCCTTCCTCGGCGCTCCTGACGTTCGTGATGGGCGGCGTCTTGCCGACCACATCCTTGGTCATGATGGCGGCCTTGGTCGCCTTGCCCGTGGTCTCGTCGTAATCCTCCAGGGACATGACCAGCATCGCGTCCGGGTCTTCCTTGAATTTGACGATATTGGGCATCCGGCGGATGACGCCGCCATCGGCAGTTTCCCCGAACGTCGTCTTGTTGATTGGGCCGTAGGTGATGTGAAACTGGTCATAGGCACGAACCAGTTCCCGCCGTGCTTCCACCCGGTGCGCCTCGGGCCAGCCCTCGTTTTGCGATTGCAGGACGCGGCGGGCATGGTCGCGTAATTCGATCAGGGCGGCCAGGCGTTTGCCGGTCATCGTGCCGTTTGCCTTGAGCAGAGTCCCGCCGTAAGTGACAGGCAGTCCCTGGCCGTCTTGTAGTTGGTGGATGACATTATTATCGCCGACGAAGAAGCTGCCTTCGCTGATGTGCCGCTCCGGCGGCGGCGGGGTGAAGGCCGGGATTGGTTTATCATCGACTTCCGATGCCTGGATTGGAGCGAATTCCGGCAAGCGCTGGATCGCTTCCTTGAGTTGCCCGGCCAGGTCGCCGTTGCCGACAACGCTGTAGCCCTCGCCTCCGTAGAGCGTGTCTTTGCGGGTCCAGGTGCCAAGGACCATTTGAGGATGGTTCAGGAAGTAGCGGTTGACAGGAACCTCTGCGCCATCGATCTCCAGCGGGGCGATCCCCAACCAGTCGGGATCGACGTGGCGGGGGTTCTCGCCCCGGTCACGCTTGCGAAGAAAGACGATGTCGGTCACAACGGCGGTTCCTTCGCGTTTGAAGGCGTCCGCAGGCAGGCGGATCGCGCCTGCGAAGTCGGCTTTGGCCGCCAGGTACTCGCGGGCGGCGGCATTCTGCTTGTCGAGCGTGAAATGCGATGTGACCAGGGCCAGCACTCCGCCGGGCTTCAGGGCGTCCACCGACTTGGCGATGAAAAAATCGTGCAGCGAAAGTTTCTGGCCGTGATAGTCGAGCTTTACGTCGGCGAACGGCACGTTGCCGATCACGGCGTCGATCTCGGGCAAACATGTATCGCGGAAGCTCTCGATGCGGATGTCGGCATCGGGATGGAGAGCCTTGGCGATGCGGCCGGAGATGGAGTCCAGCTCGACGCCGATAAAGCGATGCCCCTCGCTTCCGGGCCTCATGAAATTGCCGGTGCCGCATCCAGGTTCTAGGATGGTGGCGAAAGCGGGAACGCCGAGGCGCGCAATCGCCTCGTACATAGAGGCGATGACGGTCGGTGACGTATAGAAGGCGTTGAAGGTGGTGCGCTTGGCGCTGTCATACTCCGCAGGCGTAAGCAGCGTCTTCAGCTCTTCGCCCAAGGACTGCCAGCCGGCATCCTTATAGCGGCCGGTGATCGGATCGGGGAATATGGAGAGTGCAACCGGCCCGAAGCCGGCGAAGCGGGCGAGCGTCTGTTTCTCCTCCGTCGTGGCGGCCCGCTTCTCTTCCTCGATGCGCTTCAAGGCGCGGATGGCGGCGATGATGTCGCGGGCTTTTCCTTTTTCGCCACTGGCGATGGAAACAGGTGTTGGTGTCGATGTGTGTTCTAAAGAAGAAGCAGGCGGATCGGAAGGGTTGGCGGCTTCGGTCGGTGGCGGTGTGGTTGTGGCCGGCGGCTGCGGTGTTTCCTTCGGTTCCGGTAATTCTGGCGGAGCCGGTAGCTCTGGCTCGCCGGAGGCCGGGTTGAGCGGCAGGGAGTCAAACAGGGTCGGCTGCCGCTGACGCCGGGACGCCTTTATCCGCGCGGCGAAGGACGGCGGATGAACGCCATAGCTGCGTCCAGGGACAGGGCTTCCTTGTCGTCCCGACGAGACGCGGTCGGCAAACGATCCTCCACTTCCTTGAGGGCCAGTTCCAGCGCCTCGCTCGCTATCTGGCTCTCGTCGCTGCCCGGCATCGTCTGGGTGAGCGTTTCCTTCCAGGCTTCGTGGCGGGTTTTCAGTTCGAGGGCGTAGCGCTCCATCGTCGGAAGCATCTGCCGGTCTCTCTTGAGCTGGTCCCGTATCTGCGGGTTCTGCTCCAGGAGTTGAAGAATGATCGTCTTGTACTGCATGTTGGTCTCCTTCGGGTTTAGAAAGTGAATTGTATTCAGGCTGAGGCGTATTGGGCGGAGCCTGCCCCGCATCCCCCGCCTTCACGGAGGACGGGTCCGTTGCGGGGTCGGGCGGGAATAATGAGGGTTGTCGCCAGTCCGGCGGTTTCCGTGCCATCGTCAGCAACCGTCAGGGACACTTGGTTCCCGGCCTTCCGCTTTGCCAGCATGGCACGGGTCGTCCTTCGTTGGCAACGGATTGCTAAGCATCGCTTGCCGTGCAGCTGCCGCTGGTCGCCTCCGGTCGATGGAAAGGCTACGCGGCGTATTCATGTTGACCTGCCGTGGCTGTGTCCGGAACCGGGTGAACCGAACACCTCTTTCAAGAGTTGACTCGCTGCGACGCCAGCCATGACGATCATCGAACCGATGGCAACATACTGCAACACCATCGCCAGGCGTTCATTGTTGCAGTGTTTCGACATCATCTGGGCCTGGGGGCCAAGGTCAGAAAGATGATAGGTTGGCGGTAAGGTGGTCATGAGTCGCCTCGGCGACGGGCTTCAGATTAGCGGGACGTGTCTTGCCCGGCATCAATGCCCTTCTCCTGCCGGATCATCTTGGACACGTCCTGATAAAGCCTTTCCGCGTCGATCCGGGTACTCATGGCGGAGTCAGACCTGATCGGGTATGCCCAGATACGGTCGGCCGGGTTCCAGCGGTATCCCGCCTCCTTCATCGTGTCGATGACGGCCTGGCTCGGCTTGTCCTCGGGACGGCCTTGACCAAACTTGATGGCCATCTGGCGGTCCTGCCTGCTCTCGAAGAGGCGGACGCCGGCAACGGTGTCTGTGGCGATGACGAACGGGTCCGGGGGTGTTACCCATTTCTTTTGTCCCACGCGGTCGGCGAAGCTCTGGCCGTCTGCATTGGATTCGGCTGCCGGTGGTTCGGCTGCTGCGGTGGTGTTTTCTGTTGATTTTTGATCTGGTGTGCGTTTACGTGACATGCGATCCTCCTGTCGATATGAGGGCAATCATTAACCCCTATTAAGAAAGATATTAACACATTTGTAGGTGGCTGCGCAATAGGCTAGCTGCGGATTTGCGCGTTTCGATATGTAAAAATTCTAGGGTTTCTGCGGCTCACAAGGCTATTGAATCTAGGAAACACGCAGAAATCCTGCACTCTTGCCACTTGCCTTTTGCGGCAATTTTCGGGCTTTTCAAAGCAGCATGTCGGGCTGTTTGCGGCAAACTGTTTGAATTGATTCGGCCGCCGCCGCCCATCGCCCCAACTTTTTCGGCCAGGGCCCCAGGGCGCGGTCATGGATGCCGCGTCCTGGGTGGACGAAAAAGTTGCAAGGCGGCCCATCATGGTAAGGAATCATGGTGTTTTGGTGGCTTTGGCAGGAAGCGATTCGGGCTTGTGGCTTCAGGCTGGCGATGCCCTTGTGTGTGCCTTGTTCGAGCTGGCCGGCCGGTGGAACCGTTCCATTGTGCCTATGCAGAGCATAGGGAAGACGCCTGTACACAGTGATTGCATTGTGATGCTTGCAAAACTGCACGGTTGCCACGTCAGGGAAACGTGCGTTTCTGTTGCTTCGTGGAAGCCAGTGGATGCCCCCGGGGGCATATGGTGGCGGGGTGCGCGATCCCGTGCGGTTGCTTGGGCAGCCTTCGGGCAAACCCCTGCCCGCCAATGGCAGTGGTCGCGCTGGTGAGAGGATAATGCAGCCGAGCGTCGGCGTAACCGTGGCTCGGACACGATGATGGTTTGATGGATACCGGGTAAGGGTATAAGCAGATGTTTGACAGGGTATCGGAGCAGATGGCAGAGGGTATAGCATTGGACTAAAGTGGGGTATCCCTGATGGTGTGGATGATTTGCCGCTGTGTCTGCGTCAGCGGACCGAAGGGGGCGGTAGCCGTCGGTACTTCGACCGAGCGAAACGTCGTCCGGAGTCACCTGGTCCACATGAATGCCGAGGCGCCCGTAATGGCTTAACGAAGAGGCGGAGAACAGTGGTGCAAGCCTGCAAAGATTGATTCGTACCAGATAATCGCCTCCAGGAGGTCGGCCTCGGCGGCAGGCGCGATGATGATCGGAAGCGTCATCGCCCCCACAGTCGGGCACGCACGGCTTCCCAAGGCTCGCCCGGTTCCATCGTGCCGGAATCAAGAGCATCGACGCGGCGATTGATTTCCGCCAAATGCTCTGGGTCTACCGGGATGGCTTCGGGATGGTTGCGCGCCCGGTACCAGAGTTCTTCGGCCAGAAGAATGCACTCGGCCGGGGAAAGTTGGGAAATGTCAATGTCAGGTTTCATAGGGCAAGGATAGCGCATCAGCCGTGGGCAAGTCAATCGGCATGAATCTCCAGATGGATTCAGGGTTTGACATTGCAGGCTCAAAGCTGGTGCCGTCAGTAGTCCTCGGGAAGCAAAACGGTCGTTACGGAGCGATCCGCTTCGGTGATGATCCAGCAGCGTTCTTCGCCCTGCCCGTAGGCCGAAAACAGCCTGCCTCCGTGATGCAGGGCGGTGTCGTTGGCCAGCGTGTCCTCCGGGCACAGGTCGCCCCAGTCGCCGGAAGCATGGCGGCGTAAGGCGGTCAGAACCTCTTCGGTCGAAAGCCGCAAGCTGGCGTTCGCCGTGATCGCCACCTGTCCGAGCGGAAAACGAACGGCGCGGGTCATGGCCGGACTCCTTGCCCTGTACCCTGTATGGGTATTCCGGGCTGGAGTCCGTGCAGGAAATCAACCGCCCGCTGGGCGTGGGCCGCCGCCTGAAAGACGGCGCGTTTGTCCTCCTTCAGCACGCCCAGCCAGTGGCCGAGGTAAGCGGCGTGGTCGTCGCGGGGTTCCGGCGTGATGCCGAGGTCGCAGCAGAGGAACGCGGCCCCGATCTCGGCGACCAGTTCCTCGCGGGCATAACCCTCGTCGCCGAACTT
>DATNCY010000222.1:0-26413 GCA_035553375.1 Gemmataceae bacterium
CGTTCGGCGAGCGGGGTTGCGTAAGCGCCCCGAGTGTTCGCTCTCGGGGCGCTTACGCAACCCCGCTCGCCTTCATCATCCAAAAATACTCGTCGCTTTGACGATCACCTTCTTCAGCTTGGCTTTGGCATTCTCCTTAGCGGCTTCGAGCGTGTATTCGCCGCTGCCGCCGCTGCGCAGATGCCAGAACACCTGACTGCGCGCTCCGCCCTCTTCGATGGTCTTCTCGTCGCTTTCGCCATCGGCCAACTTCAAGCCTGCGGGAACTTGCAGCTTGACCTTGTCGCCTTTGCCGGCGCGCCAGACATAGGCGGTGACTACGAAGTCGCTGTTGGGCTGGACGGAAGCGGGCACACTCAGAGCCAGCGTTGTGCCACCTTCGCCCGTGTCAATGTCCAGCGAACCTAGGCCATAGGTAAAGGCCATTCGCCGTGTCTCACGGGGATTCACGTTTTCGTAAGGCCAGTAGAGAGCCACGCACGAATCCGGCTTGTCTCCCGCCCCTGCCGATTTCATCGACTCCACCGGCTTCCAGTCCCAGCGCACATTGGCTCCGGGGAAACGGCAAATGAGCAGTTTGTCCATGTCTTCCAAACTGATGCCGGGCAACTTAATGTGACGCAACCCCATGCGCGCCACCGTGCCGGGATCCTTGGGATCGTCGGGTTTCTCGATGACCTCGATGTAATCGGGAATCTGTTTGCTGGAGAATTCAGCCTTGGTATCGACGAAACCTTTCTTGCCGGGGATGGTGAAGGGCACGCCATCGTTGGTGCCGATGAAGGTGTCGATCAGCACGCGCAGGCCTACTTTGTGCTTGCCATCATCATTGTTCTGAACGGTGTAATAGACCAGCAAGGTATCGAGGTATCCCGATTGGCCGGGCACGATTTCGACGTGTTGCGTGACAAAGACGTGTTCCCGTTTGAATTCCATCTTGGAAGTCCAACCGCGCCGTCCCTTGATCTCCTTTTTCTGCTCGCCGCGCACCCACCGATTGTTCCCGTTGCCGGTATCACCGAAGACATATTCAAACCCATCGATTTTGACGATGGTGTTATTGCTTTTCCCGTGGTCGTCGTAGGTCAGCCGTTTGTATTTGTCCTCGTTGTTGGGATCTTTGACCTTGCTCATCTCCAGACCAAATCGCATGTCATTGCTGAGACGAACGGTGAGCAAGGGATCGGCGTCTTTGACGTTATACTTCCAAAGCTCGCCGCCTTGCTTGTCCCGCTCGAAGTCGTCATTGCTGTTCGCGGCCAAACCAGCCGGTTTGGGCATCAGCAAATCGACGATAACGGCGGCCCCCACAGCCAAGAGCAGCAAAAGCGCCGGCAGCGCATGCAGCCAAGATGGAGCGTTTTTGGCGGTGCGGCGGCGACGGTATTCGCCGGACCCCTTGGAGGGGGAGACGGGCGGAATGACGACGGCCGGCGCGGATGGTGTTTTCGTCACGCCGGTGGCGACCGCGACCGGCTCGGGATCGCCGAAGGCAAGACTATTGCCCACTTGCAACGTCACCGGCACGACAAAGCGCTGATTGCCATTGGACTGCACGGTCAGCTTGGCCGTCAACGTCTCGCCCTCGCGGTTGGGCACCGAGGGCACCGCGAGATTAATGGTGGCCACCCGGCCATTGAGCTTCGCCCGGCCGACTTCGAGCCACGGTTCATTACTGGTGGCGTGCGCGTAGACGGGACGCTTCTCTTTGCTTTTGACCTCGATGGTGTGGCGGAGTTGATCGCCGGCGTTGCCGGACAAGTCGATGCGGCTGGCGCTGATCTCAACCTTGGGCGGAGGCGTCAGACCGAGGGCCTCGAAGAACTGCTGCACGGCACCAAGACCGGAAGCCGAAGGCCCCTGGACCGGATAGGTCCAGCCGTTGGACTTGTACCATTCCGCGACCGCGCCGCTCTCGAACAGGGTGGCCGCTTCCTTGGCGTTGACTTTGGCCTTCTCGGCAGCCTGGCGCGGACTCTTGGCGCCCGCGAGTGCGCCGGAGGGAAACGGCTGGACCGGCACCTGAGCGCGGACGGTGACGATGAAGGAACCGCCGTTGGACTCGATCTCCAGATGCGCCTCCAACGGCTTGGTATTGGCGCGGAGTTTGTCGGAGCGAACGCGGATCGGTAGAGACAACTCGTGCTGGAACTGGAAATGCTTCTCGTTGGCAGCCGTGTCGCCCAGGGCCAGCCAGGGACCGTCGGCGCTGAGGATTGTGCCGTAAACGAGCCGCATGCCCTGATTTTCCATGCGCAGATTGAAATCCCGCTCGGTGCCGATGGACAGAACACCGAGATTGATCTCTTGCGTTTCAAGGCTCAGACGCGGTTCGGCGAGAACATCGGTGGGCAGTTTCTCCAGCAGTTGATCGAGTCCGCGATCGGCATCGGGGAATTTGGCGGCTTCCTTGGCGGCGAGGGCGAGATCGACGCGGCCGAGTCCGCCGAAGAAATTTCCCAGGTAGCCTTGCGCGAGAAGATCGCGAGCGGCGGCCCATTCTTCTTGACTGGCCAGGGCCAACTCGTCGAAGCTGTGGCACTGCCGACCGCCAGGGAAGACGAAGGGATTCGCGAACGCCTGCGCGCCGACAGCGACGGGGCCGCCATTCCGGGAATGACCACCAAGGACGAAGCCATCAAAGTAGCAATAGACGGCATCGGTAGGATTGGCCCGCGAACATTTGCTGCATGTCTGAACCATGACACAGTTGGATTTTTGTTGCAAAACCCATCCCTAAGTCATTTGATATTAACAAGCTATGACACCGTTTTCACTGCAACACCCGCCTACAATCTTGCAACATCCGAGGCAACGGAAAAGGCGGGACGGTGGACCACAAGAATACTCCAAATGAGCGATAGGTGTAAGAACGGCAAGCGTCAGTATAACCGTCCATGTTCTACATCGTCAAGGAATTGGACAGCAATCTGGTCGGAACGCAATAGAAATGTCCTCTACTTGGTTGAAATAGAAATATCCGCTAAAGTGCGACCCCAGCGCCCGCCGCTGGGCGGTACGCCAGAGGACTCGGCCTCGTTCGAGGCTGAGTTCTCCTTTTGCTCCTCCGGCGTCGGAGTTTGGCATTCTTGCGGTGGTTGGAGGGTCTGCTTCGGTTGCCCTCGTCTTCGGCGGAACCCTACAATAACGAGACGAGAGTCGGCGTCGCCTCTCAGCGACGAGCGGAGCGGAAGCGAGCGAACTCGGCTCTCTTCAACAAGGACAGGACATGCAGAAGTCCGTAGCGCCGAGATGGGGCGAAATCAGCGACAATTTGACCATCTTCAAGAAGGGCCTCCTTTTGGTGGCCATTCCGCTGCTGGCACAGTTGGTCTTTCTCGGCGTGCTGCTCAAAATGCACTACGAGCAAGTCGAAGCGCAGCGCTGGGCCATTCACAGTAAGGAAGTCATCGCGAAAACAGAGACCGCCTTCCGCACGCTCATGCAGGCGCGCGGCGCCGTCCGCAGTCTGGCTCTGACCGGCGATCCGCAATTCATTGAGCCTTGGGAACAGGCTCGGCAGCGAAGTTTGCCTATCCTGAAGCAGTTGGCGGAGCGGGTCTCCGATAAACCCATTCAGGAAGCCAAAGTCCAGCGGATGGGCGAACAAGCCGAGCAAGCGCTCGCCCTCTTGAGTAGCATCAGCCTGCTGGCGCAGCAGTCCGAAACACGCGCCCAAGCATTGGCCGAACTACGCGAACCCCAGACCCTGCATCTCCTCGATGATCTGCGCACGACGATCGACGACTTCTTGGCGGAGGAGGAGCGACTCGATGAGCAGCGGCGCGCCGCACTGCGACGCGGTAGCGTGGAACAGAACTGGACGCTGGCCGGAGGCGGCGTTCTCGCCGTTCTCAGCACGCTGGCGCTGGCCTTCGGATTCAGCCGGAGCATCGGCCAACGATTGAGCGTGTTGATGAGCAACGCTCGACGGTTGGCTGCCGGGGAGGAACTGGCGGTGCCGCTGACCGGACGCGACGAATTAGGGCAACTCGACCGCGTCTTCCACGAAATGGCCGATACGCTGCGGCAGAAAGACCGCGAAAACGAAATGTTCGTCTACAGCGTCTCCCACGATCTACGCTCGCCGCTGGTCAACTTGCAGGGCTTTAGTCAGGAACTAGCGCTGGTCTGCCAGGATCTCCGTCGCATCGTGGCCGACAGCGACGCCTCGCCGGCCGTGCGCGAGCGCGTCGTCGGCCTGATCGACCGCGATGCCGGCGAAGCGATTCAGTTCATTCAGACGGCGGTGCGTCGTCTGGCGGCGATCATCGACGCGCTATTGCGGCTGTCGCGCGTCGGACGGGTCGAGTATCAGTGGCAAGAAGTTGATGTGGGGGCCACCGTCGAGCGCGTGGTGAAAGCGCTGACCAACACCATCATCCAGAAGAGCGCGGAAGTGGTGTTGAAAAATTTGCCGCCGGTCTGGGGCGATCCGACGACCATCGAACAAATCTTCGCCAACCTCGTCGGCAACGCACTCAACTATCTCGATCCCGCTCGGCCGGGCAGCATCGAAGTGGGGGCCACGAAGACAGTAGGCGCGGCGGACTTTCACACGTATTATGTGAAAGATAATGGATTGGGGATCGCCGAAGGACACCTGCCGAAACTCTTCCTCGCCTTTCAGCGGCTCCATCCCAACACTGCTCCCGGCGAAGGCATCGGCCTAACTCTGGTACGCCGCATGGTTGAACGACACGGCGGTCGAATCTGGGTCGAGTCCCTCGTCGGCCAGGGTAGCACGTTCTTCGTATCCTTGCCGGCCAAGCCGCCGAGGGAACCGGCCGATGGCGTGGCGGAGACCACGAGAATCGATTCCGAACTAGGAGCCATAGCACCATGAGTACGGAACCACTCCATATAGTCTTGGCCGAAGACGACGACGGTCACGCGACCCTGATTCATCGCAACCTAGAACGAGCTGGCCTCGTCAACGGCTTCACCCGCGCCAAGGACGGTCAGGAGATCCTGGATTTGATTCGCGGTGAAGGCGCTTACGCGCAGACGCCGTCGCGCGGCGGCATCTTGCTGCTGCTGGACATCAACATGCCGCGCGTTGATGGCGTGGAAGTACTCCGCCGGCTCAAGGCCGATGCCCGCACAGCCAGCATCCCCATTATCATGCTGACGACGACCGACGATCCGCGTGAGGTCGAGCGCTGTTACCAACTGGGGTGCAGCGTTTACGTCACCAAGCCCGTCGAGTACAGCTCGTTCATCGAGGCGATCAAACGGCTGGGGTTGTTCCTGCAAGTCGTTCGCGTGCCGCGTAATGGACTCGCGAGCGAGGGAGGATGAATGGACCGCGAACACCGCACCACACTCCTGATTGTCGAGGATGACGTTGGTCTCGCTCGGCTGCAACAGCGGCTTCTGGAGCGAGCGGGGTACATCGTGTGTATCGCGAGTACGGCAGAGGAGGGGGCACGCCGGGCGGAGCAGGGCGACATCGATTTGTTCATTTTGGACCAGCGCTTGCCCGGCGGCGCCAGTGGCCTGGAGTTGTATCAGCAATTGAAAGCCGCCGGCTCGGACGTGCCGGCCATCCTCGTAACCGGCCTGCGCGAAGACGATTTGCTGCTTCAGGCTCTGCGAACCGGCGTACGCGATTTCGTGCCCAAAACGCCGGAATATCTCGAATATCTTCTGCCGATCGTCGAGCGTGTACTCAAACAAACCCTCGTGGAACGCCAGCTGACCGAGTCGCACGCGCGGGCGCGGGAAGCCATGCGCCGCCAGCAGGAACTGGAGGCCGAGATCGCCGAGCGCAAACGCACCGAGCAAGCTCTGCGTGAAGCGCAAGAGATGCTCAAGGACGCCGATCGGCGCAAGGACGAATTTCTCGCCATGCTCGGCCACGAACTGCGTAATCCGCTGGCGCCCATCCGCAACGCCGTGCAAATCCTCCAAATGCTGACGCCGGCCGGCGAACAGGTGCGCCGCCCTCTGGAGATGATCGACCGTCAACTGCGACAGATGACCGGCCTGATAGACGATTTGCTGGATGTCTCGCGCATCACGCGCGGCAAGGTCAGCCTGCGCAAGCAGCCGGTGGCCCTGGCGATGGTCGTGGCCCAGGCCATCGAAACAAGTCGTCCTCTTCTGGAAGAGCGACGCCATCACTTCGAGGTCCAGCTGCCTTCCGAATCGGTATATGTCGAGGCCGATCCGACCCGGCTCGCCCAGGTAATCCTCAATTTGCTGAACAATGCCGCCAAATACACCGAGGAAGGCGGCCATATTTCGCTGATTGTCGAACTGGCGAACGAGGGGTGTGAACCTCCTGATGAGGTGCTGATCCGCGTGCGCGATACCGGCATGGGCATCTCCGCCGAAATGCTGCCGTGCGTGTTCGATCTGTTCACCCAGGTGGACCACACATTGGAGCAGGCGCGGGGTGGCCTGGGCATCGGTCTGACCGTAGTGCATCGCCTCGTGGAGATGCACGGCGGCACCGTGCGAGTCGTCAGCGAGGGGCGCGGCCGAGGCAGCGAATTCATCGTCCGTCTGCCGGTCCTGCGCGAGCCGGCGAAGTTGCCGAGTGCCGAATGCGAAGAGAGAAATCGAAAAAGCGATGGCGTCGGCCGGCGCATTTTAATCGTCGATGACAACGTGGACAGTGCGGAGAGCCTGGCCCTGGTGCTGCGCCTGACCGGCCATGATGCGCAAACGGCCCACGATGGAGAAGCGGCCCTGGAAGCCGCGCGTCATCGCTCGCCGGACATTGTGTTGCTCGACATCGGCTTGCCGCGCATGAACGGTCTGGAAGTGGCGCGCCGGCTGCGACAGGATCTGGGCTTGAAAGACACGTTGCTGATCGCCATGACAGGCTACGGTCAGGACGAAGATAAACGGCGTTCCCAAGCGGCCGGGTTCAACGCACATCTGACCAAGCCGGTGGAGTTGAACGAGTTGCAAGCCTTGCTGGCGCAGTTCACGCCTGCGCCAACCCATGCTGGCGCTTGAGAGACTCTTTCAAAGCTACCGGACTACTCCCAACCATCGAGAGCGTTGGTAGACATCAGGCGACTTCGTGCCTCGCGCACTTCTCATTTTTTTCTTGACACAAGCCGAACCACACAAGATAAGAAGAGTCGATTTATAATCGACTCTGAAACTCTCGATTGTGCGTTTCGCCTTCCGCCGGTCACTGTGTTCAGGAGGAAACCCCATGCCAGGATTCACTCTCGGGAAGCGTTGGCACGGTTTCACGCTGATCGAGTTGCTCGTCGTACTCGCCATCATCGCGGTGCTGATTGGCCTGCTGCTGCCCGCTGTGCAGAAGATCCGCGCGGCCGCCGCCCGTGCGCAGTCGCGAAACAACCTAAAACAGATCACCCTGGCGCTGCATAACTGCAACGACACCTACAACAAGTTGCCAGCCTGCAAATGCTGGTTTCCTCAGCAAGGCCCCTCTACCTGGACCCCCGCTTCGCACGGCACGCTCCAGTACTTCCTCTTGCCGTTCATGGAACAGCAGAACCTTTACAATACCACCACCAACTACTCGTGGACGATCACCGGCGTTTACGTCAAGACCTTCATCGCCCCTGGCGACCCCAGCATGCCGAGCAACTTTCTGGCCTATGGCGGCCGGCCGGCCACCAGCTATGCCGCCAATTTTTTTGTCTTCAGCGATGAAATCGGCGGTCGGGGCATGCCCAGTGGACAGGGCGGCTATGCCCAAATTCCCGCCACCATTCCCGACGGCACCTCCAACACCATCGCCTTCGGAGAAAAATTCTGCATCTGCCACCAGTACGCGAACGGACATCAGAACCAATACGAACATATCTGGAATGAGGACGGCGAGACACAGACCCAGTGGTCGCCCTACGTGTTCGTCCAGCAGCCGCCGATGTTCAATGCCAACTACAACGGGAACTGTCAGTGGTATCTCTACGGCACGTTCTCTTCGGCCGGCGTTATGGTGAGCTTGATGGATGGCAGCGTCCGTCTCATTTCCAGCGGTATTAGCAGCGACACCTGGGCGCACGCATTGCTGGCCAATGATGGGCAACCGATGGGATCTGATTGGTGAAAGGCACTACCAGAATAAATTGCCGGCCCGCAGCGCCAGCAAGGGATTCAATTACCCTTGCTGGCGCTGCGGGCCGGCAATTTATTCTGGTAGTGCCTCTAGAAATGAGAGTGGCCAAGGTGGGACTCGAACCCACACGCCCTTGCGGGCACTGGATTTTGCTGCACCTATCATGGAACGATGATGAAGTCCAGCGCGTCTGCCAATTCCGCCACTTGGCCGTGTTTTCACTCTCCCAGCACGAACGCAGCGCATTCCCGCTGTCCTAGCAGTTTATGGCCCTCGACGAAGCCGTCAAGCTATCTCCGTAAACCCGGCGGAGATCCGCCACGTCGAACCTCAAGGTCCGCCTCCCGGTTGGCCTGGCTTTCCTGGCATCACCGGCGGCGTGCGGGCGCTGCTCACCTCAATGGCCTCGACACGCCAGGTGGACGGGGTGACAGCTCTTTCTCCATCCTCCGCGCTGACGGCAATATAAGCTTCCACAACATACTTCTGTGTGAGAATCTCTTCATCGCGATACGTCAGTTGCGTGTCAAAGAGGAAAGCCAGCCGGCCATCGTGGGAGCGGGACAACGGCATCAACGTCGGCTGAGGACGGATCATAAACAGAGATTCTCCAGCCGACCCTGGGCGAAAGGTTTGTTGGAGACGTTTGAGGATGGCATCGCGATCGCGCTTGCTGGTCCAGAGTTTCTTGTCGTCGAGACGGATCAGTTTGCCCTCGGCGAGCTTCTGTCGGGCGTTCAGCAAATCGAGACATCCTTCATCGCACATCCCCAACGGAGCCAGACCGACGAGGGGAGCCATCGGCAACAAGTCGGCGGTCTTTCGGTCCTTGCGTAAGCGTTCGCGTTCGGCCGGCTCCAGCGTATCCAGATACACCTCTTCCCACTGTCCGCGATTGATCTTCTCCTGCCAATTGATGGCGAAACTCTGGGCCGCCGCCGCTTTTTGCAGGAAGTCTTCGCCGCGATCCGTCAGCTTGATCGAGGAGGGAAGAACGCCGGTTTCGCCCTTCTGTATGAGGAGTTCCCACTGTCGCCCTCTGGACTCGCCCGGCTTGCTGTCGCGGCCGAACGCCTCCACCTTCATCTCAAGCTCGACCAAGGGAGTGGCGACTTGATACTTCATCACCACGCGATAACCGCCCTTGCCGTACCCCCACTCCATCACCCCTTTCGGCGTGACGCTTGCTTCCTTGCCGCTCATCTCGATGGAGCGAACGAACTGGCTCTGGCAGAACTGGGTGTAAGAGCCGGTTGTCCCGGCTGGTCCGTTCGGACTGTTAAAGAGGATTTCAATCTTGTCGCGTAGGTCCGCCTCGTTGATGCCTTGAGGAGATGTGCCCGTGGCAAGGAGGAAGGCGCGTTCCGTATGGCCCTGCTGGAGTTCCTTAAAAAACTCGTCGGCGTAGTCCTGAGCCTGCAACCGCACGGCGAAGAAGGTGAAGCCATAATACGCGAGATAGGTGAGTCCAACCACAACGGTAAGCCGGATGCCCCAGGTGGTGAAGGCCAGGCCGGTCAGGGTTCCCTCGCCGTTGCGGATGCGATTGCGGGCCACCCAGCAGAGAACCAAGATGGCGATAGGGAGCAGGAAGGTCCAACTCGGCATCAGACAGGGAATGTGATTGAAGAGGGCGACAGCCCCGCCAATCAGCACGATCAGGGCATACACAACGGAGGTGCCGAAGGCCGCCAGCGCGAGCAGTGACAAAGGGCGATACGATTCCGACCCCGTCGGCGGCATGGTGCCCAATTCGCCGCCCGAAGAAGCAAGCGTTTCCGGCCAGTCGGGGAGACGTTCGCCCGTTGGTGTGACGTCTTGGGGACGATCGGTTGCTTCGGCCATGATGCACCTTCGCTCTGGGTGCCGAATCCGGAGTCCCAACAACCAAGACTCGAACTCGGCTGGACTGCCAGCCCGCAGCGCCAGCAAGGGGAGGACTTACCCTTGCTGGCGCTGCGGGCTGGCAGGGTTTTGTCCACGAGGCCTTCGTTCAATCGCCGCCGAGATCGGCGGAGATGTCGCTGAGCATGGCGCGGCGGGCAATTTCACCGGCCGAGAAGCCGCGCATCTGGACCTGTCCCGAATTATCCAGATAGATTTTGTCCTGCAAAATTTCCTGAATGACGGTGGCCATCTTGTCGCCGCCGCGCACCTCGACGAGCGGCCGAGCGCCCGTGTTCAGCGCCACCATGCGCTTTTGAATCAGTGTCGAAAGCTTGAAACGGCCGCCAACCTTGTTGACGATGCCCTCTTCCTTCAATTCATCCAGCATCAATGCCCCCTTTGGGAAACGTCTTGGCGATCAGTTCGCGGACCTGGGCGACCGCGGAGTCCAGATCGTCGTTAAGAATGACGTGATCGAATTCGTTGATTCGTTCCAATTCGTGTCGCGCGTTGGCCAACCGCAGCGCGATTTTTTCCTCGGTTTCGGTGTGGCGTTTTCGCAAGCGCTGTTCGTAGGCCTCCCATGAGGAAGTGCGAATAAAAATCGACAGACAATCGGGATACCGCGAGCGCACCTGCGCGGCTCCCTGCACGTCGATGTCCAGCAGCACGCCGATACCGCGCGTTCGGTAGTCGTCCACCTCGCTGCGTAAGGTGCCGTACCATTGATTATGCACCTCGGCCGATTCGAGAAAGGCACCGGCTCGCGACTGCTTCTGAAACTGCTCGCGCGTCCAGAACCAGTAGTGAACGCCCTCACGCTCATAATCGCGCGGCGGCCGGGTTGTGGCCGACACCGATAAGCGCAGGGGCAGACCGCTCTCTTTCAGCAGACGGGCGATGATGGTGGACTTCCCGCTGCCGCTCGGACCCGACAGGATAATCAACGGCGCCTTTGCCATGTATCCGCTTTCCGCTTTCCGCTATCCGCTATCCGCTTTCCGTTTCTTTCCGCTAATGACAGAAACGGAAAGCGGATAGCGGATAGCGGAAAGCGGTTATTCGATGTTCTGCACCAGTTCGCGGATCTTTTCGAGTGTACCTTTGATTTCGACCACGCGGCGAGAGATTTCCACATCGCTGGCCTTAGAGCCGATGGTATTGGTTTCGCGGAACATCTCCTGCGTCAAAAATTCGAGTTTGCGGCCGGCGCTCTCCGGCTCGTTGAGAATTTCCTGAAACTGATCGAGATGGCTCGCCAGGCGAACCACCTCCTCGGCGATGTCGCTGCGTTCGGCGAAGATCGCCACTTCCTTGATAAGATCACTACGATCAATCTGCACATCCAGTTCGCCGAGCAGATTGCGGACGCGGTCGAGGAGGCGATCGCGGTACAGTACGGCCACGCGCGGCACCTGCTCGCGAATGCGTTCCAGTTGCCCGGCAATGTGATCGCGCATTTGCAACATTTCGTTAGCCATCGCGCGGCCCTCTTCCTGACGCATAGCCTGCAAACGCCCCAGCGCCTGTTCGAGGACCTTTTCCAGCACCGGCCATTCTTCTTCCAGACTGAACGCGGCGGTGGCGGGTTCGGGCACGATGGCCGGCAACGCCAGCACTTGCGAAAGTAGAACTTGCCCATGATCGGGCAATCCCAAGGTGACGGCCAGATCGCGCAGCTGGCGGACGTAGCTTTGCAAGGCAACGGTGTTAATCTGAAAATCTTGTGGAGAAAACTGGCGCTGACAGCGCAGATGCACCTGAATGGTGCCGCGGCGAACGACACGCCGAACGACTTTTTCAAACTCGGGTTCGAGGAGGTTGTACGGCTCGCCGGCGCGGAGGCTGACTTTCAGATAGCGATTGTTGACGGCGCGCAGTTCGATGGCGAGATGGAGGGTATCGCTTTGATAACTCGCCTCACCGTAGCCCGTCATGCTGCACAGCACGCGCGTCTCCTCATAAATGGCGAACGGCTGGCGACAGCCGGCTGGTACGAGGCTTACCAGCCGGCTGACGCCGGCCGTTCGCCCATAAAAAGCGAGTGTCTTTCACTGTCCGCTCTCAGGCGGCTGCTCGCCGGGGACGGGCCGAACTTGCTCGGCGTCCTGGAGGGGTTTGGTGGGCTGCACAACCTTGATCGTAATCATGATGAGCAAGAACCAGACAGCCGCGACGTAGATGGTGATGCGTGTGAAGGTGTCGCCGGCGCGCGAGCCGAACGCGCTGGAACCACCGGAACCGCCGAACGCGCCGGCCAGACCGCCACCCTTGCCCTTTTGAATCAGCACCAGCAAAATCAGGAACAAGCCGACCAGCAAAAGAATGACATTCAGCACCCCAGGGAGCCACGCCCTTAGCCCCGTCGGGGCTGCATCGTCTCCCTGAGCCATCAAGACAAGCCCGTTCATCAGGGGAAGCCACCCCCAAACTGTCGCGATGCCCATGTGCGCACTCCCCACAAATGAATCCCTTCTCGACCGAAACCGTCATTATAAGCGTCCGTCTCCGAGAGGAAAGACGGATTTTGTCACGCCGGCAGCGCAGCCCGAACAATGGCCAGGAACTGATCGGCGTTGAGACTAGCGCCGCCGATCAATCCGCCATCGACATCGGGTTGGCGGAACAGCGTGGCGGCGTTGTCCGGTTTGACGCTGCCGCCGTACTGAATAGGAAGCGTCGAAGCCGATTCCTCGCCGAAGCGTGCGCGGATTTGTCCGCGAAGGAAAGCGTGGGCCTGCTGGGCCTGTGCCGGTGTAGCGTTCTGGCCGGTGCCGATGGCCCACACCGGCTCATAAGCCAATACGACACGGCGCAGCGCCGGCGCATCCACACCGGCCAAACTGCCGGTCAACTGCGTCTCAAGCACGGTTTCCGTGCGATTGCCCTGGCGTTCTTCCAATGTCTCGCCCAGGCAAAGAATCACTTCCAACCCCGCCGCCAGAGCCGCATGCACCTTGCGATTGATAAACGCATCACTTTCGCCGAATTTCTGCCGGCGCTCGCTATGACCGAGAATGACGTAGCGACAGCCGACATCGACAAGCATTGTTGGACTGACTTCGCCGGTGAACGCGCCCTCTTTCTCGTGATAGCAGTTCTGCGCGCCCAGCGCCACGGAACTGCCCTTGAGCGCTTCACCAACCAGCGACAGATACGGAGCCGGTGGACAGACGGCGACCGAGACACGTTTCTCGTCGCCCAGACCGCGCACGACCGCCGTGGCTAACTGGCGTGCCGTGGCCGCGTTGGTGAACATCTTCCAATTGCCAGCGACGAATTTCTTTCGCATAACAAAACCTCAAAACCACGAAACACACGAAACACACGAAAAAAAGACAAAAACAGAATTAGAAATCCAGATTATATCCTTCTCTACTTTTTGTTTTGTCTTTTTTTCGTGTGTTTCGTGTGTTTCGTGGTTTATATCGTTTTCCCCATCAAATCGGCGAGCCGTCGCAAATCGCGTGTCAGCGCGGCGTACTGCGCGGGCAACAACGCTTGTGGCCCATCCGACATCGCCTTTTCAGGACAGCTATGAACCTCGACGTGAACGCCGTCCGCGCCGGCGGCGATGGCCGCTCGTGCCATGGCCGGAATCAGATCCGGTCGCCCTGTGGCATGGCTGGGATCGACGATGATCGGCAGATGACTCTGCCCCTTCACATTGGGCACGGCACTCAGATCGAGCATGTTGCGCGTCGAATCCTCGAAGGAACGTACGCCGCGCTCGCATAGCACCACGTCGGGATTGCCCTCCGACAGAACATACTCCGCCGACATGAGCATATCCTTGACGGTGGCGCTCATGCCGCGCTTGAGCAGAACCGGCTTGTGCGCCTGACCGACCTCGCGCAGCAGATCGAAATTCTGCATGTTGCGCGCGCCAATCTGGAACATGTCGGTATAACGATTGACGACCTCGACCTGCCGTGGGTCCATCACCTCGGTGACGACCGGCAAACCGTGGCGATGACCGACCTCGCGGAGAATCTTCAGGCCGGCCTCGCCAAGTCCCTGGAAACTGTAGGGACTGGTGCGCGGCTTGAACGCGCCGCCGCGCAACAGGTTCGCAC
Organism: Gemmataceae bacterium; assembly: GCA_035553375.1. Lineage (GTDB taxonomy): Bacteria > Planctomycetota > Planctomycetia > Gemmatales > Gemmataceae > JAJPHU01. The sequence continues at coordinate 14,017 of DATNCY010000222.1, forward strand.
CAGCCGCCTTGATATGACCGGCGATGGTATCGAGAACTTCGGCGCTCTCGATGGCGCACGGTCCGGCGATGAGAACCAGCGAACCGCCGCCTATGCGCACCGGCTTCACCGGCGGTTCACATTCGCCGCCGACCGTGACCACTGTATCAGCCGCGTGAAACTCGCGGCTGGCCAATTTGAATGCTTTGAGGATCGGCAATACCTGTTCGACGCCGGGAATGGCAGACAGTGGTTCGGCCTGGAGCTTGTCCTCATCGCCGATGACGCCGACGATAGTGCGTTTCTCACCACGGCTGAGATGCGGTTTGAAACCTAGTTCGCGGATGCGATCGAGAACGTGCTCGATTTGCTCCTCGCTTGAATCGGGTCGCAGAACAATAATCATATTCTCATCCTAATGCAGAATGCAGAATGCAGAATGCAGAATGCAGAATGCAAACGATTTTCATTCTGCATTCTGCATTCTGCATTCTGCATTTGGAGAATTATCCGCTGGTCATCGCCATCGGGAAGGAACCCAGGATCGTCACTTCCTGGCATTGCTCTTCCAGCGACTGGAGGGTGCGTTTAACCCTGGGATCCTCGATGTGGCCTTCAAAATCGACGAAGAACATATACTCCGGCTTGCTCGCGGCTCTGACGGCCGACTTTTCCTCGTGAGAATCGTTGCTCAGACGGCGTGGGCCGGGGAAAGATTCAATCCACGTTAAATTGATCTTGTTCTGCTTGAAGACATCGAGCGCCTCGACCAGCGAGCCGGGATTGTGCGGGATGCGGAACATGATGGTCGTTTTATCGTGGCCGGTCTTGCCTGACTTTTGATTGCCGATGATGGCGAAGCGCGTTTCGTTGTGCGGCGAATCCTCGATGTCGGTAAAGAGAATGCGCAGACCATACTTGACGGCGGCCTGCCGGCTGGCGACAGCGGCGGCACCGGGTTCGTGCGAGGCGAGTTCGGCTGCGGTTGCCGTACTCGATACTTCCTTGAGCAACGCCTGCGGCACATTTTTCGCCAGCCAATTACGGCACTGCGATAGCGCTTGCGGTTTACTGTAAACGCGGCGAATCTCCTGCTGCTCGCACTTGGCCATCAAGTTGTGATGAATCTGCAAACGCACTTCGGCGCAGATGGTCAGGTGCGACATGCGCATGAACATGTCGAGCGTGTCGGCGATGCGGCCATCAGTGGAGTTTTCGACCGGCACGACGCCGAAATCGACGTGGCCGCGGTTGACCTCTTCAAAGACGGCGGCAATGCTGCCGACACCGATGAATTCGACGGTTTGGCCGAAGCGATCGACGGCGGCGAGATGGCTGTAACTATATTCGGGTCCGAGATAAGCGACTTTCAACACCTTCTGCAAAGCGCGCGAGCCGCTCATGATCTCGCGGAAGATGGCGCGGATAGTGCCGGCGTCGAGGGGCCCCTTGTGCTTCTCATTGAGGTGGAGAACATTTTGCAGTACCTCTTCCTCGCGCGCCGGCGAGAAAATTTCTTCACCGTGATCGTTTTTGAGCTTACCGATCTCCGCCGCGACAGTGGCACGTTCGTTGACGAGTTTGAGGATCTGATGATCGAGCTTGTCAATCTGGCTGCGGAGGCTTCGCAGAGCAGCCTGCGCGCGCGCCGGGGAGACGGTGGTGCTTGTCGTGCTGTTGCCCTCGACTTTGCGCGGCATGGACCAATCTCGTCAATAGAGGAATCGCAATAATATCACCGTAGTCTATTCGGGAGTAAACAGGGTGTCAACGGATTAGCCACAAACTCAAGCGACTTTCCGACTTTGGCCGTCATCCGATCCTTTTGGGCAGCTTTTGCGGCCGGCAAACCTGCCAGATTGACCCAGGCGATTTTCTTGCATTCCCGCGCTGGGTGTCATTCTGGCAGTCCGTTGGCTCCCTCCGGTTCAGCCAGAGTTGCACGGCGAGAAAGAAGGCCCATTAAATCCAATGAATACAAGCGATTACGCCGTGGTCCCTCTATTGGATCTTCACGGCATGCGGTTTGCTAACTAAAGAATGGAAACTTACGAGGATGAATCGGGAGTTGTCTCCCCAATCAATAAAGTGATTACTAGAGGACGTGGAATCCTCCTCACACGTCGCGGAAAATGAGACGGCCGCTGTTGCGGTTCCGCTCGGCGGGACTTAACGAGGACGGCCGATCAGAAAGGAGAACGCGAGATGGCAGAAGAAAAAATCATCGGGATCGACCTGGGTACGACGAACTCTGTCGTGGCTGTCATGGAAGGCGGCGAAGTGAAGGTCATTCCCAATCAGGAAGGCAATCGCTTGACGCCCAGCGTGGTGGCCTTCACGGATAAGGGCGACCGGTTGGTGGGCGATCCGGCCAAGCGGCAAGCGATCACCAACCCGCGCCGTACCATTTACTCGATCAAACGCTTCATGGGTCGGCGACACAAGGAAGTGGGGGGCGAGGAGAAACTCGTTCCCTACAAGATCGTCGGCGGAGCGGAAGAGGCGGTGCAAGTGGAGATCGACGGCAAGGACTATACGCCGCCGGAAATCTCCGCCATGATTTTGCGCAAACTGAAAGAGTCGGCCGAGGCGTACCTGGGTCACACCGTCCGCAAGGCGGTCATCACGGTGCCGGCTTACTTCAACGACGCCCAGCGTCAGGCGACTATTGAGGCGGCCAAGATCGCCGGCTTCGACACCGAATGGGAGATTGAAGATCCGGGAACAGGCAAGAAGACCCGCCAGCGCATGCGCATCATCAACGAGCCGACGGCGGCATCGTTGGCCTATGGCTTGGATAAGCAGAAGAGCGAACGCATCGCCGTCTTCGATCTGGGCGGCGGCACCTTCGATATTTCCATCCTCGATGTGGGTGAGGGCGTGTTCAAGGTCGAATCGACCAATGGCGACACGCATCTGGGCGGCGACGATTTCGATCAGATTTTGATCGACTGGATCGCTGAGGAGTTCAAGAAGGAACACGGGATCGATCTGCGTAAGGATCAGATGGCTTTGCAGCGTCTGAAAGAAGCGGCGGAGCGAGCCAAGAAAGATCTCTCGCAGGCCAACAGCACCGACATCAATCTACCGTTCATCACGGCCGACGCTTCGGGACCGAAGCATCTGCAAATGTCGCTGACACGCTCGAAGTTCGAGCAGCTGGTCGATCCGTTGATCGAGCGCTGTCGTGGGCCGGTGTTGAAGGCGCTTGGAGATGCCAAGCTGAAACCGTCTGACATCGATGAAATCGTGCTGGTCGGCGGCATGACGCGCGTGCCGAAAGTGCAGTGGTTGGTCAAGGATATTTTCGGCAAGGAAGGTCACAAGGGCGTCAATCCGGATGAAGTGGTCGCCATCGGTGCCGCCATCCAGGGGGCGCAACTGCTGCTGGGCAGCAAGTCGGAAGTGCTGCTGGTGGATGTGACCCCGCTATCGCTGGGCATCGAGACGCTGGGTGGCCGCTTGACGCGCTTGATCGAGCGCAATGCGTCGATTCCGTGCGACAAGAAGGACATCTTCTCGACGGCGGCCGACGGGCAGACCGGCGTGACGATCAGCGTTTACCAGGGCGAGAGCGAGATCGCCAAGAGTGCGAGCAATCGCTTCCTCGGCCAGTTCGATTTGACCGGCATTCGTCCGGCGGCGCGCGGTGAGCCGCGCATCGAAGTGACGTTCTCGCTGGATAAGAACGGTATCCTGCAAGTGACGGCCAAGGATCTGGATACACAGAAGGAAGCGAAGATCGAGATCAAGGGATCGAGCGGTTTGGACGCGGGCGAGGTCGAGCGGATGCGCAAGGAGGCCGAGGCGCATGCGGCGGAAGATCATCGCAAGGTCGAGGTGATCGAGGCACGCAATCAGGCCGACGCCATGATCTTCACGATCGAGAAGCAACTCAAGGAGTTGGGCGACAAGATCGCTCCGCAGGACAAGGACGCCATTCACACGGCGATGGAGCGAACGCGGCAGGCGGCCAGCGGCGAAGATGCCCAGGCCATTCGGCAAGCCGTCAGCGATTTGCAAGTGGCGGCTCAGGCCATGGCGCAGCACATGAATCGCCCCTCGGCGGACGGTGCCGCGCCGGATGGCAGCGGCGGCGAAAGTAAAAGCAAGGACGATGTCATCGACGCCGAGTTTGAAGTGAAGAAGTAAGGATGCGTCTCTTCGAGCGCTACCACAAGCCCGGAGCGCCAGCGATGGGAGAACCCGGTCGCTGGCGCTCCGGGCTTGTTCAATTACGGTCGCTCCGGCGTCTGCTGTGGCGCGCGTGAATCAATGCTGAGATGCTCCTGATCCCGACCGCGTTCGCGTTCCTTCTTCGCGGGAGGAGCCTTACTCACCTGAACCAGCCAGTCACGCCACTGTTGTTTATCCGCCTCGCTCAATCCCTCGGTCGTGGCCAGCATGGTGCGAATCCGCTCGGCCTGCTGGCGTATCTGCTCGAAGTTTTCCATGCTGCCGTAGCAGCGCACCGTACCGCCCAGCGCCCATAAGCCCTCCGGACTGTTGCCCCACTTTTTCGCCAATTCCTCGTACTTCTGGAGGGATTTTTCGTACTCACCCAACTCAAACCAGAGTTGCGCCACATTGAAAGGCGTCTCCACCCGCTGCTTGACCGTCAGCAGGGACGTCAGTTCCGAGTTTTTGAGCAACTCTTCCAGTTTGATGAATTCCTCAACGGCGCGTGTCTGCGAACGTCGATTCTCCACCACGAAATGATCGTAGGCATCCTGGCTCATCTTCTCGCTCATGAGGCGATTGACCATGCGTTGGTTGGCCAGTTGGCGATAAGAGTCGGCCAACTGAAAGCGTGCCCGCACCACCTCCGGCGTGACTGAATAACGATCGAGACTCCCTTCGAGCTTGTGGACGACATCGCGGTAATTCTGCGTCAACTTCGAGCCGCCTTGGTAGAGGAGGGAGCAGAGAGCCAGACGTGATTTTTCTTGAGCTTCTTGGTCCGGATCGCGATGGTCGATCTTGAGGTTCTGATCGAGATTGTGCGTGGCCTGGTCGATTTTCCCTGCTTCAATGTCGAGCATGGCCAATTGATAGCGGGCGCGGCAGGTGAAACGGGCGTTGTTGGCCACGCAATTCTTGTAGGCTTCGCGCGCCATGCCCTTATCCGCATCCTTGTCCTTGAGATTGCGATATGATTCGCCGAGCAAGAACCAGCCCTCACTCTGGCGATCGATATTCTCCAGGTCCACTTGCAGAATCTTCGTGAGCTTGTCGGCGGCGCGGGAATAGTCCTCACCATCGAAGGAACAGACGGCGCTGAGCCACAGATGATCGTCCTTGTCGTCTTTCTTGGTCAGGATTTTGGCGGCTTCGGCGTGGGCCTCAGCGGCTTGACGAAACAGCGTGCGCGCCGTGGCCGCGTCCTTCTTGCGCGTGGCTGCATCCTCGGCTTTTCGGCCGCGCTCGCGTGTGAAATTCGCCCATTCCGTGGCGCGTTCGGCGTGCAGCACTTGAGCTTTGGGAGCCAGCGCCACCCGCTCGTACAACTCGGCCGTTTGCACGGCAAGATCGAAGCGATGGGCTTGGCGATAGGTATCCACGCCTTTCTCGAACAACTCACGCACGCGCGGCAATTCAATCAGGGAGTTCTTCCAGTCGTCGGCCTTGCGGATGCGAGCCACGCCCTTGGCCAACATCTCGATCGCTTTCTCTGGATTGGCCTCATGCAAGCGCAGATCCGCGAGGGCCAGGGCCGCCGCTTGCGCTTCCTCGCCGTCGGTGCGCTTCATGCAGTCGAGCCATGCCTCGGTCGCCTGGCTCGATTGGTCCAGCTGCCGGCAGCAGACACCGAGGTTATACAGCACTCCGCCCGGCTCGGTCAGCGGCACGCGCTTCTCGTTCAATACGGCCTTCCACAGTTCCGCTGCTGGCGCCCATTTGTGTTCCTCCTGATAAAGACCGGCCAGCAGCATGTGCGCTTCGTTCAGGACGGCGGGCGGCGCCTGGTGATTAATTTTCTCCAAGGTCTTGCGGGCTTCGTCTTGCTGAGAGAGACGGAGCAGCAGTTTGGCGCCGGCCAACTTGGCCGGACCGAGAATGTCCTCGCCAATCTGCGGCACCTTCTCACGCAGTTCCTGATTGGTTTTCAAGGCATCCGGGATGTTTGGTGGAGTCAGACGTAGGTACGCCTGCGTGAGCAGCGTAAGGGCCTCGGCGCGATCGTCCGTCTGATCCTTGCTCGCCTTGAGCAGGGCAACCACGCGCTTGGGGTCGTCGTTGGTGTAAAAGCCTACCTTGGCGAGTCGATATTGCATACGGCCGGCATCATCGCCGGAGAGATTGCGTCGCTCGGCTTCTTGCAGGCAGTGCTGCGCCTCGCGCCAGTGTTCCTCGGCCTCCGACTCGCCGCTGGCCTCGGCCTGGCGAATGTGGGCCGAGCCGAGCAAGAAAAACGCCTCCGCGCCCCGGCTCGGATCGTACATCAGGCTATCAACCGCGTGCTGCGCATGCCGCAGCGCTCCGTCGGCATCGCCGGTGTGTCGATGCAAGAGGCGGCGTGCCTCGGCCAGATCCTGATGGAGTTCGCGCACCGGGTCGGGTTTGACCATCCCGCGCGTCAGACAGACGGTGACGAGGGCCACGACTCCCAGGAAGAAGAGAGGCACCTGCCACATCAGCCGCGGGGAGAAGCCGGCCGGACGGTCCTCCGTCGGATTCGAGGAAGCGGCGGGAGTGGGAATCGGCTCCATGAAATCACCCGGCTGTCGGCTATCCGCTCTCTTCTCGATCCTTCCTATCTGCTCGAACCGATAGCCGATGGCCCAGAGCCGATAGTCACACGACAACCTTGCCGCGGGGCGGGGTTTTGACAAATCCGTCCAGACGTGTCAAGGGCAACGGCGTTGCCATCGCCGACCGGACTCGCACAATAAGAGGCACGAACCCAATGAATTGCCAGCCCGCAGCGTCAGCAAGGGAGTCTGCTGACGCTGCGGGCTGGTCAAAAACAAGGCACGATCATGGCCTCCTCCCCCGGACAGACGCTTGACTCGCTCGAATCTCCGCAGCTTCTCCTGGATCTCGATCGCGTCGATGCCAACCTGCATTACCTGCTGGACGCTTGCCGGCAGCGCGGCGTGGATCTGCGCGTCCACTTCAAATCCCTCAAGTGCGGCAGTCTCGCGCGCTATCTGACCGCTGCCGGCGTGAAGCGTTTTCTCTGCGCCAAACTCAACGAGGCGGAAGTGCTTGCCGATGCGGGCATGACGGACATTTTCGTCGCCAACGAAATCATCGGGCCTGTGAAACTGGCGCGATTGGCCCGTCTGGCCCGACGGGCCGACGTGCGCGTCTGCGTCGATGACGCCGGCAATGTCGCCGAGATGGCGGTCGCGGCGCGGAACGAGGGCGTCACTCTGGGAGTTCTCGTCGAGGTGGACGTTGGCATGCAGCGCTGCGGCGTGGAGCCGGGCGAACCGGCGGTGACGCTGGCGCGACAAATCCAGTCGGAGCCGGGACTGCGCTTCGTCGGTCTGCAAGGATACGATGGTCATTTGCAGATGTTACTCGACCCGGCCGAACGCCGCGCGAAGTGTCTGACGGGACTGGAGCGCTTGATCGCCACGAAAAAACAGATCGAGCAAGCTGGCATCCCGGTCGAGGTCGTCACGGGAGCGGGAACCGGAACATGGGAGTTCGTCAGTTCCTTCCCCGGCGTCACGGAGATTCAGCCGGGTTCGTTTCTGTTGATGGATTGCGCCTATCATGCGGTGCGGCCGGAGTTTGGCTGCGCCCTATCGATCCTCAGCACCGTCGTCAGCCGCCGGGCGGGTCGCTATGTTCTCGATGCGGGGAGTAAAGCGATCTCGAAAGACTTTGGTACGCCCGTCATCAAGGATAAGCCCACGGAGCGCGTCACGAAACTGGCGGAAGAACATACGCTGGTTGAGACACCCGATGAAGTGCCGCCCGTTGGCGCGCGGCGCGAAGTGCTGCCGGCGCACTGCTGCGCCACCATGAACTTGCATCGCCAATGTGTGGCGATCCGCCAGGGCCGCGTGGAGGCGGTATGGCCCATTGAGGCGAGCGGGCGCTACGATTGACTCGCGCCGTCGTCCGTCCAGCGAATCTCATCGAACATCTGCCGCAAGCGCCGGCCGCGCTCCGCATGAAGCATGGCAACATAACCGATGCGCCCCGCCAAATGAGCGCGGAAGTTGGCATGCCCCTCCCGATTCTGGCTGTGCGGCCCGTGGCGGGCGCAATTGGTGAGGATGGCTTTAAGGCGATCGTATTCCACACGCCGCACGTTGGGCCGGACGTTCAATACCACGCCGGCCACCTGCTGGCGAACGCCCTGCCGCATGAAGTGCGATTTACGTGTGTTCACTTCAAAACCCTCTTCGAGCGCGATGCGGCAAACATGGACGTGAAAACGGCGGACGCTGCGTTCCAGCGTTTCGCCGCCGGAGAAAATGAGGTCGTCGGCATAGCGCGTATACGAGGCATCCAGCGCACGGGCAAGCCCCGCCAACCGGCAATCGAACCGATAAGCGCACAGGTTCGCCAGGGCGGGCGAAGTCGGCGCTCCCTGGGGTAAATGAGGAAATGCCAGTCGCCGCCGCATGTTCACCACACTATCGGGACGCCCGCCGCTTGGCCGTTTCTCCAGAATGTCCAGCGGGATGGAGTTGGTGCATAGACCCGTCAACAGGCGAGCGACGGAAGTAGGATAGCCTGCGGTGTGGAACAGCGCATGGACGCGAGCGCTGCGAATCGACGGGAAAAAATCCTGTAAATCCAGATGAACGACAATGCCGCGTCCGGCGTGGGGAGCGACGAGAGTGCCGATGGATCGGCCTCGTCGATAGGCGTGCGCCGCCTCGTGCGGCGGCATGACATCGAGCAGGCCGCGGAGTAGACGGTGTTGGAGCCCCTTGAGCCGGCTCTTGGGCACTTCGAGCAAACGCACCTTGCGCCGCGTGGTCCGCCAGCGATAGGTGTAATGGCGAAGCGGACCGGGAGACGCCAAGCGCTCGCGGCGCTGCACGTCGGCGAACCAGTCGAGTTCGCTCGGCGTCAGGCGAAGCCATTCCGCCAGAGCCGTCGTGGTGGTCAGGGCCGGCAGCGTCCACGAGGCAGGTGCGCCTGCGGTTGGTATCATGCTGGGCGCGACCCAGTAGACCCGATGCAGCGAGATGGCTTTGCGCGTCCAGGCTCGACAAAAGCCCGGATCGCCGAGAAGAAACGTACTCAGGGAATCGACATTCGGACGCGGCTCCGGTTCCGCAAAGCGAGCGAGAACCCGTCGCGCAAGGGGCCGCAGCCAGGAGGGACGTTTGCCGCACGCCTCACGACCACGGCGTACCAATCCCTCCAGGGACCAGACACCGGCCAGGAATGCGGAGGCCAGATTGCGGGCGATGATGCTTTGAGCAGACATAAAAGAAGGCGGAGGGTCCAACCCATCTCGTGAGGTGCGACCAATCTGCGCACTCCGCGCACGACGGTCGCACGCCGGTTTCGCTCGATCCTGTCACTCCCCCAGGGTAACCCCGGAGAGACACGCTTGGTTGAAGGGTCAACCGTCGCGGTCGTCTTGGAACCCTCCGCCCGCGGCCAATAGTGGCATCCTCATCCATAAGTGTCAAGGGTGGTAGCGTGTCGCCCGTAATCGGATTGAGACCGTGGAACCGATCATGACTCGATTGTTGCCAATCCAGAGTATGTTCATAGGGGTGATTGTGGCGGTAGTCACGCCGCAGCGAGTAGTTGTCCTTGGTTTCGAGTCGAGGTAGGATGAATATATGATACTGGTCAATTTTGCGCGCTGATGCGCGGCCGCACCGCACAGAAACAGCCCACGAATCGGCGTGCGATAGCTGGCGGAGCCAACCACCGGACGCAGGAGAAAGAGCTGATTCAGCGTCATCTCGCCTTGGAAGATGTTGCCGCACGTCAGTCCGAACATGCGTTCCAAGTTCAGCGGCGATAGCACCTGACGCGCGATCACCAAACGCTTGAAGTTCGGGGCATACTCGTTGAGGATATTGAACCGGCGTAAACCCGCTCCCGTTTACATTTCGCGGCGCGAAACGTAAACGGGAGTGGGTTTACGCCGATTATGCGTCCTCAAGTTCATTGCTCGTCGTCCGGAAGATCGGTCAGCAGTTCTGGTTTGCCGAACTTGCTGAGATCCACTTGACCGCTGACTTCGCTTTCCACCAGTTTCAGTCGCGCTTCCAGTTCGCGTAGATGTGCCTGGAGAGCCTCCATCTTCGCGGAAAGATCGTCGCGCGGTCTGGGCCGCGGCACTTCGGGATAGTTGAGTTGTCGCTGTAAGGCCGCGAATAGGTACAACGGATCGCGTCCCCGATTGGCCCCGGCGATCTTGCCTTCCTTCGGGCCGAACACCGCCGGCACAGGTGGCTCGTAATCCGGTTCGTGCCGGCGACGCTCGATGAGATACATCTCCGAGCGCAAGTAAATCATCTCGGCGAAATCCACGATACCGATTTGCCGGCGCGCCGAGGCGAGAAAATCGCGCCATTCCGGCGGATAGAAACTATCCGCCAGCATACTGGCCAATCCCTCGTCGTAACCCAGACGGTTACGACACAACACCTCGAATTGATAGACGAACAGCCCTGAAGGCGTGGGAGTGCCAGTGCGATACTCCACCTCGCGCTGAAGCACCAGCAGGGCGGTTTCCATGCTGAAACGCCGGCCCTCCTCTTCCGTGCCCTTGATGACGAACGCCTGAAAGGGCGTGAAATAGTGCGGCAGACGCGCGAAGCCGGACGACAGCAAGCCGGTGTGCTTCACTTCCGCCGTCAGGAACTGCACGGCATAAGGGAGGCGCGTAGTAGATAGAATCTCTTGGCCGATATGCTCCAGCACTTCCTGCGCGGCCAGACCTTCCGCGAGGCGTTCCCGCATGACGCGGAACAGATACGCCTGCTCGATGTATTCTTCACGATCGAGAACCGTGGTGGTAGTCATACCACCATCATAAAACGAAATCCGAAACCCGAAATCCGAAATCCGAAAGAAATCTCAAATCACAAATCCCAAACAAAAAACAGCAAGACGTTTTGAGTTTGAGTATTTGGACTTGAGATTTCTTTCGGATTTCGGATTTCGGATTTCGGATTTCATCTCTATGCGGATCGTCGGCGCGGTTCGGCGTCATAGGATGGTGACGGCAACGTCTTGAAAATGCTGCGGATCAGCCCTTCGGGGGCGTCGGCCTCGGTGGCTTGCTGGTTGGGTGTGCCCACCTCCACGACGAACGTGAAACCACCGATGCGAAGGAGGTCGCCCTGACGCACGGTGGCCTGGCGAATCAATTCGCCGTTGAGAAAGACGCCGTTGAGGCTGTTCAAATCGAGAACCTGCCACACACCCTGCGAAAAGAGGAAACGACAATGACGGCGACTAACGTCCGGCAACGGCAAGCGCACATCGGCGTGGCTGTGGCGGCCAAGGAGCATGTCAGGCTGGGTTAGCTCGATGCTGGCGGCGCTCGGTTGCAGGATGAGTCTCAAGGGGACGAAGTCCGCCGGTACCGGCATGGCCGGCGGCGCGCGCCAGGGCGATCCGGGTACGGAGAGGCTGCAAGCCTCGGCGGAAGATTCCGAAGATTCCATGTTTGATCCCTGTTCCGATGGCGGGAGGGCGATGTCGTCTCCGTCGAAGCGGCTTATACCAGAAAGGAGGCTTCCCGGAAAAGACGAGTCGCCGCCCGCAATTCTCGCCTGAGTTGCCCGTATCGGTTTGGCGCAAAACTCCACGTTTGCGGTAAACTCCAATCAATTCAGCACAGTCTCTCCAGATAACCTTGTTTTTCTCTCAAGTCCACTTTGCGCCGTCCTTGCAATCGGGCACATTTTAGTACAGCCGCAACGGGCGCCGCGGGGCGCGGCCCTGGTGCGAGCATGTTGGAACCCGGAACTGTATGGCGAGGAGTCCAGAGATGAGGCTGAAGGTCGCGTTGCCGCTGATAGCCATGCTTGCCGCGGCGGCACTGGCGGATCGAGCGCGGGCGTCGCATTGCGGTGCCTGCTGCTATCCCGTTCAGTGTTGCAGCCCGGAGCAGTGCTGTTTACCCACCATCCGCTATCGTGTTTGCTACCAGACCGTTTACGAAGATCGTAACTGTGTTTGCTATCGTCCGGTCTACCGAACGGTCATGAAAGAATGTCGCTCGGTCTGCTATCGTCCGGTCTACGAACAACATGTTCGTCAGCAGTGCTACACCGTGTGCCGGCCGGTCTACGAGAACTATAACGTCGTCCAGAAATACACGGTCTGCCGGCCCGTGTACGAGCAGCATGTGCGCAAATCCTGTTACACGACTTACAAGCCGTGCTATCAGGAATATCAGGTGCCGCAATACTACTGCACCTCGCATCCGGTCTATCAACAACATGTGCGCAAGTGCTGCTACACAACGTAC
>DATNCY010000223.1:0-15749 GCA_035553375.1 Gemmataceae bacterium
GTGGCGATACGAGTCCATATCGCCCCAAACGACCGCCTGCCGCACCACCACCGGATAGCCCGCCAGCAGTTCGTCGAGCATTGTGCCTCCTCCTGATGAAAAAGAGTAACTAACCACAGAGGCACAGAGACGCAGAGAAAAAAAAAGAATTGAAATAAACAATCGATAGGGCAAACGTCATCGTTGTACCCTTTGTTGGCTCATTTCTGTATTCTCTGTGCCTCTGTGGTTAATTCCTCATTCGCCATTGCTGCGTTCCAGTTCGCGCAGAAAGTCGAGCGCCTCATCGACCGTGCCCACCACCGCCCCCGGCACGCGGCCACCCATGTCGCATTCGTGCAGCAGCATCAGTTCCTCGAAGTCCGGCGACGCCTCCAGCTCGCGGCGCAGCCGGAACCCGAGTTTGCCATCGCGATAGTCATGCGCGTGCATGTGATGCTCGATGAGAAACCGCGTCCGCTCAGTGATGAGGCCATCAAGCGCTTGCAAGGCCGCCTCGACATGGTTGCTTCGATCGAGTCCCTTGCCCACGTCATGCAGCAGGGCCGCCAGCAGAAACTCCTCATCGTAAGGCCGCCGATCGCGCGCCAGCTCGAACACCTGAAGCGAATGATACAACACGTCGCCTTCGGGATGATACACCGGCGATCCTTGCACATTCTCCAACGGCAACAACAGCATGCGGAACAGCGGATACGGATCGACCTCGGATTCCGCCGCGCGTATCTCCTCGTCGAGATTCAGTCCCGGATATTCGCGGTCCAACAACTCCTCCAATTCTCGAATCGAAGCACGCTCGATGGCCTTGCCGGTGATCGAGCTTTTGAACACGTAATGAGCCTTGTCTTCGGGATACACAGTCAGTTCAAAATTGAAGCGGTCATAGACGTGAATATGCGTGAATACGCGGGCCTCGCCGTGCTTGACGACTTGCTTGCGTTCAAGATCGTACTGGCAGCCGGCCTGTTCGAGCAGATCGGTGATGAGTGCGGGACTGTCGCTGAACAGGTGCAAATCGATGTCGGAGCCTTTGCGGACGTGTCCGGTCATCACGCTGCCGATGAGTCGCGGTCGAAAGGTAGCGAGCAAACGCATCAGACGCAGCGCTTCGAGACGCATCTCGCGCAAATGCTCGGTACGTTTGTCGCCTTCGTGCATGCGCGCGAAGAGTTGAATCTGCTCGCGAATCTCGGCGTTGGAAGGGAGATCTTTGGGTTTGACATCGCGGCGGCACAGGCGTTTGGCGGCCTTGCGCTTGGCGGTGAAGTATTCGGATTCGACACGTTCGTACATCAGGCGCGCGGCTTCGAGCGCAATGGCCTGACGCAATTTGAAATCACTCATCCTTTCAGGCGCCGTTATCAAGCCCATCAATGCGGCGCGGGGCCGTGGAGAGATTCCACAGGGATATTATACCTACATCTAACCGCTGCCGCATCATGGCTTTTTTGGGCAGCCTCTCATCGGCCGCTGAAACAGGGGGCGGTATTGAGTGAAGCGGCCTGCGCAATGCGTCCGCAGTTGGGTAGAATAAATGCGGAGGTATCCTATGATTCAAACAGTCGAAGCGGTCGTTGATGCCGCCGGTCAGGTTCGCTTGCTTGGTGAAGTTCACATTGATGGCCCCAGGCGAGCTTTGGTGACGGTGTTGGAAGAACCGGCCGTGATACCGGGTGAGGCCGCGCTTCTTGCGGAAGCGGCTTTGGCGGCGGACTGGTTACGGCCAGAGGAGGAGGCGGCGTGGTCACACCTACAACCGGGGAAGTAGTTCTCGTACCGTTCCCATTCTCGGACCTGTCACAATCTAAGGTACGGCCAGCTGTGTGTCTGGCCGATGCCGGGCGAGGCGACTGGGTGCTGTGTCAGATCACGAGCAGTCCTTACGGTGATCCGGTGGCGGTGCCGCTGGATGCTCTGGACTTCGCATCGGGTGCTTTACTGGTGGCCAGCTTCGCTCGACCTGGCAAATTGTTTACCGCTCACACCGGATTATTGGTTCGCTCAGTCGGTGTCCTCACCTCGGCTGCGTTCGCGCGGGTGTTGTCTGCGGTCGTCGCGTTACTCCAACCACTCGCAAGTCCTTGATGCCGGATCATTCTCGATAGCAGACCGGCAATTATTCCTTCGGGCCGGACAGAGCCGCTTCAATCGCCTCCACCCCAATCAGCGGCGCCTGGCAGGTGAAGTTCTGACAAACGTACACCGTCACTACACCTTGTGAGGTCTTGTCGGCCAACAGCGGCAACAGTTCCTCCCGTGTCTTGTCTGTCCCTTGCTGGCGCTGCGGGCTGGTAGGCGGCTTCAGCGCCACCACGCGATGGGGTTGGAATGCGCCGCGAATGATTCGCAGCACACGGCGTGTGTCCTCGGCGGACGGATCGCCGACAATCGCGATCTCTTGAACAGGCCCCAGATGAAAATCCAGCGCCAGAAGCATCTGTCCTGCCGCGAGCGGATGACTGCCGAGCAAGCCGCGATATAGTCGCAGTGTCGTCTCTGCTTTCTCTTGTAGATCCATGCGCCCCGTCAGTTTCACCAACCGCAAGAGCGCCGTCACGGCCATGGCGTTGCCGGAGGGAATGGCGTTGTCGTGCGGATCTTTGCCGCGCGCGATCAGCGCTTCGTGATTGCGTCCGGTGTAGAAGAATCCGCCGTCGGCCGTGTCCCAGAATTGATCGATCATCATCTCGGCCAGATCTAGAGCCGCCTCGATCCAGCGTGGCGCGAACGTCGCCTCGTACAGCGATACCAAACCATCGAGCAGGAACGAATAATCTTCGAGATACGCATTCAGTTTCGGCTCGGAACCGGCGCTCCAGGTACGCAACAGCCGGCCGTCGGGAGTGCGCATGCGAGTTAGAATGAAGTCGGCGGCGCGCGCGGCGGCGTCGGCATAATCGGCACGGTCCAACACCTGCGCCGCCTGCGCCAATGCGCCAATCATCAGACCATTCCACGAGGTCAGCGTCTTTTCATCGCGGCCCGGCCAGATACGTTTGCCGCGCACTTCAAACAGATTGCGACGACATCTATCGAGTCGGCCGCGCAGGTCGGTTTCGCTCAGGCCGTTGAGCCGCGCATACTGCGCGAACGTCTTGACGCGATGCAGGATGTTGTGTCCATGCTCCCAATTGCCTTCCGGCTCGACGCCGTAAACGGCGTTGAAAAGCTCGACATCATCCTTGCCGAGAATTTGCTCGATTTCCACCGCCGACCAGACGTAAAACTTGCCTTCCTCGCCCTCGCTGTCGGCGTCGAGCGTGCTGTAGAAGGGACCATCGGGACTGGTCATCTCGCGCAACACCCAACTCAGCGTCTCCTCGGCGGTCTCGCGATAAATCGGTTCACCCGTCGCCTGAAACGTCTCCAGGTAGCAGGGCACGAGCAAGGCGTTATCGTAGAGCATTTTCTCGAAGTGCGGCACCAGCCAGCGTTCGTCGGTGCTGTAGCGTGCGAAACCGCCGCCGAGATGATCGTAGATGCCGCCCATCGCCATGTGATCGAGGGTGACGCGGACCATCTCCAAGGCATGCGGATCGTCGAAGCGCCGCCAGCAGCGCAGCAACAGCCGTAGGTCCATCGAATGCAGAAATTTGGGTGCCTGGCCAAAGCCACCGTTCCGCGCATCGAACGAGCGCGACAATCCGCTCGCCGCCTGTCGCAGCAGCGAGGCATCGAGTTCGCCTTCCTCCGTGTCGAGTCGGCCGAGATCCTGTAAATGTCCGGTGATTTGCGAGGCGGCCTCATTGACATCGGCGCGGCGTGTGGTCCATACTTCCACGATGTGCAACAGCAACCGCTTGAAGCCGGGCCGGCCATAGCGATCGTCCGGCGGGAAATAAGTGCCGCCGGTGAATGGCTGCAAGTCCGGCGTGAGAAACACCGACATCGGCCAACCGCCCGAACCCGTCAGCATCTGCACCGACGCCATGTAAATCTGATCGAGGTCCGGCCGCTCCTCGCGATCGACCTTGATGCTGATGAAGTTGTCATTGAGGATTTTAGCGATCTCTTCATTCTCAAAACTCTCATGCTCCATCACATGGCACCAGTGACAGGCCGAGTAGCCGATGCTGAGGAAAATGGGGCGATCGAGTTGCCGGGCGCGCTCCAGCGCCTCCGGTCCCCAGGGATACCAGTCCACGGGATTATGGGCGTGCTGTCGCAAGTAGGGACTGGTTTCGTGGCTGAGCCGATTGGTGAACTTGGCTTGCGCGGTCATGGTGATCTCTCCAGCGGCGCGATCGTGTTCCCTCCTGCCATGTTATTGAACGCGACGGCTCCCGTTTACGTTTCGCGAAGGTCGCCGCGAAACGTAATCGGGAGGGGGGGATTATGTTCCCCGCTCGCTACTCGATAATCTTGTTCAGCGGGTACTCGACGATCCCGCAAGCTCCCGCCTGCTTGAGCTTGGGCACGATATGACGGACGATGCTTTCATCGAGGATCGTGTTGACGGCGATCCAATTGGAATCGGACAGCGCGGAAATCGTCGGGTTTTTCAGTGCCGGCAGAATCTGAAGGACGGCGGGCAAGTCTGCCTGCCGCACGTTTAGCATCAGCCCGACCTTGCCCTCCGCAGCCATCGCGCCTTGTAGCATCAACACGATGTCATCCATCTTCTCGCGCTTCCACGCATCGGTGTAGGCTTGCTCGTTGGCGATGAAGCGCGTCGTGCTTTGTAGCAGTTCCTCGACGATGCGCAGATTGTTGGCCCGCAGCGAACTGCCGGTCTCCGTCACTTCCACGATGGCGTCGGCCAAACGCGGCGGCTTCACTTCCGTCGCTCCCCAACTGAATTCGACATGAGCCGTCACGCCGCGCTCGGCCAGCCAGCGGCGTGTTAGACTGACAACCTCGGTGGCGATGCGTTTGCCTTGCAGATCCTTCACCTCGCGGATCGGCGAATCGTTGGGCACGGCCAGCACCCAGCGCACCGGCCGCCGACTCACCTTGCTGAAAACCAATTCGGCCACTTCCTTGACTTTGGCGTCATTCTCCAAAATCCAATCGTAGCCGGTCAGCCCACAATCGAGCGAACCATCCTCGACGTAGCGCGGCATCTCCTGGGCGCGGATCAGCGTACACTGAATGTCGGGATCGTCGATGGTCGGATAATAACTGCGACTGGCGTAGGTGATTTTGTAGCCGGCCCGAGCGAACAGGCGCGCCGTCGCCTCTTGCAGACTGCCTGCGGGAATACCGAGTTTAAGGATCGGTGAACTCATTTTTTGTAGACCTGCTTCGGATCGAATACTTTTTCGGCGATCACTTTCACTTCATCTCCTTCCACGCGGCGGAAGAAGCAACTGGCGTAACCCTCATGGCAGGCCGCGCCGCCGATTTGATGCACCTTGAGCAAAATCGTATCGGCGTCGCAATCGACGAGGATGTCACGCACTTCCTGAAAATGGCCGCTCTCCTCGCCCTTGCGCCACAGGCGATTGCGGCTGCGACTGAAATACACGGCCCGCCGCGTCCGCAGGGTTTCCTCGTAGGCTTCGCGGTTCATCCACGCCAGCATGAGTACGGCCCCGGTGTCGGCATCCTGCGCGATGGCCGGAACTAGGCCGCCCGATTTGTCGAAGTCGATCATATCTCTGTCCCATCGAGAAGGTCACGAAAATGCGTTCTTGACATCTGGATTGTTAATCACGACAAGTCCCCAGATGCCGAAAGGCAGTCCCAGGAGGCAGCAGGCGCTACAAGGCAACATGGCCACGATACAGGCTGTCATGGCCAAGCCGTAACTGGAGAGATTTTTCATCTTGATCGCTCCAACCATGACGAGGCTCCAATAACAGAGCGCGAAGATGGAACTGCCGATGCCCGTGACGGCGTTGAGGGCCACATCGCCTTGCTTGGCCTGTCCGCCGGCCGCCATCATACCCGTGCCGAGGAGGTTCAACATCAATCCGAGGAGGCCGAGAGCGATGGCCAAACCTGCCACGACCATCAAGGAAATGGCCGGTCCCGCTACCATTGATGCCGCCACGGCCGACCTTCGTCCACCGCGCCGACCGCGACGGCGCGGGCGATCTTCATCTTCCTCGTCCTCGTAAGGCGGTTCGTCTTCGACCTCCTCCTGCGGCGAGGGCCGACGCCGCGACGCGGACGGAGCCGGCTCGTTGACGATGCCTTCATCCGGTTCGGCGGGCGCATCCATTTCGGCGGTAAACGTCGTCTGGCACTTGGGACATTTTACCTTTTTGCCCAGCAGCGTTTCCGGCACACGCAAGGTCGCACTACACTCAGGACAGCGGATTTGTTCGGGCATGGCAAGCTCGCAGGTTGATTGGGGGCCCGCTTTGCCAGCCCGCAGCGCCAGCAAGGGACAGCCTTGCTGGCGCTGCGGGCTAGCGGGCAAACCGTTAATAGCGAATCAGGCTATATACTTCATGCGGACGCAGTTTGTCGCGGCCGTGCAAAAAATCCAACTCGACGAGGAACGCGCAACCAATCACCTCTCCGCCGGCCTTGCCGATCAACCGGCAACTCGCTTCCATGGTGCCGCCGGTCGCCAGCAGGTCATCGACGAGCAGCACGCGCGCTCCGGGCGTCAGGGCATCCGTATGGACTTGTAACTCGGCGCTGCCGTATTCCAGGTCGTAGCGCAGCGAGTACGTCCGATGCGGCAGCTTGCCGGGTTTGCGCAGCGGGACCAGCGGTTTGCTCAACCGCAACGCCAGCGGCGCAGCCAGCAGAAACCCACGCGCCTCGGCGGCCGCCACCACATCGACATTCGCAGCCGGATAATGGTCCACCATTTGATCGATGGCGTACTGGAAGGCGCGCGGCTCGGCGAGCAGGGGTGTGATGTCCTTGAAGACGATCCCAGGTTTGGGGAAATCGGGGATGTCGCGGATATAACAACTCAGGTCCATCGCCGACGCCCTTTCGTGCCTCGCTGTCCGCTCCGCGAACGACGCAACGGTTGGTGGAAGGAAAACCTACGAAGTTTCATTCTATGAGGCAACCATGCCGCTATCGATCCGTCGAGCCGTTCCCGCCGATGCCGCCATCGTCGTCGAGTTCAACCGTTTGCTGGCCCAGGAGAGCGAGGGCAAAGCACTCGATTCGGCCTTGCTCGCCGCCGGCGTCGCCACGGGATTGGCCGATCCGCGCAAGAGTGTCTATTTTGTCGCCGAGGAGGATGGTTTCCCTGTCGGCCAGATCATGTACACGACCGAATGGAGCGATTGGCGTAATGGCTGGTTTTGGTGGATTCAGAGCGTGTATGTCCGTCATGAGGCCAGACGGCGAGGAGTTTTTCGCGCTCTCTTCGACCATGTGTTGCAGGCGGCGCGGGCGGAGCCGGAAGTGATCGGTCTACGGCTGTACGTGGAGCGCGAGAATCATGCCGCCCGCGAGACGTATCAACGTCTGGGCATGGAAGCTGCGGGTTACGTGGTGTTCGAGCGCTATCCCTTAGGGGCGATAACACCATGAATGGCCAGTCCGTAGCGTCAGCAAGGGTTCCCTTGCTGACGCTACGGATTGGCCAAAATGTTTGCCGCCGTGGTGCGGATCGGTTAGAACGTGTGTCTGGATCAACCCACCGGAGACCCTACCATGCACCGCAGTACACCGTATCTGTCCCTGCTCTCGCTGGTCCTCGTTTCGACGCCGCTCGTCGCGGCGGATGCGACGAAGGACACCTTCTTCTTCCACAAGGGCGATCGCATCGTCTTCCTTGGCGACAGTATTACCGAGCAGTATCAGTATTCGAGCTACATCGAACTGTATCTGACGACGCATTTCCCCAATGGCGGAATGACCTTCATTAACGCCGGCATTGGCGGCGACACGGCCACCGGCGGCGCCAATCGCTTCGCCCAGCATGTTTTGGCCGAGAAGCCAACCGCCCTCACCATCGACTTCGGTATGAACGACGGCGGCTACGGCGGGTTCGATCCCAAACGAGCCGCGCAGTATATCCAAAAAACCGAGGACATGCTCAAGGCGGCGAAGAAGGCCGGCGTGCGCGTCGCCCTCATCTCGCCCAACGCCGTCGAAGTCCGCGCACGCCCCATGCAGCAAAATCTGCCCGTCTATTTGGAGACACAGAAAAAGTTTTACGCACCCCTCAAGGAGTTGGCCGAAAAGTACAACCTTCCCTTCGTCGATCAATATGCCGTGACGCGCAAGGTGATGGACAAGATGGCGGCGGATGACGCCAAGGTTCATCCTTTTCCCGATGCCGTCCACACCAACGGCGCCGGTGGTCTGCTGATGGCCCATACCATTCTTGTCGGCTTGCAGGCACCCGCCGTCGTTAGCGATGTGGAAATCGACACGACCGCCAAGAAGGCCAAGCCGGTTCATTGCCACATTGAGGAACTGAACGTCACCTCCGACAGCATTTCGTTTTCGCGCACCGATGAGGCCTTGCCGATGCCCATTCAGCCGGACTGGCGCGGCATTCTGCCCTACGTCAATCAACTCAAGGATCTCAATTACTATGGCCTGAAGGTGGCGGGATTGAACGCCGGCAAATATGCGTTGAGCATCGACGGCAAAAAGGCCGGTGAGTACACGGTTGAGGAACTGAGCAAGGGCGTCAACCTCGGCAATCTCGCTTCCGGTCCGCTGTTCGATCAGGGGCAGGAGGTGCTGCGGATGATTACCACCAAGAACAACATCGTTCACGACCGCTTCCGTAGCGTGGTCATGTTCAACGCACCGTCCTGGCTCGCGGACGTGGTCAAGGAACGCAAGCCCGCCGAATTGAAGAAACGCATGGAGAAGATTCAGACGATGCAAGAAGCGATTTATAAGAAGGCGCAGCCCACGGCGCATCGCTTCGAACTGAAGGCGATGAAGTAGCCGGGGCAGCGTGTGCTGGAGGGGTCGCCGGCCTGAACGACGAAACGCTCTGAAGGCCGGCGACCCCTCCAGCACCATCCGAATCGGCGCTCGCTCGGATCGACGATTTATTGCCCGTGGTGCTTTTGGATCGCCGCCTCGATCTGTTTCTTGACCGCCTCCATGTTGAAGCTCGCGCCCGCTTGCATCGGCGGGAACTCGATCATCGTCTTGGCGGCCTTGCCCACTTCTTGTTGCACGAACACGAAACGCCAGAACTCGTACACGAAGTAGTTGTAAAAAGCGAGTGACCCACCCTTGCCATTGGGCAACCCCGTTCGCTCGAACGGATCAAGGCGAAGATTCGTGATCATCGGCCAATCCACCTTCTCGGTGGCGCCAAGCCAGCCGTTGGGCTGATCGGTGAAACGGTATTTGTAGTCATCGATCCGCACCGCGCTCAGGGTGGATTCCGTCAGATAGAAGATTTCATGGCGCTTCGACGGACCCTTGCCGGTGATCAGATCCATCTGATTGTAACCGTCGAGATGCACTTTATATTTGCGGTCGCCGAGTTCCTTGCCCCTCTTGAGTTCCTCGGCGATGTTGGGGTTGCCGGCAGCCGCGACGAAGGTTGGGAACCAGTCCAGCCCGGAGAAAATACCGTTCTCTACCCGGCCCGCCGGAACCTTGCCCGGCCAGCGAAGGATGGCGGGCACGCGGAAGCCGCCTTCGAGCGCCGTTCCCTTGCCGCCGGCAAACGGGGTTTGACCGCCATCCGGCCAGGTAAAGTTTTCGGCGCCGTTATCCGTCGAAAAGGCGATAATCGTGTCCTCCTCAAGGCCATTAT
This sequence comes from Gemmataceae bacterium, assembly GCA_035553375.1. Classification (GTDB taxonomy): domain Bacteria; phylum Planctomycetota; class Planctomycetia; order Gemmatales; family Gemmataceae; genus JAJPHU01. The sequence goes on from DATNCY010000223.1 coordinate 9,656, forward strand.
CCTTGAGGTACTTCATAACGGAGCCGACAACGTCATCCAGTTGCGCCATGCCGGCTTCCTGGATGCTCCAGCCATTTTTAGAATTGCGGAGTGATTGATATTTCTCGGACAGATGTGTGACGACGTGCATTCGCGTCGGGTTGAGCCACAGGAAAAACGGCTTGTTGTCCTTGCGAGCTTTCTCGGCGAACTTGAGCGCATGGTCGAGAATTTCGTCGTCCACGGTTTCCATCCGCTTCGGATAGAGCGTGCCAGCGTCCTCGATCTTCTGTTTGCCGATTTTACCCCAGCGCGGTTGCTCGGTTGCGTCGTCCTTGTCGGTGGCCCAGCAGTGAAGCATGTTCCGAGGCCCGACCTTGTCCTTTAGCTCCTGAGGGTAATTGCGGTGAGCCGGGTCTTCCATCGCGTCGAGGTGATACAGATAGCCGAAGAATTCATCGAAGCCGTGGAGCGTCGGGAGAAACTTGTTTCGGTCGCCCAAATGATTTTTACCGAACTGGCCCGTGGCATAACCCATCGACTTCAGCACGGTGGCGATGGTGGGAGCCTGCGCCGGCATGCCCAGGGGAGATCCCGCCTGTCCCACCGTGGTCAGGCCCGTGCGAATCGGCAATTCGCCGGTGATGAAGTTGGCTCGGCCCGCCGTGCAACTCGCCTCGGCGTAATAGTCGGTGAACAACATGCCCTGGGAGGCCAGCTTGTCGAGGTTGGGCGTCTTGCCGGACATGATGCCCCGGTGGTAGGCACCGATATTAAACCAGCCAACGTCATCGCCCATGATGAAGACGATGTTCGGCTTCTTGCCGTTGCCCTCGGCCCTGGCGACAGCGGCTTTCACCTTCGGGTCCGCCATCGCGAATAGCTGGCCCTTTCTCGCTCCATTCGGGCAACACGCGGACGTATCCTCCGCCTGGGTGTCGTGGATCCGACTCGGCAAGTCGGACTTATTTGGAGGGGCGGCATCGGCTTTCTGGAACGGGTTGTACTTGCCCGATGCCGCGGCATAGCCGATCGATGCGCCGGTGACAAGCACAAGCAGCATCTGAATCTTCGTGCTTTTCAGCATCCTGTCTCTCCTGCTGTAGCAATGATGAAGTCAAACGGGCATACGATGCCCGTCCGAGGATTGCCTCTCTTCCGCGTTTCATTTCTTCGGCAGCGTCTTCACGCAACGGAACCCCACATGCGACATGCCCGTATCCGGGCTGCACCCGTGTCGGGCACTAGGCCGATAGCGGGAACAATAGTTGTCATGGCACAGAAACGAACCGCCGCGCTGCACGCGCTGCGGTGTGAAGGGCCGCGCCGGGTCCGCGCTTCGTGGCGGGCCGGTTGGGTTGACGGTCATCGCTTGGCTGGCCCGCCGGCGATAAAGATCGCGCTGATACCAGTCGGCACACCATTCCCAGACATTGCCGGCCATGTCGTACAGACCGTAACCGTTGGCTCGGTACGACTTGACCGGCGCGGTCCGCTCGTAGCCATCGGCGGCGGTGTTCTTGTGCGGAAACTCACCTTGCCAGATGTTGGCGAAGATGGCCGTGTCGGACGGTTTCTCGTCGCCCCAGACGTAGGATTTGCCTTCCAGACCGCCGCGCGCCGCGAACTCCCACTCGGCTTCGGTCGGCAGACGTTTGCCGGCCCACTTCGCAAAGGCGGCCGCATCGAACCAGGAGACGTGAACGACGGGATGATCGTCCTTGCCGTCGAGGTTGCTACCCGGTCCCTCCGGATGCCGCCAGTCGGCGGCGGGCGTCCACTTCCACCACAAAGAGAAATCCTTCAAAGGTACCGGCCCGTCCGTCGGTGTGAACACCAACGACGCGGGAACCAGTTTTTCCTCGGTTGGCGAGGGCGTACCGGGCGGCAGTTGGCGCAAGATTTCCTCGGCGTCGGGTGGTTTCTCGGCCGTGGTGACATACCCCGTTGCCTCGACGAACTGGCGGAACTGGGCATTGGTGATCTCGGTCTCATCCATCCAGAAGGCGTCCACACGCACTCGATGGGCCGGCTTCTCATCCGGCCAGCCGAGTTCCGAATCGGTGCCCATGCTGAACGCGCCTCCGGGTATCCGGACCATACCCGGAGGCGCGGAGTCGTGTTGGAGGAGCTTCACCAGTCCGAAGGTGGCGGCAAACGCGCCCATCGCGAGGACGGCGAGCAAAAGAATTCGAGACATGATGGGCAACCTCTGCCGTGTGCTGGTGGTTGCTGCACGAGGTATCATCGGCGTCGATAGCTATAGCGGTAGCCGGACCTTCCAGTGTACGGGTTGTAGGCACGCTGAGCGGAAGCGGATCTACCCGTGTAGGGGTTGTAATAGCTCCGGCTCTGGCTTCGGGTGCCTGTATACGCGTTGTAAGAATTTTGGCCGGCACCACGGGTGCCCGTGTACGGGTTATAGCCCGTCGCCGCACGGCCGCCATAGCCGGTGTACGGGTTGTAACCGGCCGCCCCCGCGAACTGGGCTTGCGCCGTCCCCAGCTGCATCAACCCCAGCAGGATTGCCAGCCCACCCAGTATTTTCAGGATGTTGCTCATGGAAGTTCCTTTCGGGTGAATGGACCACGGCGGGTACCGGCTCGCGTGAGCCGGCGCTCGCCGTGGCTCGCCTACTTCTGCACTTCGTGCTTCTTGATGTTGATCTCCGCCTCGCCGACTTTGCTGAGGTCTAGCGAAGCGCGGAGCTTCAAGGGCGAGCCGACCGGCTTGTCCTTATCGACGGTGTAAAAGTAAAGCTTGTTGGCGGCGTTATCGGTGACCAGCAAATTATGGCCCTCGGTCTCGACAACGGAGTAGCGCGGACCGGAGGCCGGTTCGGCCAATCGCTCCGCCCTCGCCGGCTGATAGCGAGTCATGACGATCAGGGCGATCATCACCATGCCGGCCGCAAGTACCATCGGCAAACGATTCTTCCAATTAGCGCTCATAAAATCTCCTTAAAGTAGGAAAAACAGTGGCCAAATCGACTCGCCAACTTTCCGTTGACGACAAGTTTCATCTTTGTGGTTCCTGCATTTCCGAGAGCGTGATTTGGGAACGGCACTATCCTATAAAGTACGCTCCGGCTCTGCTAGAGGCGGACGTTGAGATTCATGCTTATTTCCGCACATCCTCTCCGTTTTATCGATAATGCGCTGCAAACTACCGCTGCGAGCCGACTGCGTGTGCCAATTCCTCGGCTTCCGAAACCATACCGTCGAGTAGACGCAATCCCAGTTCCCAAAACGCCGGATCATTCACATCAACGCCAAGTTTGCCCAGCAACACATGCGGCGCATCGGAGCCGCCCGCCGACAGCCGTTCTGGATAAGGATAAGGCGCTTGGCTGGCGTAAAAATGGGAAGCGGAGAAAGCGATAGGAACCCGTGGCGACGATTCCATGGAGGAGATACCATAAGAGAGAGTTCGCCAGGAACTTCACGCTCTCGCCGGAGAGACGGGCAAGTAGGCGTGGTAGGAGGACATGGACGAGTACGACGATGCCCAGAGAAACCATGAGTTGTCTCTCATACAAGTACCGGAGGATGCCCCATGACGGCTCACTTTACCGCAGTCTATGAAGGAGGGTTGCTGCGTCCCTCCGTGCCCTTGCCCCTGGAAGAAGGGACGCAAGTCGAAGTTATCGTCCTTCAATCACCTCAAGGAATCAGCACTCCTCAAGCTTCAGACATCTTGGCGACCATCGCGGCATTGCCGTCGGCCGTCGGCGACCCGTTTACCAGCCGCGATCACGATCAAGTCCTCTACGGGGATCGGGGAGCGCGATGATCCTGACCGATTCCGGCGCCTGGTTTGCCAGCGTCGTCCCCTGGGACGCCAATCACGCCGCCGCATCTGCATGGCTGAAACAGAACCGGGAACCGCTACTCACGACCGATTATTTGATCGACGAGACGCTGACACTGCTACGCGTGCGGAGGGAGCCGGCACGCGCAGCAGCCTTGGGCGAGCAGTTGTTCAGCGGCCGTCTAGCAACCGTGTATTTCCTAACGGAGAGCGACATCCGTAAGGCTTGGGAGATTTTCCATGACTATGCGGACAAGGATTGGAGTTTTACGGACTGCACCAGCAAAGTCGTGATGGAAAAACTCGGTTTGACCAAGGCATTTAGCTTCGATCAGCACCTTCGTCAGTTCGGCACCGTCCTCGTGGTTCCTTGAACCGATGGCTGCGCATTTCGAGGCGGCTCAGACACGCCCCGCCAACTCTTCCGCCTCCGAAACCATGCCATCGAGCAAGCGCAATCCCAACTCCCAGAAGGCCGGATCATTCACATCAACGCCAAGTTTGCCCAGCAACACATGCGGCGCATCGGAGCCGCCCGCCGACAGCAGTTCCAGATAACGCGGCACGAACGCCGCGCCTTCTTGCTTGTATTTCTGCACCAGCGCCAGCACCAGCAGTTCACCGAACGAGTAGGCGTAGCAATAGAACGGCACATGCACGAAATGACCGATGTACATCCACCACCAGCCGTAATCGCCGGTCAGCCGCACGACTTCGCCGTGCATCGGTCGATTCGCCGCCATCCACAATTCGTTAATCTGCTCCGTCGTCAATTCGCCGCGCTCGTGGCGAGCCTGATGCAGCGCTTGCTCGAAGCGCGTCAACACCACCTGCCGAAACACCGTGGCGAAGCTGTCCTCGATCTTGCTGCACAACATGGCGAGACGGATACGCGGTTCAGGATAGCGCTGTTGCAAACGCTGAAACGTCAGCATCTCGCCAAACACACTGGCCATCTCCGCCGTCGTTAAGGGAGTATCGCACTGCAAATATCCGACATCGCGCGAGAGATATTGATGCAGACCGTGACCGAGTTCGTGAGCCAGCGTCATCACGTCGCGCAGCTTGTCGGTGAAGTTCATCAGGATGTACGGATGCGCGCTCGGCACCGTGCTGCTGCTGAAGGCGCCGCCGCGTTTGCCGTCGCGCAGCTCGGCGTCGATCCAGTTTTTGTCGAAAAACTCGCGGATGATGCCGCCGGCGCGCGGGCTGAACGCCTCGTAGCTCTCCTGCACGATGCTGCGTGCCGTCGGCCAATCGCAGGCCGGCATATCGGCAAACAGCGGAGCATAGCGATCGTAATCGGCCAATTGATCGAGACCCAGCAGCCTGCCCTTGAGCCGATAATAACGCTGTACGGTGCCATGATAGCGCTCGGTCGCGGTCAGCAGGGCATCGACGACGCGATCGCTAATCTCGTTGGCCAGGTGACGCGGCCCCATCGGACTATCGAAGTGACGCAGGTTGCAATCGGAGCGATGATCGAGAACGAGCGTATTCATGAGGTAGGTCAGCAGGTGGGCATGGTCCTGCAAGCCGCGTGTCAGTCCGGCGGCGGCCGCCTGTCGCACGCCGCGGTCGGCGTCGTACAGGAAGGCGTTGATCTGCTGCAAGGACAACGATTCATCACGCCCACCGTGCGCGAACGGAAAGCGCATCGATGCCACGGTTTCATCGAACAAGCGAACAAAGGCGGCCCGGCCGGTGACGTTTTTTTCTTCGAGGATTTTTTCTTCCGGCTCGCTCAGATAGTGCGGCCGCCAGGCGCGTTTCTGCTCTAGATAATGACGATAGCGCGCCAGCGTCGGCGCGGCCAACAAACGCTGCACAATCTCATCGCCGACCTTGACCCATTCCAGATCGAAGAAAATAAGGTGTTTGTTGATGACGGTGCGTTGCTCGCGCGTACGTGCCAGCAATGCGCCGTGTTTGGCATCGTCGGTCTTGGCCGCATGCACGAGGCTGGCGTAGATGATCGGTCGATCCATCTGCTCGAACAGCCCTTCCAGTTCGCGGACGGCGACGAGCAAGACATCCGCCGAGGGGCCAGCGGGTACATCGATCTTGCCGCGATAGGTGGCCTCGAACGCCTGCGCCCGTTTCAAGGCAGCGTCGAGATCGCGATCGATGGCGGGATCGTCCACGCCGGCGTAAAGGTCCGCCAGATTCCAAGCGACACGGTCGGCGCTACTGCTGGGGCGAGCGTTTGAGACAGAATTGGTGGAAGACATCGCCTTATCCTCAAATCCTCACCCGCTGCGCGGGAAATCCTCACCCGCTGCGCGGGAAATCCGAAATCCGAAAT
>DATNCY010000224.1:0-17568 GCA_035553375.1 Gemmataceae bacterium
CCGTCGAGCCGGATCAACTCCGCGCGCTCGTGTTGTTCTCGTCGTCCACGGGGCGGTTCGGCCGCACGGGACAGGTCGATTACGCCATCGCCAATGAAGTGCTGAATAAATGGGCGCGGTGTGAAGTTCGTCGCTTGCCGCGCTGCCACGTTGTCTCCGTCAATTGGGGGCCGTGGGATGGCGGTATGGTCGGTCCTGCTCTCAAGAAAGTCTTCGCGCAAGAAGGCATCGGTCTCATTCCGCTCGAAGCCGGCGCGAATTATCTTGTTGACGAACTGCGTTCCTCGCCCAGCGATGCCGTCGAAGTGGTCGTTCTCGCTACCGGCACCTCCTCGCCATCGGAGATTGGCCGACTCGCTCCGCGAGTCGGATGCGCGGCGGAAGTCCACTCGCGGAGCGAGTGGACCACTCTCCCGCAATCTTTGCCCAACGCCTTCGAACGTGTCCTGGATCGCACGGCCCATCCGGTGCTGGAATCGCACATTCTCGATGGTCGCCCGGTGTTACCGACGGTGTTGATCCTCGAATGGTTGGCCCACGGCGCACTCCATCAGAATCCCGGCCTGCAGTTCCACGGCTGCAACGATCTCCGCATTTTGCACGGCGTTATCCTCGACGGCGACGCCGCGCCGACCCTCCGCGTCGATGCCGGCAAGGCTGTCAAGCGCGAGGATGTTTTCGTCGTTCCCGTCGAGCTGCGCGGCCTCCGTCCCGATGGCCGTGAGATACTGCACGCTCGCGCCGAGGTGGTGTTGGCCAACCAACTGCCGGCCGCGCCGGCCGTCGCACCCACGCCGCATTGCCCTCCGTATTCGCGCACGCCGGAAGACATCTATCAAAACCTGCTATTCCACGGTCCCGACTTGCACGGCATCGAGCAAATCGAAGGCTGTGGCGAACACGGCATTCTTGCAAGAGTGGGCAGCGCTCCGTTGCCGAGCGAGTGGATTCAGCGCCCGCTGCGGCAGCGCTGGCTCACCGATCCGCTCGTCCTCGATTGCAGCTTCCAGATGATGGTTGTGTGGAGTCAGGAACAACACGGCGCGCCGTCGCTGCCTTGCCTTGTCTCGCGCTATCGCCAGTATCAACGAACCTTCCCGCAAACCGGCGTTCGCGTCGTCATCCAGGTGACGCGCGACAACGATCTGCACGCCCTTGCCGACATCGACTATCTTGACGATCGCGGCCAGTTGATCGCCCGGCTGGAAGGCTACGAGTGCGTCATCGATCCGGCCCTGCGCCGTGCATTTGCGCGGCCGCCTCTCGCTGCAACCGCACCTTGAACGGGAGAAGTCTCGCATGGGAGTCGAATCCCAAAATGGCCGCCTGCCCTCGCCGCCTGGAGAGGGCGGGCGGATCGCCATTGTCGCTATGGGCGGACTGTTCCCCTCCGCGCCGAGTCCCGCCCATTTGTGGGCGCACATCCTCGCCGGCGTCGATGCAGCCCGCGAAGTGCCGCCCGGTCGCTGGCTGCTGGATCCGCGCGATGCCTACGATCCGGCCATCGCTCGTCCCGATCGCGTTTACTCGCTGCGCGGCTATTTCCTCGATGAAATTCCCGTCGATCCATCGGCCCTCGATCTCCCGGCAGACCTGCTCACGCAGCTCGATCCCGTCTTTCACCTGGCTCTACACGCGGGCCGGCAAGCGTTCGCGTCCGGCGTCACAGACCATCTGGACCGCCGGCGTGTCGGCGTCATTCTCGGCAACATCGCTCTGCCGACCGAGCGTGTGTCGGCCCTGGCACGCAGCTATCTTGGTCGCACTCTTGCCGAGAAAATCGGCTCATCCGGCGAGCCAGAGTCCGACACGTTTGGCTCGTCCTTGAATCGCCACGTTCCCGGTTTGGTCGCGGGAGTGCTGGCGAAGGCGCTCGGTTTGGGTGGTGGCAGCTACACCCTTGATGCCGCCTGCGCCTCGTCGCTGTACGCGCTGAAACTCGCGGTGGACGAACTGCGTGCCGGACGTGCCGACGCTATGCTGGCCGGCGGTGTGTCGCGTCCCGATTGTCTGTACACACAGATGGGTTTTTCGCAGCTCCGCGCTTTGTCGCCGAGTGGACGTTGCTCGCCCTTCGACGCCCGCGCCGACGGCTTGGTGGTGGGCGAGGGCGCGGGTGTCTTTTTGCTCAAGCGTCTGTCGGACGCCCTGCGCGACGGTGACCGCATCCTCGGTGTGATCGCCGGCATCGGTCTATCCAATGATGTGGACGGCAATTTACTAGCTCCCAGCAGCGAAGGTCAGTTGCGCGCCATGCACGCTGCCTACCGTGAAGCCGGCTGGACGCCGGCCGATGTTGATCTCATCGAGTGTCACGCCACCGGCACGCCGGTAGGCGACTCTGTCGAGTTCCAAAGTCTTAAATCGCTGTGGGGAGCGAAAGGTTGGCATCCCGGCCAATGCGTGATCGGCTCCGTGAAATCGACGGTGGGGCATCTGTTGACCGCCGCCGGCGCGGCCGGCGTCGCCAAGGTGTTATCCGCGTTTCAAGCTGGTATTCTGCCGCCGACCGCCAACTTCGCGACGCCGGCTCCAGGTCTGGATTTCGAGACATCGCCTTTCCGCATTCTCCCGGAAGGTCAATCGTGGCAGCGACGCAGCGAGCATACGCCGCGCCGCGCCGCTGTGAGCGCCTTCGGTTTTGGCGGTATCAATGCTCATTTGCTGCTGGAAGAATGGCCTGACAAGCCCGGAGCGCCAGCGACGCGGTACGAAGAACCTGGCGCTGACAAGCCCGGAGCGCCAGCGACGCGATACGAAAAACCCGTCGCTGGCGCTCCGGGCTTGTCAGCGCAAGCAAAGGAATTTCCCCCCATCGCCATCGTCGGCATGGCCGCCCACTTCGGCCCTTGGAAATCGCTCCGCGCTTACCAGCAACGTGTTCTTGGTGGTGACAACGCGGTGTCACCAACTCCGCCACCGCACTGGTGGGGCGTGCCGGATAGCGCTTGGTTCCGCGAGCAAGGACTCAACGCCGATTCCTTCGCCGGTTACTACATCGATCCCGAAGTGACCATCCACGCCGATCGCTTCCGCATTCCGCCGCGCGAATTGCAGGAGACGCTGCCGCAGCAATTGCTCATGCTGCAAGTGGCTGCCGAGGCCATTGATGCGGCTGGTCTGCGCGATGATCGCCGCCTCCGTACCGGCGTCTTCATCGGACTTGGCCTCGATCTGAACACCACGAATTTTCATTTCCGCTGGTCGCTGCCTCCCGAATTGCGCGATGCCGCCGGCCCGCCCTTGACCGCCAGCCGCACGATGGGATCGCTAGGCAGCATCGTCGCCAGCCGTATCGCCCGTGAATTTCATCTCGGCGGCCCCAGTTTCACCGTCAGCAGCGAGGAGAGTTCCGGGCTGCACGCGCTGGCGACGGCCGTGCGTGCCTTGCAACGCGGCGAAATCGATCAGGCCGTGGCTGGTGCGGTCGATCTCGCCGGCGACGTGCGCGCCGTGCTGGCCACGCATCAACATCGGCCCTTCTCTTCTTCGGGCCGCGCTTGTCCATTCGACGCCGGCGCGGATGGTCCCTTACCCGGTGAGGGGGCCGCCGCCGTCATCCTCAAACGCCTCGACGACGCCGTGCGCGACGGCGACACGATTCACGCCATTATCAAGGGCATCGGTATCGCGGGCGAAGGCGGGATCGATGCCTCCGCTTATCAAAATGCGTTGGAGCGTGCCTATGCTGACGCGGGCGTGGACGCCGGCTCCGTCGGCTACCTCGAAACGCACGGCAGCGGTCATCCCGCTGAAGATCAGGCGGAAGCGCGAGCGCTCGCAGCGTTCTTCGGCACGCACGCCGGTTCGCATCCTCTCGTCCTGGGCAGCGTCAAGGCCGACATCGGCCACACCGGCGCGGCAGCCGGTCTCGCCTCACTCATCAAGGCGTGTCTCTGTCTCGATCAACAAATCTTGCCGCCGCTGCGCAACCTCGCTCTGCAACGTAGCGAATTGGCAGAGTCCGCCGAGCGCTTCCTTTTGCCGAGCGCACCACAATACTGGCTGCGCGACCGTGCCGCCGGGCCTCGCCGCGCCGGACTCAGTTCTTTCAGTGTCGATGGCAATTGCCTTCACGTCGTTCTCGCAGCCTGGGAGCCGGCCGCGTGCGTCGATCGACCGGATCGCCTGCATCTTCTCGGCAAGCACACGGAGGCTCTCTTCGTGATCGAAGGCCGCGATGCCCACGCGCTCCTCGATGGTTTGGGCCATCTTCGCAGTCATCTGGGAGCGCTGCCGGATGCCGCGCTGGAAGCGTTGGCCCGCAGCTGGCACGACAAAAACCCGCTCGCTGCCGCGTTGCCCTGCGCGGTGGCGCTGGTCGCGCGCGATCGGCCAGAGTTGGTCGAGCAGATTGATCTCGCGCAGCGCGGCCTGCGCGACGATCCGCGCCGGCCGTTTTCGCTCCGCCCCGCCTTCCGCGATCGGGTGTTTTACACGCCGCTACCGCTGGGGCGAACGGGACGTGTCGCCTTCGTCTTCCCCGGATCGGGCAACGATTATCCCGGCATGGGCCGTGAGCTTGCCGTTTACTGGCCGGAGATTCTTCGCCGTCAGGACGCCGAGAATGGCTACTTGCGTAGTCAATATATCCCTAATATCTTCTGGAACGATCGCGCCAGTGCATCGCCGACCGTGCGCGACCGTATTTTTGGCCAGGTCACGTTGGGCAGTCTGGTATGCGATGCAGCGCGTCGCTTCGGCGTTCGCGCCGACGCCGTGATCGGCAACAGTCTGGGTGAATCGGCCGGCTTGTTCGCGCTGCGGGCCTGGACCGACCGTGACGCCATGCTGCGGGCGATGGACGCCTCGCCGCTGTTCGTCCGTGATCTGACTGGCCCCTGCGAGGCCGCTCGCAAGGCATGGCGATTGCCGCCCGATGCGGTGGTTGATTGGGTGACGGGCATCGTCGATCGCGCTCCTTCCGCCGTCCGCAACGCGGTTGCTGGTCTACGCCGCGCCTACCTGCTCATCCTGAACACGCCGCGCGAGTGCGTCATCGGCGGTGAGCGCGATGAGGTTCACAAGATCGTCGAGCGGCTCGGTTGTAATTTTCTACCGTTGCCCGCGACGGCGACCGTTCATTGTCCGGTGGTCCGCGAAGTCGCCGAGGCGTACCGCGATCTGCACCGCTTGCCGACGACGGCGCTGCCCGGCGTGCGTTTCTACAGTACCGCCTTGGCCCGTTCGTTCGAGTTGAATCCCGACAATGCCGCAGAGGCCATCCTGGCGCAGGCGCTGGACACCGTCGATTTCCCCGCCGTCGTCGAATCCGCCTATCGCGACGGCGTTCGCATCTTTCTGGAAATGGGACCGGGCGCATCCTGCACCCGCATGATTGACGCGATTCTCGGCGATCGACCGCATCGCGCCCGCTCGCTCTGTGTCGCCGGCGCAGACGGGGTTTCCCTGATGCTGCGCATGCTGGCGCAGCTATGCGCTGAGCGTGTGCCGGTGGATCTCACTCCGCTGTACGGTCCGGAGACCATGCTTCGCGTCGTTCCTCCCACGGTCGAGAGACGTTTGCTCAGTGTCTCGGTGGGTGGCTCGGCGTTCGTCATCCCGTCGCCGAAGCGATTCGCGCACAAGCCGGAGACTAGCCCGGAACCCGTGCGGATCGCGGCTGTTCGTCATGAATCGCCTCCGCCCGAACGGTCTCAAAATCAGCCGCTAATGGTTCCTTCTTTCTCGCCGCATGCCGTGAGCGCGGGAAGCGAGTTGGCTCCCCTGATTACGGAAACCGTCGCGGCGCGTCAAGCCACGGGTGAAGCCCACGCCGCTTATCTGCGTCTAGCCGCCACGCTTCAACGCGGCCTGATGGATAATCTCCAATTCCAGGCCCGGCTATCCGAGTCCATGCTGCGGAATGGTGAGGGTGTAGGGTGTGCCGAGCTTGCGAGGCTCACGACGCCTCCGCTGGTGAGCCTCGCAAGCTCGGCACAGCCTGCGACGCGGCCAGCCCTGGACCGCGCTCAATGCCTGGAATTCGCTATCGGTTCCATTGCCCGCGTTCTCGGTCCCGACTTTGCCCCTATCGACAGCTATCCGACGCGCGTTCGTCTGCCGGATGAGCCGCTGATGCTCGTCGATCGCATTCTGACAATCGAGGGCCAATCACGCTCGCTCACGTCCGGCCGCGTTGTCACCGAACACGACATTCATCCCGACGCCTGGTATCTCGACGGTGGCCGTATCGCCACTTGCGTGGCCATCGAAGCGGGACAAGCCGATCTGTTTCTGTCCGCGTATCTCGGCATCGACTTTGAAACGCGCGGTCTGGCGGTCTATCGTCTGCTCGACGCGGCCGTGACTTTCCATCGCGGTCTGCCTCGGCCCGGTCAGGTTATTCGCTACGACATTCGCATCGAACGCTTCTTCCGCCAGGGTGACACGTTTTTGTTCAAGTTCCAGTTCGATGGTACGGTGGACGGCGAACCGCTGCTGACGATGAAGAACGGTTGCGCCGGTTTCTTCACCGCTGCGGATCTGGCCGCCGGCAAGGGCGTCGTACAGACGACGCTCGATACCCGTCCGCGCCCCGGCATCCAGCCCGACGATGCGGCCGACCTGCCACCTCTCGCCGTCGAGTCCTACACCTCCACGCAGCTCGATGCGCTTCGCACCGGCGATCTTGTGGGATGTTTCGGATCGTTATTCGCTGACAAATTTTTGTCCGATGGTCTGCGTTTGCCCGGCGGCCGCATGAAACTCGTCGATCGCGTCGTGCATCTCGATCCGCACGGCGGCCGTTTCGGCATCGGTCTCATTCGCGCCGAGGCGGACATTGATCCCGATGCGTGGTTCCTGCGCTGTCACTTTGTTGACGATCAAGTCATGCCCGGCACACTCATGTATGAATGTTGCCTGCACACGCTACGAATTTATTTGCTGCGTTTGGGCTGGCTCGCGGAAGTTGATGACGTGGTGTGCGAGCCGGTGCCCGGCGTCGCCAGTGTGTTGAAGTGCCGCGGCCAAGTCACCGCGACGACACGCACCGTCACTTACGAGGTGATCCTGAAAGAGCGCGGCTATGGGCCGGAACCGTATGCGCTGGCCGATGCGCTCATGTACGCCGACGGCAAGTTAATCGTCGAAATCACCAACATGTCGGTACGCTTGACCGGACTTACACGAGAGCAGATCGTCTCTGGCTGGCAGAGTTCAATGCAGAAGTCAGAAGTCAGAATGCAGAATGAAAGACAACCTGGTTTTCATTCTGCATTCTGCATTCTGACTTCTGCATTCGAGAAGAAACATATACTCGCTTTCGCCGCCGGCAAACCTTCCGAGGCGTTCGGCGAACCCTACCGCGTCTTCGACGACGGCCGTTTCGTCGCTCGCCTGCCGGCACCGCCGTTTTCGTTCATCGACCGCATCACGCGCATCGAGGCCGAGCAATATAAGATGGTTGCGGGCGGCATCATCGAAGCCCAATATGATGTTCCTGCGGACGCCTGGTATTTCGAGGCCGAGCGGCAACCGATCATGCCGTATGCCGTGCTGATCGAGGCGGCTCTGCAATCGTGCGGTTTCCTGGCCGCTTACGCCGGTTCGGCGTTGACCAGTCCGGTCGATCTCGCCTTCCGCAATCTCGAAGGCGAGGCGGAACTGCTCGAATCGGTGTATCCTGATACGGGAACGCTGACGACGCGAGTTCGCTTGCAGCGTGTATCGTCTTCGGGCGGCATGATTATTCAGAGCTACGAGTTCGCCGTACACAATGCGTCCCGCCTCGTGTATCGTGGACAAACGACGTTCGGTTTCTTCTCGCGCGACGCCCTGGCCCAGCAAATCGGCATCCGCGAGGCGAAGGCTTACGAGCAATCCGGCGGGGTGAGTTTCGGCTATCCCCGCGAATCGCCCTTCCCCGGCGACCGCCTACGGATGATCGATCGCATCGAGCAATTCCTGCCTGATGGTGGGCCGCACAGACTTGGTTTCATCGAGGGCCGTAAGCAAGTGGACCCGGAGGAATGGTTCTTCAAGGCCCATTTTTATCAAGATCCGGTGTGGCCGGGTTCGCTCGGCCTGGAGGCGTTTTTGCAGGTGTTGAAAGCGGCGGCCCTGCAATACTGGCCGGACAATCCCGATGTGCGTTTCTTGGCGTGTCCGGGTAAAAAACACCGCTGGCGTTATCGCGGTCAGGTGGTGCCGGCCAGCAAGGAAGTGACCGTGCAGGCCGTCATCACGGCCCGCGATGAAGCGACGCGAACGCTGACGGCGGATGGTTTCCTGCTGGTGGATGGGTTAATTATCTACGAGATGACGGACTTCACCTTACGGATCGACGAACGAACATGAGATATTCGCGAGTCTTTATAGATGCTATTGGCTACGAGCTGCCGCCTGTGGTTGTCACCACGCAGGAGTTGGAGGCGCGTTTGCGGCCCGTCTACGAGACGTTGCATGTGGCCGAGGGCCAGCTGGAGGCGATGACCGGCATCGCCGAACGTCGCTGGTGGGAACCGGGCTATCCGCCCTCGCAAGGCGCGGTGCAAGCCGCTCGCAAAGCGCTGGCCGTGTCCCACGTCCGCCCGCAAGATGTGGAAGTGCTGATCTACGCCGCCGTCTGCCGAGAAGAGTTCGAGCCGGCGACGGCCTGCCGCGTCGCCTCCGATCTCGGCATTCGTCCCGACACCGTGTTCGACATCAGCAACGCCTGTCTGGGCGTACTCAATGGCATCGTGGACCTTGCCAATCGCATCGAATTGGGCCAAATTCGCGCCGGCCTGGTCGTTTCCTGCGAGACGGCCCGCGAGATTAACGATGCCATGATCGACACCATGCTGCGCGATCGCCGTATGGACGTGTTCAAGAAATCGCTGGCCACGCTCACCGGCGGCTCGGGGGCGGTGGCCGTGCTTGTTAGCGATGGCTCGTTCTGTCCCGCGCCGCGCCGCCGCGTTCTGGGCGGCAGCACGCAGGCCGCCCCGCAATATCATGGCCTGTGCCGCTGGGGGCTCGAAGGCGTACTCACCGCCGCCCGGCAGTTCATGTCCACCGATCCCGTCTCCGTCCTCCGCTACGGCGTCGAGTTGGGTTTGCGGACGTGGTCTACCTTCTTGAATCGCCTCGGTTGGGCGAGCGACATGGTGGACAAGGTCATCTGTCATCAGGTCGGCACCAGCCACCGCGATTCGATTCTCAAGACGCTGGGCATCGCCGTCGAGAAAGATTATTCGACGTATCCATTTCTCGGCAACATGGGCACGGTGTCGCTACCGCTGACGGCGGCTCTCGCCGAAGAACGTGAGTTCCTGCGTCCCGGCGATCGTGTGGGATTTCTGGGTATTGGCAGCGGTTTGAACTGCTTGATGCTGGGCGTCGAGTGGTGAATGGTCAAGCCTGCTCGCTTGTCCGCGAGGTGTCCGACAACTCGCCGATGATTTGATTGACGTTGTCATGATCGAACCAGATCGGGATGCCGCCCGGCGCGAGGAAGACGGCCACGCCATCGCGGATGACGAGGGCTCCGGGGTGATCCACCTCGAATTGTTGCCCGCCATGCAGTTCCACCGTGAACATGCGGAACGGCTGCAACTGTCTCAACCCGGTAAGTACACGGTCAAAATTCTCCGCCGTCATAAGCGAACTCCCGTCGATCGGATGCTCCTTCGGGAAAGCGAAGATACCGCCGGCCTGTGCTTCGCCCGAATCTTCCAGAATTGTAGCAGGCAACCAGGAATGGAACGAACAACGCAATCACAGCATCAATTCTTCGATGGCTCGCCCACCTTCGGAACGGGGTACCCCGAGAAGCGAGCATACTTGGCCTCGATAGACGGCGGCAAATCCGCCACCGCGAGCAAGCCGATGCGAGCATCTTCAAAATAGATGACGCCACCGGGCCGAAGGCCCATGAAGAAGCCGCCATGAATGAACTGCTGCTCTGCCACGCGCGTCAGGATCAACCCGCCAATCGCGCCGTCCTTCGGGAACAACTGTTGGGCGACCTGAGCGACAACGGCTTCCACGAATGGATGATTGGCGCGCTCTCCCAGAGCGATGAAATCAGAATTCTCGCCGAAATGATCGAGGAAAAACGCCCACACCGGCGGCAGCGCCTTATCGTGAAGGAGTTTCTGTTTCAATTCTTCTAGTGTGGGCAGATTCATAACGGCTCTCCCGGTAGTGATCTGGCCAACGAAGGGAACTGCGAGAAACCGTCTTGTCGCCTATTCCCTCAATCGTGCCGGCCGCGAGCATGTCCAATTGCTCTGTAAATCATCAATGTAATCCCACTGCCGAACAACCCCACGAGCAGCCCGACAAAGCCGCCAAGCATCGCCCCCATCAATCGGTCGGTCATCGTCCAGGGGCCGATGGCAACACCGAGCGCCAGACACAGCAGGATGACCTTCGCTTGAAACAGGTTATCTCTCCAACGAAGATTTGGGCCGGCGACGGTATCGGTTAGCAAATTGTACGCTTGCCGTTCCGTCAGGGATTTTTTGGAAGGTTCCGCTTGTGGGTTCTGCTCGCTCATTCGATTCTCCAGACAATTCCAAACGGACGACTGGCCAGATGCGACTCGGCAAAGTCCTTCGCGGATACCTCTTATATTCTCTCGATAGTGAGTCGGTCAAGCAATAAACGATTTCAGCAAATAGCGGCATTCTGCCAGGAAGCCCCCCGATGTTCTGGCTGCTCGACGTCCTGTTAAAGCGCCCTTCCAACAACGGGAAAACGCGATAAAAAAAGAAGAAGATTGTCGCAAACACGCCGCGAAACCTTGCCGCCCGCCCTGCCGCGGGCCGGAGATTTGCCTTGAATCCACCAGCCACGACTCTCCCCATGCCGAATCCGTCCGCTTCGGTCATACCGCTGTACCCCTTCGCCGGCCACTATCTCAATCTCGGCGGCCTGCGCTACCACTATCTCGACGAGGGGCACGGCGAACCGCTCGTGATGCTGCATGGCAATCCGACGTGGTCGTTTTATTATCGCAATCTCGTACTCGGTTTGCGCCACACCTATCGCACCATCGCCCCGGATCACATCGGCTGCGGTCTGTCCGATAAGCCCGACGATTCACACTACGAATACTCGCTGCGGCAGCGCGTCGCCGATCTGGAAACGCTGCTCGATCATCTGGAGCTGCGCGACAACCTTACACTGGTGCTGCACGACTGGGGCGGCATGATCGGCATGGCGTTTGCGCATCGCCATCCCGAGCGCATCAAACGCCTGATCCTTCTCAACACCGCCGCGTTTCCGCTGCCGGCGGCGAAGCCGCTGCCGTCGTCGATCGCGTGGTGTCGCAATCGTCTCGTGGGGCCGCTGCTCGTTCGCGGTCTCAACGCCTTCAGTCGCGGCGCGGTGCGCTACTGCACTCGCAAACCGTTGTCGCCCGAAGTGCGCGCCGGCTATCTCGCCCCTTACGATTCGTGGCGCAATCGCATCGCCGTCTTGCGCTTCGTGCAAGATATTCCGCTGACGCCGGGTGATCGGGGTTTCGATCTTGTCAACGAGGTTGCCGAGGGACTGCATCGCTTCGCCGCGCGGCCCATGATGATTTGCTGGGGTGACCACGATTTCGTGTTCGATCGGCATTTTCTCGATGAATGGCGTCGCCGCTTCCCGGCGGCCGAAGTCCACCGTTTCGCGGATGCCGGCCATTACGTTCTCGAAGACGCCGGGGCGGAGATTCTGCCGCTGATCCGCGATTTCCTCGGGAGAACAGAGAATTTAGCCACAGATGAATACAGATGAACACAGATAAGGCAAGAAATCATTTAATGGGTTTGTTGCCTTATCTGTGTTCATCTGTGTTCATCTGTGGCTAATTATGGGAGGGAGTTCCGTCAACATTGCCGCTCCACTGGTGTCGCGGGCCGAAGCGCAACCGCACACGCTGGCCATTGCGCAACCGTTTGGCCGTGATCGTCACGGGCGCATTCGCTATCGCCATTTCACTTACCATGAACTCAACGCCGAGAGTGACTCCCTGGCTCGTGGATTCGAGCAAATCGGTATTCGTCGCGGCATGCGTACCGTGCTGATGGTGACGCCGAGTTTGGAGTTCTTCGCGCTGACGTTCGCGCTATTCAAACTCGGCGCGGTCATCGTGCTGATCGATCCCGGCATGGGCACGAAAAACCTCGGCGTCTGCCTTGCGGAAGCCGCACCGGAAGCGTTCATCAGTATTCCGAAAGCGCACCTCGCTCGTATCCTGTTCGGCTGGGGACGGCGCAGTCTGCGCATTTTTGTCACCGTTGGACGGCGGTTCGGCTGGGGCGGATACACACTCGATCGCGTACGGCAACTGGGTGGTGACAAGGACTTGTCAGTCCTGGCAGCGACGCGAGCTGATGAAATGGCGGCGATTCTCTTCACCAGCGGCAGCACGGGCGTGGCCAAGGGCGTCGTGTACACACACGGCATTTTCGCCGCCCAGGTCGAGATGCTGCGCCAACTCTATGGCATCGAGCCGGGCGAAATCGATCTGCCGACCTTTCCGCTGTTCGGGCTGTTCGGCCCGGCGCTAGGCATGACCTCGATCATTCCGGAGATGGACGCGACACGGCCGGCGCGCGTCGATCCGCAGAAAATCCTCGATGCCATCCGCTTTTTCGGCGTCACCAATCTGTTCGGCTCGCCGGCCGTTATCCAGCGTGTCGGCCGTTACGCTATCGGTGATGGCGTCAAACTCCCCACGCTGCGCCGCGTCATCTCCGCCGGCGCGCCGGTGCCGTGGCAGGCTATCCAGCGCTTCGCCGCGTTGCTTCCTGACGGCGTACAACTCCACACACCCTACGGCGCGACCGAATCGCTGCCGGTCTGTTCAATCGGCAGCGACGAAATCTTGCGCGAGACGCGGCTGCGCACCGCCGAGGGCGCGGGCGTCTGCGTCGGCCGGCCGGTCGAGGGCATGACCGTCAAAATCATCCGCATTAGCGATGAACCGATCTCGACATGGAAAGAGGATCTCGAAGTGCCAGCCGGGGAGATTGGCGAGATTATCGTGCAAGGTCCAGTCGTCACTTCGTCTTACTGGCATCGTCCTGAATCCACCGCGCTGGCGAAGATTAGCGATCATATCCACGGTGGTTTCTATCATCGTATGGGAGATCTTGGATATGTGGACGCATCCGGCCGCGTCTGGTTTTGCGGCCGCAAGTCGCAGCGCGTGGTCACGCCGGAGGGAACATTGTTTACCATCCCTTGCGAGGGCGTTTTCAACGCTCATCCGGCGGTCTACCGCACGGCCCTCGTCGGTGTCACGCGGAACGGCACAAGGGAGCCGGTGTTATGCGTCGAGCGTGAGAAGGAGGCGACTTCGTTGAGCGATGAGGATCTGTGCCGTGAACTGCTCGCGCTGGGCGCTCGCCATCCTCACACGTGCCGAATTCAGACAGTCCTCTTTCATCCAAGTTTTCCGGTGGACATCCGGCACAACGCCAAGATTTTCCGCGAGAAACTCGCTGTGTGGGCAGCAGGGCAGCTTCCATGAATGCACTGGTCACGGGCGGTGGTGGATTCCTGGGCAGCGCCATCGTTCGCCGCTTGCGGCAGCGCGGCGATCACGTTCACAGTCTCGCGCGCGGCCATTATCCCGAACTCGACGCTCTCGGCGTGACGCAACATCAGGGCGACCTCGCCGACACCATCGCCGTCTCGCGCGCGGCGACTGGCTGCGACATCGTCTTTCATGTCGCGGCGAAAGCCGGTGTCGGCGGTCGTTATCGCGACTATCATCGCGCCAATGTCCTCGGCACCGCCAACGTACTGACAGCCTGTTGTCACCACGGAATTACGCGGCTGGTTTACACGAGTTCGCCAAGTGTCGTCTTCAACGGCCAGGATATGGCGGGGGTGGATGAATCCACGCCGTATCCCTCACACTATGAGGCCGCCTATCCGCAAACCAAGGCCCTCGCCGAGCGAATGGTCTTATCGGCCAACGGCGCAGCACTGGCGACGGTGTCGCTGCGGCCGCATCTTATCTGGGGTCCAGGCGATAATCACTTGATTCCACGCATTCTCGCCCGCGCGCGTGCCGGACGCCTTCGCCGCATCGGTACGGAATCGAAGCTAATTGATAGCGTTTATATAGACAATGCTGCCGATGCCCACCTTCTCGCCGCCGATCATCTGGCACCGGGTTCGCCGATTGCCGGCAAAGCGTACTTCATTTCGCAAGGCGAGGCGGTGCCCTTGTGGGATCTCGTTAATCGCATTCTCGGCGCTGCCGGCCTTGGTCCCATCACGCGCTCTGTCTCGCCCAGACTGGCCTATGTGGTGGGCTGGCTGCTGGAGACGATTTATGCGCTATTTCGCTGGGATAGCGAACCGCCTCTGACGCGATTCATTGCCCGCGAGATGACCACGGCGCACTGGTTCGACCTCCGCGCCGCGCGCCGTGATCTTGGTTATGAACCAAAGGTATCACTCGACGAAGGATTGCGCCGCCTGGCGCTTTCGCTTCGGGCGACCGTTGATTCGATCCCGGACAGCGAGTATGCTGCGGATGATTCGTTGCTACCCTGACGCAGGATGATCGAACATGAAAACTGCCTTGCACTCCGTCAGTTACGCCGGCGTCTGGCCGGGACAGACTCGGTTATCCCTTGATGATTTCCTGACCAAAGCCCGTCAGCTGGGTTTCGACGCCGTTATGCTGATGGCCAAGCGGCCGCATCTATCGGTCCTCGATTATGATGCCGCCGCGCGTCACCGTCTGCGTGAGCGCTTGGCGGAACGGAATCTTTCGCTGGCGTGTCTGGCCGGCTACACCGACTTTTGCATGGGCGCGGATCGCCCGGATATTCCTTTGCGCGAAATGCAGATCGCTTATGTCCGTGAATTGTGCCGGCTGGCGCACGATCTCGGCTGCGGATTGGTACGCATCTTCACTGGTTTTGAACAAACCAGTACGTCGTTCGATCAACAATGGATTTGGTGCGTGGAGAGTCTCCGCGAATGCGCGCGCTTCGCCGCCTCTCTCGATGTGAGCATCGGCGTACAGAATCATCACGACCTCGCCGTTCACTGGGAGAGCCTGCTGGATTTGCTGACGGATATCAACGAACCCAATTGCAAGGCCATGTTCGACGCCTGGGCACCGGCGTTGCAAGGCAGCGATGCGACCGTCGCCGTCAAGGAGATGGCTCCGTTCCTGGTTCACACGACGGTTGCCGATTACGTGCGCCGGCCGCGTTTTCGCTATCAACCGCCGCTCGTCAATTATGCTCCCGAAGCCGACGCCATCCGCGCCGTGCCGATGGGGGAAGGTTTTATCGACTATCGTGGGTTTTTCCGCGCCCTTCGTGAAGTTGGCTATCAAGGTTACGTTGCTTACGAAATGTGTTCGCCCTTGCGTGGCGGTGGTGGCGAAGAAAATCTCGATCGCTGTGCCCGGCAGTTCCTGCGTTACATGGCCGAGTTTTGAACACGGCGTTCCTTCGTCACTCCACGCGGACGCGCACCACCTTGCGATTGCCGACACGGACGATCAATCCCGATGTCACCGCTACCGTGGCATTCACATCGGTGATCTTCTCGCGTTCGGGGCCAATCGTGACCCCGCCACCCTGAATCAGTCGCCGCGCCTCATTATTGCTCGCCGCCAGTTTGAGCGCGACCAGCAGCTTGGCTACCGGCATCTTCCCTTCCGTCAGGTTGACGGCGGGTAGACTCACCTCCGCAATATCCGTCGGATCTTGTCGTTGGGAGAAACGCTTGCGCCATTCCTCGGCTGCCGCCAGCGCCGCCGTCTCGCCATGATAGAACGTGACAATGTCCTTGCCCAGAATTTCCTTCGCCTCGCGCGGATGGGTCGCCTGCGCATCGATGAAGCGCATGATTTCCTCGGCGGAACGATCCGTCAGCAACGTGAACCATTCGTGCATCAGCGCATCGGGAATGCTCATCGTCTTGGCGAACTGATCGTAAGCCGCTTCGCCCACGCCAATGTAATTGCCCAGGCTCTTGCCCATGCGTCGCTCGCCATCGAGACCGCGCAAGATGGGCAAGGTTAGACACACTTGCGGCTCCTGTCCGGCGTCCTCCTGCAAGCGCCGGCCAACCATCAGATTAAACAACTGCTCGCTGCCGCCAAGCTCGATGTCGGCGTGAATCTCGACGCTGTCCTGTCCCTGCATCAGCGGGTACAGACATTCGTGCAGGTAGATGGGCACCGACGGCTCAGCTCGAAAGCGTTTGGTGAAGTCGTCGCGTTCAAGCATGCGCTGCACGGTGATTTTGCTGGTCAGGGCCATCACATCGAGAAACGACATTTTGCTGAACCAGTCGCCGTTGTGGGCGACCTCGGCCCTGTCGATGTCGATGACCTTGCTGACCTGTTTCAAATAATCGATGGCGTTGGCCTCGACTTGCTCCGGCGTCAGGCGAGCGCGCGTCTGATCGCGGCCGCTGGGATCGCCGACCAGCGCGGTGTAGTTGCCGATGATGAGTACCGCTTGATGGCCGAGTTCCTGAAACACGCGCAGTTTGCGCAGCGGCACGGTATGGCCCAAGTGTACGTCGATGCCGGTTGGATCGATACCGTACTTGACGCGCAGCGGCTTGCCGGTCTGCACGCTGCGTTCAAGTTTGCGGAGCAAGTCGGCCTCCGGCGTGATCTGCTCGGCACCACGGCGAATCAGGGCCAACTGCTCGGCGACACTCTTCACGACTCAACTCCTCATCCAAAAACTTTCACCACGGAAAGCACGGAAAAAGAAAGACAAGAACAGAATCAGTGTCTCATCAGCGAGCCTGCTTCTATTTTTGCCGTTTTTGGTTTTTGTATTTTTTCCGTGTTTTCCGTGCTTTCCGTGGTGAAAGTCTTTTAGTGGTACATCTGAAAGCGGCCTACCGCGTCGAAGGCTTGACGATAGTGGACGATGCGAGGTTCGCGCTGGCCATCCGGCCAACTCAGGGCCAATACATCGAAGCGGGCGGCGTAGTTGAGCAAGTTATGTTCTTGCAGATAGTACAGGGCCAATCGCGTCAGGCGGCGTTGCTTTGTTTCGTCTACCGAGGCGGCTGGTCGGCCAGGATCGTGGCTGCCGGTCGAACGCACTTCGACAAAGACAATACAGCGATCATCGAGAGCAATCAGGTCGAGTTCGCCGTGCGGGCAGGTGTAGTTGCGGGCCAGGATGCGGAACCCGAGACGACGCAGAAAACGAGCGGCGGCGCGTTCGGATCGCGTACCGAACCAGCGCCGCCACCAAGGTTTCATGGTCTATCTCGCAGGAAAATTACGTGGTCGGTTGCTCCGCTGTCTTCGTGGTCTTTTTTCGCGCGGCTCGCTCGCCCGGCTTGAGCTTGCGTTCGCGGAGACGGGTTGCCTTGCCGACGCGGTCACGCAGATAATACAACTTGGCGCGGCGCACTTGCCCAGTGCGTTTCACCTCGATCTTGGCAATCTTCGGCGAATACAGCGGGAACTGCCGCTCGACGCCCTCGCCCTGCACGATACGGCGAACGGTGAACATCGCGCGCATGCCTTCGCCGCGTCGAGCGATGACCACGCCGCTGAAAATCTGCACGCGCTCTTTCTGTCCTTCCAGAATGCGCTGGTGAACATCGACAGTATCGCCGATCTCGAATTTCGGGATC
>DATNCY010000225.1:0-9656 GCA_035553375.1 Gemmataceae bacterium
ATCTCACGCTCGGTCCAGCCTTGCTGGAACAAGTACCACGCCCGAAGGCGACGCCATTCGCGCCAATCATGGGGCTGCTTCATGCCTCCTATTATAAACGCCAACGGAAAGTTTAGTTTCGAGCGCAGTTGTCAGTAATTCACGAAGGAAGGACGAAAACATGCTCTTCGGCACGGATCGCCGGAACGTACCCAAGGGGATAATCGAGGTATTGTCATGACCCTTCAAAGCAATCGTGAATTAGAGACCACTCGTCAGAAATTGGACGACCTTGAGCAGTTGTACGCGAAAACTCTGGCATCATCCGCAGAGAACACTTACCCCCATGAATTGACGCTGCGCTCGCTTCGGCGTTCGATCAATCAATTGAAGGAGGAGATCGCCCGCTTCGAGGCTCGGACGGGTTCGATTACCAGGAGCGAGTAAACGGTTGCTCTTCGCATGTCCTCTCGTTGATGCACACTTTCTCTATTCCGTGAGGGTTGCCATGTTCGACATTCATCAATCCATCTTCGATCCCGATGGCGAGATCGATTCCGAGCGCGTCGAGAGTTATATCGACGGCTCGATGCGCGAGTTCGTCGCTTCCGCCGAGGCTCAGCCTGTTTTCGATCAATACGGCAATGGGGGCTGGCCGGCCATGATGATGGAGTACGCCATCGACTACCTCGGCGTTACGCTGCCGGAAATGTCGCTGGCCAATTTCAACGAAGTCGTGTTCGACTTATTCCCGCGCAAGGTATCCACGGAACCGGAGAGCGCTCCGTCAATCGTGGCCGAGCTGCGCGCGTTCTGGCACTTTTTGCAACGCGAGTTTGGCCTGGCGAACGCGAAACCGATTCTGGCTTCGCTCACGGACGCCGCCGCTCGGCGATTAGAGAAGGCGTTGGCGAACCCGGCCAACTTCGGTATGGCCAAGTCATTCGTCATGCGCGGCATCGAGGCCGGTTTCGACATGACCACCGAGAAGGGCATAGCCGAATTCACCGCCCTGTACAACAGCCGTCTGCCCGGCGGAGGCGCGAGCGAGATCGACGAAATCCCTCCCGCATTTCCGTTCGTGGAGTTGCCTCCATCGCCTTTGTCGCCGAAGCAGCGGGCGGACAAGCGCAAGAAACGCAAAGCCCAGCGGCAGGCGCGGAAACGCAATCGCAAGTGAATCACTTCGGTGCTGCAGGGAGTGAGGGTGCAGAATCATGACAAGAGAGGCGATATCGGAAGCGATTTGATTTGTCTCATCTCGGTTTTGGTGGTTTTGCCAGGCGTACTTGCGGAGGTATTCATTCAGAATGGCCGCGCCGCAATCGAAAGCGGATAGGTCATGGCCCTTGTCGAGTGGGACAGGGCTAGCGAGAGGCGTTTCCGTGGCCATCGAAGAGGCTCGCTTCGGTGAGCAGTTTTCGGAGTGCGGGGATGGCCTTGGGCGATGCGTCAAGGGCATCGCAGAAAGCCTGCCAACGCTCCGGCGAAAGAACGAAATGCACTTGGTCGGCTACGTCCGAGGAAACGGAGGCTTCCTCTGCGATGGTGACGGTGACACGCTGGTGTTCCGCCAAGCGAATGGGCCGCAAGGGACGGAAAACACCGTTCTCGTAGACCGCTTCTAGTTGAATGTCCATGCTTATTGCCTCCACACGGTAACGACGCCATCAAGCGCTGATTACGATGCTGGAAAAAAAGGCATCGTACCACGCATCCACCTGGTTCACGATCCTGTCCAACGCTGCCCGATCGAGTTTTGTGCAAGACGCGGCGGAGTGCATCCGCAGCCGTGGCTTTCCATCCTCCGTGAGAACAGGTTCAGCAATCCATGTGGAGTATCCCTGATTGTCTTCCATCGTGAAGGAGAACAGACACACAGGATAAGGGAAGTCTCCGACGCGAAGAAGAGCCTGCATGGTGGGGCGCAAAACCTTAGATAATTTCTCTTCCGTGACAGCGTTCCGTGTACTCCGCAAAGCGAGACCGAACTGCCGAACCGAAGGCTTCTCGTCCGCCTTGGTGATATAGACGAGGTAGTCCAGGCCGACATCCTTGCCGGCTTCGGTGACAATCAGGTCGTCTCGTCGCGTCAGGTGCATCCGCGCTAAAGCGCGGCCGCGTTCCACGATGAACCACTCTTGTTCGTTCTCGCTCATGGGGCACCCTTACATGGTAAAAACGGAGTGTCGCATGTCCATGCCGCGTCCCTTCCAGAACTGGCGGACTTCCTCCCACAACAAACGTAGGTTCGCGCAGTCGAGAGGAAAGTTCGTCGGGAAAGAAGAGATCGGATCGGTCATCCCTTCGAGAATCGCCAGGATGTATCCCTCCTCTCGCCGCTCATCGATCCCCACGAGGTAAGTGGGAGCGGGGTACAAGGCCAGACGCTGCACGGCGTGTCGGGACATGCCGACTTTGAGTCGAGGCGGCTGAGGCCGCTTCGTGTACCCTTCTCGCGTCGTCTTAACCTGAACAAAGAAGAAGGGAGTTCGCTCCCCTGCCCCGACCAGTTCGACCAGGTAATCGAGCGTCTGAGCCTTCTCTCCGAGGAACCGTGGATGGAAGAGTGGCTGTTTCCGGCCGCAAAAGTCGGTGATGCGGACGTAGAAAATGGCCTCGCCGCGGCTGCCGATGTCGTCCCGAACGGCCATCAATCTACTTCCCACACTATTTTCCCAAACCGAGATCCCGCGCACGCATTCTAACGTCTTCAGGCATTCGGACCAAGGGAATGAGCCGGTAGAGCAAGACGATTTACTTCGGCACGACGCGCAGCGTGTAATACGCCTCGGCAGGGTGGAAGTCGCCGCCGGCGGGAGCGAGGTTCTTCAGCCGCAGTTCGTATACGAAACCCGACCGCATCTCCGCGAGTTTGAGTGTCACCCGGCGAGCGCCGGACGACATGGTGACACCCATCACCTTCTCCGTGCGGCGATCGCGGTCGGGACCGCCGTAGGCCGGCGTTGCTTCCCGGCGATAGGACTGAATCGCGTAGCTATCCGCGCGTTCGCCGAGTTTCGGATCAATTGGCCGGAAGAAATCGACGACGAAGCCATCGTGCGTCGCCCGCACTTCGGCGATGCCGCAAGGAAGCTTATCGGGATGGATTTGCACGCGGACAATTTCGCCGACGTTGTTGCCGGCCCCCCAACCACTATCGCGGATGCCGCCGACGTACAACTCGCCGCGCGGCGACACGCCGCAAACCAGCGGACCCAGGAAGCCGCGCTGCGGATCGTGCGGCGGAATGCTCAACGGATACGCCGCACCCTGGAAGGTGTCGCCGACACGCTGGAGCGTCATGCGGATCAGCCGGCGCGTGTCGTATTCGCAGCCGATCAGGTGTCCTTCGAGAGGACCAAAGAAATCGTGACCGAGTTTCGCACGCAGCTTCTTGGGCGTGTGAAGGAAGCAGATGCCGTTGACGCTGCGCGTCCACGGGTGCGGGATGTCGATGGCGGGCGGCGTGCGTGGCGGCGCGGGCTTGCCGCGTTCCAGGAAATTGATGAAGCCGAAATGGGCACCCTGCCGGACATGATTCAGTTCGTTGAACGGTTTGTAGTTGCCTTGATTGTCGGTGACGAACAGTTCGCCGGCGCGATTGAGCGCCAGACCCATCGGGAAGCGGTGGCCGGCGGAGATCGAAGTCAGGGCGAACCGGCGCGGCTCGGCGGGGGTCGGTTTGCGCGGCGTCAAACGCAGGACGTGGCCATGAAAGCGCGCTGCCGCAAGCGAACGCTTGTCCTGCTGGCAGGGGATGCCGAGGAAGTATTCGCCGCGCTCGTTTTGTGGTAGACCAATGGCCCAATCGTGATAGTCGGGACTGTAACCCCAACCGGAGGCAATCGCCTCGATTCGCCGGCCCGAGGCACCGGGATTAAAGAGGCGTAGGAGAGCGTATTTAGAACTTATATCAATGTAGTCTTGTTCGGCGTGGACCCCATAAGGCGCGGGCAGGCCGTCCGCCAGTAGTTTCAGGCGATCCTCGCTGCCATCGCGATCCGTATCCATCGCCTCGTAAACCTGGCCTTTCAGCGAACACAAGACAAGCCGCCCGTCCGGTCGCCAGGATAATCCGGTCGGCATGATGTCCGCAGGCAAGGGCAGCCGTTCGCCGCTGAACCCAGGAGCAACCTCCACGGGTTCGCCCTTGCGTGCCGCGCTCGCCGGGGGCGGCACTTCCAGGAAGCGATCGATGGGAACCTCGGATTGATAACGCAACACGACACGCGCGGTTCCCCTGGCATCGGGAGTCAGCGCGATCGCCGTTCCATCCCGCGAAAACTTCGCGCCGGCCGGTTCCATCACGACGATTCGGCTGGAGAAGCGACCGTCCAGGCGAAGCGTGCAGCCATCGTCCGCGCGCGTCACCTTCGCGGCCATGCCGGCAGACAGCACCTGCACCCGCATCCGGGCACCGGTGGGAACACCCTGCATCGCCAATTCCTGCACGAATCCCGACACGGTTCCGGCTTGAGCTGCCGGAAGCGGCGTCCATTTGCGCTGTACCTGACCGATCACGGTTTTCGGTTCCTTGCCGTCCGCGGTCGGCAGCGAAAATTTCAAGCGGTAACGCAGCACCAAGCCGGCATCTTCTGTCCGCCAGGCATCGGCCTCGGTGACAAACTGACCGAGAAGCCGAGCCGACAATTCGTGATCGCCGACCATGAGCGATATATCTGATCCGGTAATTCCGGTATCGAGAACCGGCGTACCCGCTAACTCCCAGAACCAGGCTTTTCCCTTGGTCCGCTGGCGAGCCGTATCGCCGACAGTCCACAGCGCCAAGCCGCCGGTTTCCAGATCGACGAGGACATTGTGCCGGTTCGCCAAGCCGACCAAGAACGGCTTGATGCGTGTTTTGTTGCCGTGCTGGATAACATCGGTCAGGGCCAATGGCTCCGCCCTGGGAGCATTGCCGCTCTGCCGAAAGGCGCGGATCGGATTGGGCAGCGGCGGCTCGAATCCGGGCTGATTCAAGACGTGCCAGACCGCGTCGAGCTGATCGTCGAGGTTGCCATCGAGTACGCCGGCCACCGGGATTTGCACCGATGGCATCTCCATGCGCGGCACGATCCGCGCTGGGTTATGCACCCAACGGTCGAACCACGGGCGACGGATGCGGCGCTGAAGTTGCGAGAGATCGGGGCCGCGCGCGCTGAGCGAATCGCTCGATGGCCGGACGTGGCCGACCGCATGGCAACTCGTGCAACCGAAGCCATCGCTGGAGACGAGTCGGCCACCGGCGAGCGTGTAACGGTCCTGCCGCGATTGATCGCCGGGCGGCGTCGGAGGTGCCTGCACGGGAACGCGGTCGATGTCGATCAGATACTGCGTGAGCGATTCTAGCTTGTCATCGGCGATAGGGAAACGCGGCATGCGGACATGCAGATAAGGACGGTGCGGCTCGCCGCGCCGGGCGATGGCCTCGATGAGCGCGGAGTCCGTGAGCTTATCGCCGACGCTGTTGAGGGCCGGCGGCGTCAGCGCGGGCACCTGCGGAGCCAACTCCGGGTAGCGCTTGACCACAGATGTCAGTTTGTCGGCCAACAGCAGCGGCAGCAGTGGGATCGTCTCGCGCGTGCCCTCCCGTGCATGACAGGCGAGACAATTGTGGTCCGTCAACAAGAGACGCCCATCACGAGGCGCTGAGCGGACGCCGGTATAGTAGAGGCGAAGAGCGCGGGCGTCGTTTTTCGTCAAATGGTAGCCAGGGCGATGCTTCGCAGAATCGGGACCACCCAGGCAAGAGCGGTCCCAGTTGTTACGATCATTCAGTCGTGGCGCGGATGGCGCGGCGGCCGGGACGCTCTCGGCAAGCCGATGGCACGCGGCGCAGCGGAACTGCTCGACAAGTTTTCGCCCCTCAGCGGCCTTGATTGATGATGGGCGAACCGCCGGCTCACGCCGGCCGTTCGCCGTTTGCGCGGCAAGGAACAAGGCAAGGGAAGTGCGTTCGTCATTCGACACGGAGAAGATCGGCATGCGGTGATCGCGGTTCAAATGGGCCGGATCGGTCAGCCAGGCGGCGAAAAAACTGGACGGCCGTTTGTCGGCGATGTGGGTCAGATCGCCGCCGCCGAGCCAACCGCTGGCACCGAGATCGCGCCAGGTGTGGCAGGCCAAACAACCAAGGGTCAAGAACAAACGCTCTCCCGTTTTGGCATTCGGCTTTGGCTTTGGCTTTGCGAGTTTTCCCCTGACCTTTTTCTCAGGCGGAGGAACCGGCGCGGGAGTCTCGCGTTTACGCGGCGTCAGCAGATAATCGGCGATGGCTTCCGATTGCGCCTCGGACAATCCCAACGCCGGCATTCGGCGCGGGGATCGTTCATCCTGACGGGAGTGAACGTGTTCGCCAGCGGCCAGCCAACGCACCAGCCAGCCGCGCGAGATATTGCCGGCCAGATGATCCAGTGCCGGCGCTGGCTGTGGCGGTTGTTCCTCACCGTGGCAGCGGCCGCAGCGCAGCACACGGGCGAGCAATTCGCCGCGCTCGAAATCGCGGTTGACCGGCTTTTCACGCGGATGAAAGAGTGTGCGTGAGGGAATCGGCTCACGTCCGAAGTCGGGACCGGACCACAGGACCATCAACCGCGCATCTTTGTCCGTCCGCCGAAAAGAAAGTTCGAGAGGATGATAGTCGGCGCTGAGGCGCACGGTTGCCGATGTTCCCCAACTCGTGCGCAGTGTCTGCTGCGGTATGATCGGACGCCCGGCAATCTTTAACTCCACTTCGCCGGTGCCGAACACGAAGAAACGATAATCGCCGCGTGTGGTGATAAGCAAATGTCCCTGCCAGGACGCCCGGAAGGTTCCCGCATTCAAACGCGGATCGGGCATCGTCTCGCCCCAGTGAAACGCGAGTTGGGAATCGAGCCGTGTTGCGGTGTGGCCCTTGTCATCGCGAAAACTCGCGGCCAAGCCGGGAAGAAAAGGTTCATCCTCGTCGGAATCCTCGCCGGCCAGAACCGGCGGCGCGATTGCCATCGTCGCCAACAACGTGAGCCAGAAAAGAACGCGCGAACATGCAGGCATGAGAACATCCTTACGAGGAGGCGGGCACCATCGCTATTCTATCGCTTCGGCCACTTCAAATGCTTGTGCAGAAAGTCGAATGTGCCCTGACCGTGGATCACATGGCCGCCGTTGAAAAACTCGATGGTCGTGCGCTCGCCGAGACCGAGCCGATCATAAAGGCGGCGAACTTTGGCATATTCGTAGGCCACCCACTCATCCGGGGCGACGCCGTCTTCGTGGCCGCGCTCCACCATGAAGGGGCGCGGCACCATCAGCGCGACCATCTCGGCATAGTTAAAGGTGCTGCCCATGTTGAAGTATGGCATCTCCCATTCGACCGTGAACATGAAACTATATTTGGAATCCGTCGATGCCACTTTGCGCGCCCAGTCATTGAAGTCGGCGCAGCAGATTGACAGGCAGTAGCGATCCAGGAGCGGCGGCACGCGCACGGCCGTTTCGCCGCCGTAGCTTTTGCCGTAGAAGGCAATGCGCGTCGCATCGACCTGCGGCAGTTTCTCCAACCAGTTCAAGATTTGCTGGTGCTGCGCCCGGATGTAGGAAAACAGCGATGCCTTGATGGTGTTGGCCTTGCGGCTGAGGAATCGATAGCGGTCCTCGCCGCGATAGGGATTGTGAGGAGCGAAGACGATGAAGCCCTGCTCGGCGAGGCGAGCCGCGACGTTGTAGTATCCTCCCTGGTTTCCTTCAATGACGACCTTCGGCAAACCATTGCGACCATGCTGGCAAACGATGACGGGTCGTTTTTCACCGGGTTTTATGTCCTTCGGCAGCAGTAACACGCCCCAGGCGAACACGCCCGGATACACGTCTAATACCACATCGTAACCAACCCACTTCTCGCGGTCGTAGATTTTGCGCGAGCGCGGCTTCGGCGGCAGCAAGGGATCATCGAGCCTGCCGAGGACTTCGGTCCATAGATATTCTCGATAGCGCGGCGTTTTTTTCACGAAGGCATCGAGCGCGCGCGGTCCGGGGGGCAGGTTGAGCGAAAAGAAGCGCTCGCGTGTATGGTCGGAGGCTCGTACCAATCGCTGGACATGGCGTTCCATTTCCTGAACTTGACGGTGCTGCCGCGCGGCCGGATCGAAATGCTTGCGGCGTTCGGTAGGTTGTTCGTCCGATAGCTTCATGGGCGACTCGCATCCCAGCAAATGGGCGAACTGTCGCAGCGTCGTTTGGGAACCGGGACCAGTCGTTTTGCCATCGGTGCCGTGCATCAGATGCCGAGACTGAAAACCCGGTTTCAGCAGTGTGTCGATGCGGCGAAACTCGGCCTGAACCGATGCGAACACCGGCGTACTCACCCTACCGGCCGCGCCGCCACGCCGCCCCGGTTGAACCAGCGGCGGCCCTTTGATCTCGGCTACATCGCTGTGTTCGACAATCAGACCGCGCGGAGCGATCAAGGTGGCGATCTCCGCATCGCCGAACTCGTGTAATAAACTCCAGACATTGCGATAAATCGGCTCCTCCCACGTTCGTTGTCGTGAGTTGAAATAGCCACTCACCAAACAAGCGTTGATGCGCGGATCGACGGCGGCGGAATAGAAAGCCAGCAAGCCGCCTTCGCCGTGGCCGACAACGCCGATCTTCCCTTTGTCACCGGCTCGTTGAGTAAACCAATCCACGACGGCGAGAACCTTCTGCACTTCAAAACCAATGATGTGCCGGCCCATGTGATACGCCTGGCGATAAATCCACTCACGATGAGGCTGATTTGTCCAGGCGACTTCGGCATTGCCGGACCAGCGATCGGCGCGATTAACCAGCGTTGGCACGACGACCTCAAAGCCGTTCTCCGCCAATCGGCGAGCGAATTGCGTTTCCGGCTTCATTCCAGGAGCCAGCCCCGCCAGTTGTTCCGGTGTCTGGTCGGCATCCGGCACCGCGATGACGTGCGCGACCGTTTTGCCCTTCGGTTGAAGAAGCAGTCCTTCGCCCCAGATGCCGTCGAGAACCGGCCAACGGACTTGATGGATCCGATAACGGTCTGTTTCAGCGACCAGAGCCGGCGCGTCTTCGTCGCCGAATCGCTCCAGGCGCACGGGTAAGCGCGGATCGACGACGCCGATCACTTTTCGGAAGCGCTCGCGGTTGGGCTGGATCGATTTGTCATACGCGGCAGGCGAAGACGTATCACGCTTCCAGTGGCGGCCGCGTTTTTCGACCGATTGGATGATCTTTTGCTCAACGTGTGCGTGCAAGCCGTCCATCATCTTATCGGCGAGGTCGTCCTGCCAGGTCAAGGGCGCGGTGCCCGGCAGCGAAACGACTTCCTCCGCCGACGCGACAACCGGCAAGGAAAAGAGAAGGACGCTGATAAGAATACGCGGTAGGTTCATGGGTGAACTTCACTTCACAGGTTCATGCGTTTACGCTGGTATTTCGTCCTGAGGATTCCGAGATGATTCTACAGGACGGGCGATCTTGTGTCGCTTGGCAAGGCTCGATGCGTTACAGTGGTTATCGATGCCTGTTCGACTTTCTCGCTAAGTGACTGTCCCATAAGCCCCTCTCCCTCGGTACTCCGGGGGAGAGGGGTTGGGGTGAGGGGGCGAGAAGCCTGCGAAAAATGCACCCCTCACCCCCAACCCCTCTCCCCTGAGTACAGGGGAGAGGGGAGCTTACGGGAC
>DATNCY010000226.1:0-15178 GCA_035553375.1 Gemmataceae bacterium
GCTCCGATTCGCCGGTCATCAGCGATTGATCGACATACAACTCGGTCGCCTTGACCAATCGACCATCCGCCGGAATCTCATCGCCGGTTTCCAGCACTACGGCATCGCCGACGCACACCTCCTCCAGCGGCATCGTGTGGATATTGCCGTCGCGCAGCAACTTGACTTGCAGCGAATCCTTTTGGGCGTTGAGTACCTCGAACTCACGATCGCTTTTGTACTCGCTGAGAAAGGCGACGCCGGTAGCGAGAATGACGGCCACCATGACGGCCAATCCCTCAACCGACGGATGATGCGGCGGCGCGAGCAATCCCACGAAGAACACGACGATGGCCGATACGAACAGGATGGTCGGGACCAAAGCGCCTTTTCGCAGCGCCAACGCGCCGGCGATGATAGCTGCAACAACGGCGAGCGCGATGCCGGCTAACTCCGGCCGGTTCTGGAACAGATCAACGAACATCGACAACAGGGCCGCCCCGAGCAAAATCTTGATGATCGGCTCGTCGAACTTTTCGAGGAACTTCTTCCATAGCGGTTCGCGCGGCAACGGCGTCAATTTGTTGACGCCGAACCGCTGCTTGCTCTGGGCGACCGCCGCGGCGGTCAGACCGTTTTCCGCCGCGCCGGGGAACTGTTGCTCGATGTCGTGAAGGGTGCGCATGCGTTCCTCAAAAACCGCCGCCGCTTGCGGCTTAGCGCTCGGATGCGCTAAGCCGCAAGCGGCGTTACATCGCAAACAAATCGAACCTTACTGCTCCATGATTTCGGTTTCCTTCTTTTCCGCCATCTCCGCGATCTTCTCCTCGTATTTTTTCAGCATCGATTGCACTTCTTCCTTGCCCTTATCGCGGTCATCCTCGGTCATTTCCTTGGCCTTCTCGGCCTGATCGAAGTGTTTGTTGCCGTCGCGGCGGATATTGCGGCAAGCGACCTTGGCATCCTCGGCCGACTTCTTGATGCGCGCCGCCATCTTCTTGCGCTGCTCGCCGCTCATGGGCGGCACTTGCAAACGAATCATTTTGCCGTCGTTGCTCGGCGACATACCAAGATCGCTGGAGCGAATGGCCTTCTCAATGTCCTTGAGGACGCTCTGATCGAACGGCCGAATGACGATCTGCTGCGGATCGGGCGTATTGATCTGCGCCAACTGCTTGAGCGGCGTCGGCGAACCGTAGTATTCGACGCGGAGGCTATCGACCAGCGCGGGTGTGGCCCGGCCGGTGCGCAAGCCGCGCAGCTCGTCGCGGAAGACGTTGACCGCCTTCTCCATGCGCTCTTCGGTGTCCAGCAAAATGTCATCGCTTGTCATGTTCGCACCTGTGAACTTATCGACTATAAACGATGGATAATGTCTCAAACGGTGCCGCTGACCAGGGTGCCGATGGCATGGCCAGCGATGGCCCGCTCGATGTTGCCGTCTTGTTTGAAGTTGAAGACGAGAATGGGCATCTTGGCCTCCTGACACAGACTGATGGCGGCCATGTCCATCACTTGCAGATTATCGCGGAGAACCTGATGGTATGTCAACTTTTCATAGCGCACGGCATGCGGATTGATCTCTGGCGGCGCACTATAAACGCCGTCTACCTTGGTGGCCTTCAGGAGAATATCCGCTTGCAATTCGCGGGCGCGGAGCGCGGCGGCCGTGTCCGTCGTCACGAAGGGATTGCCGGTGCCGCCGGCGAGAATGACGATACGCCCTTTCTCAAGATGCCGATCGCAGCGGCGGCGAATGTACGGCTCGGCGACAGTCTCCATGCGGATGGCCGTCTGCAAGCGTGTCTCGCACTTGAGGCTTTCGAGCGCGTCTTGCAACGCCAAGCCATTCAGCACGGTAGCGAGCATGCCCATGTAGTGAGCCGTCGCTTCCTTGATAACCTCGCCGCCGGCGCTGAATTGCGCGCCGCGCAGGATGTTGCCGCCCCCGACCACGATGGCCAGCTGCACGCCGCGCGCGACGATGCGCTGCGCCTGGCGGGCGATGTTCAGGGTCTCATCGATACTGATGCCGCTCTTGCCGGGGTGTCCGAACCCCTCGCCGCTCAATTTCAGGATGACGCGCCGATACTTCGGCCGCAGCGGGTCGTTGCTCGCAGGTTCGTCCATGAGTTTTTCCAGGGGGATCGGGTTCGCACGAATCTCTTCGGGATTATACGAGTGCCTGCGAATAACGGCGAGCCGCCGGCGGCTTCGTATCGCTCGGCGCTCGGACCGCGCCGCGTTCTTGGGACACCCGAAGATTATTTCCCGTTTGTTTTCGGGCTGACTCTGCGATAGACTCATCCCCGGATATGGGTTGCGATTCCTCCGTAAACACGGTGCCTTATGCCGGAACAGCCCTTCAAACACATTAGCTGCCCCGTCGTGGTGCTGCGGATTGAGCCATCCCAACTTCTCGGCGACGTTATCGCCGAAGCCCTCCGCGAGGAATTTCTGACGGCGTGCCAGGGGGTGGGGGCGCACCATGTCGTCGTGGACTTTCAGGCGGTCGCCTATCTCTCCAGTGCCAGCTTTCGCCCGCTGTTGAGTCTGCTGCGTGAAGTGCGGGCCCACAACGGGCGTCTGGTGCTGTGCAATCTTCAGCCGGATGTGCATGAAATCTTCATGGTGACGCGGCTGATTAGCAGTCACGGCTCCGCACCGGCGGCCTTCGAGGTGCAAGCGAATGTGGCGACCGCCGTCGCCAGCCTGCACACTTGCGCGCCGAAATCGTGAAGGCCGGTCCCACCGCGGCAAAACGTGACGTTCCTGCCGTCCGCGCCCGCTCACCGCGCCGACAAACGGTAAAATCGCTTCGTGATTTCCTTGTGAGCGAGCGATGGATTCCCTATAATCTCTAATGTCCCATTCGCAAATGGATTGCCCAAGAACCCGAGATGACCGTCAGCCCTCGCCGGGGAACCCCTGCATGGACGAACTGCATCACGAGTGTGGCATCGCCGCGTTGTACCACCTGCCCAGTCCAGAAACCTCGCGGTTAGCCCCACTCGCGGGAGCGGAGCAGGTTTCGCGACTTATGCCGCGCTTGCTGCTCGATTTACAAAACCGTGGCCAACTCGCCGCCGGCTTTTCGACCTTCGATCCGCGCCGCGAGAAACTGCTCGATACTTTCAAGCAGATTGGCACCGTCATTGAGGCGTTCCGCCTCAACCATCAAGCCAAGTACGAAAGCATCATGCGCGAATTCGCGGGCCGGGCTGCCATCGGCCATGTCCGCTATGCCACCTGCGGCGCGAACGACAAGAGTTACGCTCAGCCGTTCGAGCGCCATCACGGCTGTAAATGGAAATGGTTCGCTTTCGCCTTCAACGGCCAACTCTCCAACTTCGCCGAACTCCGCGATCAACTTCTCACGCAGACCGACTACCACCTCACTCGCAATATCGATACCGAAGTCATCATGCACTATCTCAGCAACGAGCTGAGCCAGTATGGTGATGGCCGGCCTGATTTGCTCAAGGTGTTCCGCAACCTGGCGCGCAAGTTCGATGGCGCCTACAACATGGTGTTTCTCAACGCCATGGGCGACATGGCGGTATTGCGCGATCCCAACGGTTTTCGGCCGTTGTGTATCGCCCAGGACGGCCCGTTGTTCGCCGCCGCCAGCGAAAGTGTGCCGCTGCTCAACCTCGGCTTCCAGAACGTCCGCTCGCTGGAACCGGGTGAGATGGTTCTCATCGAGGATGGCGAGATTCGTTTTGAGCGCATCGCCGAACGGCGGACGCCGTCGCATTGCTTCTTCGAGTGGATTTACTTCGCCAACGTCGCCAGCACGCTCGACGAACGCAGCGTCTACCTGACCCGCGCGGCGCTGGGCAAGGAATTGGCGCGGCAGGAACGATTGCTGGACAAGGTGCCGCTCGATGCGGATACTATCGTCGTACCGGTGCCGGACACGGGCAAGGCGGCCGCCGATGCGATGGCCTTCGAACTGGGCGTGCCGTCCGTCGAAGGATTGATCCGCAATCGCTACATTGGTCGAACCTTCATCGAAGGACAAAATCGCGCTGAGCGCGTGCAGCTGAAGTACACGCCGCTGCGCGAGGTACTCAACGGCAAGCGCGTGCTGCTTATTGAGGATACCATCGTCCGCAGCACAACGATGAAGACGCTGTTGAACGATTTGCGCGTTCGTGGCGGCGCCCGTGAGGTTCATGTGCGCGTCGCCTGTCCGCCCATTGTGGCACCATGCTTCTATGGCATCGACATGTCCACAATCCGCGAACTATTCGCGCCGCGTTTTATGAAGGGCAGCCGACTCACCGAGGCTGAACAGAACGCGATGGCCGCTGAATTGGGGGCGGATACGTTGTTCTATTTGCCGCTGGAAGCGGTGGCGCGCTGCATCGGTTTGGACGCCAGCCATCTCTGTCGCGGCTGTCTGACCGGCAAATATCCCACCGAGACGGGCGAACGGCTGTATCAACTCTCGTTGCGTAACCGCAACGGCAGCGTCAATGGCCGAACCTACGAGATGGCGGCGACCGTCAAGAGCTAGGAAACATGAACGGTTTGAGTAGGTGCCGCGAGCCGAGCGGCACTTGTTCTTGTCCGGCTCGGCTTGCCGGACCTACAGCTGGTAGGTGCCGCGAGCCGAGCGGCACTCTGAAGTCAAAAAGTCCGGCTCGGCTCGCCGGACCTACAGCTGGTAGGTGCCGCGAGCCGAGCGGCACTTCTCCAAGTCCGGCTCGGCTCGCCGGACCTACAGCCGGTAGGTGCCGCGAGCCGAGCGGCACTTCTCCAAGTCCGGCTCGGCTCGCCGGACCTACCTCATGCGACCGTAGCCACTTCTCTGATACGCTCATCCTTTCACACACGCCGGAATTGACGTTCGAGATCGTGCCGGCTGAACAACAGAGCGGTGGGCCGACCGTGCGGGCAATGGTGGGTATCATCGGCCAGTTGGCGTTGCTCGACCAATGAGGCCATCTGCTCCTGAGTGAGTCGATCGCCGGCGCGAACGGCGGCGTGGCAGGCCATGAGGCTCATCAGATCGTTGAACAACACATCGCGGCTCGGCGTGCGTTCCTGCGAAACCAGATGATCGACGACGGCGCGGAGGATCGTTTGCGGCGAACGCCGGCCCAGGAGAGCGGGATAGCTGGTCAGCAGCACCGTGCCGCCACCGAAGTCTTCGACGCCCAGCCCCAGTTCCGCCAACGCCTCGCGCTGTTCCAGCGTCCGCGCCGCTTGCTCGGCCGTCAGTTCGACCGGCTCCGGGATGAGCAACGGCTGCGTCTCCAGCGGTCCCGAGCGAATGCGCCGTTTAATCTGCTCGAACAGAATGCGTTCGTGTAAGGCATGCTGATCGATGACCAGCATGCCTTCGTCCGTCTCCAGGACGAGATACGAATCATAAAGTTGAATGATCTTCGATGGCGTATTTCCATGTGGGGCGAACGGGGGAACCGGTGCTGGATTGGCAGGCTGCCCCGGCTGTGCCGGCGCGGGCGAATGTACTGTGGTAGGTTCGCTGGGGACGGGTACGGATACGAAAGGCAATGCCGCGCCATGCTCGCTGTCCGGCGGCGCGAGCGACCAGGGGGCGGGATCAAAAGTTGATGCCGATTGCGGCGGTGGAAGGGGAGCGCTGAACAATCCCGGCGGCGGTGGTGTTCCAAGCGTTTCCGTCGGCCGCATCGTCGAGGGCAATTGCAGACGCGCCGTGAGATTCTCGGCGCGCAGCCGTTGGCGGATCGTCGAGAAAACGAGATGATGCAACGCCTGGCTGTCGCGGAAACGCACTTCGCACTTCGTCGGATGGACGTTGACATCGACCTGGTCGGGCGGCAGATCGAGAAACAAAAACGCCACGGCGTAGCGGCCGGTCATGAGCAAACCGCGATACGCTTCCTGGATAGCGTGTCCGAGGCTGCGATCGCGTATCCACCGGCCATTGAGAAATAGATATTGCATGCGGGCGGTGCCGCGCTCGCAGGCCGGATCGGCGATGTAGCCGGTCAGCGTGGCCGAACCCTGAAAGTTTTGCACGGCGTAAAGCTGATTGCTCACGTCCGGGCCAAAAAACGAAGCAATGCGATCGAGCAGCACGGCCGACGCCGGGATGTCGTACACCGGCTTGTTATTGTGCCGCAAGGTCAGATGCAAGCCGCGTGCGCGGACGCCGCGTTCCACGTCCATGTCGAAGATCGAGCGCGAATGGGCCAGAGACAAGCGAGTAAAAGCCTCGCTAATATGGCCCATTTCCGTTGAAGGCGTGCGCATGAACTTACGGCGAACCGGCGTGTTGTAGAACAGGTGTCGCACTTCCATGCGCGTGCCGGGCGAGCCGTTCCACGGCTGCACCGGATGCAGTTCGCCGCCGTTGCACATAATCTGAGCGCCGCGTGTTTCGTCCGCCGGCCGCGATTGCAGCATCACCTGCGCGACGCCGCCGATGGAGGCGAGCGCTTCGCCACGAAAACCCAGCGTCCCGATGTGAAAAAGATCGTCGGCCGATTGCAGTTTGCTGGTGGCGTGGCTGGCGAAGGCCAAGGGCAAATCGTCGGCGACGATGCCGCAGCCGTCATCGACGACGCGAATAAGATCGGTGCCGCCCTGCTCAATCTCGACATCGATACGGCTACTACCGGCATCGACGGCATTTTCGAGCAGTTCCTTGACGACGCTGGCAGGTCGTTCGATGACCTCCCCGGCGGCGATCTTGTTGACAACGAGCGTGGGCAACTGCTGAATTCGCGCCATCCCAAATCCTCAAAAAATACATTTCACCACGGAAAACACGGAAAGAACGGAAAAAAGACAAAAGACAAAAAGGATAGATGCTATAAGACCTGTTGGATTGCCACCGATTTGATTCTTGATTTTCTTTGTCTTTTTTCCGTGTTTTCCGTGTTTTCCGTGGTGAAATTCTTCGTCTGCTTGTCACCGTGGTCCGGTTTCTTCTTCGTGCCAGCCCCATTTTTTGATTTTGCGTTCCAGCGCCGCTTCCTTCATGTTGAGCGTTTCCGCTGCCAGCGCGAGATCGTGGTTGGCGTCGTCGAGTGCCTGGCGGATTTTGTCTTGTAGTTTCCAGTCCTGAATTTCGCGGTAAAGCGTGCGTTCGCCGATGCCGAGCATTTTGGACGCTTCTTCGCGGTTGCCTTCCGTGAGCGTCAGCGCTTGCTCGATGTAGTAGCGATCGACTTCGGTAAGCGGCCGGCCAATCAGGTGCGCCGGGCCGGATGCACGGCCATCGCCGGCCGGCATTTTCTTCAGCACGGCGCTATCCTGCACATCATCGAGATTCAGCACGCCATCGGTATCGAGAACCACCATGCTCTCGATGAAATTGCGCAGCTCGCGGACATTGCCGGGCCAATCGTAAGCCGCCATCGCCTTGCGCACCGGCTCGGCGATCGTGGTGACATGCTTGCCGTGCTGGACGTTGAACTCCTTGATGAAGTGCGTGGCCAACAGCGGAATATCCTCGCGCCGCTCGCGCAGCGGCGGCAGCCGAATCGTCATCACCTTCAGCCGATGATAAAGGTCTTCGCGGAAT
This sequence comes from Gemmataceae bacterium, assembly GCA_035553375.1. Lineage (GTDB taxonomy): Bacteria > Planctomycetota > Planctomycetia > Gemmatales > Gemmataceae > JAJPHU01. Next base: position 7,505 of record DATNCY010000226.1, read on the forward strand.
TTCCCCTCGGCGATGGCCTTCGGCAAATCGCGGAAGGTGGCCGACACCAGACGCACGTTGACCTTGATCGGCTCATTGCTGCCGATGCGAAAAACTTCGCGATTCTCCAACACACGCAGCAGTTTCGCTTGCAGTGTCAACGGCATGTCACCAATTTCATCGAGAAACAGCGTGCCGCCGTTGGCGTATTCAAAGCGGCCCTTACGGGGCTTGTCTGCTCCAGTGAACGCACCCGTTTCGTGGCCGAATAATTCATCGTCGAGAAGATTTTCGTTGAAGGCGGTGCAATTGAGCGGCGCGAAAGGTTTGTTTTTTCGCGGACTATTGTTGTGGATGGCGCGGGCGATCAGTTCCTTGCCGGTACCGGTCTCGCCGAGAATGAGGACGGTCGCATTGGTCGGCGCAATGGCCTGGCACGTCTTGAGGACCGTGTGCATCGCCGGACTGTTGCCGATGACGCCCTCGAAACCGAACTTCTCATCGAGTTGTCGTTTCAGTTCGCGGTTGAGCTTGGCCAGGCGCAGACGCTCGGACGCTTTTTCCACGATGGCACGCAGTTCGGCCAAATCGACCGGCTTGGTGAGGTAGTTGGCCGCTCCTTGCTTGATGGCTTCCACGGCCGTTTTCACGTCGCCGTGGCCGGTAATCATGATGACCTCGGCTTCGGGCAATTCCTCGCGCGCCTTGCGCAGAATGGCCAGGCCATCCAGGTCCGCCATTTTCAGGTCGGTCAACACCACATCGAAATCGTCCTGCTCGATCCGCCGGGCGCCGGCCGAACCGCTGGTGGCGGTGACGCATTCGTAGCCGACTCGTTCCAGGCTCTCGGCCACGGTTTCGGCGTGATTCGGCTCATCATCGATCACCAGAACCTTTAGCCCTTCACCGGCTTTTCGTCCGGCGGCATTGTCGAGAAGTTGCGCCATGAATTGCCACCCTTCCAGGCATCTCCTTCCACACGGGGAGAATAGGTTATTTTACCTGCGCGGCCGCACGCCTCCTAGCCCCGTGGTCGTTGTATCTCGCGCGGACGCGGTCAGAATCCCGGCGCAGGCGCTGGTGCCCTTAAAGTCGCTATCACCGAACCTCCGATGCTAAGGATTGACGGACACACGTTGTTTTACCAGCCCGCGGCGCCAGCAAGGGGTGGCGCTGCGGGGCGGTAAGAGAGTCCCTTGCTGGCGCTGCGGGCTGGCAGGATTGTGTTCGCTGGTCGGGACGCCCGCCTCGCCGCCCAGGAGCGAGGGGATTTTTTCCCGGTAGGGAGACAGCAATGAGTGAAACGCGGGTGTTACTCGGCAAGATCCAGGCCTTGCGGCAACGGCTGGAGCAAGCGCAGGGTCTGGCCAACGAGGCCCGCACAGCCGCGGCCGTTCTCGTTGAGGAGACCGCCGCGGCGGGCCAGCGACTTGTTTCTTTCGAGCGACTCGTCGAGGAGGGCGACGAACACAATACCCACCTCGATCACCTCATCCGTCCCCTGACCGGGGACAACGTCCCCTTGCCCCTGCCACGCCAGTTAACTTCGCGCGCCCGCCGCGTACTCGAACGCGGCAGAGAATTGCTCCTTCGCCTCCGCCAGTTAGCCGATGCTTTCGATCCTTCCGAGGCGAGCGAATCAGCGACTTCGTCGCTGTTTCCGCGTCACGATCCTCTGGCGAAGCTCTATCGCGAAACTGTCGCGCTGACCGACACGGCTCTACGCATGATCCCGTTGTTCCCCGACACAACCAGCGCGCAATTGCGCCTGTGCGAGGGGTTGGAGGCCATCCTCAACGTGGTGGCCTCGCGCTTGCTCACGCTGACGGCCGGCGTCGATCGGCAGCGACAGGAAGCTGGCCGGGTGTCGTGTCTCGCCGAGTTGTTGACGGCCCTCGATACCGGGCGGTCAATCGACAAGCAGCCCTTCCTGGCTCTGGCCGAAGAGATACTCCAAGACGCTCAAGAGTGCGGCCCGCTGCGGTTTCTCGAAGGTGATCCGCGCCGGCCCGCTCACTTCATCGCTTGCCATAGCCTGACCACGGCGCGCGTGCTGGGCCGTATTATCCGTCACGATCCCGAACTGCGCGGTCGAGCGATGGATGCACTACTCGCCGCCCTCGTCCATGATGCCGGCATGCTCCGTGTACCGCCGGAAATTCTCGCTCATCCCGGTCCCCTCGACGATGAGCAGCGCCGCGTGGTCGAAGCGCACTGTAGCATCGGGGTCAGCCTGATTGCTCCGCTGCTGCTCGACTCGCCCTGGTTGGCGGAGGTGGTCAGCGGCCATCACGAACGGCTCGATGGCACCGGCTATCCCGATGGGTTGCGCGATTTCCAGATCAAGCCGCTGACGCGGCTGCTGGCCGTGTGCGATGTCTACGCCGGTTTCTGCACGCGCCGCGAGTACCGCCCGGCCCGCGAGACACGCACGGCGTTGACGGACACGCTGCTTTTGGCCGAGCAAGGGCAACTCGATCGTCATTACGCCGAGTGCTTGCTGCATCTGTCCTTCTATCCCATCGGTTCGGTGGTGGAGTTGGCCGACGGCGCGGTCGGCGTCGTCGTGGCCACGCCACAACCGCGCCGCGATCTGAGCAGTCCAGCCCGGCCGGTGGTCGCCCTGCTGACCGATAGCCAGGGCCGGCCGCTGCCGCTGCCGCATCATGTGGATCTCGCCCAGTGTGATAGCCCCAGCATCGTTCGCACACTGTCTTCGGTTGAAAGCCGCGATTTGCTCGGCGCACGCTTCCCGGAATGGGTATAACTCACGCCCGCCAGGAGCGGCCGCATGACCAGTCACATCAGCTATCTGCGATCCACGCGGCATCCCTGGCCGTCGTTGCTGTTCGTGCTGCCGCTTGTCCTCGCCTACGAAGGCGGCGTCGCCGTCCTGGGTGGACCGCATCCGGAAAACTTGCGCAACGGCGCGGATAACTGGTTGCGCGTCGGTTTGACGCGCGTGGGCATTTCCTGGGGATGGTTGCCCCCCGCCGTGCTGCTGGCGCTGATGGCACTGTGGACGTGGAAACGACGGCAGGAACGTCCTATTGAATTACTCGCCGTTCTTAGCGGCATGGTCCTTGAAAGCGTCGCCTTCGCCCTTGGCTTGTGGGCGATGAGCCGTGCGCTGGGACCGATGCTCGAAGAGTTCGGCATCCCCCTCGCCGTCACGGGGGGAACGGAACCGGCCGTGGGACAGGTCATCACCTACCTTGGCGCCGGCATCTATGAGGAAGCGTTATTTCGCCTGATCTTGTTTTCGTGTCTGGTGCGTGTGATGCAGTTGGTTGATGTGAATGGTCTGCTGGCCATCCCGCTGGCGGCGACGGCTTCTGCCTTGCTATTTTCGGTCGCTCATCACATTGGACCTTACGGACAGGCCTACAGCAATTATCTGTTTCTGTTCCGTCTCATCGCAGGGTTGTATTTCGCTCTGCTGTTTCAATTCCGCGGCTTCGGCATCGCCGTCGGCGCTCATGCTTGCTACAACCTGATGGTTAGCATCGGGGCGAGTTAGACCCTTTGCTTGCCAGCCCGCAGCGCCAGCAAGGGTAAGTCCTTCCCTTGCTGGCGCTGCGGGCTGGCAGGGTTCCTTATCCATGACAGCATCCGCCTTTGGTCTCCTTCTTCGCCGACGGCGGCACGTCGTTGGCCGGGTTGAGCGCGAAGAAGCCGTTCGGCTTCAGCGTGAAGCCGATGTACACCGTTGGCATCACCGGATAATCCTCCGGCCGTGGGATGTGCGTGTGGCCCATCGTGTACCAGAACACCACGTCGGTGTTCTCGATCGAGCGGTCCTGCTCGGTCCAGCGAATCAGGCCATCGCCGCCCTTGCTCTGATTGGGATAGTCGCCGGCGCTGTACTGCTCGTCCGCTCGGTACGGCATCACCCAGACGTGATGGTCCACGAAGCGGGCCCGTTTGCGCCACCAGGCGTTCTTGCTCGCCATTGGGAAAGCGTTGTCACCCGGTAGGAACTTGTAGCCGACCGGCTCGCCGAGCGCGCTGAGGACGTTCGGGTTGACGATCCGCCAGGTGCGCGCGGTTTCCAGATTGATATGCGCCCGCGCCTGCTTCTCGGTCTTGAGCAGCGTCGCCTTGGCGGAAAAGGCGTTTTCGTGGGGATTGTTGGGGCCGAGTTCGTCCGGCACCACGTCCACCTGATAGACGGAGTTATCGGTGCCGTCGAGGTCGAAGTCGAGGCGGACGTTGAAAAAGTGCTGATGGTTCGGCGCGTAGAGCTGCGGCGCGACCAAAGCGCCGTACTTCGACTTCTCGCCCGGTTGCAAGGCTCCCAAGGACAGCAGGCCGGTCAACTTCACTTCGAGTTGGATATTGCCGTCCTGATAGAGATACCAGAAGAAGCCGTACTCGTAGTTCTCGACCGTCGAAACCGACGAGATGACCAGACGGCGTGAGCGGCGCACTTCGGGCTTGTCGGGCAGCCGGCGATCCGTGTGCTTCCAGAGGATGCCGTAGTCTTCCTCGTGCATGCAGATGGCGTTCGGAATGGTCAGCGGCTTGCCTCGGCTGTCGGTCAGATGGCCGTCGAAGTAGTGAATGTGGCCGAGGCAGTCGCAGCCGAGTCGCAGACTGTTGGCGCACATGCCCATGCCATATTCGCCGACGTCAAAAGCGTTCTTGCGCACCTGCTGCGGACTCGGATCGCCGTAGGGGACGACCATCTCGTTGAGCGAGGCACGGTAAAGGATGGAGCGTTCCTTGCCGTCGTCGTTGTAGCGCAGGTGATGCAGCGTCAGCCCCTCACGGGCGTTGAAGCCGACGACAAAGCTCCATTTTTGCCACGTCACCTGATAGCCGTCCACCACGAAACTGGGACCGTCGGGTTGGGCGATCTCCAATTTCTTGATGTCCTGCCGCTGGTTCGGCACGCGGTCGGTGGCGTAGTTACATCCCTGGGGCGGCAGCGGCCAATGGCCGTACTCCTCGACGCGGAGAACACGCATCTCGTTCAGATCGACGACGGGGCGCAGTCCCTCAATGGGGCGAGCGTAGCCATTGTCGGTCGGGTCGGCGCGGACGAAGCAGAGCGGGCGGGCAAGACGACGGGTGCCTTCCTCTTGCTGACCGTAGTAGCCGGCGCTCCAGATGTCGGCCATGACGAGGCTGGTATCGTCGATTCCGTAGTGTTTTTTGAGGGCGGCCTTGAACTCGGGGCTGGCGAGGACGGCCTGCTCGCACTCGGTCTGCTCATCCACGGTCATCGTCGGCTGCACACCGGGGACGTGCTTCCAGGCCAGCATCTTGCGATCAGTCAGCGACAGCGTCGCCTCGTGGCAGGAGTTGGTGCCGTTGTCGAAGAGAACCGCGAACGCCTCACGACGAATGGGGCCGCCGGTGAAACGATGAACGGTTTCCTTGGGCGGTTCCTTGAGGGCGACGGAGACAAAGCGGGTGGTCGGCGTGACCTTGCCGGAGTCGCGCAACAGCGTGACGGCGAGCCGAATCTCGTCGGCGGTCAGGGGTTCGAGAGGGTGCTTGACGGCGGTGGTCATTGGATATACCCACGAGAAGGATCTTGGTGGGGAGAGGTAGGATATACTGTAGGCGATGGGGTGCGGTGAGGCAAACGCAAATCGCCGCTTATGCGGCTTCGACATCGCCGTCGGCGCTCACGCCTGCTACAACCTGATGGTCAGCATCGGCGCGAGTTAACAGAAGCGCCTCACTTTCCGGCGAGCCGAGAGCATCCCGGTAGTTTGAACGCGTTGTGGAGGGCAGAGACCTCGGCTGCCATTTTGTCACTCCGCCACTCCGCCACTCCGCCACGATCCTCGACAATCCTCTGCCAAGTCGTGCCAGGCAGCGCCAGGAGGCACGTCTTGGCACGCTTATCACCGCCAGCTTGCCGGTTCCCATCGGTTGACGCAGAGATTTGAGCCGTGATACGATGCGTGATGTTCCGACGGCGCAACGCGAAGGAATGAACCTGCGTGCGCCTGATTGAAAAGGTAGAACGTCATGACCGAGGCCACCCGAGAAGCGCTAATTCGTATCGATGAAATCCTCCATGAAGCTGGCTGGGATCAGTCTTCCTCCGCGCAAGAACCGTCGCCGCGTCATGTGGATGTGGAACGCCTGCGCCATGTCCACGATATGCTTGTGCGCCAGGACCGTTTCGATATTCCGCGCGCCATCCTTGGCGAACCCATAACGGTAGAGCAGTTCGCGGAGAAGATGGCGACGGACGAAGGCGGCCGTCGTTTGCGTGAAACGCTTCGACGCGTGCGCGATTTCGTGGATTCCTGCGAAGACGGCGAAGCGCAGCCTGCGTCCCAAAAGCCCTCCGACACGGCCACCGAGCCGGGTTGAGAGCCGGTCAACCAAAAAGGTTACAGGAGCCTTTTGCGATCTTAAAAGGTTCCTGACACTTTTTCTTCACCGACGGGAGGTTGAAGGAGAAATCGCGATGAGTGCCATCGAAGAGACGATCAACGCCACGCTGGATTCAAACGGTCAGCTACGGCTGTCGCACTCGCCGCGACTGCCGCCCGGTCCCGTGCAGGTGACGATCCGTGCCGCCGCTGCGCCTGGGTCGCGGCGCGGCCTGGCGGATGTGATCCGAGAAATCGCCGCCGAGCAGTCCTCCCGCGGCTTCATTGGGCGATCTGTAGCAGACCTGTGCGCCGAGGACGAAGCGCGCTGCGACGAGGACGCCGAGCGGGACCGGGAATTGGACGCCGCGCGTCGCGCGGCCTCGCCGGGGGGGCCGTGAGTGCTGTATTACCTGGACACGGTGATCGTCATCTACGCCGTCGAGGGCAACCCGGCCGACCAGCAGCGGGCGCTCAATCACTTGGCCGCGCTCGAACAGGCCGGCCATCGCTTCGCGATCAGCGATTTGACATGCACGGAATGTTTGGTTCCGGTGTTCGGGCCGGGCGGCGGCCAGCGGCTTGCGGACTTTTTCCGGTTCTTCCACGGGCCGAACCTGCGGACGCTGGGGCTGACGGCCGCGATGCACCTCCGGGCCAGCGCTATCCGGGGCGGCCACATCTACCCGGCTATCCCACCCGCTCCGCCGAAGCGATACGGGCTGGCCGACGCTCTCCATCTTGCCGCCGCGATCGAGTCTGGCTGTGATGTTTTTCTGACCAACGACAACCAACTGGCAAACTTCCCGGAAATCACCATCGAGGTGCTGCCATGAGAGCAGCAGTGCGTCAGGAACCTTTTTGGGTAGAAAAAGTCTTAAAGCGGTTGCTGCCACCTTTTCTGTTTCTGATTGAAAAGGTGTAACGTCATGACCGAGGCCACACGAGAAGCGCTAATTCGTATCGATGAAATCCTCCATGAAGCTGGCTGGGACCCGTCTTCCTCCGCGTAAGAACCGTCGCCGCGTCTTGTGGATGTGGAACGCCTGCGCCGCGTCCACGAAATGCTTGTGCGCCAGGACTGCTTTGATATTCCGCGCCATCCTTGGCGAATCCATAACGGTAGAGCAGTTCGCGGAGAAAATGGCGACGGACGAAGGCGGCCGTCGTTTGCGTGAAACGCTTCGACGCGTGCGCGATTTCGTGGGTTCGTGCGAAGGCGTCGAAGCGCAGCCTGCGTCCAAAACACCCTCCGACACGACCGCCGAGCCGCGTTGAGAGACGGTCAACCAAAAAGGTTACAGGAACCTTTTAAGATCGCAAAAGGTTCCTGACACCTTTTCCTTTTCCTCAGCCA
>DATNCY010000227.1:0-6707 GCA_035553375.1 Gemmataceae bacterium
CAATAACGTGGTGTATTTCCGTTATTTCGAGAACGCTCGCTTGGAATATGTCCGTCGTCTCGGCTGGCCCGCCTTCGAGCAAGAAACCGGCATCGGTCCCATTCTGGCCTCGACGCGGGCACGCTTTCGGCGAGCGTTGACCTACCCCGATACCATCGCCATCACCGCGCGGCTGGGCACGCTCGGCGAGGATCGCTTTACGCTGGAGCATCGTATTTTCAGCGAGCAACTGGGTGAACTGGCCACCGAGGGCGAAGGGGTTGTCGTTACATTTCATTATGGACGCGGCGAAAAGGTGCCGGTGCCCGAAGAAATTCGCCGGCGCATCGCCGCCCTGGAAAGCGGCGCATGGCCGGCATAATCCTCCCGTTTACGTTTCGCGCGAAACGTAAACGGGAGGGAGTGGATCTTATGCTAGGGCGCATAGGGAGCTTGCATAAACGGAGGCGCTGCCGGTGAGATCGGTATGCCTGTGTACGACGGTTCATCCTTGTCGTAGTACATGAAGAAATCGCGCGGACTGCGGGCATAAGGATGCGTGGGGAACGTCGGCGAACCAGCAGGGCCGCCGGGACCACCAGGACCGCCGGGACCGCCGGGACCGCAGCGCGGCGGCGGCGGTCCCGGCACCATGCCCTGGAATGGCCCATACGGCGGCCGGACACAGTGGCTTGGACCGTAGATCATGCCGCAGCAGTTGGCCCAGTAGTAACCGGGATTACACATGTCGGGCGCTTGCGGGATCGGCGGATAATAACAGCCGCATTGCGGGGCTGCCTGAGCCAGACTCGCGCCAAGGGCGAGACCCAGGAAGGTGCCGAACAACAGACGACATCCTTTCATCGCGACTCCTTTCGTGAGGGAAGTTCCCGCCGAAGGCAGCAAAGACCTTTCGGCATTGGAGCCTACCCCACGAACGAGGAACCGGCGCGGGATGGCACACACTTCGACGAGAATTTTCACGACGATCGCGCGGACGGCGCGGAAAATGCGCGATGTGAGGAGCAATGACAAGAGGCCGACGTCCGCTTGCGCGAGCGCCGGCCCCAGGGCACGGATAGCGGATGTCGAATCGATCGCTTAATACCCGCCCGGCCCAGGCATCATCCCAGGCATCATGCCAGGACCGCCGGCGCAACCGGGGCCGGTCGGAGGGCCACCCGTGCAATTGTTGGGAGCCGCCCACTGCATGCCGGGAACCACGAAGACCGGAGCATAGTTGATGCGGCCACAGCAGCCGCCGCCCGGACCACCGCCGCAACCGGCGTTGATCTGGTAGCCGTGGTTCTTGTAGTAAGCCACCCAGTCGATGTGATCCAGGGCACAGTAGTAGTTCTTGAGAGCGTCATAATAGTCGTGCCAAAACTTCTGCAAGCGTTCCTCTTCGGGCGTGAGGCACTTGTAGCGCTTGGCGAAGATGTTCCAGCAGGGTTGATAGCCGCTATAGCCCAAGGCACCCCAGCTGGCGTGAGAGGCGCTGGTACTCAGGGCCAGTCCCAGCACGGCGCACGCCATCAAGCCGATCCGTTTCATCGCGACTCCTTTCACAGGGAAGACCCCATTGCGTTCACGGGAGTAACCGGGGGCGGTCCATCGTCCCCTTTATCCGATACCCGTGCGGGGGTGAGTGTAACGCGATGCGGCCTTGTCTTTCCTAGCAGCGCCGCATCCGGCACAATTAGAATCGACCGCCACGCCAAAGAAGTGCGGTAAAAACGCCAGGTCTATCCGCAGGCGGACCTTGCCTTTTGAGCAGATCCGGCATAACCGGCAAACTTTCGCGCGGATGCGCAGAGCGCCTGAGTTGACGCCAGTTGCGGTTTCGCGCCAAGAGACACTAACTTTTTTGCCAGCCCGCAGCGTCAGCAAGGGATTCCCTTGCTGACGCTGCGGGCTGGCAAATCATTGGGTTCTCAGCGCAGCAAATCGCGCTCGACACGTTCGATCAGTTCACGCACGCGGATGCGCCGTTGACCGAGGGCCAGCTCGGAATCGGTGTCGAACCACTGGCGTACTTTTTTCTCGGCGGCGACGGCCGTGCTGTGATTGCGGCCACCGAAGTGCTTGCCGATCTCGCTGTACGATGCGGCCGTGTGTTTGCGCGATAGGAACATGGCCACCATGCGCGGATGGCTCACCGCCCACGCACGTCCCTTCGATTGAAGTACGCCGTTGTCGAGTCGCAGAACGCCGCACACCGCGCGATCAATGTCGGCCAGCTGCACGACACGAACCGCATGGCGGAGTAGATCGGCCAACGCCTCACGCACCAGCAGAACATCCACGCGCCGCCCCGTGACGCGGCTGTAATGGCGGACGCTGTGCAGCGCGCCTTCCAGTTCGCGGACGTTGCCGCGCAGTTGGCTCGCCAGGAATTTCAGCACTTCGTCGGGCAGCGGCGTCTCTCCCTTGAGCGATGATTTACCGCGCAGAATCTCCAACCGTGTGACGGCGTCGGGCGGCGTCAACCCCCAGATGACACCGCCGAGCAAACGGTCGGTCAATTCCGGCGTGAAATCGTCGGCCAAACGCGGATGACAATCGCATGTCAGCACCATCTGCCGGCCGTCCGCTTGCAGGGCGTCGAAGGTGTGCAGAAACTCTGCCTGCGTCGCGCGCTTGGAGGCCAGGAAGTGCAGATCGTCCACCATCAGCGCATCACACTCGCGGAATTGCTTGCGGAAGCTCGTGAGCTTGTTCAGCCGCATCGCCTGCACGAACCGATTGGTGAAATCCTCGCTGGTTAGATAGAGGACGCGCCAATCGGCATGCGCGCGGCGCAGACCGGCGTAGATGCCCTCCAGCAAATGCGTTTTGCCGGTGCCGACCGGACCATGCAGGACAATGGGATTGGCCCCCTCGCCCGGCGCTTCGATCACGCTCAACGCGGCCGCGTGCGCCACTCGGTTGCAGGTGCCGACGACGAAATCGCTCAGGCGATGCCAGCGGCGGGCGCGCCGAGGCGCTTCGCGCACCTTCTCGGAAGGCGCGGGCTGAGGCGCCGGCTTCGGTTCCTCAATGGTCTTGTGGGACTGTGGATGCGCTTTCTGTTTGGTTTGGCCGCGCGTTTTGGGCCGAGGGGGTTCGGGCGTGGCGGGTTCTTCGGCGTGAGATTGGCGGACCTCATCTTGTTCGCGTCGCGCTGCCTGGAACAGTTCCGGATCGATGACGAAACGGACCTGCATGGTTTGGCCGAAGACTTCTTGCGCGGCGGCGACCGTGGCGGCTCCGAAGTTCTTTTCGACCCATTCGCCGAAATGCCGATTGGGTACGCCGACGGTCAGCTGCTCGTCTTCCCACTGAAAACGGGTGCGCCCCGCGAACCATAGCTTGTAGCGAGGTTCGCCGATGCGCCGGACAAGCTCTTGCTCCAGCGCCTGCACCACTTCGCGTTCGCGGACAGTCAAGAGGATCCTCCCCGGCGCGCAGTTGCTCTGCGAAGGTGAAACGAGGTCGGCTCGGAAGAGAGAAAACGCCTGCGGACAGGACGGATACCCGCTCCGGTAGGGTCATACGCTGGGACGGGCAATTCTAAACCGCGGATGGCCGATCGCCAACAGCAGACGATATCTTTTCGTGTGTGAGCGATGAGGGGAGCGCGCCATTCTCGGCACGGTGAGCAGACGCCAACTAGCCCGCAGCGCCGGCAAGGGAAGGTTGACGAACGGCCTCAGGCTCTCCCCCGAGTACAGGGGAGAGGGGCTTACAGGACAGGCTCTCAGCGCCAGACCGCCAGATAGACTGTGCGTTGATCGAGTGGCTCGAAACCAACGTGGCGATAAAGATTCCATGCCGGTTGATTGCGGGCATCGACGGACAACGTGACGGCCGGCGCATCGGCGGCGCGGGCCTCGCAGAGCGCTTTCAGAAGAATCTCGCGGCCAAAACCACGCCGGCGTGCCTCGGGCGTCACGCCCATGTAGGCAACTTCCCAGTCGCCGTTTTCCGGCATTTCCGTCAGAATCAGCACGCCCACCGGCCGACCGGCATCGAGAGCCAACCACCAGCGCGTCGGATCGAACACGCCCTGGGCGCGATGGCCTTCCAGCACCTCGTCGATGGTGCGTACATCGTTGATCTCCGGGCAATCGTGTGTGTTCTCGTAGGTGCGCGTCAGCGTGTGCCGAAAGACGGCACCATCGTCGAACGGCTGATAATCCAGGCGAGCGGGGGTATCCAGGCAGTGAACCGGCACATTCAGATCGTGCCGCATGTACCACAGGCGCGTGATGGCCGTGAAGCCATTGCGTTCCAGCGAGGCGGCGAGGGCGACTTCATCGGAAACCAACAGCGTTTGCGCGAGTTTCACGCCGCGCTGCCGCAGCCAAGCGGTTGCGTGATGCACCAGCGCATCTTCGATCGTGTCACGCAGCGGTCCCACGGCGGCGGGCGGCCAGACGAGGGCGCTGCCGCCCGGAACCGGTAGACACACGATCGCGCCGCACAGCCCCATCTCGCCGCGCAGAACGAAGATGCTTTGTGGATCGAGTTCGCCCTGCTGAATCAGGTGCAGAGCATTGGCGCAGCGCTGTTCGCGCTCCTCGGGGCTGAGGTGACTGAAGATCAGGCGGAAGGCGGGTGCCCAATCCTCGGTGCGTGCGGGTTGTGGCGTGGCGAACATCCGATCATCTCTGGCGATGCGGGCGATTATTCTGATTATAAGGACTTCCGGCAAAACAGGGTCTGCCAGCCCGCAGCGCCAACAAGGGAATCCCTTGCTGGCGCTGCGGGCTGGCAGACTGCGGAAAAACGAACAGACCCCGGCGCAAGTCCGGGGTCTGTCGTGACGGGGTGAAGGAGGTTCGTCGATTCACTTGCAACCGGCAGGCGAGCCGGCCGCGCAATTGGTGCAGCCGTGGCAGCAACTTGGGTTGGGGAAAGTGGCATGCAAGCCGGAGCCAGTCGCACACGTACGGCCAAAAAATAGGTAGAGCGGCACCACGCCCTTGTAGGTGCAGCTGTTGCACGAATGACAGCAGCCGATGCGTTCCTTGGGGCAATAGGTGGCCCACTCAAGCAGGCGATGCAAACAGGAACCGCTTTTGTTCCCCGGACAGGCGCACCCCGCGGAAGGGGCGTACTGGATGAGGGATGCGGGCGTCGCCAGCGCCGAAACGCCCGGCGACGAGACCGTGGTCCAGTTGGTCGAAGATTTCTGGGGTTCCGCTCGAGAGGTGAGGTCCGACGATTGAGCCTGGGCCGCACGAAGGAACGCCAGATTCGCCGCGAGGACCATCATCAAGATCACGGCCTTGATCTTCATAACCCTGTCTCCCTGTCTTACGCCCGTCGCGTCCTTTCGAGGCACGAACTTTTCGACCAGCCCGCAGCGCCAGCAAGGGACATTCCCTTGCTGGCGCTGCGGGCTGGCAACCTATTCGGTTAGTGCCTCTGACACCCTATGATTCGGCAAATGGCAAGCGGCGAGGCGAGTGGAACCGGCGAACCCAGAGAGAATGCGCTGGACGGGCTGGCATATCAGGGAAAGCTTACCTCATCGGATTGTTTGGCCGTCGTCCGTTGACTCCTCCGCCGGCGTCTTCTCACTACAACAGGATAAGTGATCCCGCATCGCGCCCTATCTCATTGAGGAGGTCCCGTGGCGAAACGCTTGCTGGCGCTGTCCGCTCTGTTTTTTGCGTCCCTACTTCATGCCGATGGTCCCGGCGATAACTTGCCCGACAAGGTACGGCCGGTGCCGCCGGCCGGCATCAAAGTCGCCGATGGTGATCGGAACGATCTGCAAACCGCCGCCGACACGCTGGGCAAGGAAATCGAGCGATTGCGGCAGGATCTCAAGGCGAAACCGGCGCTGCGCGAATTGTTGCCGGATGTGCAAATCTTCCACAACGCCGTTCGCTACGCCCTGACCTACAACGAATTTTATCGTCCCGCCGAGGTTGCGATCGCTCGCAAGCTACTCGATCAGGGCAGCAAACGCGCCCAGCAGTTGCGCCAAGGCCAGACGCCGTGGACGACGGCCGCCGGCCTGGTGGCGCGCGGCTATCTATCGAAGATCGATGGTTCCGTACAACCTTATGGCCTGGTGGTGCCGGCGTCGTATCAGGTCAACAGCCCCTATGAGCATCGCCTGGACTTGTGGTGCCACGGTCGCGGCGAGAACCTGACCGAGCTATCGTTCCTCAACGGCCGGCAATCGTCGCCCGGCGAGTTCACGCCGAAAAATGCCTTTGTTCTGCATCTCTATGGCCGCTACTGCAACGCCAACAGGTTCGCCGGCGAAATCGATTGTCTGGAAGCGCTGGCTCACGTCCGCAAACATTATCCCATCGATGAGAACCGCATCGTCATGCGTGGTTTCTCGATGGGCGGCGCGGCGTGCTGGCAATTCGCCGTTCATTATCCCGGCCTATGGGCGGCCGCCGCGCCGGGCGCCGGCTTCAGCGAAACGGCCGACTTCTTGAAGGTCTTCCAGAACGAAAAGGTCGCGCCGACGTGGTACGAGAAAAAACTCTGGCACTGGTACGACTGCACCGACTACGCGGTCAATCTGTTCAACTGTCCGACCGTCGCCTACAGCGGCGAAATCGATCGCCAGAAACAAGCCGCCGACATGATGGCTACGGCCCTGAAAAAAGAAGGCATGACACTTGCGCACTTAATCGGTCCGAAAACGGGCCATTCCTACGAACGAAAGACCAAGGCGGAGTTGAATCGCCGCATCGATAGCATCGTCACGCATGGCC